>CAUSCY010000072.1:0-24207 GCA_963529995.1 uncultured Massilia sp. | reverse complement strand
TTGCGAATCGTTTTGTTCGTCAGCAGCAGAGAAGTGAGATTATGCAGTGTTTCGCGTAACTCGTCAACTCCAGTTTGCTTCGCGCCGTGCGCGTCGCGGTCTCATCGAATCTGTCGCGGCTGCTTGAAACAGCCGGTCGTTTCCGACGAGGGAAAGAATGATACCAAGGCCGGAAGCAGCCCGCAAGGGCGTACAATGCTTATTTTTCCCTGCCGGCCTTTTCCATTCCCCGCAACGCCATGACGATCCTGCTTTCCACACTCAATGCCCGCTATGCCCACGCTTCGCTCGGGCTGCGCTATCTGCTGGCCAATATGGGGGAGTTGCAGGAGCAGACGCAGCTGATGGAATTCGTCATCGGCGCCAAGACCACGGAAGTCGTGGAACGCCTGCTGGCGAAAGAGCCGCGCATCGTCGGCTTCGGCATCTATATATGGAACGTCGAGGAAACGACGAAAGTCGTCGCCATGCTCAAGTGCGTGGCACCCGACGTCGTCGTCGTCCTGGGCGGCCCGGAAGTCTCGCACGAGACGAACGGCCAGGAGATCGTGCGCCTGGCCGACTACGTCGTCACCGGCTGGGGCGACATCACCTTCCCCAAGCTGTGCGGCGAGATCCTGCACGGCCCCAAGCCGCTGATGAAGGTGCATGCGGGCGTGCAGCCGCCCATGGCCGACATCGCCCTGCCCTACGCTCTATATAGTAACGAGGACATCGCCCACCGCACCATCTACGTGGAAGCCTCGCGCGGCTGCCCGTTCAAGTGCGAGTTCTGCCTGTCCTCGCTGGACAAGACGGCCTGGCCGTTCGGCCTGGAGTCCTTCCTGGCCGAGATGGAAGACCTATACCAGCGTGGCGCGCGCCTGTTCAAGTTCGTCGACCGCACGTTCAACCTGAACGTCAAGACCAGCCAGCGCATCATGCAGTTCTTCCTCGACAAGATCGCGGCCCACCCCGACGAACCGGTCTACGCCCACTTCGAGCTGGTGCCCGACCACCTGCCGGAAGCGCTGAAGGCGACGATCGCCCAGTTCCCACCCGGCGCGCTGCAGTTCGAGATCGGCATCCAGAGCTTCAACCCGGAGGTGCAGGCCCTCGTCAGCCGGCGCCAGGACAATGCCAAGGCGGCGGCCAATATCCGCTGGCTGACGGAGCAGTCGAACGCCCACCTGCACGTCGACCTGATCGCCGGCCTGCCGGGCGAGGATGTCGACAGCTTCGCGCGCGGCTTCGACCAGCTGGTGGCGCTGGGGCCGCACGAGATCCAGTTCGGCATCCTGAAGCGCCTGCGCGGCACCCCGATCATCCGCCACACGGAAGGCTACGGCATGGTCTACGACCCGTATCCGCCCTATACCGTGCTGGCCACGGACCGCATCGACTTCGGTACCATGCAGCGCCTGGTGCGCTTCGCGCGCTACTGGGACCTGGTCGCCAACTCGGGCCGCTTCGTCAATACGACGCGCGCGATGCTGGCCGACAGCCCGTTCGCCAACTTCATGGCCTTCTCCGACTGGATCTATACGAAGACGGACGCCACCCACCGCATCGCCCTCGAGCGCCTGGCCAAGCTGGTGCAGCAATGGCTGCAGGTACGCGGCATGGCGCCGGATGCCGCGGCCGCGCTGGTCGCCAGCGACTATGCCGGCAATGCGCACAAGCCGGCCGCCCATGCGCCCGACAAGCAGGCCGCCGCCCCCGAACGCCAGGTCCGCCATCTCGCTGCCTGACGCCCGTCCCGGACCTGCCCCCGCTACGCTACCGTAGCGCCGGTGGCGGTCACCACGATTCTCTTTTACACTGCCGCAATGCGGATTGAAAATGCGCCAACATTAACCATCGAACATCCAGGGTCCGGCACGGGGCAATCCGTGGTGGCGCGCGGCGTATGGCAGGTCCATGCGCTGACCAAGCGCGGCGCCCTCAAGAGCGTCAACAAGACGCTGGAATCGCTCAAGGGGAGCACGGCGACCTGGGATTTGTCCGAGGTGGCCAGCATCGACCACATCGGCGCCCAGATGTTCTGGAATGCCTGGGGCAAGCGTCGCCCCGACCACCTGACGCTTGACCCCCGCCAGGAAGAACTGTTCGCCCGCATCGAAAAAGCCAGCAACATCGCACTGCCGCGCACCCGCACCAGCCCGATGCAGGGCGTGATCCGCCTGGGCGGCGCCGTATTGACCTTCTTCGAGCACCTGAAGGGGTTCGTCACGCTGATCGGCCAGGTGATCCAGGATACGGGCCGCTTCATCCGCCGCCCGCTTACCGGACCGTGGCGCGAGATCTCGGCGAACATCTACCACTCCGGCTTCCAGGCGCTGGGCATCACGGCGCTGGTCGGCTTTTTGATCGGCGTGGTGCTGTCCTACCTGTCGGCGCAGCAGCTGCGCATGTTCGGCGGCGACATCTACCTGGTCAACATCCTCGGCATGAGCGTGATCCGCGAACTGGGCCCGCTGCTGGCCGCGATCCTCGTCGCCGGCCGCTCCGGCTCCTCGATCACGGCGCAGCTGGGCGTGATGCGGGTGACGGAGGAACTCGACGCGATGCTCGTGATGGGCATCTCCCACGGCTACCGCCTGATCCTGCCGAAGGTGCTGGCCCTGGCGCTGGCGATGCCCCTGCTGGTCGTCTGGACCGATGCCATGGCCCTGATCGGCGGCATGGCCTCGGCCAAGGTCGAGCTGGGCCTGTCGGCACGCTACTTCATACAGAAGCTGCCGTCGGCGGTGCCGGTGGTGAACTACTGGATCGGCCTGGGCAAGGGCGTGGCGTTCGGCATGCTGATCGCGCTCGTCTCCTGCCACTTCGGCCTGCGCATCCAGCCGAACACGGAAAGCCTGGGCCGCGGCACCACGACGTCCGTGGTCACGGCGATCACGGTGGTGATCCTGGCCGACGCCGTGTTCGCGATCGTCTTCTCGGGAGTGGGCTTCTGATGGCGGACACCAAGAAGAACCGTGCGCCCCAGCGCCTGAACCGCCGCCCGGACGAGGACGTGGGTCCGCCGGTGGTCCAGATCCGCAAGCTGTGGACGCGCTTCGGCCGCACCGTCGTGCACCAGGACCTGAACCTGGACATCTACAGCGGCGAGATCCTGTCCATCGTGGGTGGCTCCGGCACCGGCAAGACCGTGCTGCTGCGCCAGATGCTGGGCCTGGAGCGCCCGTCCAGCGGCACCGTGCAGGTGTTCGGCGAGGACGTCAGCAGCGCCAGCCCGGAACAGCTGCAACGCATGCGCAACCACTGGGGCATGCTGTTCCAGGAAGGCGCGCTGTATTCGGCGCTGACCGTGTTCGACAATATCGCGCTGCCGCTGCGCGAACTGCGCGCCCTGCCCGAGGACGTGATCCGCGACGCCGTGCTGCTGAAGATGGACATGGTCGGCCTGGGCCCGGGCGACGCCAACAAGATGCCCTCGGACCTGTCCGGCGGCATGGTCAAGCGCGCCGCCCTGGCGCGCGCGCTGGCGCTCGAGCCGCAACTGCTGTTCCTGGACGAGCCGACGGCCGGCCTGGATCCGGACCTGTCCGACTCCTTCGTTTCGCTGATCCAGAGCCTGCACAGCGAATTGCGCCTGACCGTGGTGATGGTCACGCACGACCTGGACACGCTGTTCGCACTGTCCTCGCGCATCGCCGTGCTGGCCGAGAAGCACGTGATCGCGGTGGGACCATCCTGCGACGTGCTGGCCGTCCAGCACCCGTTCATCCAACACTTTTTCCTGGGCCCGCGCGGCCAGCGCGCGCTCGAAGTGCTCGAAGAGCGCTATGCACGAAAGGAATCGGAAGACTGACATGGAAAACAGATCGCATGCCCTCATGACGGGCTTCTTCACGATCGCGCTGCTGGTGGCCGCCGTCCTGGTGGGCCTGTGGCTGAACCGCGACCGTACCGAGACCCACCCCTACGAGATCGTCACCACCCAGACCATCCCGGGCCTGAATCCGCAGGCGACGGTGCGTTACCGCGGCCTGGAGGTGGGGCGCGTCGACGACATCGTGTTCGACCCCAAGGTCACGGGCCAGATCCTGATCAAGCTGTCGATCGACGAAGGCAGCCCCGTCACCACCACGACCTACGCCACGCTCGGCTACCAGGGCGTGACCGGCATCGCCTTCATCCAGCTCGATGACGAGCGCACCGGCTCGCCCCTGCTGAACAGCAATGCGGGCCAGGTGGCGCGCATCCCGCTGCGTCCGGGCCTGCTGGACCAGCTCGAAAAGCGCGGCCTGGCGATCCTGGAAAAGACCGAACACATCACCGAGCGCGTCAACGAGGTGCTGAGCAAGGAAAATACGGACAAGCTGTCCGGCGCCATCGACAATATCGGCAAGGCCGCCGAAGCCTACGCCGCCATCCCCGCCCAGCTGCAGCCGACGCTGGCGCGCCTGCCGGCGCTGGAAACGAAGTTCGACCAGACCATGGGTTCGGTGCGCGGCGCCGCCGACAGCATCCAGACCACCGCGAACAACTACAACCGCCTGGCCGAGAGCCTGCAGGCGCCCGGCGGTCCCATCGAACGGGCCGGCACCGCCATCGACTCGCTCGGCGGCGTGACCTCCGACCTCGAACTGCACACGCTGCCGCACGTGGTCGAGATGGCCGACGAGGCCAAGACCTCGCTGCGCGCCGTGCGCCGCACGGTGAACGGCCTGGGCGACCGCCCGCAAAGCATCCTGTTCGGCGCGCCGACGCCGGAACCGGGCCCCGGCGAACCGGGCTTCGTGCCCCCGACCAAATGAGGAATCCAGTGACCTTGCTTCCGACCCAGCTCCTGAAACGCATCCTGATCGGCGGCGCCTGCGCCCTCGCCTTCGCCGGCTGCGCCTCGCAGAAGGGACAGCCGACCACCCAGTTCGACTTCGGCCCCGCCGCGGCCCCGGCCAATCTCCAGGCCAATGCGGCGCTGGGCGCGATCGTCGTCACCGACATCACCGGCTCGTCCGCGCTGGACAGCGAACGCATGTTCTACCGCCTGAGCTATGCCGACCAGATGGAGGCGCGCACGTACGCCCACAGCCGCTGGACGGCGAACCCGCTGCAGCTCATGACCCAGCGCGTCAAGATGCGCATCGGCCAAGCCGGCGCCAAGGTGCTGTCGGAAACCGATGCGTCGCTCGGCATCCCGCTGCTGCGCATCGACGTCGACGAATTCGTGCACGACTTCGCCAGCGCCACCCAGAGCAGCGGCCGGGTGGCCGTGCGCGCGTCGGTATTCCGCGGCCATACCCTGGTCGACCAGCGCACCTTCGTGCGCAGCACGCCCGCCACCAGTGCCGACGCCGCCGGCGGCGCGCGCGCCCTGGCAGCCAGCACCGACGCGGTGGCCGCCGACATCGTCGGCTGGCTCGGCACGCTCGGCGCCGCCGTCAACGCCGACACGAACGCCAACGCGCGCCGATGACCGAAGCGCAAGACGAGGCAGGCCGCCCCCGCGCCTCCCCGGTGGCGCGCGCCACGCTGCTGGCCTACCTGCTCCTGATCGTCTACGCCAGCTGGTTCCCGTTTACCGGCTGGCGCAGCACGGGCCTGTCGCCGTTCACCTTCCTGAACCTGCAGCCGCAGCGCTGGTGGACCGGCTTCGACGTCATGGTCAATATCGTCGGCTACATGCCGTTCGGCGCCCTGATCGTGCTGTCGCTGTACCCGGCCGTGCGCGGCGCCTGGGCCGTGCTGGTGGCGGGCATTGTCGGCATCCTCGTTTCCGGCACGATGGAGCTGGTGCAGAACTACCTGCCCAGCCGGGTGCCGTCGAACCTCGACCTGCTGACCAATGCGGGCGGCTGCCTGGCCGGCGCCATCGTCGGCGCCTGCTTCGCCCGCAGCCTGCTCGACCAGAGCCGCCTGTACCGGCTGCGGCGCCACTGGTTCGCCGCGCACGCGAGCCAGGGCCTGGTCCTGGTCGCCCTGTGGCCGCTGGCCCAGGTCTATCCCCAAGGCTACTTATTCGGCAACGGCCAGGTGCTGCCGCTGCTGTCCGAATGGCTGTCCGACTGGCTCGACACCGACATCGACCTGGTGACCATGCTGCGCGGCGACACCATCATGACCGTCGAGCAGTACTGGCTGTCCGAAACCATCATCACCGCCTGCGGCATGGCCGGCGCCGGCCTCGTGCTGCTGTGCCTGACCCGGCGCGGTGCCCCGCGGCTGTGGCTGATGCTGGCGCTGATGGCCGTCGGCGCCGTCGTCAAGACGCTGGCCACGTCGCTGTTCTTCTCGCCGGACAATGCGCTGGCCTGGGTCACGCCCGGCGCCGAAGGGGGGTTCCTGATCGGCCTGATCATGCTGGCCGGCCTGGCCTTCGCGCCCCAGGTGGCGCAGCGGCGCCTGGCCGTCGTGACGCTGGTGCTGTCGCTCATCGTGGTCAATACGATTCCCGCCAATCCGTATTTCGTCTCCACGCTGCAGGCCTGGCAGCAGGGTAAATTCCTGAACTTCAACGGCGCCGCCCAATTCCTCGGCATGGCCTGGCCCTTCATCGCGCTGTGGTTCCTGCTGCTGCCTTCGCACCGCCTGAACAGGAATTGAGCCGGCCGATAAAGCGCAATTTAAGCCGGGGCGCGTATGATGATGGGCGCACCGCATTCACCGGGAACCGAACATGAACGACGCCAAACCATTCTACGAACACCACGTGTTCTTCTGCACGAACGAACGCGAAGGCAAGGACGCCCGCCCCAGCTGCGGCAAGAGCTGCGCCGCGGACGCCATGAAGCATGCCAAGGAACGCATCAAGAAACTGGGCCTGTCCGGCCAGGGCAAGGTCCGCATCAACAAGGCCGGCTGCCTCGATCGCTGCGAGGAAGGCCCGGTCGTCGTGATCTACCCGCAGGGCACCTGGTACACCTACGTCGACAACGAGGACATCGACGACATCATCGACCGCCACATCGTCAAGGGCGAAACCGTCGACCGGCTGAAGATCTGACATGAACAAGAACTCGCACAAGTTTTACCTGACCGGCCGTGCCGGCAAGATGGAATGCCTGCTCGACGAACCCGAGGAAGGCGTCCCCCGCGGCATCGCCCTCGTGGCGCACCCGCACCCGCTGTACGGCGGCACCATGGACAACAAGGTCGCGCAGACGCTGGCGCGCGCCTTCGTCGGCCTGGGCTACGTGACGGCACGCTTCAACTTCCGCGGCGTGGGCGAATCGGAAGGCGTGTACGACGAGGGCCGCGGCGAGACGGACGACATGGAGATCATGTTCGAGCACATGACGAACGAATATCCGGGCCTGCCGGTCGCCCTGTCCGGCTTCTCGTTCGGCACCTTCGTCCAGGCCCAACTGGCCCAGCGCCTGGCCGCCCAGGGCCGCGCACCCGAGCGCCTGGCGCTGGTGGGCACGGCGGCGGGCAAATGGCCGATGCCGGACGTCCCCGCCGACACCATCCTGATCCACGGCGAACTTGACGATACGATCACGCTGCAACAGGTATTCGACTGGGCGCGCCCGCTCGATATCCCCGTCACCGTGATCCCCGGCGCCGATCACTTCTTCCACCGCAAGCTCGTGCACATTAAAAATCTTGTCGCACAACTGTGGAAGCGTGACATCTAGGCCCTAGCTCGGCCTATACTATTGGTCCGTCTTTTTCTTGGGCAACGCTTGCCGCGTTGCCTGCGCTTCATCTCACCGTTGACCCTTTGCTTCCCATGAAAAAGTTAATCGCGGCCGTCGCCGCCAGTGTCCTCCTGATGTCCGCCGCCAGCGCCCAGACCGTGCCGGCCCCGCAAATCGCCGCCCGTTCCTGGCTGCTGCTGGATGCCACCAGCGGCCAGATCATCGCGTCGCAGGATCCGGATGCCCGCATCGAACCGGCATCGCTGACCAAGGTCATGACGGCCTACGTCACCTTCCAGGCGATCCGCGACAAGAAACTCACCCTCGACCAGATGGTCAACGTCTCCGTGCGTGCCTGGAAGGTCGACGGCAGCAGCTCGAAGATGTTCATCGACCCGGCCACGCCGGTGAAGGTGAACGACCTGCTGTACGGCCTGATGGTCCAGTCGGGCAACGACGCCGCGGTGGCGCTGGCCGAAGCGGTGGCCGGCGACGAAGGCACCTTCGTCACGCTGATGAACCGCGAAGCCCAGCGCCTGGGCATGAAGAACACCAAGTTCGCCAACCCGCACGGCCTGCCGTCGCCGGACAATTATTCGACCGCGCGCGACCTGTCGACCCTGGCCTCGCACGTGATCAAGGACTTCCCCGAGTTCTACAAAATCGACTCGGTCAAGGAATTCACCTATAACAAGATCAAGCAGCAGAACCGCAACCGCCTGCTGTGGCTCGACCCGACCGTGGACGGCATGAAGACGGGCCACACCGACGCCTCGGGCTACAGCATGATCGCCTCGGCGCACCGCCCGAACGGTCCGGCCGGCGAGCGCCGCCTGATCTCGGTGCTGTCCGGCGCCACCTCGGATGCGAACCGCACCGCCGAAAGCCAGAAGCTGCTGAACTGGGGCTACCAGAACTTCGACACCGTGCGCCTGTACGCCAAGGGCCAGGCCATCGCCACCCCGGAAATCTGGAAGGGTTCCAGCTCGACCGTCAAGATCGGCTTCCTGAACGACGTGCTGGTGACCGTGCCGAAGGGCGTGGCGCAGAAGATGAAGCCGGTCCTGGAACGCAAGGACCCGCTGGTCGCTCCGGTGGCGCGCGGCGCGCAGGTCGGCACGCTGAAGATGGTCGTCGACGGCAAGCCGCTGCTGGCGCTGCCGGTCGTGGCGCTGGACGAGGTGCAGGAAGCGAGCATCTTCGGACGTGCGTGGGATTCGATGCGGCTCTGGATGAAGTAATTCACCTTTCAACATCACGAAATCACCGTCGTTCCCGCGCAGGCGGGAACCCATGCTGAGCGTCCCTGTTCACTTCAGTATGGGTTCCCGCCTGCGCGGGAACGACGTTTTTATACTGTTGCTTTAGCTATAATTAGCCATCGTTTTTCGAGAGCACACCCATGACCCATCCCCTGCCCGCCGACCTGTCCTGCCCGCGCATCACGCCCCGCAAGGAAGGCGGACTCGCCCTGTCCCGCATCGTCGCCGGCATGTGGCGCATGGTCGACTGGAAGATGACGGTGGAGCAGCGCGTCGCCCTCATCGAGCAGTGCATCGCGCTGGGCGTGACCTCGTTCGACCACGCCGACATCTATGGCAACTACGGCGTCGAGGGCCTGTTCGGCGAAGCGCTGCGCGCCCAGCCTTCGCTGCGCGACCGCATCGAAATCATCAGCAAGTGCGGCATCAAGCTGCTGTCGGACAAGCGCCCGGACCACGCCATCCAGCACTACGACACGACCCGCGCGCACATCGTGGCGTCGGCCGAGGAATCGCTGCGCCAGCTGCACACGGACCGCCTCGACCTGCTGCTGATCCACCGTCCGGATCCGCTGATGGACTTCGACGAGATCGCCGAGGCGTTCGCGCACCTGCAGCAGTCGGGCAAGGTCAGGCACGTCGGCGTGTCGAACTTCAGCCGCCACCAGTTCGAATCGCTCGACCGCCGCATCCCGCTGGCCACCAACCAGGTCGAATTCTCGCCGCTGCACGTGGCGCCGATGTTCGACGAGACCTTCGACGGCCTGCAGGACCTGGGCGTCGCGCCGATGATCTGGTCGCCGCTGGCGGGCGGACGCCTGTTCAGCGCCAACGACGCCAACGCCGAGCGCCTGCGCCTGGTGATCAAGGAGATCGCCGACCGCCTGCAGAAGCCGTTCGCCAGCGTGGTCTTTGCCTGGATCATGCAGCTGCCGTCGCGCCCGATCCCGCTGACGGGCAGCGGCCGCATCGAGGCGATCGCCGTCGCGGTGGCCGGCACCACGTTCCAGCTCTCGCGCACGGACTGGTTCGCCATCCTGCGCGCTGCGCGCGGCCACGAAGTCGCGTAAGGACCGCGCCGCCATGCCCGACCAGCTCAAGATCGTCGAGGGACACGCCCTCACGGCGCAGCAGAAGAAGGATTTGCTGAACCGCCTGGCGCGCGTCGAGGGGCAGCTGCGCGGCATCCAGAAGCTGGTCGCGCTGGCCGACGCGCCGGGCGACATCGACGCCGTCGCCCAGCAGATGGCGGCGGCACGCAAGGCGCTCGACCGCTCCTTCGTACAGCTGCTGGCGGGGAGCATCGTCACCCATACGGAGCAGGCCGGCGATCTGGACGAAGCGAAGCGCAGCGCGCAGCACCTGGCCGCGCTGCTCGACAAATTCGTTTAAGCGTTATCGGTGCGCATGGTGGGCATGTGATGCCCACCCTACGGCAGGCATCCGATTTGTAGGGTGGGCACCACGTGCCCACCATCACCGCATGCTCATTCGACGGCTTCGTCGTCGTACACCTTCGGCGGCGCAATCTTCGTCCAGCCGCCCTGCCACGCGATGTTGAGCAGCAGCGTCGCGCCGATATAGAACACGAAGAACAGCGCGAAGAAGCGCGTCTGCAATAGCGCCAGCAGCACCACGCCCACGCCCAGCACGATGAAGGTCGCCTTCGATTTCGGCTGCTTGGAGCTGGGGAAGCGGATCGTCGAGACCATCAGCGTGCCCACCGCCACCATCAGCAGCATCACCAGGAAGGCGTGCGTCATGCTCGCCACCGGGTCCGGCCAGGCCACCACCACCGATGCCACGCAGGCGGCGCCCGCCGTGATCGGCATGCCCGTGAAGTAGCGCGGATCGGTCTTGCCCACCATGACGTTGAAGCGCGCCAGGCGCAGCGCGCCGCAGGCGACGAACACGAAGCAGGCCAGGCCGCCCATGCGCACCAGCGTCGGATGCGCGGCGCCCATCTGGGCGAAGCCGTAGCAATACAGCAGCAAACCGGGGGCGCAGCCGAAGTTCATCACGTCGGCGATCGAATCGAGCTGCACGCCGAATGCGGACTGGGTGTTGGTGGCGCGCGCCACCAGGCCGTCGAGCGCATCGAACACGCCGGCCAGCACCAGCAGGATCGCTGCCAGGCGGTAGTCGGCCGGGTCGCCCACGGGTGCGTTGTCGACCGAGATCACGATGCTGCCGAAGCCGCAGGCGATCGACAGCAGGGTCACGAAACTGGGCAGGGCGAACTTGGCGCGGGCGAGGCGTTGCTGGCGGGTAGGCTTCAAATGCATGCTCGATAAGACGAAATAATGGCTTATTTTACATGGACTTACGTGCGCACAGCATTTGACCCGACAGCCGCCGTCGTTCCTTGATTTGCCCTAGAATGGGAGCTCTTTGACGAAGTATGTACGGATTGGAGTGAGATGATGAGTAGATTGCATCGCGCGAAAAGCATCGCGGCCGCCTGCATCGCCGCCTGGGCGCTGGTCGCCTGCGGCGGCAGCGACGACAACGACGTCACCGGCAGCGCGGGCGGCGTCAACGGCACCAGTACGCCGGCGGGAAATACCGGCTTCTCCGGCCAGGATGCGTCCGCGCCTGCAGTCACCAACAATATCGCCACCGATGGCCTGAACTGGCTCAACTACCGCCGCGCGCAGGTGGGCATGTCCGCGCTGACGCGCAATCCGCTGATCGACAACGCGGCCCAGGGCCACTCCGACTACCAGCGCATCAACAACGTCGTGACGCACGAGCAGACCGCGGGCCGCCAGGGTTTCACGGGCGTGCGCCTGCAGGACCGCCTGGCCGCGTCGAACTACGTGATCCAGGGATCGAACGCGATCGGCGAAGTGATTTCCGCAACGAATAAAGGAACCGGCTTCTATATGGCCGAGGAATTGATCACGGCGATCTACCACCGCTTCGTGATCTTCGAGCCCGTGTTCAAGGAAGCCGGCGCGGGTTCCGCCACCACGTCGGCCGGCTACAGCTACTTCACCGCCGATTTCGCGGCCAACAACGGCTTCGGTCCCGGCCTGGCGGCCAACACGCTCGCCGTGTGGCCCGTCAACGGCCAGACCGCGGTGCCGCCGAACTTCTTCAGCGACTATGAAGAACCGGATCCGGTACCGGACCCGGGCGTCAACGAAGTCGGCTATCCCGTCAGCGTGCACACCAATCTCACGCGCCGGTTGACGGTCCAGAGCTTCACCATGCGCGCGCGCGGCACCACGAGCAACCTGTCGACGCGCCTGCTGGCCCTGGGCCAGGATGCGAATACCACCACGTCCTCGGCGGCCGCCATCGTCCCGCTGGCGCCGCTGGCCGCACGCACCACCTACGACGTTACCTTCATCGGGGCCATCGACGGAACTGCAGTCAGTCGCACCTGGTCGTTCACGACCAAGTAGACTGTCTACATGACTACATTCCCAGGACAGCCGGTTGCCGATACCGCTCTTCCCGCCGTCGACCATGCCGGCGGCATTGCCCGCCTGATGGGCGACGCTGCCCTATTCGCCCGCGTGCTCGGGCGTTTCCGCAACGAATACCGCCTGGCCGCGAGCGGCATCCGCGACGCGCTCGATGCTGGCGACCTTGTGCTGGCGCAACGCCGACTCCATACGCTGAAGGGCGCCGCCGGCATGATCGAGGCGGTGCCGCTCAGGCGCCAGGCCCAGGATCTCGAGCATGTGCTGCGCGCCAGCGGCGACCCGTATCCGGGCCTGGCGCTGCTGCATATCGAACTCGACCGCGTGCTGGCCGAACTCGATGCGCTCGCCAGTGCCCTGCCGGAGCGGCGCAGCCTGGGCGCTGGATTCGGCGCTGGAGTGGGTACTGGATTGCGCGCTGAGTTGGGTAATGAGCTGCCTGCTCCCGCTCGAGCAGCCCAGGAACATGCGTTCGAACGATTGATGGCCCTGCTCGACGAGGGCAATGGCGACGCGGTCGACCTGGTGCGCGAGGACGAGGCCGCCCTGACGGCACGCCTGGGGGCCGAGGCCTATCTGAAGGTGGCGGAAGCCATCGAATCCTTCGATTTCGACGGCGCATTGGACATGCTGCGCCAGCACCAGGCCGCGCGCTGAACGGCTCGCCGATCCGTGGCGCCGGCGGACAGCCGGCGCGCGGAATCAGCGTGTGAAATCAACGCGTGTATTCCGCTTCTTCGTCGAAGGCAGCGGAACAACTCTTGCCGCAGAAACGGCGCACGCTGTCCAGTGGCTTGTCGCAATACCAGCAGGCGCCTTTGGGCGGCAGGCTCAAGCGGGCCGGTACCGCAACCGTGCCCGATGCGGTGACGACCGACGTGGCGACCGACGCTGCAACCGACGCGGCGAGCGGCTCGGTCACGCTCTGGTCCGGAAAACTTTCCTGTGTCGTTTCCAAGATTACCCCCTTACCACACGTCCGCCGCACGTCCGCCGCACGTCAGTAGAGCTGAGATTACTTTAGTGGAACACCGTGTGCATGAGAAAGCGCAACACCGCTTGCGCATCGCATGCTTCGTTGCGAAGCAAAGCCACGATACTCGCTAAAACCATCTGCGCCAACCGAAATGGGACGTCCGACTGCCCGAAATAATAGCAGTATTAACAATGGGGGGCTGGACCATTCAATCGTGTGGACGGCACCGTGTCGGATTTGCGACGCCGCCCCCGTCGCAGGGTCAGCGCACCGGTTCGAGCGTGACGAACAGGGCCCCCGGCGCCGTTTCCAGGCGGGTCGGCACGAACTGGACGCCGGCGTAGCGCAAGTCCTCGGGACGGAAGGAATACACGGGCAGGTCGCGCACCAGCTGGTTCACGAGCAGGTCGGCGGCGCGTTCCAGGTCGCGCGCGCGGCTGCCTTCCATGCCGCCGATCTCGAAGCGGTCGACGTGGGTGTCCTGCATGAACACGGCGTTGCGCGCCGCGTCCAGCACCAGGTGCCCGGACACGGCCAGCGTGCCGTTCCACGACTGGCGCACGAAGGGCGGCGCCACCGACACGTCGAGCGTCAGGGCGACGCGGTCGGTTTCCGGCTGGATCGTCACGCGCGGATGGGTGAGGCGCACGTCGAACAGCTCGAGCAGGCGGTTGTTCAGCGGGAAGCGTCGCTCCAACCCGGCCTGCAGGCGCGATTGCGACAACTCCACGCGGCGCGGGCCGACGATGCTGGCGCAGGAAGCCAGCACGCCGACCACCGCCAGCGCCCCCGCCGTTTTCAGAAAATCGCGCCGCACGATGCCCTTCCCTTCCATGACCGCTCCCGTATCCGTTGACGGGGCAAGCCTAGCACATCGGCAGCACGGGAAGTCTTACAGCATCATGCCACCCGACGCTTCGATGCGCTGGCCCGTGATCCAGCCATTGTCCGGGGCCAGCAGGGCGACGGCGGCGGCGCCGATATCGTCCGGCAGGCCGACGCGGCCCAGCGCCGTGAACGATGCCACGCGGCGGTTCACCTCCAGATTGTCGCGCACCATGCCGCCGCTGAAATCCGTCTCGACGGCGCCCGGCGCCAGCACGTTCACGCGGATGCCGCGCGCGGCCAGCTCGGCCGCCTGGTAGCGCGTCAGCACTTCCACCGCGCCCTTGGCCGCGCCATACACGGCGGAGCCGGGATAGGTGAAACGCGCCAGGCCGCTGGAAATGTTCAGGATGCGGCCGCCGTCGTTCAGCAGCGGCGCCAGCGCCTGGGTCAGGAACACGGGCGCCTTGAAGTGCACGGCGATCGTGGTGTCGAATTGTTCTTCCGTCACCTCTCCCAGCGGCACGTGCAGGCTCGTCCCCGCATTGTTGACGAGGATGTCGAAGCGCTCGCGCTGCCAGCCGCCCAGTACCTCGCGGACCTTGCCGGCAAAGGCGGCAAAGCTGCCGCTGTCGGCCACGTCCAGCTGGAGCACGGCGGCGCGGCGCCCCAGCGCCTCGATCTCGCCGGCGGTCTGGCGCGCGGCGGCTTCGTTGCCCTGATACGTGAAGACGATGTCGGTGCCGGCGCGCGCCAGGTGCAGGGCCATGCTGCGGCCCAGGCCGCGGCTGCCGCCGGTGATGAGTGCGATGCGATGGTTCATGATGGACTCCTTGTGGTGAGGAGCCCAGTATATTTTTCAGGATTTGATCAATAAACTAGCTGAATCGGCATGCACCTTGCAGGAATCACGCATAATCAGGCAATGGATGAACTCGACAACATTCAAGTATTCCTCGCGGTGGCGGAGCTGGACAGCTTCAGCGGCGCCGCGCGCCGGCTCGGCTTGCCGAATGCGACGGTGTCCGCAGCCGTGCGCCAGCTGGAACAGGAACTGGGCGTACGCCTGCTGCAGCGGACCACGCGCCGCGTGCAGATGACGCAGGAAGGCGAAGCCTTCTATGCGCGCAGCCGCGCGCTGCTGGGCGAGTTCGAGGACATGCGCAATATGTTCCGCCAGGGCGCGGACAGCCTCACGGGCCGGCTGCGTGTCGACATGTCGGTGGGCATGGCCGTCAGCGTCGTGCTGCCGCGCCTGGGCGAATTCCTGGCGCGGCACCCGCAATTGCAGCTGGACCTGGGCACGGCCGACCGCCGCGTCGACATCGTCCGCGAAGGCTACGACTGCG
Source organism: uncultured Massilia sp. (assembly GCA_963529995.1). Classification (GTDB taxonomy): domain Bacteria; phylum Pseudomonadota; class Gammaproteobacteria; order Burkholderiales; family Burkholderiaceae_D; genus Telluria. The sequence goes on along the minus strand of CAUSCY010000072.1, from coordinate 8,793 downwards.
TGCTGCGCGCCGGCCTGCTCGCCGATTCCAGCCTGGTGGCGCGGCCGCTGGGCAGCTACCGCATGATCAACTGCGCTTCCCCGGACTACCTGGCGCGCCACGGCACCCCGCACGCGCTGGACGACCTGTCCTCGCACCGCATCGTGCACTACGACGCGCAGCTCAGCGGCAGCAGCCCGGCGTGGGAATGGTTCGACGGCCGCGCGACCCAACTGGCACCGGTGGGCGCGGTGCTGACGGTGAACGGCACCGCCGCCTATGCCGCCGCCTGCCGCGAAGGATTGGGCATCGTCCAGATCCCGGAGGCCGGCGTGCGCGACAAATTGCAGGCCGGCCTGCTGATCGAGGTGATGCCGGACTTCCGCCCGGCACCGATGCCCGTCTCCTTCGTCTACCCGAGCCGGCGCCACGTGCCGGCTCGGGCGACCGCCTTCATGGACTGGGTGGCGGGGCTGCTGGCGCCGTGGCTGGAACCGCCGCGCACATGACGCCATCCCGGTCGACGTAGGGTGGGCACCCCGTGCCCACGCGTGACGCCGGCATGGCACCGGCCTTCAGTAAAAGTACGGCGTCTTCTTCGCCCACTCGCTCTTCGGATAGCGCTTGTGCAGCAGGTTGAACGCCTTGCGCGACAGCGCCTTGGCATCGTCGTCGAGGCAGCCGCCGCGCGTCGACTGGACCACCACGTGCAGCAGCCAGGGCAGCTCCGGATCCTTCGGATGGCTGTCGGCCCAGGCCAGCACGTCGTCGCCCAGCGTGCCGGTGGCCGTCTTCATGGGCGCCAGGCGCGCCAGCTCGGTGCGCGCGGCGCGCGCATCGCCGGCCGCGGGCGGCGGCGGCAGGCGCCACACGAAGCGCGGTTCCCTGAACGGCTGTTCCGGCTTGAACGAACACCACATCGACGCGGTCGCTTCGTCCGCTGCCACGCGCTCGACCTTGGCGCTGTCCATGCTCGCGTCGGCGGACAGGCCGAAAGCGGCACCCGCCACCAGCACGGCGTGGCGGCGTTCGGCGGGCGACGGCGCCTGCGCGTAGCGCTGCGCGGCCGGCGCGACGGCCGGCACCAGGCCCGCCAGCAGCGCCGCCGCCTGCCTCCCCTCTTCCTGGCGGTCGAGCAGGCCGGCGCGGATCCAGGCAGCGCCGGCGATGCGCGCGCGCAGCGGCGCGGGCAGCGCTTCCACGCGCGCCAGGTCGATCAGGTCGGCCAGCGCCAGGCTGCCGTTGACCCAGGCCAGGCCATCGTCGTTGAGCATGTTCTCCTGCGGGCTTTCCCCTTCCGGCACGTAGTAGTCGACGTTCGTGCGCAGCAGGTAGGCGGCCGCGTCGCGCACCGACGTGGCGGCGGCGAAGCGTTCCTCGCGCAGCAGGTTGCGCGTGGCGGGCGACAGCTTGCGCCGCAGGACGCCGTCGGCGATGGTCCTGGCCTGGTCGGGCTTGCCCTGCAGTCGGTACAAGCGCGCCAGGTGGTAGCGCACGGTGACCCAGGCCGGATCGTCGGCACCGACGGCCAGCGCCGCCTTTTCCAGTTCCGGCGCCATCGTCGTGGACAGCATCAGCGCCGCCACCAGCCACGGCCCGCGCTGCGCCCGCGGCGCATGCTGCCAGCGCTCCAGCGCGTGCGCGGCCTGGGCATCGCAGGCTTCCTTCGCGCTGCACGCCTGCACGGTCTCGATCCAGTCGGCATACGCATGGGCGGCGCGTTGGTCCGGGTGCTTGCCGTCCATGAGCACCGACCAGTCGCCCAGGCGGTCGAGCGCATACGGGTCGTTGCGCGGGTCGTCCAGGTAGCGGGCCAGTTCCTCCAGGCGGCTTTCGGGCGTGAGTGCGGCGCGCATCGAGCGCAGCAGCGCGCGCGTGGGCTCGTGCATGGCCGCGAGCGCGGCATCGCCCACGATGGCCGCGCCGCGCTGCTCGAGCGCGCGCGCCTGGCGTTCGCGCTGCTCGGGCGGCTCGTCCCCGCCAGCGGCGACGGCGTCCCGCACTTCGGAGCGCAGTGCCAGGTAGGCGCCCAGCGACTGCATCGGATGGCCTTTCGTCGCACCGATGCGTTCGAACAGCGCCGTGCTCTCGGCATAATGCGCGCCCTGGAACTGCCAGGCGGCGCGCTGGTAGTCGCGCAGCATGCGCCAGTACGCCGGCTCCGATGCGGGCAAGGGCTGCGGCGGCACGATCTCCGGCTGCTTTTCCTCGCGCGAGGCGTAGCGCGCATCCTCGGCCTGCTGGCAGGCTTCGCCCACCTGGTACTGGGCGCGCACCCAGCCGTCCACGCGCGCCTTCGTCGCATCGGGACGTGCGGCCAGCGTGGCGAACGTCGATTGCGCAAACGCGCGCGCGGCGGCCGGACAGGCATCGATCTTGTGGCGCGCGGCCCAGTCGTCGGCCTTCAGGCCCAGTACGGCCGCGGTGCGCTGCGCGAGATCGTCGCGCCCCTTGTCGGCCGCGGCGTTGCTTCCTCCATCGCTTCCTCCATCGCTCCCGCCATCGCTCCACCCATGGGCGAAGGCGCTGCCGTCGGCGCGCGCCAGGCCGTCTTTCGTCCCCGGCCGGCGCGCGCTATCCGGTCCGAGCATGATGGCGCGCCAGGCCGTGTACAGGTAGACCCGGCGCATGCCCGGCTGCAGCACGCCCAGCTCGCCGGCCTGGAAGCTCGCCAGGGGAATGTCCGGCTTCGTGTACGCCTTGAACATCGTGTAGGCGGGACCGTAGTCGCCGCTGGCCAGCACGGCGCCGGCACACAACAGGGCCGCCGCGGCGGCCATCGTGCGTTTCATGTTCATTCCTTCCATCCTCGTTCATCGAACCAATACGTGCGCCGGTAGCGCGCCGCCACGGCAGGGGCGAACGCTTCCTGGCGCGAAAAGCCGGCGCTGCCGGTGCGGCACAGCGGATGCAGCACGCCCGGGCGATCCGCCACGATGGCACGCAGCGGCGCATTGTCCCGCCCCATGCGGAAAAACATCGGCACCACCTCGTCGGCCGCCAGGCCGTCGAGCCACGCGGGCGCGCGGCACCACCATGCGAGCGCCGTGACGCTGAACCGCATATCGCGCGGCAGCCGGCTGCGGACCTCGGCCACCAGCGCGCGGTAATCCTCGCGCTGCGACGGCCGCGCTTCCAGGTCGAGCTGCACCCAACCGGACGTCGACGCGCGCGCGGCGCGATCCAGCGCCGCCAGGATCGCGGGTCGCGCGGCGCGCAGGCCGGCGGGCGGATGCAGCTGGTCGATCTCGACGTGCACGACGGGGATCACGCGCGTCCCCGGCGGCAGGCGTCGCGGCCTCGCTCCCGGGCGCACCAGCACCTTGTCGCCGGCGAGCCAGACGTGGCGGTCGACGACGGCAACCGTGGCGCGCGAGAAGGCGGGAATGGGAGCGTCCTTCCACAGCCAGGCGATGGCGTCGGAAGGGGGAATGGCGGTGGCGGGCAAGATCGTGGCGTGGTGGTGACGGCACGCCTATGGTAGCAAGCTTTGCATGGCGCAAAGTTCACACAAGATTGCAGCGGCCGAAAATGAACAACCCCGCCGAAGCGGGGTGTTGACTCATTTGCCGATACAGAACCTGCTGAAGATCACCCCCAGCAGATCATCCGGCGTGAACTGCCCGGTAATGCTGGACAGCTGGTCCTGCGCCAGCCTGAGTTCTTCGGCGAACAGATCGAGCGACTGGTCGTCCTGGGCCGCGTGCAGCTCCGCCAGGTGCAGGTGCTCGCGCGCGGCGCGCAACGCGAGCAGGTGGCGTTCGCGCGCCAGGTACAGCGACTCGCCCGTCTGCTGCCAGCCGGCGATGCGCAGCAGTTCCGCGCGCAGCAGCTCGATGCCGATCTTTTCGTGCGCCGACAGATAGATGTGAGTGGCGTCCGCGCTCTGGTCCACGCTGGGCTTGTGGCCCGACAAATCGATCTTGTTCCAGATGCGCACGACGGGCACGCCGGCCGGGAAGGCGGCGACGATCTCCTCGTCGGCCTTGGCCGGGCCGAGGTTCGCATCGAGCAGGTGCAGGATCACGTCGGCCTTGCCGACCTCTCCCCAGGTGCGCTCGATGCCGATGCGCTCGACCACGTCGATGCCCTCGTCGATGGTGCGGATGCCGGCCGTGTCGATGATGTTCAGCGGGATGCCTTCGACCTGGATCGTCTCGCTGACCTTGTCGCGCGTGGTGCCGGCGATCGGCGTGACGATGGCGACGTCGGCGCCGGCCAGCGCGTTCAGCAGCGAGGATTTGCCTACGTTCGGCTGGCCCACCAGCACGACGTTCAAGCCCTCGCGCAGCAGCGCGCCCTGCGCGGCCTGGCGGAACACGGCGTCCAGCGCCTCCACGATGCCTTTCAACTGGCCGCGCGCGTTCGATTTTTCCAGGAAGTCGATTTCCTCTTCCGGGAAGTCGAGCGTCGCCTCGACCAGCATGCGCAGGTTGATGGTCTTGTCGACCAGTTCGTGCACGACCTTCGAGAAGGCGCCGGACAGCGATTGCGAGGCGGACTTCGCGGCCGCTTCGGTCGAGGCGTCGATCAGGTCGGCGACGGCTTCGGCCTGGGCCAGGTCCAGCTTGTCGTTGAGGAAGGCGCGGCGCGTGAATTCGCCCGGTTCCGCGAGGCGCAGGCCGAGCTCCGCGCCCGCTTCCAGCACACGCGCGAGCAGCATGCGCAGCACGACGGGGCCGCCGTGGCCCTGCAGTTCCAGCACGTCCTCGCCCGTATAGGAGTTCGGTCCCTTGAAGTACAGGGCCAGGCCTTCGTCGATGATGGTGCCGTCCGCCGACTTGAACGGGATGTAGGTGGCGTGGCGCGGGGCGAGTTTCGTGCCCGGGAACAGGGCGTCGACCAGGGGGGCGAGCGCTTTTCCGGACGCGCGTACGACGCCGATGCCGCCGCGGCCGGGGGCGGTGGCGATGGCGGCGATGGGGGAGGTGTCGAGTTTCATGAGCAAATTTTAGTCGATTACGCCGTCGCCCCTGCGCAGGCAGGGGCCTAATTTTGCGTGCAGTGCGGCAGCGCGAGCAGAAATTGGGCCCCTGCCTGCGCAGAGGCGACGGTACTTTTGCTGTCGTCGTCAATAAAAAAGCCCGTGCAAGCACGGGCTTCTTCAGCAACGCGGCACCGTCTTACTTGGGTGCGTACTTCTTGGTGATGACGTACTGCTGCGCCATCGAGATCAGGTTGTTGACCACCCAGTACAGCACCAGGCCGGACGGGAAGAACAGGAACACGACCGAGAACGCCAGCGGCATGAACAGCATCATCTTGGCCTGCACCGGATCGGCCGGCTGCGGGTTCAGCTTCTGGGTCACGAACATCGAGATCGCGTACAGGATCGGCAGGATGAAGTACGGGTCCGGCGCGGTCAGGTCGTGGATCCACAGCACCCACGGGGCGCCGCGCATCTCGACGGAGGCCAGCAGCACCCAGTACAGGGCCAGGAACACCGGCATCTGCACCACGATCGGCAGGCAGCCGCCCAGCGGGTTGATCTTCTCGGACTTGTACAGCTCCATCGTCGCCTGCTGCATCTTGACCGGATCGTTTTTAAAACGTTCGCGGATCGCCTGCATCTTCGGCGTCACGGTGCGCATCTTGGCCATGCTGCGGTAGCCGGCTGCGGACAGCGGGAAGAACAGCAGCTTGATCAGGATGGTCAGGGCGATGATGGTCCAGCCCCAGTTACCGGTCAGCTGGTGCAGGTGGTCCATGGTCCAGAAAATCGGCTTGGCGATGATCGCTGCCCAGCCGTAGTCGCGCACCAGGTCCAGGCCCGGGGTCACGCCTTCCAGGATCTTCTGCACTTGCGGGCCCGAATACAGGCGGGTCGCGTTCGACACGGTGGCGCCTGGCGCGACGGTGCCCAGCGGCAGGGTCTCGCCGATGGCGAACAGGTTGTTGCCCAGGCTCTTCGTGTAGATGTCGCGCTGGACCTTGTCCGGGGCGATGAAGGCCGAGACGAAGAAGTGCTGCGAGATCGCGATCCAGCCGTCGGTGGCCTTGGTCGTGTGCTCGGCGCTGCCCTTGCCGATCTTTTCGAAGGTCAGCTTCTCGTAGTGGTTCTGCGAGGTCCACAGGGTCGGGCCCGTGTAGCTGCTGTTGAAGAAGCTGTCGCCTTCCGGCTTGCTGCCGTCGTGCTGCAGTTGCAGGTACAGCGACGGGGCGACCGGCGCCTGGGTCAGGTTCGTCACGTCATGGCGCACGTCGATCACGTAGTCGTTGCGCTTGAACGTGAAGGTCTTGGTCAGGCGCACGCCGCCCTGCTCGGCTTCCAGTACCACCTGCACCTGGTTGTCGTTGTCCAGCGTGAGCTTGCCGGGCATGAGCTTGAACGGCGTATTGTGGTTCGGCAGGACGCCGGCCGGGCTGGCGCCCGTCAGGCCGGTCTGGGCCAGGTAGACGCGCGGGCCGCTCTGCTGGAACAGCAGCTGGTTCTTGCTCGGGTCCAGCTTGTCGCGGTATTGCAGCAGCTCGAGGCGGCGGATCACGCCGCCGGCGGTGTCGATGTCGGCCTTGTAGACGTCGGTGGTGACGGTGACGATCCGGGTCTGGACCGGTGCGCCCGGCGCGGCTGCGCCAGGGACCTGGCCTGGTACGGTCGACGGCGCGGTGGCTGCGGACGGCAGGTCGTTGACCTTGGTCGGGGTCGGCGCGGTGGCGACTTTCGCCGGAGGCGCTGCCGAGAACATCGACTGTTTGCCATTGGTCACCATCCAGTCGTTCCACAGGACGACCAGCGAGACGGCGAACACGATCCACAGGATGGTACGTTTATTGATTTCCATTGGTCTCATTCAGGAATGCTTGCAACCGCAAGCGGTTGGCGGGGATTGCTCCCCAGGACGAGGCACCAGGTCGACGCCGCCGTCGTTCCATGGATGGCAACGGCAGACCCGGCGCAGGGCCAGCCAGCTGCCGCGCGCGGCGCCATGGACTTGGACGGCTTCGACCGCATAATTCGAGCAGGTCGGATAGAAACGGCAGTTCTGTCCGAGCATCGGAGACACCAGCAACTGGTAACCGCGCAACAGCCAGACGAGCAGCCGGTTCATGATTGCCCTGACGGTTCGGACGAAGGCGCCTCTGGGACCGTAGCGGCAGGCTTGCGTCCGCGCGGCAGCTGCGACGCGAACAGGCGTGCCAGCTCCGCATGCAGCAGGGTCTTCAGGGCGCCGTTGGTCGCCGGCCCCGCCTTGGTGTTGACCGGACGGGCCAGGCGAACGATGCAGTCGAGCCCCGGCAACGGGGTCGTCCGGAACAGCTCGCGCGTGATGCGCTTGATGGTGTTGCGCGTGACCGCGCGCGGTGCGAAACGTTTGGCCGCGACGACGCCCAGCCGCGCATGAGGCAGGGCATTCGGTCGGGTGTAGAGCACGAAATGCGCGGTTTTTTGCGCAGGGCGCAAACGAAAAACGGATGAAAACTCATCCGTTTTTACGATACGCCGAACGCGCGCGAAGTCGTGCGAACCTTCGCCAGTCATGGGCTGACCGCGATCGACAAGCGGCTTGCCGGCTTAGACAGCCAGGCGCTTGCGGCCCTTGGCGCGGCGAGCGTTCAGGACTTGGCGGCCGCCACGGGTAGCCATGCGTGCGCGGAAGCCGTGCGTGCGCTTGCGACGGACGACGGAAGGTTGGTAAGTACGTTTCATGGTGGTCTCGCTTAAAGCAAATTAGAATGCAAATCGGGCTGCGCTCGCTCTCGAGGCAGCGTTACGCCAATGACATTTCGCAGTTGTTAAGCCAGCGTCACGCCACAGCAGAGCTTGTCGCCCATGCGCGTGATATCGATTTGATACTGCGTGCGGGCGGGGAACCCTGAATTAGACCCTATTCCACGCTTGACTGTCAAGGAAGCCGTTGTGCCAACACAGCAAGGCCGCGCGCCAGGCTGTTGAAATTACAGTGGAAAAATCGTGTCGCGCCTGTGGATAACTTTCGAGAACACAGGTAAAATAGAGTGTTACGCTTAACTTAGTCGATGTATGGATAACTTCTGGCAGACCTGTTCCAAGCAATTGGAAATAGAGCTGACGCCGCAGCAATATACCGCGTGGATCAAACCGCTCGTCGCCCTGGATTACGAGGACGGCAAGCTGCGCGTCGCCGCGCCCAACCGGTTCAAGCTCGATTGGGTCAAGACGCAATTCGCCGGCCGCATCACGGAACTGGCGTCCCAATACTGGGAGCGCCCGGTCGACGTGCAATTCGTGCTCGACCCGAAATTGACGGCCGCCCGCAAGCCGGCCGCGTCGGCCCCTGCCCCCGCGCCGATGCCGTCCATGCCGTCCAGCTTCAACGGCAGCGGCGCGCTGGGCATCAATGCCGCGGCCGACACGACGATCCCGGCCACCCCGGTCGTCACCCCGGACAACGTCATCGCCAACAATCCGCGCCGCGAACAGAGCCGCGTGAATCCGGACCTGACGTTCGAGAACTTCGTGACCGGTAAGGCCAACCAGTTGGCGCGCGCCGCCGCGATCCAGGTGGCCAACAACCCGGGCGTGTCGTACAACCCGCTGTTCTTCTACGGCGGCGTCGGCCTTGGTAAGACCCACTTGATCCATGCGATCGGTAACCAGGTCATGGCCGACCAGCCGGGTGCGCGCATCCGTTACATCCACGCCGAGCAGTACGTGCGCGACGTGGTGACCGCCTACCAGAGAAAAGGCTTCGACGACTTCAAGCATTACTACCACTCGCTGGACATGCTGCTGATCGACGATATCCAGTTCTTCGGCGGCAAGAGCCGCACGCAGGAAGAGTTCTTCTATGCGTTCGAGGCGCTGATCGCGGCCAAGAAGCAGATCATCATCAC
>CAUSCY010000071.1:0-24626 GCA_963529995.1 uncultured Massilia sp. | reverse complement strand
GCCCCGGCCGCACCGGCGACCCCGGCCGCGACGCTGGGCAACGTGCCGGCCGCCGCGAATACGCCGGCCGCGGCCCAGGCGGCAGCCCCTGCGGCCGCGCAACCTGCAGCCGCCGGCGCCAGCCCGCTGGTATTGAACGTGCGCGAGGATTCGTGGATCGAAGTACGGCCGGCCAAGGGCGGCCCGGCGCTGATCTCGCGCCTGGTCAAGGGCGGCAGCACCGAGACGATCAACGTGGACCAGCCGGTGCGCGTCGTGGTCGGCAACCCGGCCGGCGTGAGCGCCACGCTGCGCGGCAACGCCGTCGCGCTGCCGGCCGTGCCGGGCAAGACGCTGTCCCGCATTAATCTCCAATAAGCTCCAATAAGCTGCAATAATCGGATGTCCAGGAACATGAACGCTACGAATATGTGCGCCGAACCGATTCCGTCGGGCCCGCTCGCACGTCGCCCCAGCCGCGGCGTGATCGTGCAGCACGGCGCGCGCAAGGTGCAGGTGGGAGGCGACGCCCCGGTCGTCGTGCAGTCGATGACGAACACGGATACGGCCGACGCGATCGGCACCGCCATCCAGGTCAAGGAACTGGCGCGCGCCGGTTCCGAGATCGTGCGCATCACCGTCAACACGCCGGAAGCGGCCGCCGCCGTGCCGGCCATCCGCGAACAGCTCGACCGCATGGGCGTGGACGTGCCGCTGGTCGGCGATTTCCACTACAACGGCCACCTGCTGCTGCGCGATTTCCCCGAGTGCGCGCAGGCGCTGTCGAAATACCGCATCAATCCGGGCAACGTGGGCAAGGGCGCCAAGCGCGACAGCCAGTTCGCCCAGATGATCGAGACGGCCATCCGCTACGACAAGCCGGTGCGCATCGGCGTCAACTGGGGCAGCCTCGACCAGGCGCTGCTGGCCCGCATCATGGACGAGAACGCCGCGCGCGCCACGCCGTGGAGTGCCCAGGCCGTGATGTACGAAGCCTTGATCACGTCCGCGATCGAGAACGCCCAGCGCGCCGAGGAAATCGGCCTGGCGCGCGAGAAGATCGTCCTGTCGTGCAAGGTGTCCGGCGTGCAGGACCTGATCGCCGTGTACCGCGAACTGGGCAAGCGCTGCGACTATGCGCTGCACCTGGGCCTGACGGAAGCGGGCATGGGCAGCAAGGGCATCGTCGCCTCGACGGCCGCCTTGTCCGTGCTGCTGCAGGAAGGCATCGGCGACACGATCCGCATCTCGCTGACCCCGGAACCGGGCGGCGACCGTTCGCGCGAAGTCATCGTCGGCCAGGAAATCCTGCAGACGATGGGCCTGCGCAAGTTCACCCCGATGGTGATCGCCTGCCCGGGCTGCGGCCGCACGACGTCGACCGTGTTCCAGGAACTGGCCGACAACATCCAGACCTTCCTGCGCGAGCAGATGCCGACCTGGAAGCAGGAATATCCGGGCGTGGAGGCGATGAACGTGGCCGTGATGGGCTGCATCGTCAACGGCCCGGGCGAATCGAAGCACGCGAACATCGGCATCTCGCTGCCGGGCACGGGCGAATCGCCGGCGGCACCGGTCTTTGTGGATGGCGAAAAGGTCGCTACACTGCGCGGTGAGCGGATCGTGGATGAGTTCCAGGCGATCGTGCTGGAGTATGTGCAGAAAAACTACGGCAAACAGCCGGAAATTATCTAACGTCGTTCCCGCGAAGGCGGGAACCCATGCTGAGCATCTTTAGCCCGCTCAGCATGGATCCCCGCCTGCGCGGGGATGACGGTTTTGCGTGTTTGGGATTAGAACACCGTCGTTTCGTCCAAATAGGGAACGACGGCAAGGAAGAATAGAATGTCCGACAAAAAAGAGAAATTCGTCGCCATCAAAGGCATGAACGACATCCTGCCGGCCGACGCGCCGCTGTGGGAACTGTTCGAGAACACCGCGGAATCGGTCCTCAAGAGCTACGGCTACCAGAAGATCGTCACCCCGATCGTCGAGGAAACGGGCCTGTTCGCACGTGCCATCGGCGCCGTCACCGACATCGTCGAGAAGGAGATGTACTCCTTCACCGATTCGATGAACGGCGACCAGCTGACGCTGCGTCCGGAAGGCACGGCCGGCGTCGTGCGCGCCGTGGTCGAGCACAATATGGCCTACGACGGTCCGAAGCGCCTGTGGTACAAGGGCCCGATGTTCCGCCACGAGCGTCCGCAGCGCGGCCGCTACCGCCAGTTCTTCCAGTTCGGCGCCGAGGCGATCGGCTTCTCCGGCCCGGACATCGACGCGGAACTGATCATGCTGTGCCGCCGCCTGTGGGACGACCTGGGCCTGGACGAGATCCGCCTGGAACTGAACTCGATCGGCAATGCGGAAGAGCGCCAGCGCCACCGCGCCGACCTGATCGCCTATTTCGAAGCGAACATCGACGTGCTGGACGCGGAAGCCAAGCGCCGCCTGCACGCCAACCCGTTGCGCATCCTGGACACCAAGAACCCGGCCATGCAGGACCTGGTGAATGCCGCGCCGCAGCTGCTGGCCTACCTGGGCGAGGAATCGCTGGCGCACTTCAACGGCCTGAAGCAGATCCTGGACGCCAACAACGTCCAGTACACGGTGAACCCGCGCCTAGTGCGCGGCCTGGACTACTACAACCGCACCGTGTTCGAATGGGTCACCGACGCGCTGGGCGCGCAGGGCACCGTCTGCGCCGGCGGCCGCTACGACCCGCTGATCGAAACCTTCGGCGGCAAGCCGACGCCGGGCATCGGCTTCGCGATGGGCATCGAACGCCTGATCGAGCTGATGAAGGCGCAGGGCGAGCCGGCCGAGCCGTCGCAGTGCGACGTCTACATGGTGCACCAGGGCGACGAGGCGCGCATGAAGGCCTTCATCCTGGCCGAGCGCATTCGCGACGCGGGCCTGGACGTGGTGCTGCACTGCGCCACGCCGGCCGGCGCCGGCAGCTTCAAGAGCCAGATGAAAAAGGCCGACGGTTCCGGCGCGGCATTCGCCGTGATCCTGGGCGAGGACGAAGTCGCGAACAATACGGTCGCCATCAAGGCGCTGCGCGAGGCGGATGCCGCTGCCCAGCAGAACACGGTCGCCTTCGACGAGGCCGTCGACTACCTGGTCGACCAGATCGTCAGCGGCCACGATCACGACCATGATCACGAGCACGTGCACTACCACCCGTAATCCATCCACCATCATCCATCAATAAGAACGACGTCCATGGCATACGATCTCGAAGAACAGGAACAGATAGCCAATTTCAAGGCCTTCTGGAGCCGTTTCGGCAACCTCATCACCTGGGTGGTGATCATCGCGCTGGCCGCCTACGCCGGCTGGAATTTCTGGGGCTCGCACCAGCGCAAGCAGACGGCGGAAGCCTCCGCCCTGTATGACGAGCTGGTGAATGCCAGCCAGGCCCAGGACAATGCCAAGACCCAGCGCATCGCCGGCGACGTCGAAAGCAAGTTCGGCTCGACCGCGTACGCGCCGATGTCCGCGCTGGTCGCCGCCAAGGCCGCGTTCGACGCGAACGACCTGAAGACCGCGAAGGCCCAGCTGCAATGGGCGATCGACCACGGCAACGACGAGTACAAGTCGATCGCGCGCCTGCGCCTGTCCGGCGTGCTGCTCGACGAGAAGGCCTACGACCAGGCGCTGGCGATGCTGAACGGCGACTTCCTGCCGCAGTTCGCCGCCGAGGTGCAGGACCGCAAGGGCGACGTGCTGGTTGCCCAGAACAAGATCGCGGACGCGCGCACCGCCTACCAGGCCGCGCTCGACAAGATGGACAAGAGCCATCCGGGCCGCCAGATCGTCCAGGTCAAGCTGGATGCGATCGGCGGGGCGCCGGCGGTGACGGTCAAGCCGGCCTGATAGGTCGGCGTAACAAATAGCCGTCATCCCCGCGCAGGCGGGGATCCATACTGAGCATCCGCAGTCGCAACGTCGGCGTGACGGCTTCGCTTCAGTCAGCATGGGTTCCCGCCTGCGCGGGAACGACGTAGGTTGCATGCGCTCCCGCTCGCGGGAGCAACGTATTTTCAAGAACAAGGTAAAACAACATGCGTATTTCCCGCAAGCTGGTTGGTGTCGGTGTCCTTGCCCTGATGACGGGCTGCTCCACCTTAAGTTCGCTGAACCCGTTCTCGTCCAAGCCGAAGGGCAACCAACCTGCGCCGCTGGTCGACCTGAAAGGGTCGATGGCCGTGCGCACCGCCTGGAAGCTGGACGTCGGCAAGTCGCAGAACTACCTGATGGCGCCGGCCCTGGCCGACAATACCGTCATCGCCGCCGGCGGCAACCAGATCGTGCGTGCCGAGGCAGCGAGCGGTCGCCAGATCTGGCGCATCAAGACCGATGCCGACCTGACCGCGGGCGTGGGCACCGACGGCAGCGTGATCGTCGTCGGCGCCGCCAAGGGCGTGCTGCTGGCCTATGACATGGACGGCAAGCAGATCTGGAAAGCGCAGCTGTCGAGCGAGATCCTGTCGGCGCCGGCCGTCGGCGAAGGCGTCGTCGTCGCGCGCAGCATCGACAACCGCATCGTCGGCTTCGACGCCAAGACAGGCGAGAAGAAGTGGACCGTGCAGCGCACCTCGCCGCCGCTGACGCTGCGCCTGGCGCCGGGCATGGTCGTGCACGACAAGGACGTGATCATCGCCCAGCCGGGCGGCAAGCTGCTGTCGCTGCTGCTGGCGACCGGCGCCCCGCGCTGGGAGCTGGAAGTGGGCGTGGCCAAGGGCGCGACCGAACTGGAGCGCGTGACCGACATCGGCGGCGCGCCCGTCATCATCGACGGCGACGTCTGCGCGGCAACCTACCAGGGCCGCGTCGGCTGCTTCGACCTGTCGAACGGCAGCGCGCGCTGGACCCGCGACATCTCGTCGGAAGTGGGCATCGCCGCCGACCAGCGCTTCATCTTCGTCCCGGACGACAAGGGCTCCGTGTTCGCCTACCAGCGCGACTCGGGCACCAGCGCCTGGAAGAACGACAAGCTGGCCTACCGCCGCCTGTCCACGCCGGTGTCGTACGGCCGTGCCGTCGCCGTCGGCGACTACCAGGGCTACGTGCACTTCCTGTCGCGCGAGGACGGCGCCTTCCTGGCCCGTGCCGCCACCGACGGCAGCGCCATCGTGGCGCCGCCGCTGGTCGTGGGCTCGAACCTGATTTTTCAAACACAAAACGGAACAGTGACCGCCATCGCGGTCGAATAATATTTCAATGAAGCCGGTAATCGCACTCGTAGGTCGCCCGAACGTCGGGAAGTCGACCCTTTTCAATCGCATGACCCGCTCGCGCGACGCGCTCGTGGCGGATCTGCCGGGCCTGACACGTGACCGTCACTACGGCGAGGGCCGGATGGGCGAACGCCCCTTCCTGGTCATCGATACCGGCGGTTTCGAGCCCGTCGCCAAGGAAGGCATCATGCACGAAATGGCGCTGCAGACGCGCCAGGCCGTCGCCGAAGCCGACGTGGTCATGTTCATCGTCGACGGCCGCCAGGGCCTGACCCCGCACGACAAGACCATCACGGACTTCCTGCGCAAGTCGGGCCGCAAGGTCATGCTGGTCGTGAACAAGAGCGAGGGCATGAAGTACACGTCGGTCACCGCCGAGTTCTATGAACTGGGCATGGGCGACCCGTACGTGATCTCCGCCGCCCACGGCGACGGCACGCTGGACCTCGTCAACGAGGCGATCGACCAGGCCATGCTGCAGCGTCCGGAGGAAGAGGAAGAGCTGGAACCGGCCGACCGTGGCGTCAAGATCGCGCTGGTGGGCCGCCCGAACGTGGGCAAGTCCACGCTGATCAATACCCTGGTCGGCGAGCAGCGCGTGATCGCATTCGACATGCCGGGCACCACCCGCGATTCGATCGAGGTGCCGTTCGAGAAGGCTGGCCGCCACTACACGCTGATCGATACGGCCGGCATCCGCCGCCGCGGCAAGGTGTTCGAAGCCATCGAAAAATTCTCGGTGGTCAAGACGCTGCAATCCGTCTCGGAAGCCAACGTCGTCGTGCTGATGCTCGACGCCCAGCAGGACATCTCCGAGCAGGATGCGCACATCGCCGGCTTCATCCTGGAGACGGGCCGCGCCCTCGTCATCGCCGTCAACAAGTGGGACGGCCTGACGAGCGACCAGCGCGACCAGGTCAAGAACGACATGGACCGCAAGCTCGATTTCCTGGGCTTTGCCGAGACCAAGTTCATCTCGGCGCTGAAGGGCACCGGCATCAACCACCTGATGAAGTCCATCGACACGGCCTACGCGGCGGCCACCGCCAAGCTGTCGACCCCGCGCCTGACGCGCGCGCTGGAAGAGGCGGTGGAGAAGCAGGAACCGAAGCGCAAGGGCGGCACCCGTCCGAAGATGCGCTACGCCCACCAGGGCGGCCAGAACCCGCCGATCATCGTCATCCACGGCAATGCGCTGGACGGCGTGACCGAGCCGTACAAGCGCTACCTGGAAAAGCATTTCCGCGACACGTTCAACCTGGTTGGCACGCCGCTGCGGATCGAACTGCGCAGCGGGAAGAATCCGTTTGCCAAGGGTGGGGAATAACCCCTGCGCCGTCGTTCCCGCGAAGGCGGGAACCCATACTGAGCAACCGCAGCCGCAATGCTGGCGTGCCGGCTGCGTTTCCGTCAGCATGGATTCCCGCTTTCGCGGGAATGACGGATGTTTAGTGTCGGACGTATTCCGGCATTTTCAGGTCGCCATTTAAGCCAGCTTTAACCATAGCAGTACGACAAAGAACTGTAAAACAGGTTACAGTAGGCTCGGCGGACATTCACAAAGTGAGAATGTTCGCGAACCCACTTGAAAACCGGCATCTCGCCACAATTTTTGAAACTACAACAACATCACGGAGCTGTCATGAGCAACAAAGGGCAACTGTTACAAGACCCATTTCTGAACGCCTTGCGCAAGGAGCACGTTCCCGTCTCGATCTACCTCGTCAACGGGATCAAACTCCAGGGCCATATCGAATCCTTCGACCAGTACGTAGTCCTGCTGCGTAACACGGTCACCCAGATGGTCTACAAACACGCAATCTCCACCGTCGTTCCGGCACGCGCCGTCAACCTTAACCTTGAGCAAGACGCCGAGTGAGGTCGATGGCTGACGCCTCCGTCATGCGCGCAGCATTGGTCGGTATCGACTTCGGGGCTGGCGATTTCAAAGCCAGCCTGGAAGAACTGGCGCTGCTGGCGCGCTCGGCCGGAGCGAATCCGGTCACCACGATTACTGCAAAGCGCAATAGTCCCGATCCCGCGTATTTCGTCGGCAGCGGCAAGGCCGACGAGATCGCCCAGGCCTGCCTGGCCGACAAGATCGAGATCGTCATCTTCAACCACGCCCTGTCCCCTGCCCAGCAGCGTAACCTGGAGCGCAAGCTCAATGTGCGCGTGGTCGATCGTACCAGCCTGATCCTCGATATCTTCGCCCAGCGCGCCCAGAGCCACGAGGGCAAGCTGCAGGTCGAGCTGGCCCAGCTGCAGCACCTGGCCACGCGCCTGATCCGCGGCTGGACCCACCTCGAGCGCCAGAAGGGCGGTATCGGCCTGCGCGGCCCCGGCGAAACCCAGCTCGAGACCGACCGCCGCCTGATCGGCGAACGCGTCAAGATGCTGCGCTCGCGCCTGGCCAAGCTGCGCAAGCAGCATGAAACCCAGCGCCGCTCGCGCGGACGCAACAAGACATTCTCCGTGTCGCTGGTCGGCTATACCAATGCCGGCAAGTCGACGCTGTTCAATACCCTGACCAAGGCCGGCGTGTACGTCGCGAACCAGCTGTTCGCGACCCTCGACACCACGTCGCGCCGCCTCTACCTCGGCGAGGAAGTCGGCAACGTCGTCGTGTCCGACACGGTCGGTTTCGTGCGCGAACTGCCGCACCAGCTGGTCGCGGCATTCCGCGCCACGCTCGAGGAAACCATCCATGCCGACCTGCTGCTGCACGTCGTCGACGGTTCGTCCGGCGTGCGCATGGAGCAGATCGAGCAGGTCAACGAGGTGCTGCGCGAGATCGGCGCCGACCATGTGCCGCAGATCCTGGTCTGGAACAAGATCGATGCGGCCGGCCTGGAGCCCGGGATCGAGCGTGATGAATATGGTAAGATCAGCCGCGTTTTCATCAGCGCCCACAGCGGCGCCGGCCTCGACCTGCTGCGCGACGCGATCGTCGAAGCGGCCAGTGCCGGTCCGGCACCTGCCGAGGCGCTGGATATCGACGAGCGCGGCCTGGCGCACGACGCCGAAGCCGGTTCGGTCGTGGCCCCGGTCGAGAACATGTCTGCGATCATCCCTGTCGGACCACATCACTAGCCTATGTTCGTTTCCCTGATCAAGCGTCTCCGCGCCCGCGCGGGGACGCGTCCACGTACCCGGCTCTCGGGCATCGCAGCCGGCGTCAAGCTGTCGCTGAACGATCCGCGCTGGGGCCACAAGCCCGAGGGCGAGCGCAAGGCCCAGGAGGGCCGCCGCCCCAACAACCAGAACAACAACGACGGCCCGCCCGACCTCGACCAGCTGTGGCGCGATTTCAATCAGCGCCTGAATAAACTGTTCGGCGGCAAGCGCGGCAGCGGCAACGGTAGCGGCGGCGACGGTTTCCGTCCGGACGCCCGCGGCATCGGCCTGACCGCGACCGTGGTCGGCGCCATCGCCGCGCTGATCTGGCTCGCCAGCGGCGCCTTCATCGTGCAGGAAGGGCAGGTCGGCATCGTCACCAGCTTCGGCAAGGTGTCGCACACCGCGACGGCCGGCTTCAACTGGCGCTGGCCGGCGCCGTTCCAGTCCCACGAGCTCGTCAACGTGGCGCAGGTACAGACGGCCGAGATCGGCTATCGCGCCAACGTGCGCAACAAGCAGCCGAGCGAGGCGCTGATGCTGACCGACGACGAGAACATCGTCGACGTGCAGTTCTCCGTGCAATACAAGATCAAGGATCCGGTCGCCTGGGTGTTCAACAACCGCGACCAGGTCGAGACCATGCGCGACGCCGCCGAGACGGTGGTGCGCGAGCTGGTCGGCAAGCGCCGGATGGACGACGTGCTGTCCGCCGGCCGCGACCAGCTGGCGCGCGACGCACGCACAGCCGTCCAGCAACTGGTCAACGGCTATGGCCTGGGCGCCGAGATCGTCGCCGTCAACATGCAGTCGGTGCAGCCGCCCGACCAGGTGGCGAGCGCCTTCGGCGAGATGGCCAAGGCCCAGGAAGACGGTGCCCGCGCCAAGGCCGAGGCGCAAGCCTATGCCGACGACATCCTGCCGCAGGCCCGCGCACTGGTCGCGCGCCAGATGGAAGACGCCGAGGCCTACCGCGCCAAGGTCGAGAACACGGCCGCCGGCAATGCCGCGCGCTTCGACAAGGTGGTGGCCGAATACGCCAAGGCGCCGGCCGTCACGCGCGAGCGCATGTACATGGACACCATGCAGCAGGTATTCTCGAGCACCAGCAAGATCCTGATCGATGCCAAGACGGGCACCAACCAGCTGTACCTGCCGCTGGACCGCATGCTGGCCCAGTCGACCGCCAACGAAGCCGCCATCGGCAGCCGTTCCGGCCCCATGATGGTGCCGTCGAACCAGCAGCCGCCGGCGCCCGGCCAGCCGTCCCAGTCAACTCAGCCGCAACAACCGGGTGCGCCAGCGCAGCCCGCCCAACAACCAGCGCAAGCGCAGCCGACGCAACCGCAGCAGCAGGAGGCCGCACCGGCCCAGCAGCCGCAGCACCGCGACCTGCGCAGCCGCGAGAACGCGCGCGAACGGGAGACCCGCTGATGAGCCGCCTGGTAACCCTGCTGGCCGCCGTGGTGGTGGCCCTGTACCTGCTGACGTCGAGCATGTTCGTCGTCGACCAGCACCGCTACGCCGTCGTGTACGCGATGGGCGAACTGCGCGACGTGATCAAGGAACCCGGCCTGTACTTCAAGCTGCCGGCGCCGCTGCAGAACGTGGTCTACCTCGACAAACGCCTGCAGACGCTGGACACGCCGGACGGCGAGCACTTCGCCACCGCCGAGAAGAAGGACCTGCACGTCGACGCCTTCGTGAAGTGGAAGATCGTCGAGCCGCGCCAGTACCTGATCGAGACGGCCGGCGCGGCCAGTGCCAACGAGCGTGGCGCCGAGCGCGGTGCCGAGAAGATGACGCAGCTCGTGCGCGCCGCCCTGGATGCCGAGATCGGCAAGCGCAACGTGCGCGACGTCGTCTCGGCCCAGCGCGGCGACATCGGCGCCGCGGTGCGCCAGCGCGTGGCGCAGGATGCCCGCGCGTTGGGCGTCGACGTCGTCGACGTGCGCCTGAAGCGCGTGGAGTTCACCGACCAGGTGAACAACGCCGTGATCGAGCGCATGAAGGTCGACCGCACTCGCATGGCCGCCGAGCTGCGCGCCACCGGCACGGCGGAAGCGGACGAGATCCGCGGCGACGCCGAGCGCCAGCGCAGCGTGATCCTGGCCGAGGGCCAGCGCGATGCCGAGACCCTGCGCGGGGAGGGCGATGCGAAAGCGGCGCAGATCTATGCGGCGTCGTTCGGCAAGGATCCGGAGTTCTACCGCTTCTACCGTTCGATGGAAGCCTACAAGGCGACCTTCAAGGGCAAGAGCGATATCCTGGTGCTCGACTCGAATTCCGAGTTCTTCAAGTATTTCAAAGGGCCGGGCGCCGGCAAGTAATCGGCAATGCATGGTGGGCACGTGGTGCCCACCCTACGGTCTTCACCGGATCGTAGGGTGGGCATCATATGCCCACCATCCGCAACGCCATCGCTACCCGCGGCGCATCTGTTGTCGCAAAATCATTCGCTTCCGCCATCTTGACCGCCAAACCCGCGTGGTTTTCGGTTAAAATCGTCGATTCGGCGCAAGGAATGCGTGCAAAGCCGCGTTCCTTGTTGCCCGACGTTTAACAACTTCCATCCGCTTTGCCCATGCCTACCTGGCTTCTGCCCGAGAATATCGCCGACGTCTTGCCGTCCGAAGCGCGCAAGATCGAAGAGCTGCGCCGCCTGATGCTCGACATGTTCCGTACCTACGGCTACGAGCTCGTCATGCCGCCCTTGCTCGAATACGTCGATTCGCTGCTGGCCGGCGCGGGCGAGGACACCGATTCGCGCACCTTCAAGCTGGTCGATGCGATGACGGGCCGCCTGCTCGGCCTGCGCGCCGACATGACCACCCAGGTCGCCCGCATCGACGCCCACCTGCTCAACCGCGACACCGTCACGCGCCTGTGCTATGCCGGCAGCGTGCTGCATACCCGTCCGTCCGGCCTGCACGCCACCCGCGAGCCGCTCCAGATCGGCGCCGAGATCTATGGCCACGCCGGCCTGGAAGCGGATGCCGAGATCCAGGAACTGGCGCTCGAATCGCTGCGCCTGGCCGGCTTCGACACGCCGCGCCTGGACCTGTCCCACGTCGGCGTGCTGCGCGCGCTGCTGAACGACGATCCGATGGCCAAGCGCGACGAACAGCTGCTCTACGGGCTGCTGCGCTCGAAGGACATTCCGGGCCTGCAGGAAGCCACCGCCGACTATGCGCCGGCCACGCGCGACGCGCTGCTGGCGTTGCCGAACCTGTACGGCGACATCGAGGTGCTGGCCTGGGCCAAGGAACTGCTGCCGGCCATGCCCGGCATTACGCGCGCGCTGGCGGAACTCGCCGCGCTGGCGGCATCCGCGATGGGCCGCGCCCAGGTCGCGATCGACCTGGCCGACCTGCGCGGCTACCAGTACGAAAGCGGCGCCATGTTCGCGCTGTACGTGCCGGGCCTGCCGAACGCCGTGGCGCGCGGCGGACGCTACGACCACGTGGGCGAGGCATTCGGACGCGCGCGTCCCGCCACGGGCTTCTCGCTCGACCTGCGCGAACTGGCGCGGCTGCTGCCGGTCGCCGATCGCAAACACGCCATTCGTGCGCCGTGGGGCAATACGCCCGAACTGCGCGAAAAAATCGCCGAGCTGCGCAAGGCCGGCGAAGTCGTGATCCAGTCCATGCCGGGGCACGACAATGTACAGGACGAGTTCGAGTGCGACCGCGTGCTCGTCCTCGAACAAGGAAATTGGATTCTCAAAAACTTAGGTTAAGTGATGTCAAATACTGCTAAGAACGTCGTTGTCATCGGCACCCAATGGGGCGATGAGGGCAAGGGTAAGATCGTCGACTGGCTGACCGACCATGCCGCCGGCGTGGTGCGTTTCCAGGGTGGCCACAATGCGGGCCACACGCTGGTGATCAAGGGCCAGAAGACTGCCCTGCAACTGATCCCGTCGGGCATCATGCGCGAAGGCGTGGCCTGCTACATCGGCAACGGCGTCGTCGTTTCGGTACCGGACGTGATGCGCGAGATCGACAAGCTGCAAGCCGCCGGCGTCGAAGTCGCCTCGCGCCTGAAGATCTCCGAGGCGTGCCCGGCGATCCTGCCGTACCACGTCGCCATCGACAAGGCCCGCGAAGCCAAGCGCGGCGAGAACAAGATCGGCACCACCGGCAAGGGCATCGGCCCGGCCTACGAAGACAAGGTCGCGCGCCGCGCCATCCGCATCGCCGACATGCTGAACGAGACCCGTTTCGCCGAGAAGCTGCGCGAGAACCTGGACTACCACAACTTCGTGCTGACCGGCTACCTGGGCGCCGAAGCGATCGACTTCCAGCAGACCTTCGACGATGCGATGGCCCTGGTGCCGCGCCTGCGTCCGATGGTCGGCGACGTGTCCTCAAGCCTGTACGCGGCGCACAAAGCGGGCGGCAACCTGCTGTTCGAAGGCGCGCAAGGCTCGCTGCTGGACGTCGACCACGGCACCTATCCGTTCGTCACCTCGTCGAACTGCGTGGCCGGCAATGCCGCCGCCGGTTCGGGCGTCGGTCCGGGCATGCTGCACTACATCATGGGCATCACCAAGGCCTACACGACCCGCGTGGGTTCGGGCCCGTTCCCGTCGGAACTGCCGACCGACGCCGGCGTCGGCGAGCACCTGTCGCGCGTGGGCCACGAGTTCGGCACCGTGACGGGTCGCGCCCGCCGCTGCGGCTGGTTCGACGCCGCGCTGCTGCGCCGCTCCGTGCAGATCAACGGCGTGTCGGGCATGTGCCTGACCAAGCTGGACGTGCTGGACGGCATCGAGTCGCTGAAGCTGTGCACCGGCTACAAGATCGACGGCCGCGACGTGGACATCTTCCCGGTCGGCGCCGAAGAGGCGGCAGCCTGCGTGCCGGTGTACGAAGAAATGCCGGGCTGGAAGGAAAGCACCGTCGGCGCCAAGTCGATGGAAGCGCTGCCGGCCAACGCACGCGCCTACATCAAGCGTATCGAAGAGCTGGTCGGCATCCCGGTGGACATGGTGTCGACCGGTCCGGACCGCGAAGAAACCATCGTGCTGCGCCATCCGTTCGCGGCATAAGAGAACAATAGGGATTACTGAACGATGAATACTCCTGCATCGACCGACAAGGACCTGTGGGTTTCCTGGGACGACTACAACCGCCTCGTCGAGCGCCTGGCACTGAAAGTCTATGAATCGAACTGGAAGTTCGACATGGTGCTGTGCCTGGCGCGCGGCGGCGTGCGCCCGGGCGACGTGCTGTCGCGCATCTTCGACGTGCCGCTGGCGATCCTGTCGACCAGCTCCTACCGCGAAGAAGCGGGCACCAAGCAGGGCAACCTGGACATCGCCAAGTACATGACGATGACCAAGGGCCCGCTGGCCGGCCGCATCCTGCTGGTCGACGACCTGGCCGATTCCGGCGTGACGCTGGTGAAGGTGCGCGAGCACCTGCAGTCGAACTACCCGGACGTCACCGAAGTGCGCTCGGCCGTCATCTGGGTCAAGGGCACCTCGTCGCTGGTGCCGGACTACCACCTGGAAGACCTGCCGCACAACCCGTGGATCCACCAGCCGTTCGAAGACTACGACGGCCTGCGTCCGCACCAGCTGTCGGCGTGGCTGAAGAAGTTCGAGCAGAACTGAGCCGGCGTACGCAATGCCGCATGAAAATCGGGGCCGGGTGCCCCGATTTTTTTTGCCCCGGCCGAACGGCGCGGCAGCCGGCCGCAAGCATCCTGCATATACAACAGGATTGCTTTAACGTACACTCGGGCCTCATCTGTCGATGCCAATCCGGAGACGAAGCATGACGCCTGCGCAGACGCCGAATTCGATATTGTCCCGCTTGCCTTCGTGGCGCCGGCTGCTGCTGTGCGCCGCGCTGGCGGGCGCTGCAGGCGCGCCCGCGGCCAGCGGCGCCGCGGATGTCGCACCGGTCTCCGCGGCCGGCGTGCCGGCCTTCAGCGAAGACATGCTGTCGCCCGAGTTCTGGGTCGGCCGCGTGCTCGACCCGGATATCGTGCTGCTCGATGGCGGCCAGGTAAAAGAAAAACGCGCGCGTGCCTACGCCGCCGGCGGCGGCTTGCTCGACCTGCGCAGCATTCCCGCCACGCTGACGCGGGCCCAGGTCGGTAGATGGATCGAACAGGCGGAGCAGACGCCGATCAAGGCCGTGGTCGACGAGCACGGGCGTCCGGTGAAGCCAGCCACGTTGCAGGCGCTGCGACGCAATACCGCGGCTGGCCGCATCCCGGCCAGCGCACCGGCCCGCCATGGCTTGAGCGTGCGCCGCGCCCAACTGCGCGCGCTGCCCGCCGAACAGCGCTTCTATGCCGCCGCCGACCAGCGCGACTATGAAAGCCTCCAGGCCGGCATCCTGTTTCCCGGCGAGCCCGTCGTCATCGCGCACGAAAGCGCCGACCGGCAATGGCTGCTGGTGGTATCGAGCCAGGGACCGGCGTGGGTGAGGGCGGCCGACATCGGGATCGGCAAGGCCGAGACCGTATTCGCCTACGCCGAACAAGCGCCCGGCCGCGTGGTGACGGGCGACCAGGTGCGTACCGTGTTCACGCCGGAAGCGCCCGCGCTCTCCGAACTTGAACTCGACATGGGCACCGCGCTGCCGCTGGCCAACGTGGCTCCCGGCGAACCGGTCAACGGCGCCAGTCCGGTCGCGTCCTGGCCGTTGCTGCTGCCGGTACGCGAGCCGGACGGCAGCCTGGCATTCAAGGCGGCGCTGCTGCGGCGTGCCGCCGACAGCGCGCCCGGCTACCTGCCGCTGACCCGCGCCAACCTCATCCGCCAGGCCTTCAAGTTCCTGGGCGAACGTTACGGCTGGGGCCACATGTTCAATGCGCGCGACTGCAGCGGCCTGACGAGCGAGGTGTACCGCAGCATGGGCATCCTGCTGGCGCCCAGCTCGGGCGTGCAGGGCACGAGCGCCGCCTTGCAGCACCGGACCTTCGGCGACAAGGATACGCACGAGGACCGCGTGCGGGCCCTGGCCAAGGCGCAGGTAGGCGACCTGGTGGTGGTGCCCGGGCACGTGCTGATGATCATCGGCCACCTGAATGGCCAGCCCTACGTCATCCAGGACGTTCCATACGCGGTGTTCAAGGATGCGCAGAGCGGGCAGATCCGCAAGACCAAGCTGAACCAGGTGTCCGTCACGCCGCTGCTGCCGCTGTACGCCGACGACAAGACGCTGTACGTGGATGCCATGACCAGCCTGGTGCATGTGACGCGGCCGTGAGCGAACGCCGGCCTGACCGGGCTGAAGGCTGCCGTTCCGCGACCGCAGGCGATCGGTTAAGATCCTGCGTCGCCTCCGCGCAAACCAAGAACAAGACCAATCCATGACCCAAAGCTTCTTCCAGACCTTCATCCTGCTGCTGCTCGTCACCGACCCCTTCGGCAACGTCCCCCTGTTCGTCGCAGCGTTGAAAGACACCGCGCCGGCGCGCCGCCCGCGCGTCGTGATCCGCGAATGCGCGATTGCCTTCCTGTTGCTGCTGTCGTTCATGTTCTTCGGCCGCCACTTCCTGAATGCCCTGCAGCTGACCGACATCTCGCTGCGCATCGGCGGCAGCGTGATCCTGCTGCTGATCGCGATCCGCATGATCTTCCCGCATCCGGACGGCGTGCTGGGCAAGAGCGAACACGGCGAACCGTTCATCGTGCCGCTGGCGATTCCCGCGCTGGCCGGTCCGTCGGCGCTGGCCACCGTGCTGCTGTTCACCTCGGGCAGCGTGGAAGAGGTGATGGTGCACGTGGCGGCGCTGGCCGCCGTCGGCGTCGTCTGGCTGGCCGTGTTCCTCGGCGCCGAGCGCCTGCTGAAGGTGCTGGGACCGCAGGTGATGACGGCGTTCGAACGCCTGATGGGCCTGATCCTGACGGCGATGTCGATCGAGATGCTGCTGGGCGGCGTGCGCGAGTTCGTCAAGACGCTGTAGTCGCCGTCATATGGTCGCACGCGCACGCCGTCCCTTCATCGCCATCGCGGCCCTGCTGCTCGCGTGCCTTGCCTCGGTGCCGGCGCAGGCGCAGGATGGTGCCGGTCCCGCATGGACGCCCACGACCGCCCCGATTCTGCTGAAGCGCTGGTTCGAAGTCCGGGGCGGAGCATGGCAGGTACCCGACGCGATGCTGGGCGAGATGGCGGCGGAGATGCGCAAGGAAGCCGGTGCCAAGGTCGCGGCGAAACTGCACACGTATATCGTCCAGTACCAGGGTAAGCTCGAGGACGGTGTGCGTGTCATCCGGGTGGCGGGCGCATGCGAGACGCTGGGCATGGACGAAGCGCGCCTGAGCCAGGCATTTCTGAATGTCCGCGACGGCGGCAAGTGCTACTTCGATGCCACCTACGACCCCGAGCAACGGCGGTTCACTGAATTCCGGTACCACGGCTTCGCTTGACCAGCGGTCTCGAGCTGTCATGTCTGCTGCGCCATGACGCGCCACGGCAGCGAGGCCCCCAGTTCGTCAAACCTTGTCGTTGGCGCTGGCGGCGCCGGTGTCGGAAATCTTTCCACTCCATCACCGTAGCCTGAATTCGTTCCCGTACCCGCACCGCATGCCTTGTACGCATGTGTCATAGGGGGAATCCTGCCGGGCGAGCACATCATCGAGCGGCCGTGCACCCATGCGCTCAGCATGAGTCTGCTGCAACGACCTCAGAATTTCCAACAACTAACAATTTCCGCACCGTTTTGCGGCATTTTGTCGAATAAAATTACATAAATACACGAGATCGTTGCTATCGATTGCGCAGCAGCCCATCAAGGTGTTGATTCCATGTAAATTTTTAACGTGGATAAACATTGGCATGGAGGTTGCTGTTGGACTCCTTACCCGCTTCCAAGCGTCGCACCCGCGGGTTCCATAACCACGAGAGGGAGTCCAATGAAAGCCCTTACCGCAATTGCCGTTGCCGTCAGCCTGCTGGCCGCTTCCCTGGCCCAGGCAGCTACCACCTCCACGCAAGTCAACGTCTCGAAGAACGCACGCGCCGTCGATCTGGGCCTCGCGCCGCAGAGCGAGGTCCGCGCGGTCACGCTGTCGCTGGCCGTACGCAACCTGGCTGCGCTGGAAGCGTTCGTCGCGTCCACCGTCGATCCGGCCAGCCCGAATTACCGCAAGTTCCTGACCCCGGAACAGGTCGGCGCCCAGTACGGCCAGGATGCCGCGTCGCTGGCCCAGGTCGTGAACTTTCTGAAGGCCAGCGGCCTTGCGGTGACCCGGGTGTACAAGAACAACCTGCTGGTGTCGGTGCAAGGCACCAATGCCCAGCTGGCCGCCGTGTTCGGCAGTCCGATCCACCGCTATTCTCTGGCGGGACAGACCTACGAGGCCCCGCTGAGCACGACGGCCATCCCGGCGCAGCTGGCGGGCGTGGTCAAGGGTGTGCATGGCCTGAGCAGCCGACCGCTGATGAAGAGCAATGCGCTGCGTCGGGTGAATGCCGGCGCCGCCGCCGCGGAAGGGCAGGTCGCGCCGACGAAGGTGCCGACCCCGGCCGCTGCCGCCACGGCAGAGCCCGGCTCGTACACGACCGCCGACCTGGCCAGGCAGTACAACATCACGCCGCTGTACCAGGCGGGCATCGACGGCACCGGCCGCACGATCGGCATCGCCACGCTGGCCGACTATCGCCAGTCGGATGCCTTCGCGTACTGGGATTCGCTGGGCCTGGCGACGGCCCGCAACCGCATCACCGACGTGCAGGTCGACGGCGGCGCCAGCCCGGGCTACGGCGTGGGCACCGAAGGCGCGGGCGAGACCACGCTCGACGTCCAGCAGTCCGGCGGCGTGGCCCCGGGCGCGGCCATGCGCGTCTACATCGCGCCGAACACGGAGCAGGGCTTCATCGACGTGTTCGCGCAGCCGGTCGACGAGAACATCGTCGATACGCTGTCGATCAGCTGGGGCTCGGCGGAAATCGCCAACTATCCCGAATCGATGGCGGCGCTGCACACCGTGTTCCTGCAGGCGGCGGCGCAAGGCATTCCCGTGATCGCCGCGTCGGGCGACGCCGGCGCCTACGACATCAACCGTTCGTACACCTATCCGGAGTGCACGACGCTGCTGAGCGTCGACTATCCGGCCGCCGATCCGCTCGTGCTGGCCGCCGGCGGCACCACGCTGCCGCACGTCCAGCCGCACCTGTACGGCACCATCACCGTGACCCAGGAACGCGCCTGGGCCTGGGACTACCTGCGCGACTACTTCGTCAAGAACTATGGCCAGGCCTACTACTACGCGAACATCTTCCCGGTCGGCGGAGGAGGAGGCGTCAGCGTCAACTTCGCGCGCCCTAGCTACCAGGCGGGACTGGCCGGCGTCGCCAACAGCGCGGCTGGGCAGACGCTGTACTGCAAGGCCGGGTTCATCGGCGAACCGGGCAACGGTGTCTACGATTTGTTCGACATGCCGGTCAGCTACGCGGGCCGCAACCTGCCGGACGTGTCCCTCAACGCCGACCCGTACAGCGGCTACTCCGTTTACCAGGACGGCATGTGGGGTTCGGGCAGCGGCGGCACCAGCTTCGTGTCGCCGCAGTTGAACGGCATCTTCACGCTGATCGGCGCCGGCAAGGGCGGCCGCGTGGGCTTCCTGCAGCCGCAGCTCTACGGCGCCTTCAAGGCCAAGGGCTACGGCGCCGGTTCGCCGTTCCGCGCCATCACGGCCGGCACCGACTTCTACTACGGCAGCAAGGCGAGCTTCAATCCGGCGACCGGCCTCGGCGCGCTCGACGTCGCGAACCTGGCGCGCACGCTCAACGTGCAGTTCTGAACGCTCCCACCGAACCGACCAACCAAGAAAGACGACCCATGAAATCGATCAAACATTTCCTGCTCGGCCTGGTACTTGCCACCTGCACGGCCGCCACCGCCTTCGCCGCCCCGATCTACACCTACTCGGGCTCCTCGTTCGTGTTCGCCGACATGTCGGGCGGCGGCACGGCGCAGACGTGGAACTTCGGCCTCGGCGATGCTTCCGTCCAGGCAGGCGAGACCTTCATCTGGGAATTCCTGTTCAACACGCCGCCCTCGGCGCCGACCACCTGGTTCGGCCTCAAGCTGCAGCCGGACAGCGCGAATGCCGTGGCATTCGAGGATGCCGGCTTCTTCGCGACGGGCGACCCGTACACGGACGTGCCCAACTTCCTGCTCGACGTCACGGGCGCCGCCATCGCCGGTTCCGGCTGGCTCGACAGCGGCACCTACTCGCTGATCCTGAGCGGCACCTTCCTCGTCGATGGGGCCGGCTTCAGCGGCTTCGCGCTGGACGACGTCGCCGAGGTGCCTGAGCCGATGAGCCTGGCCCTTATGGGCGTCGGCCTGGCCGGCCTGGTGGCCGCGCGCCGCCGCCGCCATGCGGCAGCACTGGCCGAAGCCGCCTGACGGCCTTGCCGGGGAGGGCGCCGCCCTCCCAACGCCGCCGCCCTTGTGCGGCGGCGCAAGCCCGGAGATACTGTCGGACTTGTCCAACAGATCTCGAAAACAACCATGAAATCGATGCTCACCGCAGGCGCCCTGGGCCTGGCAGTCGTCCTGACCCTGGCCGGCTGCGACCGCGCCAAGCAATCCGCACCGTCCGCGCCCGCCGTCGCCGCCGACACCTCGGTCCAGGAATTCAAGAAGATCGACACCGTCGAAGGCACCGGCAAGGTCGCCGCCCCCGGCCAGACCGTCGTGGTGAACTACACCGGCTGGCTGTTCGCACCGAGCCAGCCGGGCCAGAAGGGCGCCATGTTCGACACCTCCGTCGGCCGCGAACCGTTCAGCTTTGCGCTGGGCGCCGGCCAGGTCATCAAGGGCTGGGACCAGGGCGTGGAAGGCATGAAGGTGGGCGGCAAGCGCACGTTGATCATCCCGGCCGCGTTGGGCTACGGCGACGACGGCATCGGCCCCATTCCGCCGAAAGCGAACCTGATCTTCGACGTCGAACTGCTCGACGTGAAGTAAGGCGATGCGCGCCGTGATGAAATCCCTGCTCGCCACGTGCGTCGTCGGCGTCGCATTGGCGGGCAATCTGTCAGGTTGCGAGCGCCGCAAGGAAGTGCCGCCGCCGAAGCCCTTCGTGGCCGACACGTCGGCGATCGCTTTCCAGAAGATCGACACCGTGGTCGGCGCCGGCAAGCTGGCGAATGTCGGCGACCGCGTCACCGTGCACTACACGGGCTGGATGTACGACCCGAAGGCGCCGCAGCAGCGCGGCGAGGAATTCGACAGCTCGCTCAAGCGGCTGCCTTTCACGTTCCGCATCGGCGGCGCGGCCGTGCTGAAAGGCTGGGATGAAGGCGTGGCCGGCATGCGGGAAGGCGGCAAGCGCGTGCTCGTGGTGCCGTCGTCCATGGGCTATGGCAAGGAAGGGACGGGGCCGATTCCGCCGGATGCGAACCTGATCTTCGAGATTCAGCTGGTCCAGGTGCTTTGACCACCGTCGCCCCTGCGGAGGCAGGGGCCCAATATTGCTTGCGTTTCGATCACGCAAGCGAACATTGGGTCCCTGCCTTCGCAGGGACGACGTTGTTTTGAGGAGCGTGCTCTTTGACGGGCAAGTGTCGCTTCCAATAAAAAACGGCCGGAGAATCCCGGCCGTTCGTTCATGCGGCAAGCACCTTACTTGCCCAGGATCGACACCACATTGTCCGCCCCCGGCGCGCCGAAGGCCTGCTGCTTGAGCACGTGCAGCTGGTCGCGTACCTGCGCCGCCTTTTCGAACTCGAGGTTCTTGGCGTGGTCGACCATGAGCTTCTCGAGGCGCTTGATCTCCTTCGAGATCTGTTTCTCGCTCATGCCCTCGACCTTCGCCGCCTGCACGGATTCCTGCGCGCCTTCCAGCATGTTCTTGGCGGCGGCCGCGCTGTAGACGCCGTCGATCATGTCCTTGATCTTCTTGTTCACGCCCTTCGGCACGATGCCGTTCGCCTCGTTGAAGGCGATCTGCTTGGCGCGGCGGCGTTCCGTCTCGTCGATCGCGCGCTTCATCGAGTCCGTGACCTGGTCCGCGTACAGGATCGCGACGCCGTTCAGGTTACGCGCAGCGCGGCCGATGGTCTGGATCAGCGAGCGTTCCGAACGCAGGAAGCCTTCCTTGTCGGCGTCCAGCACCGCGACCAGCGACACTTCCGGCAAGTCCAGGCCCTCGCGCAGCAGGTTGATGCCGACGAGGACGTCGAACGTACCCAGGCGCAGGTCGCGCAGGATCTCGACGCGTTCCACCGTGTCGATGTCGCTGTGCAGGTAGCGCACCTTGATGCCGTGGTCGCCCAGGTATTCCGTCAACTGCTCGGCCATGCGCTTGGTCAGCGTCGTCACCAGCACGCGCTCGTCCTTGGCGATGCGGTCGTTGATTTCTCCCATCAGGTCGTCGACCTGGGAGCGGGCCGGCTTCACGAGGATCTTCGGGTCGACCAGGCCGGTCGGACGGACCACCTGCTCGACCACGTTGTCGGCGCGCTGCTGCTCGTACTCGGCCGGCGTCGCGGACACGAAGATGCACTGGCGCATCTTGTTCTCGAATTCCTGGAACTTCAGCGGCCGGTTGTCCAGCGCCGACGGCAGACGGAAGCCGTAGTCGACCAGGTTCACCTTGCGCGAGCGGTCGCCGTTGTACATGGCGTTGAGCTGGCCGATCATCACGTGCGACTCGTCCATGAACATCAGTGCGTCTTTCGGCAAATAGTCGATCAGCGTCGGCGGCGGTTCGCCCGGCATGGAGCCGGACAGGTGGCGCGAATAGTTCTCGATGCCTTTCGTGAAGCCGACCTCGGCCAGCATTTCCAGGTCGAAGCGGGTGCGCTGCTCCAGGCGTTGCTCTTCCAGCAGCTTGCCCTGTTCGCGGAATTCTTCCAGGCGATGGCTCAGCTCGGCCTTGATCGAATCGACGGCCTTCAGGACCGTCGCGCGGCCCGTCACGTAGTGCGAACCCGGATACACGGTGAAGCGCGGGATCTTCTGGCGCACCTTGCCCGTCAGCGGGTCGAACAACTGCAGCGAGTCGATCTCGTCGTCGAACATCTCGACGCGGATCGCGAGTTCCGCGTGTTCCGCCGGGAAGATGTCGATGGTGTCGCCGCGCACGCGGAAGGTGCCGCGCGCGAAGTCCATCTCGTTGCGCGTGTACTGCATCTGGATCAGGCGCGCGATGATGTCGCGTTGCGCCACCTTGTCCTTGTGGCGCAGCGTCAGGATCATCTTGTGGTATTCGTTCGGATTACCGATACCGTAGATGGCCGACACGGTGGCGACGATGACGACGTCGCGCCGTTCCATCAGCGACTTGGTGCACGACAGGCGCATCTGCTCGATGTGCTCGTTGATCGACGAGTCCTTTTCGATGAACAGGTCGCGCTGCGGCACGTAGGCTTCCGGCTGGTAGTAGTCGTAGTAGGAGACGAAGTACTCGACCGCGTTCTGCGGGAAGAACTCGCGGAACTCCGCATACAGCTGGGCTGCCAGCGTTTTATTCGGGGCGAACACGATCGCCGGACGGCCCGCTCGGGCGATCACGTTGGCCATCGTGTACGTTTTGCCGGAGCCCGTCACGCCGAGCAGCGTCTGGTACATCAGGCCGTCCTCGATGCCTTCCACCAGGCCTTCGATCGCCGTCGGCTGGTCGCCGGCGGGCGGGAAGGGCTGGTGCAGCTTGAACGGCGAGTCCGGGAACGTGATGACGGTAGGCTCGGGGGAATTTACGACCGATAAATCTGCCATTGGATCAGACCTTTGCTAGAATGAGAATCCGCCTGCGGCCCGCTTCGCGCCTTGCGATATCGGTAGCCGCTGTCTATACAACTGCTGCGAACCCAGCGACAAACCCAGTTTATCACGATGAATTCCACAGCTCCTGCCAGCATCTTCGGCGCCATCGCCATGGCCCCGCGCGACCCCATCCTCGGCATTACCGAAGCCTTCAATGCAGATACCAATCCGGCCAAGATCAACCTGGGCGTCGGCGTCTACTACGATGACAACGGGAAAGTGCCTCTGCTGGATTGCGTTCGCAAAGCAGAAGCAAAATTGATGGAGCAACCGGCCCCGCGCACCTATCTGCCGATCGAAGGCCTGGGTGCGTACGACAAGGCTGTGCAAGAACTCGTATTTGGGGCCGACAGCCCGGTAATTCAAGAGAAACGTGCGATCACCGTGCAAGCCCTGGGCGGCACCGGCGCACTGAAGATCGGCGCCGATTTCCTGAAGCGTTTCTCGCCGTCGTCCGACGTCTATATCAGCGACCCGAGCTGGGAAAACCACCGCGCCCTGTTCGAAAGCGCTGGTTTCACCGTCAACAACTACACCTACTACGATCCGGCCACCCACGGCGTCAACTTCGAGGGCATGCTGGCCGCCCTGAAGGCGATGCCGGAAGGCGCCATCGTCGTGCTGCACGCCTGCTGCCATAACCCGACCGGCGCCGACCTGACGAGCGAGCAGTGGGGCCAGGTCATCGAGGCCGTGAAGGCCGGCGGCCTGATCCCGTTCCTGGACATGGCATACCAAGGCTTCGGCTCGGGCATCGCCGAAGACGGCGCCGTCGTGCGCCGCTTCGTGGACGCCGGCGGCCCGCTGCTGGTGTCGAATTCGTTCTCGAAGTCGTTCTCGCTGTACGGCGAGCGCGTGGGCGCGCTGTCGGTGGTGGCATCGTCGGGCGAGGAAGCCGCGCGCCTGCTGTCGCAACTGAAGCGCATCGTCCGCACCAACTACTCGAACCCGCCGACCCACGGCGGCAAGGTCGTCGCCACCGTGCTGTCGACGCCGGAACTGCGCCAGACCTGGGAAGACGAGCTGGCCGGCATGCGCGTGCGCATCAAGGAAATGCGCGAGGAACTGGTCAAGAAGCTGGCCGAGAAGGCCCCGGGCAAGGACTTCGGCTTCGTGCGCGAGCAGGTCGGCATGTTCTCGTATTCGGGCCTGACCAAGGAGCAGGTCGAGCAGCTGCGCGCCGAATCGATCTACGCCGTGGACACCGGCCGTATCTGCGTGGCGGCACTGAATTCGAAGAACATCGATCGCGTCGTTGACGCTATCGCAAAAGTTCTCTAAAATCCTGGCTCTTCCGGTTCAGCGCACGTTGCACCGGAAGACGATTCCCTGATAGCTCAGTCGGTAGAGCGACGGACTGTTAATCCGCAGGTCCCTGGTTCGAGTCCAGGTCGGGGAGCCAAGAATTTCACGCCTTGGCGTACTCATGCACGGTTGGTATTCCAGCCTGTGCAAGGCGCGGCGGGGCGGTTATAATAGCAACACAATTCCCTGATAGCTCAGTCGGTAGAGCGACGGACTGTTAATCCGCAGGTCCCT
>CAUSCY010000070.1:0-26514 GCA_963529995.1 uncultured Massilia sp. | reverse complement strand
CGTTTACCGACCCGGTTTCGTTTACATGGCCCTGCGTTTTTACACAGCCTGGGCCAGAAGCAGACCATCGTTTTCCTCATGCGGCTCAATCAACCACTACAAGGACTCGCACAATGAAGTTCAACATTTACGGTCGCTTTCAGGTTGACGTCCGGCGTGAGAACGAGTCTTGGGTCGTGTATCGCTCAGAGCTAGGGAAACGAACACGGCTGAACGATGTGGTGATCCCGCCGAGCTTAGCAGCGGAAGACCTTGCTACCTACCTCGATGACATCTTTCATGAGTTTGCTAAGCTCGGTGAAAATGTCGAGTTAATGCCTGACTGAGCATCAAACCGGCCGTGACCGTCCGCTTCGGGTCGAAACCAGCCGTTCCATTTCAACAGTCAGCCTATGCCGATCGAAAGCGCATCCAGTAGCTGGGAAAGCATAGCGACAGAATTCGCTCTTGTACGCTCCGATACCGGCAGCAAAGTGGCGCGGCAATGGGCAACGCGTTTGCCGTCAGGCGCAGCGGTCCTGGATCTCGGTTGTGGATCGGGGTTTCCGATAGCGTCGACACTCGCGGAACAGGGATGTGTGGTGTTTGGCGTCGACGCGTCTCCAACGCTGGTGTCCATGTGTCGCCAGCGGCTTGGCAGCGTTCGGGTCGCTTGCGAGACAGTGCAGGAGAGCGCCTTCTTCTGTAGAACGTTCGATGGCGTCATCGCGGTGGGACTGATGTTTCTACTGTCCGAAGACGACCAACGGCGCTTGATCGAAAAGATTGGGAGGACACTCGAACCGGGCGGTCGCTTCTTGTTCAGCGCGCCTCGTCAGCCTTGCACGTGGAATGATGTGCAAACCGGACAGGTATCGCTCTCGCTCGGCGAAGTCGACTACGAGCGCTTGCTCGCAAGTGCGCATATGCGCCTGGCGAGCACGTATGCCGATGAAGGCGGCAACGACTACTTCGATGCCGTATCGCGCTTGTCATGAGGCGGCTTTGTGCTGTCATGACTGCCACCAATTTTTCACATTTGCAAGGACAGCCCGCCCGAATCAGCCCGCTTCTTGCGAGAGCTTGTAACGAACTTCAGCGTCCGCCCACAACACGCCCACTCAGGACAGCGTGCGCAAATCCGCAATCACCTCGGCCCCGAACCCGCTGCCCAGCATGTAGTCGATCAGCTGCTCCGCGCACTGCTCGGGGTCGACCAGCGTGCCCGTCTCCTTCAGGTCGACGAAGCGCTGGCGCAGCGGGAAGCGTTCCTCGGGCGTGTCGCGGATCTCGGCCTGCATGCCGGTGTCGATGACGCCGGGCGCCAGGCTGCAGATGCGCACGCCGCATTCGCCGTCGAGGGCCACGGCGCGCGCGTGCTGGTCCAGCGCGGCCTTGGTGGCGCAGTACACGCTCCAGCCCGGATAGGCGTTGCGCGCCGCGCCGCTGGAGATGTGCAGGATGCGCCGCTGCGCACCGCTGCTGGCGCGCACGACCGCGGCCGACAATGCCATCGGCGCGGCCACGTTCAGCGCCACCGAGCGCAAGACCGCCTGCGGATCCTGGGCGTCGAGGGGGCCGACGGGGCCGACCACGCCGGCGTTATTCAGCAGAAGGACGGCACCGGTGCCGTCCAGGTAGTGTTCGAGCGCGCCGCCATCGAGCCAGGCCGCGAGCGCGGCGCCGTCGGCCAGGTCCAGTTCGACTTCCTCGAACAGCTCCGGATAGCCGTCGCGCAGCAGCGGCGCGCCGGTCCGCGCCAGCCCTAGCACCGGCACGCCGCGCGCCAGCAGGTTGGCCGCAAGGGCGGCACCGAGGCCCTTGGTGTGGCCGGTTACGATCGCTTTCATGGTGTTCTCCGAATATCCGCCGCTGGGCGCAGGCACACGGATGGTAAACCATGACGCCCCCGCGGGCCAATCGTGCGCGCTTTGCCGCCTCCCTCGCGGCCTCCCTATACGCGCGTATGAGCGCCGATACCGAGGTCTGATGGCGCCGGCGGCACGCGCCGCTTACGATCGCAGCCATGAACAGGGAGACCATCATGCCACTGCACCTTCTGCTCCGTCTCACCGCTCCGCGGCGCCGCCTCACCGAATGGCTGCTGCTCGCCGCCGGCCTGCTGTCGACCGGCCTGCTGCTGGCGGGCATGGCCTGGAACGAACGCCGCACGGCGCTGGAAGCGGATGCCGAGCGCATGCGCGAGCAGGCCCAGGTGATCGACCAGGCGCTGCACCGCCAGTTCGAGGCGGTGCGCTGGTCGCTGCAAGGCTCGCGCGAGGCGCTGGGTGCGGACACCGCCTGCGGCCCGGCCTGCCGCCGCACGCTGCTGCAATCGCTCAAGCGCGCGATGCCTGGCGTGCGTGCGCTGATGGCGCTGGGACCGGACGGGCGCATCGTGCTGTCGAACGACGACCTGGGCGAGCGCCGCCTGGACGACCGCCGCTTCCTGGCGCGCGTGCCGCGTATGTGCAGCGGCGACACGTTGTACCTGTCGGACCCGTTCGAGGCGCAGCCGGACCGCTTCGACCTGAAGGTCGCCATGTCGCTGTCGCCGCTGGACGGTTGCGGGCGCGGCGCCGTGGTGGCGATCCTGAACCCCGAATACTTCGACGCCGTGATGCGCTCGGCGCTGTATGCCGCCGACATGACGATCTCGATCTCCGACCTGGCCGGCAGGCGCCTGCTGTATGTGCCGCCGGACCCGATCGAGATGCGCGCCGTGCCGGCCCATGCCGACCCGCTGCTGGCCGCGCACCGCGCCACCGGCCGCCTGGTCACCGTGCAGCGTGCCCGCGACGCGTCCGGCACCGAACGGCTGGTGGTCCAGCGCAGCATGCGGCTGGCCGACCTGGGCCTGGAACGCACGCTGGTCATCGGCTTGTCGCGCAACGCCGATCTGACCGGCATGGGCTGGCGCCGCGTGGCGCTGGCCAGCCTGGCCGGCTGGGCCCTGTTCTGGCTGGCGTGCGCCACCGCCCTGCTGCTGGCCCAGCGCCGCCGCGGCGCGCTGGAACGGCTGGCGCGCAGCGCCGAGGCCGAGCGCATGGAGGCGGCCGAACGGGTCGACCTGGCGCTGGCCGGCGCCAGCATCGGCCTGTGGGACTGGCACATCGTCTCCGGCCGCCGCAGCGTCGATGCCCGCGCCTGCGCCATCCTCGGCTACACCTCGGGCGAGCAGGAAACCATGGACCCCGAGGGCATGGACCTCGTGCATCCGGAAGACCGCGACGCCCTGCACGCGGCCCTGGACCGCCACCTGCACGGCGCCACGCCGGATTTCGAGGCCGAGTTCCGCATGCGCCACCGCAACGGGCACTGGGTCTGGGTGCAGTCGCGCGGCAAGGTGGTCGAGCGCGGCGCGGACGGCCAGCCGGTGCGCATGGTCGGCACCCGCAGCGACATCAGCGCGCGCAAGCAGGCCGAGGCGGACATCGCCCACCTGGCGTTCTACGACGGCCTGACCAACCTGCCGAACCGGCGCCTGCTGATGGACCGCCTGGGCCATGCGCTGGCCAAGTGCGAGCGCAACGGCGGCTATGGCGCCGTGCTGTTCATCGACCTGGACAACTTCAAGCTGCTCAACGACACGCGCGGCCACGACATCGGCGACCGCCTGCTGGAAATGGTCGCGTTCCGCCTGCAGCAGGTCACGCGCGACATCGACACGGTGGCGCGCCTGGGCGGCGACGAATTCGTGCTGCTGCTGGAAGACCTGGGCACGACGGCGCCGGACGCCGGCGCCCACGCCGAACTGGTGGCGCGCAAGATCGTCAACGCGCTCTCGCTCGCCTACACGCTGGACGGCCACGAGCTGCGCAGCACGCCCAGCATCGGCGCGGCGCTGTTCGGCAACGGCCACGTCGTCGCGCACGACCTGCTGCGCCAGGCCGACATGGCCATGTACGAGGCCAAGTCGGCCGGCGGCGGCGCCTACCGCTTCTTCGACCCCGGCATGCAGGCCGCGGTGGACGCCACGACGAGCCTGGAGACCGACCTGCGCTTCGCGCTGGCGCGGCGCGAGTTCGAGCTGTGGTACCAGCCCGTCGTCAACCAGATGGGCCTGATGGTCGGGGCCGAGGCGCTGATCCGCTGGCGCCACCCGCGCGACGGCCTGACGGGGCCCTGCGCCTTCATCGCCCAGGCCGAGAAGTCCGGCCTGATCGTCGGCATCGGCGAATGGGTGCTGCAGGAAGCCTGCCGCCAGCTGGTCGCCTGGGCCGGCGACCCGGCCACGGCGAACCTGACGGTCGCCGTCAACGTCAGCGCGCGCCAGTTCCGCCAGGACGACTTCGTGGCGCGCCTGCTGGAGATCCTGGCGACCAGCGGCGCCGATCCGCGCCGCCTGAAGCTGGAATTGACGGAATCCGTGCTGCTGACCGACGTCGAGGACACGATCGCGCGCATGCAGTCGCTCAAGGGCTACGGCATCGGCTTCTCGCTGGACGACTTCGGCACCGGCTACTCGTCGCTGAGCTACCTGCAGCGCCTGCCGCTCGACCAGCTCAAGATCGACCAGTCCTTCGTGCGCGACATGCTGCGTACGCCGCATGCCGCCAGCATCGTGCAGGCGATCGTCCACCTCTCCGCCAGCCTGGGCCTGAACGTCGTCGCCGAAGGGGTCGAATGCGAGGACCAGTGGGAGCGCCTGCGCGAAATCGGCTGCCTGTCGTTCCAGGGCTACCTGTTCGCGCGGCCGATGCCGGCGCAGGACCTGGCGGCGCTGCACGAGCGCAGCGCAGTGCAAGAGATTGCGGATGTGCGCGCGGACACGGGCACGATGGCCGCATGATCCCTCCATTTCGGCCATAATGCGCGCAGAATACCCATCCTTTTACTAGTTGGCCTGCCCTTCGGACAAGTGTAAGCTCCAGCAAATTCCGGAGCTTGTAAACATGCCACGACGCCAAGGCCATCCCGCGCAATTCGCTGCCCTGATCCTGCTGACCTTCGCCATCTTCGCGGTGGACGCCTTCACCCATCTCGATACGGCCATCGCCGTGATGTACATCGTCGTGCTGATGCTGGCCGCCTCGACCTGGCCGCGCACGGCCACGCTGGCGCTGAGCGTGTGCTGCGTGCTGCTGACCATGGGCGCCTACCTGATCGCGCACGGCCTGACGCTGCACCCCTCGCCCGCCGGGCGCGCGCTGGTCAGCATCTGCGCCATCGAGATCGCCACCTGGCTCGCCATCAAGCGCCAGGAAACGCTGGACAGCCTGCGCCAGCGCCAGGACGCCCTGCGCCGTAGCGAAGCCTTCCTGGCCGGCGCCCAGCGCCTGACCCGCACGGGCAGCTTCGGCATCAAGGTGCCGGACGGCGCCATGGTGTGGTCGGAGGAAGCGGCGCGCATCTTCGGCTACGGCGACGACGTCGCGCCGGGCATCGAGCCCATTCTCGCGCGCACGCTGCCGGAGGACCGCGCCGCCGTGCGCGCCGCGTACGACCGGGCGCTGGGCTGCGAAGGGTCGATCGACTTTGCGCATCGCCTGCTGCTGCCGGGCGGGAAGCTGCGCCACGTGCACGTGCTGGCCGAGGTCTCGCGCGACGAGTACGGCGACTGCGAATACCTGGGCGCCATCACCGACATCACGGGGCGCGTCGAGGCCGAGCAGCAGCTGCACGCTTCCCAGATCCAGCTGGCGCACGCCGCGCGCGTGAGCATGCTGGGCGAGCTGGCGGCCTCGGTCGCGCACGAGGTGAACCAGCCGCTGACGGCGATCCTCGCCAACGCCAAGGCGGCGCGCCGCTGGCTCGCGCGGCCCGAGCCGGACCTGCCCGAGACCATGGCCGCGCTGGACGGCATCGTGCAGGCCAGCGAGCGCGCTGGCCAGGTGATCCGGCGCATCCGCGCGCTGGCGCGTCGCGCCGACCCGGAACACCGCCCGCTCGACCTGAACGCGCTGGTGACGGAGACCATCGAACTGCTGCAGCGCGAGCTCGAACGCGCTCCGCTGGCGCTGCGCGTGGAACTCGAACCGGGCCTGCCCGAGGTGGTCGGCGACCGCGTCGAGCTGCAGCAGGTTCTGATCAACCTGATCATGAACGCGCTGCAGGCGATGGCCGCGACGGGGCCCGCCGGCGAACGCACGGCGGACCGCGCGGCGCGCCTCGACGTGCGCACGCACCGCGACGGCGACGCCGTGCGCCTGTCGGTGCGCGACAGCGGCCCCGGCATCGCCGATACGGACAGTGCGCGCCTGTTCGAACCGTTCTTCTCGACCAAGTCGGACGGCATGGGCCTCGGCCTGTCGATCTGCCGCTCCATCATCACCAAGCACGGTGGCCAGATCGGCGCGCGCAGCACGCCGCCGGGCAGCACCTTCCACGTCGAACTCCCCGTCCCCCTGGAGGCCCACGCGCATGAGCAGTGACACCACGATCCCGGAACTCGTCCATGTCGTCGACGACGACGCCGAAGTGCGCGACAGCCTGTCGCGCCTCCTGCGGTCGGTCGGGATGCAGGTGGCCTGCTACCCGAGCGTGGCCGACTTCGTGAAGGCGCCGCGCCCCGAGGTGTGCAGCTGCCTGCTGCTCGACGTGCGCCTGCAGGGCGCCAGCGGCCTGGACCTGCAGGACCAGCTCAACCAGGACGGCGTCGCCCTGCCCGTGATCTTCATGACGGGCTTCGGCGACATCCCGATGACGGTGCGCGCGATGAAGGGCGGCGCCGTCGACTTCCTCAGCAAGCCGTTCCGCGAGCAGGACCTGCTGGATGCCATCCAGCAGGCGCTGGCGCGCGACCGCGTACGGCGCGAACGGGGCCGTTCGCA
Organism: uncultured Massilia sp.; assembly: GCA_963529995.1. Classification (GTDB taxonomy): domain Bacteria; phylum Pseudomonadota; class Gammaproteobacteria; order Burkholderiales; family Burkholderiaceae_D; genus Telluria. The sequence continues at coordinate 19,762 of CAUSCY010000070.1, read as the reverse complement.
CGCCGAACTGGAAGCGCGCTACCGCACGCTGAGCCCGCGCGAACGCCAGGTGATGGGCCTGGCCGTGCGCGGCCTGATGAACAAGCAGATCGCCGGCGAAGTGGGCACCAGCGAGATCACCGTCAAGATCCACCGCGGCAATGCGATGCGCAAGATGGAGGCAAAGACCTTCGCCGACCTCGTGCGCATGGCCGAGGCGCTGGCCCCGGAACGGGAAACCTGAGTCGTCAATACGCCGCGGCGCAACGGTCGCTGCCGCTCCGCCGGTTTATACCTTTGCTTCATACCTTTGTATGATTACCCGCATGCCAGGGCGCGGTGTATGCTGGGGTCATGGATACCTCCAGCCGTTCTTCTCCCCATGTCGCCGTTGTCGACGACGATGCCGACGTCCGCTTCGCCATGCATGCCCTGTTACGTTCCTACGGATGGCGCGTCACGCTCTACGAGGGCGCCCAGCACCTGCTGTCGACCGGCCTGGCCGGTGTCGATTGCGTGCTCAGCGACGTCCAGATGCCCGTCATGGGCGGCCTGGAACTGCTGGGCCGCCTGCGCGCCGCGCCCGGCGCCCCCCCCTGCATCCTGATGACCGCCTTCCCCGACGAGCAGGTGCGCAAGCGCGCGCTGGCCGGCGGTGCCGTGTGCTTCCTCAGTAAACCCGTCGACGACGAGATCCTGGCCGAATGCGTCAGTGCCGCCGTCGGCCGCGCATGAACCTGCTTCCCACGCCGCAGCACGCGGCAGTTCGACTGGATTGTTGAAGCAAGCGGAATACTGATGCGCTTGATACCATGATTATCTTTTTCGCGATATCAATCATCATGGCTTCATCGTCAACCGAACCAAGGAGCGCAGGATGAATACCCAAGCAAACCAGAACACCGGCCGTGTCGCCATTGTCACCGGCGCCTCGCGCGGCATCGGCGCGGCCGTCGCCCACCGCCTGGCCCAGGACGGTTTCGCCGTCGCCGTCAACTTCGCCAGCAAGCAGGCCGAGGCGGATGCCGTCGTGGCCGCGATCGAGACCGCCGGCGGCCGCGCCTTCGCCGTGCAGGCAGACGTGGCCGACAGCGCCGCCGTCGAGCGCATGTTCGACGCGGTAGAGAGCCGCTTCGGCCGCGTGGACGTCCTCGTCAACAACGCCGGCGTGCTGCCCTATGTGACCCTCGCCGAGACCAGCGACGAGACCTTCGAGCGCACCTTCGCCATCAACGTGCAGGGCACGTTCAACACGATGCGCCAGGCGGCAACGCGCATGAACGAGGATGGCCGCATCGTCAACTTCTCCACCACCGTGCTGCACATGGCGCCCCCCGCCTACGGCGTCTACGTTGCCACCAAGGCGGCCGTGGAAGCGCTGACGCGGGTGTTCTCGAAGGAGTTGCGCGGCCGCCGCATCACCTGCAACGCTGTCGCCCCGGGCCCCGTCGCCACCGAACTGTTCTTCAACGGCAAGAGCGACGAGCAGGTGCAGCAGCTCGCCAAGGCGGCCCCGCTGGAGCGCCTGGGCGAGCCGGAAGACATCGCCCGCGTCGTGTCCTTCCTGGCCGGCCCGGACGCCGCCTGGGTCAACGGCCAGGTGCTGCGCGCCAACGGCGGTCTGGCCTGAGGAGCGTCCACGATGGCCAGCGCGCAGATGGACCGGTTCCAGGAGATGCAGGTATTCGTGCGCATCGTCGAGCGGCGCAGCTTCACGCAGGCAGCCGAAGACCTGCTGATCCCGCGCGCCACGGCCACCAACGCGATCAAGCGCCTTGAGCAGCGGCTGGGCGTGCGCTTGCTGGAACGGACCACGCGCGCCGTGGCGCCGACCCACGACGGCGAGGCGTATTACCAGCGCTGCGTGCGCCTGCTGGCCGACCTCGACGAGGCGGAAGGCGCCTTTCGCGCCACCCAGCCCGCCGGCCTGTTGCGCGTGAACCTGCAGCCCACGCTGGCCCGCAACTTCGTATTCCCCCAGCTGCCGTCCTTCCTGGCGCGCTATCCGCGCATCCAGCTGCACGTGGGCGAAGGCGACCGCCTCGTCGACCTGGTGCGCGAAGGCGTCGACTGCGTGCTGCGCGCGGGCCCGCTGCACGATTCCTCGATGGTCGCGCGGCGCGCCGCCGACCTGCGCCAGGTCACCGTCGCCAGCCCCGCCTACCTGGAACGCTTCGGCACCCCGCAATCGCTGTCCGACCTGGAACGGCACCAGGCCGTGCACTACGTCTCGACGGCGACGGGCCGCCCCTACCCGCTGGAATTCGAGACGCCCGACGGCCTGCGCCTCGCCAATCCTCCGGCCGTCGTGTCCGTCACCGGATCCGACGCCTACACGGCCGCCGCCCTGTCCGGCCTGGGCCTCGTGCAGGTGCCGCGCTACCGCATCGAGACGGAGCTGGCGACCGGCCTGTTGCACGAAGTGCTGCCCGACCTGCCGCCGCCGACGTTTCCCGTCTCCGTGCTGTACCCGCGCCAGCGCCAGCTGTCCGCCCGCGTGCGCGTGTTCGCCGACTGGCTCGTTGCCTGCTTCCGCGCCTGAGCAAACGCAAACCGGGGTCAGAGTCCGGTTTTTGGAAACGTTCACGCAGCAATAAGCACGCAGCACCAATCACGCCGAGGCTGCCTGCAGGCAAACTCGTGCGCCCTTCCTGTCCGGCATGGCAAAATGGATCCAGGCCGACAGCTCCCAACGACAGAGCATGCAGATTCCATCGATCCCCCTCGACGAAGCCCGGCGCCTGACCGCGCTGCACGCAACCCGGCTGCTGGGCAGCCAGCCCGACGACGCCTTCGACCGCATCACCCGCATGGCCTCGCGCCTGCTCAAGATGCCGATGGCGACGGTATCGCTGGTGGACAAGGACATCCAGTGGTTCAAGTCGCGCTGCGGCATCGACGTCGACCGCACCGCGCGCGACGTCTCGTTCTGCGCCCACGCGATCCTGGACCACGAACCGCTCGTGGTGCCCGACGCCACGCTCGATCCGCGCTTTGCCGACAACCCGCTCGTGCTCGGGCCGCCGCACATCCGCTTCTATGCCGGCGTGCAGCTGTACTCGATCGACCGGATGCCGCTCGGTACACTGTGCGTGATGGACCACGTCGCGCGCCACCTGTCCGGCGACGAGCTCGACATCCTGCGCGACCTCGCGCGCATGGCCGAGCAGCTGATCCACCACCGCCAGCTGGCCAGCGCAGCCCAGTCGCTCCATTCCCATGTCTATGTCGAGCCGGGCGCCGGCGGCGAGCTGTCGGCGGCCGCGGGCCAGGTCGCGTTCCTGCTCGACCACGACGCGCTGACGGGCCTGGCCAACCGCCAGGCGCTCGTGCGCACCATCGAGCAGAACCTGGGCAACTGGGGCAAGGCCAGCATCCAGACCCTCGTCGCGACGATCAATATCGACAAGTTCAAGCGCCTGAACGAACTGCTCGGCCACCATGCGGGCGACAAGGCACTGGTCGCGGTCACCTTGAGCCTGCAGCACCTGCTGCGCCCCGGCGACACGCTGGCGCGCGCCGGCAACGACGAATTCGTGTTGCTGCTGCCCAGCCTGGGCGACGACGCCGTCGCGCGCGACCGCCTGCGCCAGCTGATGCAGGCCGTGAACCGCGAATTCACGTCGTCCGGCGGCACGGTGCCGCTCACTTGCAGCATCGGCTATGCGATCTTCCCGCAGGACGGCGCCAGCGGCGACGTGCTGCTGAACCATGCGACGATGGCCACGCGCCGCGCCAAGGAACTGGGCGGCGGCCAGATCCAGCGCTTTTCCGACGAACTGCACCGCGCCGTGCAGCGCAAGCTGACGCTGGAAAACCAGCTGCGCCAGGCCATCGGCAGCCAGCAGCTGCACCTCGTCTACCAGCCCAAGATCGGCCTGCAGGACGGCAGCGTGGCCGGACTGGAAGTGCTGCTGCGCTGGCAGCACCCGGAATACGGCACCGTGTCTCCCGTCGAATTCATTCCCATCGCGGAGGATTCGGGACTCATCGTCGAGATCGGCGAATGGGTCCTGCGCGGCGCCGTGGCCCAGGCCCGGGCCTGGCGCAGCGCCGGCTTGCCCACCGTACCGGTGGCCGTGAACCTGTCGGCGCGCCAGTTCCTGCGCACCGACATCATCGCCACCGTGTCCGCCGTCATGCGCGACGCCGAACTGCCGCCCGGCGCGCTGGAACTGGAACTCACGGAAAGCATGTCGATCGACGACCCGCTGCGCAGCAGCGAGCTGATGCACCAGCTGCGCGCGCTCGGCGTCACGCTGAGCATCGACGACTTCGGCACCGGCTACTCGAGCCTGAGCTACCTGAAGCGCCTGCCCGTCGACAAGCTCAAGATAGACCGCTCCTTCGTGCTGGACGTGCACCAGAGCGCCGAATCGCTGGCGATGGTGCAGGCCATCATCGCGATGGCCCACAACCTGCACCTGGAAGTGATCGCCGAGGGCGTCGACAGGGCCGAACAGTACGAGGCGCTGCGCAAGGCGGGCTGCGACCAGATCCAGGGCTTCTATTTCAGCCGCCCGCTGGATGCGCGGGCGTGCGAGGATTACCTGCGCTTGCACGCTACGGCGGCTGGCCGCGGCATTGCGTGCTGAATCCCTGACAGCAACGGTGGGGTGGCCGCCATCATAACCCCAGCTCCGCCTGCAGCCACGCCCGCCCATCCTGCGTCCCCGCGACCGCGCGCAGCTCCGCCACCGAGAAGCGCTGCGCGATGTGCTGCGGGCAGTTGTAGTCGAACGCCTCCACGGCGATGACGCAGGCCCGCTCCACCTTCGCCTTGTAGCCCGGCACCGCCAGCCGCGCGGCCAGCGCGGGATCCTCGTCCGCCTCCACGATGCGCGCCCGGCCCCACAGCTTGAAGCGGCCGCGGGTGGCAAAGTCCACCAGGATCAGCATCACGCGCCCGTCGTGCTCCAGGTTGCCGGCCGAGATGTACTGGCGGTTGCCGGCGAAATCCGCGAAGCCGACCGTGCGCTCGTCCAGCACCTTCAGGAAACCGCGCGGCCCGCCCCGGTGCTGCACATAGGGCCAGCCGCTCTCGCCCGTACTGGCCATGAAGAAGGTGTCGACGTCCTCGATGAAAGCGCGCTCGTCGGGCCCGATGCGGTCCTGGGCGCCGGCATGGGCATCGATGCGCGCATTGGCCGCGCGGCTGCCATGGCGTTCCTGGACGCGGCGCACGGACGGCGTAAAGGCGAGCGTGGAAAAAGCACGGGACATGGATTCTCCTTCGGATGGGATGACAACCATCACTATGGTCCGTTTACCGCGCCGAAAGAATATCCGTAGAATACAGAATACTTTTTCGCTGGATGGAATAATCGACGATGGACCGCCTCTATTTGATGAGCGTCTTCGTGGCCGTCGCCGAGGCCGAAAGCCTGTCCGGCGCGGCGCGCCGCCTGGCGATGTCGCCGCCCGCCGTCACGCGCGCCATCTCCACGCTGGAGCAGCGGCTCGGCGTGCGCCTCCTGACCCGCACGACGCGCTACGTGCGCGCCACCGAGGCCGGCCTGCGCTATCTGGACGATGCGCGCCGCATCATCGCCGAAGCCGACGAAGCCGACGAAGCGGCGCGCGGCATCAACGCCGCGCCGCGCGGGCGCCTGATGCTGACGGCGCCGGTCCTGTTCGGGCGGACGTTCGTAATGCCCATCGTGATCGACTACCTGCGCCGCCATCCGGACGTGACGGTGTCGAGCCTGTTCCTGGACCGCGTCGTGCACCTCGTCGAAGAAGGCCTGGACGTGGGCGTGCGCATCGGCCACCTGCCCGACTCCAGCCTGCAGGCGATCCGCGTGGGGCACGTGCGCAGCGTGCTGTGCGCTTCCCCCGAATACCTGGAACGGTACGACGTGCCGCGGCAGCCGGAAGACCTGGCGCAGCACGTGCTGGTGGCGGCCAGCGGCATCTCGCCGCAGCCGGAATGGCGGTTCGCGCGCGATGGCGACACGTTCGCCGTCAAGATCGCGCCGCGCCTCGTGGTCAACACCAACGACAGCGCGATCGAGGCGGCCTGCGCCGGCTTCGGCATCGTGCGCCTGCTGTCCTACCAGGTGGCGCCGCTGGTAGCCGCCGGCCGGCTGCGGCTCGTGCTGGAGCCGTTCGCGCCGGCGGCGCTGCCGGTCCACGTGATCCACCGCGAGGGGCGGCAATCGGCAGCCAAGGTGCGCAGCTTCGTCGACCTTGCCGTGGAGCGCCTGCGCGGCGATCCGCTGCTCGCCTGAGCCTGCTCCGTCCGATTCTTCCGCGCCGCGAAAAAGTCTCTTGCCCTGTCCGGCGATTCCCATCCGTGGCGCTGCGCGCGACACTGGTCCTGCCCTCATCACAACCCGTCACGAAAGGAGCGACCATGTCCGCTGTCAGCTACCACACCGTCGATATCGACGGCGTCAAGGTGTTCTACCGCGAAGCCGGCCCCAGGGATGCACCGGCCATCCTGCTGCTGCACGGCTTTCCCACCTCGTCGCACATGTTCCGCAACCTGATCCCGCGCCTGGCGGACCGCTACCGCGTGATCGCCCCCGACTACCCGGGCTACGGCCAGAGCGACGCGCCGCCGGTGGACCGGTTCGACTACAGCTTCGACCACGTCGCCGCCATCGTCGACAAGCTCACCGAGCGCATCGAGCTGACCAGGTATGCGATCTACGTGCAGGACTACGGCGCGCCGGTCGGCTACCGCCTGGCCGCCGCGCACCCCGAACGCATCAGCGCCATCGTGGTCCAGAACGGCAATGCCTACGATGAAGGACTCGACAACGATTTCTGGGCGCCTATCAAGGCGTACTGGAAAGACAAGTCGGAAGCCAATGCCGCGAGGCTGCGCCCGCTGACCGAGATCGCGGCCACGCGCTGGCAGTATTCGGAAGGCTTCCGCGACCCGGCCGCCAACGTCAGCCCGGACGCCTGGGTCATCGACCAGGCGTACATGGACCGGCCGGGCAACCAGGCGATCCAGCTCGAGATGTTGTACAGCTACGGCACGAATCCGCCCCGCTACCCGGCGTGGCAGGAATACTTCCGCACGCACCAGCCGCCGATGCTGATCGCGTGGGGCAAGAACGACAAGATCTTCCCCGCCGAGGGCGCCACGCCCTACCTGCGCGACTTGCCGCAGGCCGAACTGCACCTGCTCGACACGGGGCACTTTGCCCTCGAGGAAGACGGCGAGACCATCGCCGGCCTGATGCGCGATTTCCTCGGCCGCCATCTCGGCCGCTGACAGACTCCGGGCGCGTCCTTCCGACGCGCCCACCTTCCCGCCAGTTTTAGCACTACAACAACACTTCTCTTCCCGTCCGCACGCTCGTGCGGTACCGTCCTTGTTCCGCCGTTTTTCTCCCGGATTTCCTCCGCGTCGGTGTCGTGTATCTCCGCTCGACAATTCGCTGCTGATCTATTTGTACAATTGTGGCTTACCCATTACAATTGATTACAAACCTGACACGGCACGTTGCCAAATTATCGGCTGCGTGTTGTCCGTCTTTCAGCCGATGGCCGCAAGACCCAGGCCAGCCCCCCAACCACAGCAGATAGCAACAACATGCGTTACTCGAGTAACCATAAGGCAGAAACGCGCAAGCGCATCATCGGCGAAGCGTCGCGCCGCTTCCGCAAGGACGGCGTCGAAGGCACCGGCCTGGTACCCCTCATGAAGGCGCTGGGTCTGACCCATGGCGGCTTCTATGCCCACTTCGCATCGAAGGATGCGCTCGTCGAAGCGTCGCTCGAATCGGCCGTCGACCAGGCGTTCGAACGCTGGCCGGAGCCGAGAGATACGGAAGAATTCTCGGCCTTCGTGGCCAGCTACCTGTCGCCCGAGCACCGCGACCAGCCCGACGAGGGCTGCCCGCTGCCCAGCCTGTGCGCGGAACTCGGCCTGCGCGGCAGTCCGAGCGCCACCAGCGACATCATGGTCCAGCGCATGACCAAGCGCCTCGAAGGCGCGGATCTGCGCAGCAGCGGCCCGGACCGCAGCCTCGTGGCCCTCGCTGCCATGGTCGGCGCGATCACGCTGGCGCGCGCCGTCAAGGATCCGGCCGCATCGGACCAGATCCTCGCCGCCGTGCGTTCCGCGATCCGGGCGCCGTCGCAAGAGACCTGATCCGCGGCACGGCCGTCGCCCCGCGCATGCCGGGGGGCGCTCATCACGCCGCCGGACCGCGCTGCGCCACCTGCGCGCCGCCGAAGATCAGCTGCTGCACCATCGGCTGCCCCACGAAGCGCTGCGGGAAGATCGGCGCCGGGCGGCTCACCGCGTCCAGGCGGGCGATGTGTTCGGGCGCGAGCTGCACGTCCAGCGCCCCCATATTGCCCAGCGCCTGGTCCAGCGTGCGCGCCCCGATCACGGGCGCCGTCACGGCCGGATTCAGCAAGGTCCAGGCCAGCGCCACCTGCGCCGGTGTCGCGCCGACGTCGCCCGCCACGGCCGTCACTTCGGCGGCGATGGCCAGCGACGTCTCGTTGAGCAGGCCCGACGAGGCGATGATGCCCTTGCGCGTGGCCGCCACGTCGCGTTCGCCCTGCACGTCCAGGTCCGCCTTGCCGTACTTGCCGCTCAGGATGCCGCCGCCGAGCGGCGACCAGGGCATCACGCCCAGCCCCAACGCGCGCGCCATCGGCATCAGTTCGTGTTCGACGCTGCGCTCGACGAGGCTGTACTCGATCTGCAGCGCCGCCAGCGGGGTCCAGCCGCGCAGGTCGGCGATGGTCTGCAGCTGCGCCACGCGCCAGGCCGGGGTATTGCAGATGCCTACATACAACACCTTGCCGGCGCGCACCAGGTCGTCGACGGCGCGCAACACTTCTTCGGGCGGCGTCGTCTCGTCCCAGGCGTGCAGGTGCAGCAGCTCGATGCGATCGGTGCCGAGCTGGCGCAGGCTCTGCTCGACCGAGCGCACCATGTTCATGCGGTGGTTGCCGCCCGCATTGGGGTCGCCGGGGTTGCGCGACATCGTGAACTTGGTCGACAGGACGATGCGGTCGCGCCGCCCGTCCATCAGCTTGCCGACGATGCGCTCGGACGCCCCGTTCGTGTAATTGACGGCCGTGTCGACGAAATTGCCGCCGCGCTCGAGGTAGGCGTCGAAGATGCGTCCGGCTTCGGTTTCGTCGGCGCCCCAGCCCCAGTCCTGGCCGAAGGTCATCGTGCCCAGCGCCAGCGGCGACACACGCAGGCCCGAGCGGCCCAGCAAACGGTAGTGGTTCAGTGCCATCATTGCAATCTCCTCGTTGTGTGGTGAACGAGGCACAGTGTGGCGCCGCCAGCGCATCCGGCGGTAGCGGGAATGTCCAGGATGATTGCACGATCGTCCGGCGCCTGCCGTGTGGCCCACGATCCTGCTATGCTGATGGACATGGACATCCTTGCACGACTCGCCGACATCCTCGCCCGTCACGCACCCCATGACGGGACCTTCGACACGCCGCTGGCGGGCGTGAGCCTGCTGCGCGCTTCCACGCCGACGATGCCCATGCCGGTCGTCTACGAGCCCACGCTGTGCCTCGTCGCCCAGGGAAGCAAGCAGGCGGTGCTAGGCACCACGGCCTACGTCTACGATGCCGCCAACTACCTGGTGGCGTCGGTCGACCTGCCCGTGATGGGTTCCGTGATCGAAGCGAGCGAGGACAAGCCCTATCTGTGCCTGCGCCTGAACCTGGACATGACGGCCTTGTCGGACCTGGCGCTGCGCTATCCGTCGGACGACACGGTGTCCGAGGAAGGTCCCGGCCTGTGCCTGAACCGCACGACGCCCGAACTGCTGGACGCCGCATTGCGCCTGGCCGCCCTGCTCGACATGCCGGCCGACATCGACGCGCTGGCGCCGCTGGTGACGCGCGAGATCCTGTACCGCCTGCTGACCGGTCCAGGCAACCGCGTCGTGCGCCAGATGGCGCAGGCCAACAGCCGCCTGAACGCGATCGCCCGCGCCATCGTCTGGCTGCGCGCCCACTACGCGCAGGAATGCCGCATCGACGACATGGCCGACGTGGCGCGCATGAGCCGCTCGACGTTCCACACCCATTTCAAGGCGGTGACGTCGATGAGCCCTCTGGAATTCCGCACCCAGCTGCGGATGCAGGAAGCGCGGCGGCTGATGGTGGCCGAAGGCCTGGACGCCGCCAGCGCCGGCTACCGCGTCGGCTATGAGAGCCCGTCGCAGTTCAGCCGCGACTACGTGCGGCTGTTCGGCGCCCCGCCCGCGCGCGACGCGAGCCGCCTGCGCAGCGAGGCGCAGACGGCGGCGCATTGACGATTACCGTGCGCCGCCGGCTGCGCGCCGGGCACGCAGCGTCGCCAGTCCGATACCGCCTGCACACGCCCCCAGCACGGCAAACACCGCCGTCGTGCCCCACAGCGCCAGGAAATCGTCGACCACCGCGGTGGCGGCCGGCCGCTCCGGCAGATAGCGTACCTGCACCGCCTGTCCGGCCGCGTAGCCGAACGCCGCGCCGCCCTGCAGGTAGGTGATGCGCCTGTCGCCGGCATGGAACAGGATCTGCGGCTGCGTGCCGCCGGTGTGGACGCCGACGACCTTCGCGGACGCCGTTTCGGCGGCGCGCAGGAACTCCATCCGCTGGAAGCCCTGCCAGGCCGCGACGGCGAACATGAAGGCGCCGATCAGGCAGGCCAGCTTGGCGGGGAACGGACGCGGCGACGTCGATATGGAAATCAGACCCATGGTGTAAATCGTTTTTGCAAGGAAACGCGAAACATAGCACGGGATGGACGGCCGGACCAAGTGCGCTCGGCGTTCGCCCTAGCGGCGCCCTGGCTCCACCGCCGGCGGGCTGACCGGCTATACTCGGCCGTTCCCTTCATTTGCCCATGCCCGTGCTCGACCTGATCAATGCGATACCGCGCGACCTGATTCTCCCTCCCGCCAATCTGTTCCTGCTGGTCGCCATCGGCCTGCTGCTGTGGCGCCGCTGGCCCCGGGCCGGACGTGCCGTCGCCGCCACCGGCGTCGCGCTGCTGGCATTCCTGTCGACACCGGCCGGCGCCAGCTTCTTCGTCGCACCGCTGGAGCGGATGACCACGCCGCGGCAGGCTCCCGACCGCGCGGGCGCGCAGGCGATCGTGGTGCTGGCGGCCGGACGGCTGCGCCATGCGCCCGAGTACGGCGGACGCGACATCCCGGACTACATCGCCCTCGCCCGCCTGCGCTACGGGGCGCACCTGCAGCGCCTGACCGGGCTGCCCGTGCTGGTCAGCGGCGGCAACGGCAGCAGCGGCACCGATCCGGACGCCGAGGACCGGGCCTACACGAAAGCCGACGCGATGGCGGCGGCGCTGCGCGCGGACTTCGGCGTGCCGGTGCGGTGGATCGAGCGGCGCTCGCGCGACACGGGCGAGAACGCGTCGTACAGCGCCGCGCTGCTGCGCGCGGACGGCATCCGCCGCATCCTCCTCGTGACGGATGCGATGCACATGCCGCGCGCCCGCGCCGCCTTCGAGCGCGCCGGCCTCGCCGTCGTCGACGCACCCACGATGTTCTTCGGCGACGAGGCACGTTCGCTGGCGGCCTGGGTGCCCAGCGCCGAAGGCATGCGCCGGTCATGGTATGCCATCTACGAGCTGCTGGGCATCGCGTGGTACCGGCTGCGCGGCATTGGCTAGCGGAGCGGCGCTGGCCGGTATAATCCTCGCCCACCGACCATGCTTCCTGCCCTCCCCTTGAACAGCATCGCAGCCCCCTGTCCCTTCGGCCTGCGCCGCGATCTCCACCGCTGGCGCCAGCTCGTCACGCCCGCGTGGGTCGCCGCGCTGGTCGCGGGCGCGCCCGTCGCGGCGGCGCCGGACGGCGAATGGTGCCTGTTCGAAGTGGGGTTCGGCGACGCCGATGCCTTTTCCGACGGCCATATCGGCGGCGCGGGCTACATCGATACGGCGCAACTCGAGCAAGGACCGTTGTGGAACAAGGTGCCCGATGCGATGCTGGAACGCCTGCTGCTCGGCCTTGGCATCCGCCACGACGTCACGGTCGTGCTGTATGGCCGCAACATGCTGGCGGCGGCGCGCGCCGCCCACCTGCTGCTGTACGCGGGCGTCGCCGACGTGCGCCTGCTCGACGGCGGGTTCGCCGCCTGGCAGCGTTCCGGCCGGCCGCTCGCGCGCGGACTGCCGCGCCGCTGGCCGGCGGCGGACGAATTCGGCGTAGTGCTGCCCGCGCGTCCCGCCTGCCTGTTCGACATGGCGCAGACGCGCGCCCTGCTGGCGCAGGACAGCGGCCTGCTCGTCAGCACCCGCACGTGGAACGAAACCATCGGCCGGACCTCCGGCTACAGCTATATCGCCGCGAAAGGAGATATCCCCGGTGCGCTGTGGGGCCGTGCCGGGGATGACGACGACGTCCACAGCATGACGGAATTCCACGACGGCGACGGCCGCATGAAACCGGCAGCCGACATCGCTGCCATGTGGCGGTCGGCCGGCATCGATGGCTGCCGACCGACCGTGTTCTATTGCGGCACCGGATGGCGCGCATCGCTGGCCTTCTTCTACGCCTGGCTGATGGGGTGGGAACGCATCGCCGTCTACGATGGCGGCTGGTGCGAATGGAGCCGCGACGCCGCCAATCCGGTGCTGCGCCGGATCAGCGATCCACCATCGCCATCGCCCGTTCCCCGTAGCGCAGTCCCGCCACCCCGATCGACTGCAGCGCCTCGTCCAGGCGCTGCATGTCGCCAGCCGTGAGCACGACGTCGGCCGCGCCCAGGTTCTGCTCCAGATAGGTACGGCGCTTGGTGCCGGGGATCGGCACGATGAAGTCGCCCTTGGCCAGCAGCCAGGCCAGCGCCACCTGCCCCGGGGCTGCGCCGTGCGCCTGCGCGATGTCCTTCACCAGCGCGGCGATCTGCATGTTCTTGTCGAAGTTATCGCCCTGCAGGCGCGGATCGCCCTTGGAGCGGTAATCGTCGGCGGCGTATTCCTCGGCGCGCTTTCCCGTGCCGGTCAGGAAGCCGCGGCCCAGGGGACTGAACGGCACCAGGCCGATGCCGAGTTCGCGCAGCGCGGGAATCACGTCCGCTTCCAGGTTGCGTTCCCAGATCGAGTATTCGCTCTGTAGCGCCGATACGGGCTGCACGGCGTGGGCGCGGCGGATCGTGTCGACACCCGCTTCCGACAGGCCGAAGTGGAGCACCTTGCCTTCGCGGATCAGGTCCTTGACGGTACCGGCCACGTCCTCGATCGGCACGTTCGGGTCGACGCGGTGCTGGTACAGCAGGTCGATGCGGTCCGTGCGCAGGCGCTTGAGCGACGCCTCGACCACTTCCCGGATGTGTTCCGGACGGCTGTCTGCGCCCTGGAACAGGCCCTGGCCGTTGATCACGAAGCCGAACTTGGTTGCCAGTTGCACCTGGTCGCGGCGGCCTTCGAGCGCGCGGCCCAGCAATTCCTCGTTGGTGAACGGCCCATAGACTTCGGCTGTGTCGAGGAAGGTGCAGCCCAGGTCGATGGCGCGGTGGATCGTGGCGATCGACTCCGCGTCGTCCGGGGTGCCGTAGGCGTGGCTCATGCCCATGCAGCCCAGGCCGATGGCCGATACGGCAAGTCCCTGGGTGCCTAGTTGTCGTTTCGGTAGCATGTCTTCTCCTTCGCTGGATGCGCCGGGATGGCGCCGTTGTCGACAATGTATTCCTTGATCGGCGCAAAGAAAACGCCAATAATCGACAGATCATTTTCCAAAAATGGAAAACCCCGATGGATTGGAACGACCTGAAATTCTTTCTCGAAGTGGCGCGCGGCGGCAGCCTGACGGCGGCGTCGAATGCGCTGCGCGTGAGCCAGTCGACGGTCGGGCGCCGTATCGCCGAGCTGGAGGCGCGGCTGGAGACGCGCCTGTTCTCACGCCACCAGACCGGCTATTTCCTCACCGACGAGGGACGCGAGATCCTGGCACGGGCGGAGGCCGTCGAAGAGAACATGCTGGCGTTCGAACGGGGCGCGTCGGGCCGCAACCCCGGCGTATCCGGCACGGTGCGCCTGGCCACGTCGGACAATCTGGCGTCCGACCTCGTGATTCCGGCGCTGCCCGAGTTCATCCGCCGCCATCCGCAGCTGCGCCTGGAAATCCTGACGACGACAGCGACGGTGGAACTGGGCCGGCGCGAAGCCGACCTGGCGCTGCGCATGGTGCGGCCGGGCCACGGCAACCTGAAGGTGCGCCGGCTCGGCGAGATGACGTATGGGGTGTACGGCCGGCGCGACTACCTCCACCGCCATCCGGCCCGGGACGGCGATCCGCTGGCGGGACGCGGGTGGATCGCGTGGGACGAATCGCATGCGCACCTGCCGGCGGCGCAATGGCTGGCCCAGCGCGTGCCGGGTGCGCCGGTGGCGCTGGCCACGTCCAGCCTGCGCACGCAGATCGCCGCGGTACAGGCGGGAATCGGGCTGGCCGTGTTGCCCGACTTCCTGGCCGTCGGCGACGGCCTCGTGCGCGTGCTGCCTTCGGAACAGGTGTTCAGCAACGGCGTATGGCTGGTGATGCATGCCGACCTGGGCGCGTCCGCACGCGTGCGCGCCGTGGCCGACTTCCTCGCGGAAGTGGTAATACGCGCCAATCCCGAGCTGTCGGGCCGCTGGATCGGCGCATGAATCAATGCACGGCAATCAATGCTTGTGGGCGCCCTTGTAGACGACCACGTTTTCGCGCATGACCTGGAGCAGTACACGCAGCCAGACGATCTCTTGTTCGACACTCATCATTGCACCATGCAAAAAGGAAAGATTTGATGCATTGTAGCAATGCTCAAGATGATTTGATATATTTATCGATGAGTGTGTCGTATTTTCCGCGTCACCCTCGCAAAAATGTGTCATCTAGACTGCGATTTGACGATCGTGACGAACGCACCATTGTCGCCCAACGCCCGGCATGACCACTGCCGCGGCCAGCCTCAGGCGGACAGCTTCTGCATCACGCTGTACAAATCCGCCTTGCCCTCGAAGCCGATGCCCGGCAGGTCCGGCATGACGATATGGCCGTTGTCGACGGCGACGCCATCCGGGAAACCGCCGAACGGCTGGAACAGGTCCGGGTACGATTCGTTGCCGCCCAGCCCCAGGCCGGCCGCGATGTTCAGCGACATTTGGTGGCCGCCGTGCGGGATGCAGCGTTCTGGCGACCAGCCGTGCTCGCGCAGCATGTCCAGCGTGCGCAGGTACTCGACCAGGCCATACGACAGCGCGCAGTCGAACTGCAGCCAGTCGCGGTCCGCGCGCATGCCGCCGTAGCGGATCAGGTTGCGCGCATCCTGCATCGAGAACAGGTCCTCGCCCGTCGCCATCGGGTTCTTGTAGTAGCCGCGCAGCGTGGCCTGCAATTCGAAGATTTCCCAGGATTGAATTCAGAATTGAGAACAAGTGAAGAATGACGCCACGTCCGACATGCAGTTCTTCGTGCTGGTAGCGCGCCACGGCAGCCTGGCCGCGGCCGCCCGCGCCGTCGACCTGACGCCGCCGGCCGCTGCCAAGCGGCTCGCCGCGCTGGAGTCCCGCCTCGGCGTGCGCCTGCTGAACCGCACGACGCGCAGCCTGTCGCTGACGAGCGAAGGGGAAACCTATCTGCAGCATGCGACGCGCATCCTGGCCGAGATCCGCGAGATGGAAGACGCCGTCTCGCAGGGCCGCGCCACGCCGCGCGGCCTGCTGCGCGTGAACGCGACGCTGGGTTTCGGGCGCACGGCGATCGCGCCGCTGGTGTCCAGCTTCGCCCAGCGCTATCCGGAGGTGGAGGTGCAGGTCGAGGTGACGGACCGGCCCATCGACCTCGTCGACAGCGGCTTCGACCTGGCGATCCGCTTCGGCGCCCTGCCCGACAAGCGCCTGAACGCGCGCCGCATCCTGTCCAACCGCCGCTTCCTGTGCGCGTCCCCGGCCTACCTCGAGCGCCACGGCACGCCGGCCACGCTCGCGGACCTGGCCAACCACCGCTGCATCATCCACCGCCAGAACGACGACGCCTACGGCATCTGGCGCTTCCTGCACCACGACCACACGGAAGTCGTCAAAGTGCACGGCATGTTGTCGAGCAACGATGGCGATATCGTGCTGGGCTGGGCGCTGGACGGCCACGGCATCCTGATCCGCTCGGAGTGGGACCTGGCGAAATACCTGGACAGCGGCCGCCTGCGCGTGGTGCTGCCGGAATTCACGCTGCCGGACGCGGACCTGTTCGTGTACTACCCGAGCCGCAGGAACCAGACCATCCGCGCGCGGGCGTTCATCGATTTCCTGGTCGAAAACTTCCAGGGGACACGGGAACAGCGACAGGACGGCCCGCCCCGCTGAACGTGCGGAGACGCTTCAAGCGATCCCGACGGGCCACGCATGGCTTGGATCGGGTGCCCGCGAGCGCGCCGCCGTACGCGCCGCATTGAACGGCGAGCCATCCAGAGAGGCAGAACGCGTGTTCAGCAGCATGCTGTCGAACTTGCCGAAGCCGTCGAACGGCATCGCGCGTGCGGGTGGAGCGTGGAACGCTGCATCTTCTTCCAGCCGCCCCAGGCGGCGCGTGAGCGATGCCACCGTCGCCCGCAACGCTGCCAGTTCCCTGTCCTTCTCTGACAGCGCCTGTGCATGCGCCAGCCGCAGCGCCCGCACGCGCGACTCCGCATCCGCGTGCAGCCGCCCCGCCAGTTGTTCGACGAGGGCCGCCAGCGCGCCTGCCGTGTCCTCGCGGCGCATGCCCGGCGCGTCGCCGCTCTCCCCCTCCTCGTCACGCAGCTCCTTCAGGAAGCGGTGGATCGTCGACTTGGACCCGACGTCGCCCAGCCCGTGGCGCACCGCATCGACGGACGGGTGCACGCCCTGCGCCAGCAGGCCGTCGCGGATGGCCCGGACCTGGGCCCTGGTGATGCCGCTGCGCGCCATGGGTCGGCTCCTCAGGAACTGGCCTGTTCGACCAGGGCGCGGTGCTCCTGGCGGTTCAGCTTCGGGTGCACGAAGGGGATCGTCAGCATCGTGCTGCCGACGGCCATCAGCAGCAGCGCCGTGAAGGTCTCGCTGGTGATGATGCCCTTGTCGAGCAGGATGTTGGCGAAGATGATCTCGATGAGGCCCTTGGTCTGCAGCAGCCAACCGATGATCGACGCCTCGCCGCTCTTCCAGCGCAGCAGCCGGCCGGCGATGTGGGCGCCTGCGAGCTTGCCGGCGACGGAGGCGAACAGCAGCAGGCCGCCGCCGAAGAACACGGCCCAGCCCCCCATGTCCCACTTGGTGCGCAGGCCCGTGCTGAGGAAGAACACGGGCATCAGCACCAGCAGCACGTTCTTGAACAGCGCATCCAGCTTCTCGCGGCCGAACCAGTCCGCGTCCATCACGACGCCGGCGAGGAAGGCGCCCACCATGAAGTGCAGGCCGGCCCAGTCGGCGCCGAAGCCGCAGGCGATCAGCCAGATCAGCGCCACGTACCAGCGGTCGCCCTCTTCCAGGCGCGCCATCAGGCGGCGGAACGCCAAGGTCAGCAGGGTGAACGCGGCCAGGAAGCCGAACTGGCGGCCCATGCGGTCCCAGTCGAGCATGATCAGCGCCAGCACGCCCCAGATGGCGACGTCGTCCAGGCTGGCGTAGCGCAGGATGCGCTGGCCCATGGGCTGGCGCAGGATCTCGAGCTTTTCCATCAGCAGCACCAGCACCGGCAGCGCGGTCACGGCGCAGGCCATGCCGGTGCCCAGCAGGAATTGCCAGGTCGCGGCCTTGGGACCGACCCAGCCCTGGTAGCCCATCAGCAGGAAGGCGGCCGCGCAGCCGAACAGCAGGGGTACGCCCAGCGACAGGCCGGCCGTCGTGGCGCTCTCGCCGCGGAACTGCCAGACCTTCTTCAGGTCCAGCTCGATCCCGGCCAGCATCACGAACAGCATCACGCCCCACTGGGCGACGCCGCTCAGCGTCTTCACGACATCCGGATTGAAGACGAACTTGTGGTACTCGGGGAACACGGCGCCCATGACGCCGGGGCCCAGCACGATGCCCATGATGATCTGGACGATCGCGAGCGGGGCAAAATAATCGGTCCTGCCGACGCGCCAGACCAGGAAAGGCACGACGAAAATCAACAGCATCGCGAGCAGGAAAATCTCGGTGGTGCTCATTGGGTCTCCTCCAACGTTACGTAATTATGTAATGGTGTAACGACAGGGATACTACCCAACAATTGATTAACTGCAAAGCAATTTTGTACTAGCAGAAATGCTAGCTCCGTCGCGCCTGCGCAGGCAGGGATCCAATTCCTCCGCGCAGTCGGTAGGCATGCAACATTGGATCCCTGCCTTCGCAGGGATGACGTTTCTCAGTGCAGGTGGTACGCATGCGCTGTCGACTGGCTTAGCGGTTCTGGTATCCGCCATACGTCGCTACCGGGCTCCACGCCGGCGACACCGGAGGCAGTGCCGGTGCCAGCTTCTCGTACGGGCCGGCGCCGTACACGACCTTGCCGTTCACTACCGTCAGCACGCTTTCCAGGCGCTTGACGCCTTCGACGTCCATCGTGAACACATCCTTCGGCAGCACCACCAGGTCCGCATACTGCCCGCGCGCGATGGTGCCTTTCACTTTCTCTTCCCCGCTCATCCATGCGGAACCCGTGGTGATCAGCTTCAGCGCCTGGTAGCGCGACGGTACGTCCCGGTCCTGCCAGATCTTCATGCCACCGGCCGTCTTGCCCGTCATGGCCCAGTACACAGACGGCCACGGGTTGTAGCTGGAGACGCGGGTGCCGTCCGTGCCCAGGCCGACGGGGACGCCGGCGCCGAGCAGCTTGCGGATCGGCGGCATCTGGCGCGTCTGGGCGCCGTAGCGCTTCCAGTAGGCTTCGCCCTGGAAGTGCATGCGGTCCTGCACGGGCACACCGCCGCCCAGTTTCTTGATCCTTGCGATGTCGGCGTCGGTGATCGTCTCGGCGTGGTCGATGATGAAGCGCAGGCCGTTCAGCGGCGTACGCGCATTCACCTTCTCGATCACGTCGAGGTCGCGCGCGATGCTCTCGCCGTAGGTGGCGTGCAGGCGGAACGGCCAGCGGTTCTTGACGAGCAGTTCGACCACGCGTTCCAGCTCGCTCTCCATCGATGCCGGCAGCTCGGGACGCGGTTCCAGGAAGTTCTCGAAGTCCGCCGCGCTGGCCACGAGGTTTTCGCCGCCGCCTTCGGCCGAGAAGCCGTTCGGGTAGAACATGTGGTCGTTCTGCTTGGGGTGCGTGAGCGTGAGCCAGCGCTGGAAGTCTTCCAGCTCCTTGCCGGCGCGCTGGGCGAACAGGTAGTAGGAGGTGCGCACGGTCAGCTTGCCGTCCTTGGCCAGCTGCAGCGAGACGCCGTAGTCGTCCGGGTAGTTCTGGAAGCCGCCGCCGGCGTCGATGGCGCTCGTCACGCCCAGGCGGTTCAGCTCGCGGTAGAACTGCAGCGTCGAATTGACCTGGTCGGCCGGCGACAGCTTGTTGGTCTTGGCCAGCGTCGAATACAGGATCAGGGCATTCGGCTTGGCGATCAGCTTGCCGGTGGGCTTGCCGTCCGCGCCGATCTCCACTTCGCCGTCCTTGTACTTCGTGTCCTTGGTGTAGCCCAGGGTCTCGATGCCCTTCTTGTTGAGGAAGCCGAGGCCGTACAGGTAGAGGATGAACACGGGCTTGTCCGGCACGGCGGCGTTGATCTCTTCCAGCGTCGGCAGGCGCTTCTCGGCGAACTGGTATTCGTTCCAGCCGCCGACCACCTTCACCCATTCGCCGCTAGGTGTGAAGTTGCAAGAGGTTGTTTCGGTTAGTTGAGAGCCTGGACATCG
>CAUSCY010000069.1:0-26692 GCA_963529995.1 uncultured Massilia sp. | reverse complement strand
GCCGGCGCCGGGGCGGCGGCCGGTTCGGCCGCGGCGGCTTCCGTAGCGTCGGCGGCCTCGCGCGCGCCCGGCAGGCGGCT
This sequence comes from uncultured Massilia sp., assembly GCA_963529995.1. Classification (GTDB taxonomy): domain Bacteria; phylum Pseudomonadota; class Gammaproteobacteria; order Burkholderiales; family Burkholderiaceae_D; genus Telluria. The sequence goes on along the minus strand of CAUSCY010000069.1, from coordinate 26,612 downwards.
GCTGGTGCCGTCGTCCAGGAACAGGTCGTGGGCACGGATCACGTCGTGCAGCGAGGCCGGCGCACCGCGCACGGCCACTGCGTTCAGGCGATAGCGCTTGAGCAGGCCGACCAGGCTTTCCCAGTCGATCTGGGCGGCATCCTCGGCGATCCCGGCGACGTCGATGACGGCGAATTCATCCTCGAAAAAGTCCGACACGCCCCCGGTCATCTGCTGCAAGGCGGCATCGATCGCGATCGGGTCGGCCGAGTGCAGGATGGTCGAAATGGCCACGACCGTGGAAATCTTGATTTCGATGGGCAGGGAACTCGAGGTTTTAGGCATAAGGCATTCTGATTGGCGCTAGCCCGAGCATTCTACTTTGAAATTTCCGGAAAGGGGCGACGATTCGGACCCGTTTATATGGCCGGCAATGGGTGTTTCCCTGGGTAAAAACGGAACAGAAAAAACATGCTCTGCAATAACACTATTGCCGCGAATCCCCCATAGTGCCGATGAATAAGCTGATAAGATTGATTTCGCTTAAATAACCCACTAGCGAACCGACTAAGATTGTTGGCTTCCGTCGAAGCATGTGCAAAAACATGCGAAGCCATGCACGAGGGATGTTGGTAGCAGGGATGTCCATCATTGAACACCCCGGCCAATGGGGCCGGGTTACCGGAGACTGATATGGAAGACGTCGTAATCGTGGCCGCCGGCCGAACCGCAATCGGCAAATTCGGCGGCACGCTGTCCAAGATTCCCGCCACCGAACTGGGCGCCACGGTGATCAAGCACCTGCTCGCCAAGACGGGCATCGACCCGGCCTCGGTGAGCGAAGTCATCATGGGCCAGGTGCTGACCGCCGGCGCCGGCCAGAATCCGGCGCGCCAGGCCGTCATCAAGGCCGGCCTGCCGAACACCGTGCCGGCCTCGACCCTGAACGTGGTGTGCGGCTCCGGCCTGCGCGCCACCCACCTCGCGGCCCAGGCCATCAAGAGCGGCGACGCCTCGATCGTCATCGCCGGCGGCCAGGAAAACATGAGCGCCTCGCCGCACGTGCTGAACGGCTCGCGCGACGGCTTCCGCATGGGCGACGCCAAGCTCACCGACACCATGATCGTCGACGGCCTGTGGGACGTGTACAACCAGTACCACATGGGTGTCACCGCCGAGAACGTGGCCAAGAAATACGAGATCACCCGCGCGGAGCAGGACGAATTCGCGCTGCAGTCGCAGCTGAAGGCCGAGGCCGCCATGAAGGACGGCAAGTTCAAGGACGAGATCGTCCCGGTCGAGATCGTGTCCAAGAAGGGCACGACCGTGTTCGACACGGACGAGTATCCGAAGCACGGCGCCACGCTGGAAGGCCTGGCCAGCCTGCGTCCGGCCTTCAACAAGGAAGGCAGCGTCACCGCCGGCAACGCCTCCGGCCTGAACGACGGCGCCGCGGCCGTGATCATGATGTCGGCGTCCAAGGCCAAGGAACTGGGCCTGACCCCGCTGGCCCGCATCAAGGCCTATGCCATGTCCGGCCTGGATCCGGCCATCATGGGCATGGGCCCGGTCCCGGCCGCACGCCTGTGCCTGGAAAAAGCCGGCTGGTCGCACGAAGACGTGGACCTGATGGAAATCAATGAAGCGTTTGCCGCCCAGGCCGTCGCCGTCAACAAGCAGATGGGCTGGGATACCTCGAAGATCAACGTCAACGGCGGCGCCATCGCGCTGGGCCACCCGATCGGCGCCTCCGGCGCGCGCGTGCTCGTCACGCTGCTGCACGAGATGGTGCGCCGCGATGCCAAGAAGGGTCTGGCCAGCCTGTGCATCGGCGGCGGCATGGGCGTCGCGCTGGCGGTCGAGCGCTGATAGGCAGTCTGCAGCACGCTTCAACGACAGTTTTGGTGGTTTAGATCATATAAAAGTGAAAAACTAGGAGAAGACAATGGCTAGAGTGGCATTAGTGACCGGCGGCATGGGCGGTCTCGGCGAAGCGATCTGCATCAAGCTGGCAGCGCTCGGCTACACGGTCGTGACGACCTATTCGCCGGGCAGCCAGAAGGCGGAAGGCTGGCTGGCCGGCATGCGCGACCAGGGCCACGACTTCAAGGCCTACGAGTGCGACGTGTCCGACTACGATTCGGCCCAGGCCTGCGTGGCCAAGGTGGCGCAGGAAGTGGGTCCGGTCGACGTGCTGGTGAACAACGCCGGCATCACGCGCGACATGACCTTCAAGAAGATGGACAAGGTCAATTGGGATGCGGTCATGAAGACCAATCTGGATTCCGTGTTCAACATGACCAAGCCCGTCGCCGACGGCATGGTCGAGCGCGGCTGGGGCCGGATCATCAACATCTCGTCCGTCAACGGCCAGAAGGGCGCCTTCGGCCAGACCAACTATTCGGCGGCCAAGGCCGGCATCCACGGTTTCACGAAGGCGCTGGCGCTGGAAGTGGCGCGCAAGGGCGTTACCGTGAACACCATCTCGCCGGGCTATATCGGCACCAAGATGGTCACCGACATCCCGACCGATGTGTTGGAAGGTAAGATCCTGCCGCAAATCCCGATGGGCCGCCTGGGCAAGCCGGAAGAAGTGGCGGGTCTGGTCGCCTATCTGTCGTCGGACGAAGCGGCGTTCGTGACGGGGGCCAATATCGCGATCAACGGCGGGCAGCACATGCACTGATTGCTTGCCGTCGTCGAGCAAGATGAACCGTCGTCCCTGCGCAGGCAGGGACCCAATTTTTCGGCCGTTATCGCAACGCTGGCAAAATTGGGTCCCCGCCTTCGCGGGGACGACGTTTTTGCGATTGGAGTCCCATGCCTCCCCTGACCGCCAAACCCTACCTGCGCTCCGTCCACATCGACCCGCGCGCCGAACTCGACCCGAAACGCTACCCCTTCAACATCCCGGCCGTGCGCGACATGGGCTTGCTGCTGCCGCATCCCGACGTCACCTTCTTCGTGGGCGAGAACGGGGCCGGCAAGTCGACGGTGCTGGAAGCGATCGCCGTGGCGCTCGGCCTGCCGGCCGAGGGCGGCACGAGGAATGTGCACCGGACCCAGCAGGAAACATCGCCATTGCACGGCGTGCTGCGCCTGGCCAAAGGCTGGAAACGGCCCGGTTCCAGCTATTTCCTGCGCGCGGAAAGCTTGTTCAACGTGTTTACCTATCTCGACGAACTGCCGGGCGGCGGCCCGTCGATGCACCTGCGCTCGCACGGCGAAGCCTTCATGGACACGATGCTGGCGTTCCGCGGCGACGGCCTGTACCTGCTGGACGAGCCCGAGGCGGCGCTGTCTCCCACGCGCCAGCTGGCCGCGCTGGCGCTGATCGACCGGCTGGTCAAGGAGGGCGCCCAATTCATCATCGCGACGCACTCGCCGATCCTGCTGGCCTATCCGAACGCCAAGATCTGCCTGTTCGACGGCACCGGCATCAGCGAGACGGCCTACGAGGATACCGAGCACTACGCCGTCACGCGCGACTTCCTGAACCACTACCCGCGCTGCCTGGAGCAACTGCTGGGACAGGAAGACTAGCCTGCGCCGCCGATGCCCCTGCCTGGCGTATGCTGGAGCCGACGGAGGGAAGCCATGGCACTCGATGCGGAACAAGTGAAGGAAGTGGTGCGCCTGCCGGCGCAGCAGCGTTACGAATACTTCGTCGAGCGGGTGGCCGAGGGGCGCGAAGTCTGGGGCCTGTACCGCAACGGCTGGGCGCTGGCGACCCGCGACGACGGCACCCTCGTGTTCGCGCTGTGGCCGGAGCGCGAGTTCGCGCAGCTGTGCGCCGAGTTCGAGTGGGAGGGCTACGAGCCGCACGCCTTCGGCCTGGACGAGCTGGTCGACGAACTGCTGCCCCAGCTGCAGGAGGACGGCCTCGTCCCCGGCGTGTTCCGCACGCCCGGCTCGAAAGGCATCATGCCCACGCCCGGGCTGCTCAAGGTCGACCTGCAGGATGCATTGCGGCGACAATAGGCATACCGAGGTACACCCATGGAGACACGATGAATGCATTGCAGCCCGGCGGACTCGCCCTGTCCGGCCTCGAAGAACAGGTCCTGCAACCGGGCACGAAGGGACTGGCGCTGACGGCGCCGCTGCGCCAGGGCGCCATCGGCGTGCAGGGCTGGAACGTGCTGCACGGCGACACCAGCTATCCGGTCGCCGTGCTCAAGACCGCGCGGCTGCGCCATAACCTGGACTGGATGCGCGACTTCTGCACCCGTCACGGCGTGTCGCTGGCGCCGCACGGCAAGACCACCATGTGCCCGCAGCTGTTCGGCGCCCAGCTCGCCCACGGCGCCTGGGCCATCACGCTGGCCAATGCCGTGCAGGTGCAGGTGGCGCACCGCTTCGGCGTGCGCCGCGTCATCGTCGCCAACGAGCTGGTCGCGCGCAGCGACATCCGCGCCGTGCTGCAGCTGCTGCACGACGATCCCGACTTCGACTGCTTCGTGCTGGCCGATTCGCTGGCCGGCGTCGCGCGCCTGGCGGAGGAAGTCGGCAAGCATCCGCTCGCGCGGCCCTTGCCGGTGCTGGTCGAGCTGGGCCTGGCGGGCAAGCGCGCTGGCTGCCGCTCGCCCGAGCAGGCGCTGACGGTGGCGCGTGCCATCGAACATGCGCCGGGGCTGGCGCTGGCCGGCTTCGAGGGTTACGAAGGCCTGCTCGTCTCGGACGACCGCGCGGCCGACCTGCGCGCGGTGGCGGATTTCGCGGCGCGCCTGTGCGCGCTGGTGCGCGAAGCCGACGACGAAGGCCTGTTCGGCATGCCCGAGATCCTCGTGACGGCCGGCGGCTCCTCGTACTTCGACCTCGTGGCGCGCGCCTTCGGCGAACTGGCAAACGACGCGGCGGCGCTGTCGCGCCCGCTGCGCCCGGTGCTGCGCAGCGGTTCCTACGTGAGCAGCGACCATGGCATGTACCTGGACGCGATCGCCGAACTCGACGCGCGCGAAGGCATCGACCCCGCGCACGGCCTGCTGCCGGCGCTGGAACTGTGGAGCGTGGTGCTGTCGCGCCCCGAGCCGGGCCTGGCGATCCTGTCGCTGGGCAAGCGCGACGCGTCGCACGATGCCGGCCTGCCCGTGGCCTTGCAGTACCACAGCCCGGGGCCCGGGCTGCCGCGCGCCTTGCCCGCCGGCTGCGAGATCGTCAAGATGAACGACCAGCATGCCTACCTGGCGCTGCCCGAGGGACCGATCCGCACCCTGCTGGCGGTGGGCGACCTGGTCGGCTGCGGCATCTCGCATCCATGCACGACGTTCGACCGCTGGCAGCTGCTGCTGGGCGTGGACGACGACTACTCGGTACGCTTCGGCCTGAATACCTTTTTTTAGCGCGGCCGGGCGGCTACAATCGACCGTCCCCATCCGCCAGAAGATCGCCATGTCCGTCATGCCACCGTCGCTGTTCCCGCCCATCCTCCCGAACCGTTCCGGCATGCTGGCCGTCGACGCGCTGCACACGATCTACTGGGAAGAGGTGGGCAACCCGAACGGCATCCCGGTGATCTTCCTGCACGGCGGCCCGGGCGCCGGCCTGTCGCCGCAGCACCGGCGCTTCTTCGATCCCAGCGCCTACCGCATCATCCTGTTCGACCAGCGCGGCGCCGGCAAGTCGACGCCGCTGGGAGAGTGGCGCAACAACACGACCCAGCTGCTGATCCAGGACATCGAGCGCCTGCGCACCATGTTCGGCATCGAGCGCTGGCTCGTGTTCGGCGGTTCCTGGGGCTCCACGCTGGCGCTGGCCTACGGCGAGGCGCATCCGGAGCGCTGCCTCGGCTTCGTGCTGCGCGGGATCTTCCTGTGCACGAAGGCCGAGGTCGATTTCTTCCTGTACGGCATGCGCTGGTTCTATCCCGAGCTGTACGAGGAGTTCGCCGCCCACGTGCCGCCGGAAGAGCAGGGCGACCTGCTGGGCGCCTACACGCGCCGCCTGCTGTGCGACGATCCCGACCAGTACTGGCCGGCGGCGCGCGCCTGGAGCCGCTTCGAGGGCCGCCGCGTGTTCCTGCTGCCGCAGGAGGAAGAACACCCGTCCGACACGCTCGACCTGGGCGTGGGCCGGCTCGAATCGCACTACATGGCGAACGGCGGCTTCATCGACGAGGACCAGCTGGTGCGCGACGTCGGCCGCATCAACCATTTGCCGGCCGTGATCGTGCAGGGCCGCTACGACGTGATCTGCCCGCCGCTGTCGGCGTACCGCCTGCATCAGGCCTGGCCCGGCTCGCGCCTGCGCATGATCCCGGACGCGGGCCACGGTGCGCTGGAGACGGGCATCGCGCGCGCCCTCGTCGCCGCCACCGAGCAGTTCAAGCGCCACGGCCGCTTCGAGTAAGGGCGGTGGACGCGGCGGATGCCGTGAAACGCGGTCCGCCGGGTGCGGACTGCTACACTGGCATCGACAACTCGCAACAACGACCTATAACAACGAACACCTTCCCGCTATCCGGAATGAATATCCAGACCAACGACATCGGCCACGTCATCCAGCTGTCGATCGCCCCCGTGTTCCTGCTGACGGGTGTGGCGACCAAGCTCACGGTGCTGCTGAACCGCCTTGCCCGCGTCATCGACCGCACCCGGGTGCTGCAGGAAGAATTGCGCAAGGAGCCGCGTCCGGAGCACGTCGAGGAACTGGACGTGCTGTACCAGCGCTGGCAGCTGATCAACTACGCGCTCACGGGCAGCACCATCTGCGGCTTCCTGATCTGCGTGGTGATCGCCTTCCTGTTCCTGGGCGACACCACCAACATCCCGCTGGACCGCTACATCGCCGGCATGTTCGTGCTGGCCATGATCGCCCTGATCGCCAGCTTCGTGTTCCTGCTGCGCGAGGTGTTCGTCTCGTTCCGCTACATGCGCCTGCACATGTACGACCATACGGCCCCGCTGGAATAGCGGCCGGTCTTCCTTTTTTTGTACCGAACACGAATCGAGACTCATCATGCACGACTACCAACGTCCCCCGACCCTGCATCGCTACGGCATGCGCAGCGACCTGGAACAGGCACTGTCCGCCGGCCAGTTTCGCCTGCTGCCCGCGAACGGCTTCCTGACGCTGTCCTTCTCCACCGCCTGGGACAAGAGCCTGTTCAACGTGCTCGGCCCGGCCGACAGCTGCCTCGTCATCCACAACAGCGAGGAATTCGGCGAACGCCTGCACCGCGCCGTGCAGCGCACCTTGCCCAACTGGGCCGGCATCGACGGTCCCGTCGAATACGGCGTGCGCTCGCGCCTGGGCCTGGCGTTTTCCGCCAACGGTTCGCAGGCGCGCGAAAAGGAGTGGAAGTTCGCCTGGCGCTCGCTGTCGCCCACGGCCAGCCTGAACCCGGTCGTGGTGCGCATCGGCAGCATCGAGCAGTTTGCCGAGCTGCGCTCGCCGGAGAGCTATCCGGCCTGATGCATCTAAACGTCGTCCCCGCGCAGGCGGGGATCCAATGTTGCGAGCGTGTCGACGACGCTTAAAAATTGGGTCCCTGCCTGCGCAGGGAGTCGTTTCCGGCAATGCCGGGAACGACGTTGCTTACATTGTCGTCCATGTCCACCAACGCCTATCCGCACCTGCTATCCCCCCTCGACCTCGGCTTCACCACGCTGAAGAACCGCGTGATCATGGGCTCGATGCACACGGGCCTCGAAGACCGTTTCTATAATTACGGCAAGCTGGCCGCGTTCTACCGCGAACGCGCGCGCGGCGGCGTGGGCCTGATCGTCACGGGCGGCATTTCTCCCAACCGCCAGGGCTGGCTGCTGCCGTTCGGCGGCACGCTCAACTTCGGCGGCGACGTGTTGAATCACCGCCGCGTCACCCGCGCCGTGCACGAGGAGGGCGGCAAGATCCTGCTGCAGATCCTGCATGCGGGACGCTACGGCTACCAGCCGCTGGTCGTCTCGGCATCGAACCTGAAGTCGCCGATTTCTCCGTTCAAGCCGAAGGCGCTGGACGAGCGCGGCATCGAGAAAACCATCGCGGCGTACGTCCGCTGCGCGCGCCTGGCCCGGCGCGCCGGCTACGACGGCGTCGAGGTGATGGGCAGTGAAGGCTATCTGCTCAACCAGTTCCTGTGCGCGCGCACCAACCGCCGCACCGACCGCTGGGGCGGCGGCATCGAAGGGAGGATGCGCCTGGCCGTGGAGATCGTGCGCCGCATCCGCGCCGCCCTCGGGCCGGACTTCATCATCATGCACCGCCATTCCGTGCTCGACCTGGTCGAGGGCGGGAATACCTGGGACGAGATCGTGCAGGCGGCGCAGGCGCTGGAAGGGGCCGGCGCCACCATCCTGAACACGGGCTACGGCTGGCACGAGGCGCGCATCCCGACCATCGTCACCTCGGTGCCGCGCGCCGCCTTCGCCGCCATCTCGGCGCGCCTGAAACAGGCAGTGGGCATTCCCGTGGTGGCATCGAACCGCATCAACATGCCGGGCGACGCCGAACGCCTGCTGGCGGATGGCCAGGCCGATCTGGTATCGATGGCGCGGCCCTTCCTGGCCGATCCGGACTGGGTCAACAAGGCCCAAGCGGGCCAGGCCGACCGCATCAATACCTGCATCGCCTGCAACCAGGCCTGCCTGGACCACACCTTCGCCAACCAGCGCGCGAGCTGCCTGGTGAATCCGCGCGCCTGCCACGAGACGGAACTCGTCTATCGTCCCGCGGCCAGGCGGCGCCGCATCGCCGTCGTCGGCGCCGGTCCGGCCGGCCTGTCGGCGGCGACGGTGGCGGCCCAGCGCGGCCATGCCGTCACGCTGTTCGATGCGATCGATCGCATCGGCGGCCAGTTCAATACGGCGATGCGCATCCCCGGCAAGGAGGAATTCGCGGAAACGGTGCGTTACTTCGGACGCCAGCTGGAACTGCTCGGCGTCGACCTGCGCCTGGGCACGCACGTCACGCGCGAGGCATTGCTGGCGGGCGGCTACGACGACGTGATCGTGGCGACCGGCGTCACGATGCGCCGCCCGCGCATCGACGGCATCGACCATCCGAAGGTCCTGACGTACCTGGACGTGCTGCGCGGCGGCGCGCCGGTGGGCAAGGACGTCGCCATCGTCGGCGCCGGCGGGATCGGCTTCGACACGGCGGAATTCCTGCTGCACGCGCCCGACGCAGCGCGGCCGCAGCCGGTCGCGGACTGGATGGCGGAGTGGGGCGTCGACGCGAAGGTGGCGACGCCGGGCGGCCTGGCGCCGCCGCAGCCGGTCGCGCCGGTGCGCCGGATCTGGCTGCTGCAGCGCAAGACGACGCGCCCGGGCGCGGGCCTGGGCAAGACCACGGGCTGGGTCCACCGCGCCACCCTGCAGCGCCACGGCGTGACGATGCTGGCCGGCGTGCAGTACGAGCGCATCGACGATGCGGGGCTGCACATGACGGTCGGCGGCGAACGCCGGGTGCTGGAAGTGGATAACGTGGTCATCTGCGCGGGGCAGGAAAGCCTGGCGGAACTGATGCCGCCCGAAGGTGCGCGCGACGGGCCGGCGTTCCACAAGATCGGCGGGGCGGCGCTGGCGGCGGAGCTGGATGCGAAAAGGGCGATACGCGAAGGGGCGGAACTGGCGGCGCGTCTATGACCCGGTACTAAAACAACGTCGTTCCCGGCATTGCCGGAAACGACTCCCTGCGCAGGCAGGGACCCAAGCTCTGCATGCGCTTCGACAGCGCCAGCAAAATTGGGTCCCTGCCTTCGCAGGGACGACGTTCAGGGGGCGCGGGCTTATTGCTGCCCCGCCCCACTGCTCTTCTTCTTGCTGGGTTTGCTGACGTAATCCGACGGCGGCTCCCGGTCCGCATTCTGCTGCGGCGCCGCGCCGCTGACCTGGCGCTGTTCCGCGCCGCCATAGCCCGACTGGCGCGAGGCGTTCAGGCGGTCTTCCTCGCCGCGTGCCTGCATGCGCTGGGCGCTCTGGCGGGCGCTGGTACGCTGGACGGTCGGGCCGTCCGTACCGCCCTGCAGCGAACCGCGCGCGCGCAAGGCCGCGCCTTGCTGTTCGATATTGGCCGATTGCACGTTGGCGCCGCCCGGCGCCACCCAGCCCGGGGCGCGCGGCTGCTGGCTGCCTTCGGCGACGGGAACGATTTTTTCCTTGGCGATACCGCGTGCGCGGGTGCTGTCCGGGCCTTTTTGCTTGGTCATGTTGATCCTCCTCAAAAGCTGCGCGTGCTGAAGCGCTGACAGGAAGATCATGCGCGCCGGGAAGCCCGTATTCCAGAGGAAGAGGGAGCGCACCAATGTAGGACTGGAACTACCTACTTTCTTCAATGAATATTGATTTTCGGTAGTTCCAGCACAGGACCGGATTACTTCTTGCGCACCACCACGCAACCGATCGAGTAACCGGCGCCGAACGAGCAGATCACGCCGTTGGTGCCGGCGGCCAGGTCGTCCTGGTGGATGTGGAAGGCGATGATCGAACCGGCCGACGAGGTGTTCGCATAGGTGTCGAGGATCACCGGCGCTTCCTGTTCGGTGGCGTCGCGGCCCAGCAGCGTGCGTACGATCAGGTGGTTCATGTTCAGGTTGGCCTGGTGCAGCCAGAAGCGGGAGATGTCCTCGACCTGCAGGCCGGCGCCTTCGACGGTCTCGCGGATCATCTCGGCGGCCATCGGGCAGACTTCCTTGAACACCTTGCGGCCCTGCTGGCGGAACAGCTTGTCGGGCTGGCCCACGCCGTCCTCGTCGAAGCGGTTCATGAAGCCGAAGTTGTTGCGGATATTGTTCGAGAACTTCGTTTTCAGTTTCGAGTCGAGGATCTCGAACTGGTGGCTGCTGGTCGCCGTGTCCGCCGCTTCGATGACCATGGCCGTGCAGGCGTCGCCGAAGATAAAGTGGCTGTCGCGGTCGCGGAAGTTCAGGTGGGCGCTGGTGATTTCCGGGTTCAGCACGAGCACGGCGCGCGCCTGGCCCGTCTGCACGGCGCCGGCCGCCGTCTGGATCGCGAAGGTGGCCGAGGAACAGGCCACGTTCATGTCGAAGCCGAAGCCCTCGATGCCCAGCGCTTCCTGCACCTCGACGGCCATGGCCGGGTAGGCGCGCTGCATATTGCTGGCGGCCACCAGCACCATGTCGATGTCGGCGGCGCTGCGGCCGGCGCGCTCGAGCGCCTGGCGGGCGGCGGCGACGCACATCTCGGCCTGCAGCGACAGCTCGTCGTCGGCACGTTCCTTGATGCGCGAGGTCATGTGGGCCGGATCGAGGATGCCGGCCTTTTCCATCACGTAGCGCGACTTGATGCCCGACGCTTTCTCGATGAAGGCGCTGCTGGACGGTTCCAGCGCGGCGACGTCGCCGGCCGCGATCTTGTCCGCGTTCTCGGCATTGAACAGTTCGACATAGGCGTTGAAGGCCGTCACCAACTCGTCGTTGGAGATCGAGTGCTGGGGCGTAAACAGGCCGGTGCCGCTGATGACGACAGGTTTCATGTTAGACATTCCTGGATGATAACGAGAGGAAACTCTCGAGAATCCGCCGATTCTACACAAACGTACTGACGGTGGGAACCGCTGCGGGTAGAAAAACCGAACGGATGTGCTAATTGAACAAACCCCGTCAGTACAGGGCTTGTGGTGAAATCAAGGTGCGTGCTGGGCCAGCGGCGCCACGTGCGCGGCGCGCTTCGACAACTGCACCGGCAGGCCCTGCAAATGGCGCAGCGCCTGGCCCAGCTGGAAGTCGTTGCTGCTGCCGAATTCGAGCGGCTTGCGGGTGCGCTCCAGCGCCAGGATGCGCATCTGCTCGGCCAGGTCGCCACGGTCGGTCGCTTCCTCGCCGTTGCGGTCGTTCGACAGGTGGCGCTGCAGGTCGGCTTCGCGCATGCGCAGGGCGTTCAGGCCATCGTCCTCGGCATTCTCGTCGACGGGGAAGTCGGGCAGGATGCCGCGCGCCTGGATCGAGCGGCCGCTCGGCGTGTAGTAGCGCGCCGTGGTCAGCTTGACGGCGGTGTCGCCGGCCAGCGGGCGGATCGTCTGCACCGAGCCCTTGCCGAACGTCGGGCTGCCGACGACGGCCGCGCGGCGGTGGTCCTGCAGGGCGCCGGCGACGATTTCCGAGGCCGAGGCCGAACCGGTATTCACCAGCACCACCATCGGCAGCGTCTTGAACAGTTCCGGCACCTGGTCGAGCGGGTCGTTGCCCCGGCCCAGCAGGTAGTACTCGGGACGGCCGTAGAAGCGCGCCTTGGAATCGGCCAGCTGGCCGTTGGTCGAGACGATTTCCGCGCCCTTGGGCAGGAAGGCGGCCGAGACGCCGATGGCGCTCTGCAGCAGGCCGCCGGGATCGTTGCGGAGGTCGAGCACGAGGCCCTTCAGGTCCGGTTCCTCGCGCGCCAGGGCGGCCAGTTTCCTCGCCAGGTCGTCGACGGTGGGCTCCTGGAACTGCGAGATGCGCACCCAGGCATAGCCGGGCGCGGCGATCCTGCCCTTGACGCTCTTCTGCACGATCTCGTCGCGCATGATGGTCAGTTCGAGCGGTTCCTTGACGTCCTTGCGCACGATCGACAGCACGACCTTGGTATGCGGCTCCCCGCGCATGCGCTTGACGGCTTCGTCCAGCGTCATCTCCGGCACCGAGGCGCCGTCGATGCGCGCGATCAGGTCGCCCGGCAGGATGCCGGCACGCTCGGCCGGCGAGCCTTCGATCGGGGCCGTGATGCGGATATAGCCGTCGTCGCTGTGGCCGATCTCGATGCCCAGGCCGACGAACTTGCCCTCCGTCCCCTCGCGCAGCTCGCGGTAGGCGGCGCGGTCGAGGTAGGCCGAATGCGGGTCGAGCGAGGCGACCATGCCGGAAATGGCATGGGTAAACAGCTTGCGCTCCTCGACCGGCTCGACATAGTCGGCCTTGATGAGGCGGTAGGCGTCGGCGAGCTGGCGCAGGTCGTGGATGGGCATGCCGTCGGCGACCGGTTTATTGGCCAGGCCGGAAAACTGCATGGTGACGGCGATGCCGAGGACGGCGCCCAGGCCCACCAGGCCGATTCGTTTGAGGTTGGAACCCATCGTGTTCAGGTCATTGATGCGAGGAACTACGGCACCAGTATAGAGGTTTTCGGCCTTGCCGGTCCGGCCGATCCTTGCGGCACCGGATTTTCCGGTTTCGTCAATACAATATCGGTGTTCCTGTAAATCCATGTATTCCCGCCTGATCGGCCGGTAAGTATTTGTAAAGTGACCGGACACGACAGGGTGTGCGGCCTATAGTGAATCCAGTTTTTCTCTCTCTCTCTCCACTCTTGAAGTGGTCTTTGCCCACGGTTTCCCCCGTGGGCTTTTTTCTGCCCGGGAGCTTGATATGTTGATAAGGTCTTCGACCGTGGGCGCGCCTTCGCGCCTCGTCCGCGCTTGCCTGCTGGCGCTCGCCATCGGTGCTGCTGCGCCATCCTTTGCCGTGCTGCTGATGGAACTGCGCGCCGAAGACCTGTTGCCGATGGCGGCGGAGTTCAAGAAGGCGCTGAACCTGAACGCCAACCAGCAGACCTTGTGGAACCAGGTCGAAGGCCGTTCGCGCACCATCCTGCGCGAACGCACGCAACGCCGCGACGCGCTGCAGGAACGGGCCAAGTCGATGCTGGCGCAACCGGGCGTCGAATTGCGCGAGCTCGACCAGGCCGCGGCGGCCGAAAGCGCTCTCGAAGCGGCCGAGGACAAGCAGTTGCGCGAGCTGTGGCTGGGCGTGAACGACGCCCTCGACGACAAGCAGCGCGCGCGGGTCGCGACCTTCCTCGGCGAGCAATTGATGCGCGTGGTACCGGAGGGGCGGCCGGAAGGGCGGCCGAGTGGAGAGCGCGGCGGCGGACGTCCGGGCGGCGGCCACGGCCGCGGCGGCATGGGCGGACCCGGCGGCATGGGTGGCATGGGTGGCCCGGGCGGCGGCTCGATCAATATCGGCGGCTGACCGTGCGTCGACCCGGTGCCCGGCGCCGGGTCGACATATGCATGATGTATCGAAAAGTAAAAAAGTTGGTCCATTCGTATTTCGGCTTGGCTTCTTCGCTAGAATCAATTATCTAGGCGGCAATTTTCGTGTCGGCCGCCATCAGCCGAGACAAGCCCATGAGCACACCGATCCCGGCCGGCCTGGCCGGTACCGGCCCAGCCGCACCACTTCTTCCCGATCACTCCCTGTCTTGCTGCGCCGTGCAAACGTAGCGGCCGGACCACGGCCGGATTCCGGGCATGTCCGGCCGTGCTACATTGCCCAAAGGCCACAAGCCACTCTTTTCCCCGTACGACCAAGGACTCCCTAGTGAAACGAACCCTGTTGAGCACCCTGACCCTGTCCCTGATGGCCGCGTTCGCGCCCGCCATCGCCGCGGACAATGCCGCGCCGGCTGCCGCCAAGCCGCTGTCGTCCGGCATCGATCTGCAATACATCGATCCCGGCGTTCGCGTGCAGGACGACTTCTTCAGCTACCTGAACGGCAAATGGCTGAAGACCGAGCAGATCCCGTCGGACCGCTCGGGCTGGGGCACCTTCATCAAGCTGCGCGAGGACACCACCCCGCAGCTGCGCGGCATCATCGAGGCCGACCAGAAGGATGCGAGCGCCAAGGCGGGCACCGATGCCCGCAAGATCGGCGACCTGTACGCCAGCTTCATGAACGAGAAGAAGCTCGAGACGCTGGGCTACAAGCCCCTGAGCGGCGAACTCCAGCGCATCCGCACGCTGAAGGACAAGAAGGGCGTGCCGGCGCTGGCCGCGCACCTGGCGCGCATCGGTGTCGCGACCCCGTACGGCATCGGCGTGGCGCAGGACGCCAAGGCATCGACCAAGTACGCGACCTATATCCGCCAGGGCGGCCTGGGCATGCCGGACCGCGACTACTACCTGAAGCTGGACGACAAGAAGATGGCCGAGACCCGCGCGGCCTACGAGAAGCACGTCGCCAACATTCTCTCGCTCGCAGGCGAGAAGGATGCCGCCGCGATGGCCAAGGCGATCGTCGGTTTCGAGACCGAACTGGCCAAGGTGCAGTGGACCCGCGTCGAGCTGCGCGACCCGAACAAGAGCTACAACAAGATGAGCGTGGCCGAGCTGACCGCGCTGACCCCGGGCTATGACTGGAAGACCGCGCTGGCCAGCGCCGGCGTCGCCAACAAGATCGACTACGTGATCGTCGGCCAGCCCAGCTACCTGAGCGGCTTCAAGCAGGTGCTGGACAAGACCGATCTCGCCACCGTGCAGGCCTATTTCGAATGGCAGCTGCTGCGCGAATACGCGCCGTACCTGTCTCAGGCCTTCGTCGACGAGAACTTCGACTTCTACGGCAAGACGCTGACCGGCGCCACCGAGAACCGTCCGCGCTGGAAGAACGGCGTGTCCGTCGTGGAAGGCGCGATGGGCGAGGCGCTGGGCCGCGAATACGTGGCCAAGTACTTCCCGCCGGAGCGCAAGGCGCGTATGGAAGAGCTGGTCAAGAACGTGCTGGCCGCCTACAAGCAATCGATCGACGGCCTCGACTGGATGAGCCCGGAAACCAAGAAGGAAGCGCAAGCCAAGCTGGCCACCTTCAACCCGAAGATCGGCTACCCGAGCAAGTGGCGCGACTATTCGCGCCTGGCGATCAGGTCGGATGACCTGGTCGGCAACGTCAAGCGCGCCGCCACCTTCAGCTACGAGCGCAACATCGACAAGCTGGGCAAGCCGGTCGACCGCGAAGAGTGGGGCATGACGCCGCAGACGGTGAACGCCTACTACAACTCGCGCATGAACGAGATCGTGTTCCCGGCCGCCATCCTGCAGCCGCCGTTCTTCAATGCCGACGCCGACGACGCCGTCAACTACGGCGGCATCGGCGCCGTGATCGGCCACGAGATCGGCCACGGCTTCGACGACAAGGGCAGCCAGTCGGACGGCCAGGGCAATCTGCGCAACTGGTGGACCGCGCAGGACCAGTCCCGCTTCAAGGCCAAGACCGACGCGCTGGTGGCCCAGTACAACGCCTTCGAGCCGATCCCGGGCTACCACGTGAACGGCGCGCTGACGCTGGGCGAGAACATCGGCGACAACTCGGGCCTGGCCATCGCCTATAAAGCGTACAAGATCTCGCTGCACGGCCAGCAGGCGCCCGTCATCGACGGCCTGACCGGCGACCAGCGCTTCTTCATGGGCTGGGGCCAGGTATGGCGCTCGAAGATGCGCGAAGCGGCGCAGATCGCCCAGGTCAAGACCGACCCGCACTCGCCGGGCCAGTTCCGCGCCAACGGCACGCTGCGCAACCAGCCGGGCTTCTACGAGGCGTTCGGCGTCAAGGAAGGCGACAAGATGTACCTGAAACCGGAAGAGCGCGTTACGATCTGGTAATCGCCAGGAGCGATCGACACGACAGCGGCCGGCGCCCACCGGCACCGGCCGCGTTCCATCACGAAGAAGAGAGACCACGATGAAGAAACACTACCTGCTCAGCGCCCTGACGCTGGCCCTCATCTCCAGCCTGGGCCACGCGGCCGAAGGCGCAGCGGCTGCCAAGAACGCCAAGAACGGCCAGACGCTGACCTCGGGCATCGCCACCCAGTACATCGAATCGTCCGTGCGCCCGCAGGACGACTTCTACGATTACCTGAACGGCAAGTGGATGAAGAGCGTCGAGATCCCGGCCGACAAGTCGAGCTGGGGCTCGTTCATGGAGCTGCGCGAAAACACCCTGCCGCAACTGCGCGGCATCATCGAGAAGGTCGCCGCCGGCAAGCCGGCCGCGGGCACCGACGCCCAGCGCATCGGCGACTTCTATGCCAGCTTCATGGACGAGGCGCGCCTGGAACAGCTGGGCGCGACCCCGCTCAAGGGCGAACTGGACAAGATCGCCGCGCTGAAGGACAAGTCCGAGCTGCCGGCCCTGCTGGCCCGCCTGGGCAAGATCGGCGTGGGCGTGCCGTTCGACTTCGGCATCCACCAGGACAACAAGGATTCGACCAAGTACGTGGCCGACATCGGCCAGGGCGGCCTGGGCATGCCGGACCGCGACTACTACCTGAAGGCGGACGACGCCAAGCTGGCCGCCGCCAAGGCCAAGTACCTGACCCACGTCGAGAAGATGCTGACCCTGGCCGGCGACAAGAACGCCGCCGCCAATGCCAAGGCCATCGTCGACTTCGAGACGGAGATCGCCAGGGTGCAGTGGACCAAGGTCGAGCTGCGCGACCCGATCAAGGCCTACAACAAGGTCGACCTCGCCGACATGGGCAAGGTCGCGCCTGGCTTCGACTGGAACGCCTGGCTGCAGGCGGCCGGCATCGCCGGCAAGACGAGCTACGTGATCGTCGGCCAGCCGACCTACCTGAAGGGCTTCGTCGACGTCTCGAACAAGACCTCGTTGGACACCTGGAAGGCCTATCTGTCGCTGCACCTGATCGAGTCCTACGGCAGCTTCCTGTCGAAGGCCTTCGTGGACGAGCGCTTCGACTTCTACGGCACCACGCTGTCGGGCGTGAAGGAAATCGAACCGCGCTGGAAGCGCGGCGTCGGCGCCATCGAGCGCTCGCAGGGCGAGGCGCTGGGCAAGCTGTACACCGAGCAGTACTTCCCGGCCGAGCGCAAGGCGCGCATGGAGGCGCTGGTGAAGAACCTGCTGGCCGCCTACAAGCAGAGCATCGACACGCTGGACTGGATGAGCCCCGCGACCAAGAAGGAAGCGCAGGCCAAGCTGGCCAAGTTCACCCCGAAGATCGGCTACCCGAACAAGTGGAAGGATTACTCGGCCCTCGCCGTCAAGCGTGACGACCTGGTCGGCAACGTGATGCGCTCGCGCATCGTCGAGGCGGACCGCGAGCTGAACAAGCTGGGCAAGCCGATCGACCGCGACGAATGGGGCATGACGCCGCAGACCATCAACGCCTACTACAACCCGGAGATGAACGAGATCGTGTTCCCGGCCGCGATCCTGCAGCCGCCGTTCTTCGACGCCAACGCCGACGACGCCGTCAACTACGGCGGCATCGGCGCCGTGATCGGCCACGAGATCAGCCACGGCTTCGACGACCAGGGCGCCCAGTACGACGGCGACGGCAATCTGCGCGACTGGTGGACGGCGTCCGACCACAAGAACTTCAAGGCCAAGACCGCGATGCTGGTCGCCCAGTACAACGCCTTCGAACCGATCCCGGGCTACCACGTGAACGGCGAACTGACGCTGGGCGAGAACATCGCCGACAACTCCGGCCTGGCCATCGCCTATAAAGCGTACAAGATCTCGCTGAAGGGCAAGCCGGCCCCGGTGATCGACGGCCTGACGGGCGAACAGCGCCTGTACATGGGCTGGGCGCAGGTATGGCGCACGAAGATGCGCGAAGCGCAGCAGATCGTGCAGGTCAAGACCGACCCGCACTCGCCGGGCCAGTACCGCGCCAACGGCACCCTGAAGAACCAGCCGGGCTTCTACGAAGCCTTCAAGGTCAAGCAGGGCGACAAGATGTACCTGGCGCCGAAGGATCGCGTGATCATCTGGTAATCGCGTCCGGGAGGTAAAAGGGGCCGCATCGATGCGGCCCCTTTTTTACGTCCGTCCGGCGTGTGTTTTTGAACACAGTGTCGTTAGCTTGCAACATCGTCAAATTGACGAATTTGGCATGCTGTTTTACTTCGAATGCGAAATTTCTGGAGAAAATCCCACTTGGATGGGTGATTCATCGTGATTTTTGATGCTTTCGCGTATTAAATTTGTCGATTTTAAGCAATTCTTTCCATTCTTGAACTGATGAGCTCGGCTACACCATTTCCGATGCTTGGTCATCCGAATTTTTCCTATCCAACTGGTAATTTTTCTTTTCTGTACGCTAATAGTGCGTGTAGGTATCATCGCGTAAATACATTGGCTGGCGACCCCGCCGGCAGGGAGACAAAATGTTTACGCGCAACGTTGAAATCATGTCCGACTTCGCTCCTTCGGCGCCGCTGCCGCTGTCCAGGCCGCAGGCCGTGCATGCGTCGGACCGATACGAACTCAGCGTTGCGACGGATTTCCACGATCGTCCCGACCTGCTCGCGGCCTGGAACGCCATGCTGGCCAAGGGCGCCAGCCCGGAAAAGCTGTACCAGGGCCCGGCCTTCTTCGCGCACCTGGCCGAGATGGCGCAAGGCAAGGAGCGCAGCCACGAACTGTTCCTCGTCCGCCGTCGTAGCGACTACGCCATCGTCGGCTTCGTCCCGGTGCGCAAGATCACGCGGCACATCGATTTCCGCGTCGGTCCGCTGTCGCTGTTCCGGCGTGCCATCGCTTCTTGCCAGGTACTCGGCAGCCTGCTGCTGCTCGATCCGGACGAAGCCGGGCTGGCCGGCTACGTGATCCGGCACCTGCTCGACTAGCGTGCGGACTGCCCAGCGCTGTACATGCAGGCGGTGCCGCAGCACGCTGCCGCGCATGTCGACGACGTGGCCGGCGTCTCGCGCCACGTCCAGAGCGGCTGGCGAGCATGCCACACGATGCCGCTGCCGGAGAACTTCGACGCCTATCTTCAGAAATTCAGCGCCAAGAAGCGCTACAACCTGTCGCGCCAGGTGCGGCTGCTGGCCAAGGAGGCCGGCGACATCGAGGTGGTCTGCATCGAGCGTCCGGACCAGGTCGCGACGATGATGGCGTCGATGCGCACCTTCCTGCCCGAGCAGGAAGTGGCCAGCCTGTGCAACCGCGAACTGCTCGAGAGCCTGTCGCGCCAGGGCCTGCTGCTGTCCTACCTGGTCCGCTGCGGCGGCCAGGACGTCGCCGTGATCCAGGGCGCGCGTTCCGACGAGACCTGGCATGTCTCCAATATCCGCTGCAAGCAGGACTGGATGCACTTGTCGGTCGGTACCAGCGCCATGCACCTGGCGCTGCAGGACGTGATGAATCGGTTTGCGTTCGCCGCAGTGGATTTCGGCTACGGCGTGCCCAACCAGGAGTTCCGCTCGACGCACGTGCTCGAGACGCGCGCCAACGTCATGCTCGCCCGTTCGCGCAGCGCCACCGCCTTGCTGCTGCACGTGCACGGCGCCTGGGATCACTTGAACGAGGCGCTGATCCGCCGCGTCAAGCAGGCCCGAAAGGTCTATATGCAGCGCAAGCAGGCTGCGCGTGCCGCCGAGCCAGCGACCGGTCGGGAGACCACGGCGTCCTGATGGTCATACAGGTTTGCGATCAGCGCTACAGCAGCAGGATTATGACGGCGCAATGAGCTTTTCTAAATTTACCCTTATGACATTCTGATCGCTGATAAGGGGTGAGCAGTAGTGCCTGTTGAGCAGGATAAGAATTGATCAGTTACAAGCCGTTGTTTTAATGACTCAAATGTAAATATTTGGTTGCTTGCAAAAATGCAATTAAGTTACACTAAGATAACTAATTTTATTTAAAGCAACCATATAAAGGAAAGTACGTGAGTCAGACCACCGCCGATCTCGACAAGGCTTCGGATGTCAGCTTCAACTTTTCGGTTTTCAAGGTCCTGTCCATGCTGTGCGTCGTTACGTCGCACTTCCCGATCATGCCGAACGTGCCGACCTGGATACCCACGAGCATCGGCCTCGTGATCTTTGCATTCTCTTCCGCCTATTTCACGACACGGATTTACGGCCTGGACCTCGACATCGCGGCATTCTCGCGCAGGAAGATCGAGCGCTTGGCGGTACGCTACTGGTTTTTGCTATTCGTACTCGCGATCCTGTTGCTGATCCAGGGGCGAACCGTATTTCATTGGCATACGGTAGTTCACGTATTCGGTTTGTCCGGCTTCCTCAATTTATTCGGTCGAAGCGAAAGTGAACTAGGGGCGGGATTATGGTTTTTTACGCTATTGCTGCTTTTCTATGTAAGCTATCCCTACCTGGCGAAGCTTGCTGCCATCAGCCGGGGCGAGTTCTTTTATCCCATGCTGGTCAGCCTGTTCTTCATTTATATGGACGAGCATGTCGTTCTGCCCGTTTTCATGTGGGTCACTGCCCTGGGATTCATCCTGGGCGTTTTCTGCGGTATGTATGAGATAACGGTCTCCAGCCGCGCATCGCTGGCGATGACAACGCTGGCGCTGGCGCTGCTGTTAGCGAACAATCTGGTATTCGACTACCGTGCCGCGAATGGCGCATTGGTCGCAGTCGCCGCCATCTGCACGAATCTGTGGCTGATGAAAGCATCGATACCACGTTGGAAACCGCTTCTCGCGCTGGCCAAACTCGAGAATATCCTGCTCGAGATTTTCATCGTCCACACCTACCTTTTTGTTTATCCAACCGGTAACAAGGTGGTGGACTATGCGGTGACGATGACGCTCGTAATCGTGAGCGCCTGGATCCTGAATATTCTGGGGTCGGCACTGGTAAGAGTGCTCTTCAATCGCAATTCGGGCATCGTGATGACAGCACACTTGACGCTGGAATCGAAGTCCTGAACGGCCGCTGCCGGCATACGGTCGAGCAGCATTCGGATCGATATGGACGGCGCCTGAAAAGCGCCGCCACGTAGATTGTCAAACAGGCGGTCGTTCGCGTGGCCCGTTCATTCCAGCACCTGCATTGATCATTGCGCCTCGTAGGCGCCGATGTCGTACTTGCCGTCGTAGGAACGGGTCGCACCCGAGGCGCGATGCTTGTACACGGCGCCCGGTTTCAGGCCGAAGCCGGTCGCGGCCGCGCCCGGTACCGAACCCGCATTCACGACCAGGGTGTTGCTGACCAGCGGGCGCAGGTCGTAGGCGGCGCGGTTGACGAAGCCCGGCGCTGCCGAACGGTAGTTGGTCTTGTCGATCGCAGTGACCTGGTTGGTGACGGTCCCGATGCCGCCGAAAATATTATTTTGCAGCAGGACCGGCGTGGTCACGCCGGAACCGACCATCACGAAGGTGCCGCCCGAGCTGTAGTCGTTCAGGAAGGTATTGTTGACGACATACAGGTCCTTGCCCGGATTGGTCGCGCCTTCCTCGCCATACGCCAGCAAGCTCGGGTTGTTGTTCGCGGCCGGCTGCTCGATCACGTTGCCGATCACATAGGACGAGCCGGCGTTCGGCAGGTCGATCTCGTAGCTCGGCTTGCCGGCTGCGGTGGTGCCCGTTTCGCCCGGCGCGGTGCTCGAGAAGCGGTTGTTGTAGATGGCATTGACCAGGGCGCGCGATTTCAGGTTGTGGCCGCCGTTGGCGTCGTGCGAGAAGTTGTAGCGGAAGGTCAGGCTCTTGGCGTTGCCGATGTACAGGTTGTGCGAATAGCCGTCGCCGTAGCCGTTGTGGCCGAATTCGCTGTACTCGATCAGGACGTCGCTGTTGGTATTCACGCCGCTGAGGATGCCGTTCTCGTTATCGTGCAGGAAGGCAAGGCGCAGCGTGAACTTGGTGCCTTCCAGGCGCAGCGCGGCGCCGTTCTTGTCTGCCACCTTCGCACCGTACATTTCCACGTTCTCGATCGTGACGTTGTTGCCGACGACGACCCAGATCGCCTTGCCCATCGCATTCTTGCCGGCGGCATCGATCTTCGGACGGCCGTTCACGCCGCGCACGGTCAGGTTGTTGGTGTAGATGCCGCATACGTCACCGCTGTAGGTGGCATTGGCGATTTCGACGATGTCGCCATCCTTGGCGGCGGCGAAGGCCTTGCACGGCGTTGCGTACGTCTTGCCCGGGCCGACGGACAGGGTGGCCGCGGAGACGCTGCCGGCGGCAGCCAGCGACAGCAGGACGAGAGCAGGGCGGAGGGCGGGGCGAAGTGCGGAACGGACGCTTTGCATGGGAATCCTCTGAATAGTAAAAAGATTGTGTCTAAGTAAATTTCCCTGCGACACATTTCCCAGCATAACGCGTTCCGCTCGGAAATTACGTAACCGAGTGTAACATTGCCACTGAAACTTTATGTTCCAATAGGAAATGTATTTTGTTCGAAAAGGAACTGTGGCGGATTGGGAACAGGGCGCCGGAAGCGGTGGCCGTCAGGCCGGGGAAGCACCGGACACGGTATGTCCGGTACGGAGAAGCCGGCAGGCCGCGAGTGCGGCCTGCCTGTTGCATCAGCGGGGGATGATGGCGAACTGCGGTGCCTTGCTGTAGTCGGGCTTGACGCTGCGGGCCATGAACTGGGCCCAGGCGCGCTTGCCGTCGTTGCCGCCGACGTCGGCCGCATACGCCAGGGCCGGTTGCATGTTCGACGGATAACCGATTGCCGTCGAGGCGTAGCCGGACATTTCGCCGACCTTCAGTTTCAAGGCCGATGCCTGGGCGGCGCTGCCGCAAGTCTGGGCGACATAGCTCGGGTTGGTGCTCGCCGTGAAGGCGTTGCCGATGTTGCCGTAGAGCGGCGAGGTGCTGCTGTCGCGCACCTTCATGGTGTACATGGCGCCGCCAATCCAGCAGCTGCCGTTGCCGACCATGCGATCGATCGGGAACTTGGCCTTCCAGCGCAGCAGCGTGTCCGCCTTCGTGAAGCCCAGGTCGGCGGCGTGGCCGATTGCCGAGGTAAAGAAGTCGTCCTGCCACGGACCGATGCCGGTCGCATTGTCGTACACCAGCGAGTAGCCGTTGGTAATGATGCCCAGGGCATTCGTACCCAGCGCGTTACTGGTCTTTTCGCCCCGCACATAGGTTGCGTTGAACCACTCGAGGTTCGCGTCCAGCACGCTCTTGAAGTGGTTCTTGAGCGGATGGTTGTCCGGCGTGATGTAGGCAGCCTCGGCCAGCGTGCGCATGGTCCAGGCCTGACCGCGCACCTGGTCCGGGTTCACGAGACCCTTTTCGAACTCGCGGTAGTAGGGGTTCGACGAGAACACGCTCCACATCGTCCAGAATTGCAGCTCTTCCAGGTAGTAATAGTCGCCGGTGACCAGGTAGGGCAGGTAGGCGAAGTTCGGCTGGTGCGATGTGTCGTTGGTGTTCGGCGTCTTGCACAGCTCGGCTGCGCAGGTCGGGAACGCTTCGGAACGCTTGAGCGGACGGTTATAGGTGTCGCCCGGACGGCCCAGGATCGTCATATACGGATAGTCCATGACGCTGACCGGGTAGCCGGTCTGCTTGTCGCGGTAGTGCGCGGACCAGCTGCCGGCCAGGTCGGCGGTGCCGAGCGTGACCGTCTTGGCGCGCTTGTCCATGCTCAGCAGGTATTCGACAGCCCAGCCCGGCAGCAGGCCGATATCGTTGCGGCCGCCGGTCGACGGCATGTACGGATTCGCCATGCCGACAGCACCCGGTTCCGTGATCGCGCCGGTCCAGCCGGTCTGCAGCTGGGCCAACGCTGCTTCCGGTACGACGATGCTGCGGTCGTAGTTCGGCAGTGCGCGCGAATCGATTAGGTAAGCGGTGTTGTGCTTGATATTGACCTGCGGTTCGGTGCCATTCCACCAGAACATCTTGCGCCAGCGCGAGTGGTGGTAATGGGTCAGGCCGGCCTTGCTGTAAACGGAGTTGCCGCCCAGGACGATATTCGCGTCATACACGAAGTTCTGGGGCGCCACTTCGTACGTCCAGTTGTTTTCCATGGTGACGTCGACGCGCGCCTTGTTCGCACCCGGATACCAGCGGATGGCGAAGTGGGCGGTCAGGTGCGGATGCTTGACGCCGGCCGTGGTCTGCAGCGGCGCATCGACCATCCATTCGGTGGCGATCGGGCCGTTCAGCCAGGTGGTCGGCTTGGCGGTCTTGAACAGGTCGTCGGCCGACGCATAGTAATCGGTGCCGTTGATCTTGGCATGGGCCGAGAAGCTGAAGCCGGTGCGCATGATGGCGCTCGGGGTAAGCACGGCGCCGGTCGGTGCGGAGCCCGTCTTGACCAGGGTCATGGTGCTGGTTGCGCCTGCATTCAGTTTTGGCAGCACGGCGGAAAGCACGGCATGGCGGATCGAGCCGTCGTCATGGGTCGCCTTGATGTCGACCTGCAGCGGCACGATGGTGCCGTCTTCCAGGCGGCCGGACAGCGCCTCGTTCGTCAGGAAATTACCCTTGGCGAACACTTGGCCGAAGGTGACGGGGACGTTGGTCTGGGCCGCGGCGCCGGTGTTTTCGAAGCGCACGTCGGTGATGGTCTGGTTGCTGCTGCTTGCTGGCGCGGCGCTGTTGCCGGTACTGCCGGTGCTGCCGGTATTCGTGGCGGCGCCGCTGTTCGCCGGGGTGCTGCCGGCCGCGCCGTTGCTGACGGCGGCGGCGGTCTGGGTAATCGAGGAGTTCTGGCCATCGGCGCCACCGCCGCCGCCGCAAGCCGCGAGGGCGGTGCAGGCGACTGCGGTCGAGAGACGCCGGAGCGTCAGGATGTGCTGTGCAAAAGTCATCTAATTTCTCTGGTTAAAACGCGTTCGTATGGGGTCTTGTTTTTTTTCAGGAACGAGATTACGCCACAGAAATTAATGATGCACGGAAAAAGTTCAATATTCGTCCAAAATGTTCCCCTACCGCAACGAAACGTTATCGTCGTTTTCACGAAGTTTGTTCGTCGTAAATAGTAAGTTGTTATGTTTTGTGACGTAAGAATCCATCTTGAACAAAATAAAAAAAGCCGCCCGCAGGCGGCGCGTGGAGGGCGATGATTGCTTACTTTGCAGCTGCCACCATATAGTCCACGGCGGCCTTGACGTCCGTATCCGGTGCCGTCGAACCGCCTTTCGGCGGCATCATGCCCGCCTTGCCCTGAAAACCCTTGATGGCATGCTCGTACAACGTATTGTTGCCCTGGGCGATACGGGCCGCCCAGGCACCCTTGTCGCCGAACTTCGGCGCGCCGGCGATGCCGGCACCGTGGCAGGCGACGCAGGCCGCATCGTAGAGGGTCTTGCCGCCGGCGGATGCCGTTGCGGGAGCGGCTGCCGCGCTGGCGGGCGCGGGGGTGGGGTTGGGTGTTGCCGGGGCAGTATCGCTTACTGAAGCAGTGGCGGGCGCGGCTGCCGGCGCCGCGGCTGCTGCGGGCGTTGCCGCTGCGCCGGCGGCCGGGGCTGCAGGTTCCTTGAACTTGGCGCCCGACTGGTTCGCCATATAGACGACGGCACGGGCGACCTCGACGTCGTCCAGGTCCGGATTGCCGCCCTTGGCGGGCATGGCGCGAATGCCTTGCACGGCATGCTGGACCAGGGTGTCGTATCCCTGGCCGATGCGCGCGCTCCAGGCGCCGCTGTCGGCGACCTTGGGCGCACCCGCGGCGCCGGTGGCGTGGCAGGCGGCGCACACGGCGGTGTAGACGGCCTGGCCGTCCTGCAGCACCTTGGGCGCGTTGGCGTCCTTGAACACGAAGCCGGTCTCGGCGACGGGGCGGATGCGCTCGGCGATGGCTTCGGCCGTCTGGTCGGAGCCGGCGCCGCTCAAGTGCTGGTTGGTGACGAAGGAGACGAGCAGGATGATGCCGAGGACAATGACGAGGAAGAACCCGGCGACGGCCACGATGAGCTGCTTGGGGGTCTGGATGAAGGACTGGTGTTCGCTGTGGTTTGCGTCGCTCATGATTTCCTTAACTAATTAAAAAAACCTGCTGGCGTTCGGGACGGGCCAACCGACCACCGCAAAATGGCTCGGAACCGGCCGATTATAGACCCAAACCTCATTGTTGGAAACGCAATTTCTTGTAAGACAATCCAGCCATCCATAGACGGCAGCGTGGAAACTCTGTATCCTTCGCTTCACTCCTGCGCGGCTGTAGCTCAGTGGATAGAGTATTGGCCTCCGAAGCCAAGGGTCGCTGGTTCGATCCCAGCCAGCCGCGCCAC
>CAUSCY010000068.1:0-27313 GCA_963529995.1 uncultured Massilia sp. | reverse complement strand
ACCCGCGACCCCCGGCGTGACAGGCCGGTATTCTAACCAACTGAACTACCGCTCCGTTTACTCTGATCGGTACCTTCACTTGCAATCAACCCGGATCGTGGTGGGCGCTGAGAGGCTCGAACTCCCGACCTAATCCTTGTAAGGGATCCGCTCTACCAACTGAGCTAAGCGCCCTCTATTCCAGAGGTTTTCTTGCTGACGTTTGTCATCACGTCCGAAGAGGCCCGAATCATAGCGTATCCATTTCAAGTAACGCAAGGGATTTTCAGAAAAAAGTAGCGCTGTGCTCGTACATAGGTGTTGTAAGTCTGTCGTATGACGCTCGACATATCTTGCATAAGCTTATATACATGTTCGACAATGTCACCTTTGAAAGACAGCAACGTGTAGACATCCAGAGAAGATGCGGTTGCTGCGCTGCGCCCCCACGCCGAGCCTGGCGGCGAAGAGAAGCATGGCGGAGACACGCGACAGTTTTTTTACTCTTCCCTAGGAAAAACTCAATGATCAAGACGTCCAAGATGCACAAGCGCGTGCTCGCCGCGCATGGAGCACTGCTTGCCCTGTCCACCCTCCCGGCTGCAGTCCTGGCCCAGACCCAGACCGCGCAACCGGCCGAACTGCAGACCGTTACCGTGACGGCGCAGCGCCGCACCGAAAACATCAAGGAAGTGCCGGTATCGGTTACCGCCATCAAGGGCGAAAAGCTGGACGTGCTGGTCTCCGGCGGCGAAGACATTCGCCTGCTGGCCGGCAAGACCCCGAGCTTGAACGTTGAGTCTTCCAATGGCCGTACCTTCCCGCGCTTCTATATCCGCGGCTACGGCAATACCGACTTCTCGACCTTCGCGTCGCAGCCGGTTTCGCTGATCTATGACGACATCGTCCAGGAAAACCCGATCCTGAAGGGCTACCCGATCTTCGACCTGGCTGGCGTCGAAGTGCTGCGCGGTCCGCAAGGTACCCTGTTCGGCCGCAACACCCCGGCCGGCGTCGTGAAATTCGAATCCGAGAAGCCGAACCTGAAGAAGGTCGAGGGCTACTACAACCTGTCCTACGGCACCAACGCGACCTCGAGCGTCGAAGGCGCCGTCAACGTGCCGCTGTCGGACAAGTGGGCGATGCGCGTCTCGACGCTGCGCCAGCACCGCGACGGCTACGTCGACAACTACAGCGACCTGGCCAAGACCAACAAGACCGGCGAACTGGACGGCTACAACGAACACGCCGAGCGCGTACAGTTCCTGTACACCCCGGACAGCACCTTCAGCGCCCTGTTCAACGTGCACCAGCGCACCACGTCCGGCAGCGCGCGCCTGTTCCGCGCCAACCTGATCAAGAAGGGCACCAACGACATCGCCGACGGCACCGACCTCGACAGCATCGTCACCAATGCCCAGAACTTCCAGAACCTCAAGACCAACGGCGCCAACCTGCGCCTGTCCTGGGACCTGGGTCCGGTCAAGCTGTACTCGATCACCGGCTACGAAGGTGTCGACCAGTACCGCAGCCGCGGCGACATCGACGGCGGCATCCCGGCCGGTCCGGGCTTCATCCCGTTCCAGTCCGAGACCTCGGGCTTCATCGACGACCTGAAGCAGTACTCGCAGGAATTCCGCGTCGAATCGAAGAACACCGGCCCGCTGAACTGGCAAGCCGGCGTGTACTACTTCAAGGAAGACGTGACCGGCGGCAGCGACGGTTACAACACCGCCGGCGTGCAGACCTCGCGCCAGTCCAGCGAGCAGAACAACAAGGCCTGGGCGGCATTCGGCTCGGTGACCTATGAAGTGACGCCGGACTTCTCCGTCCGCGGCGGCCTGCGCTACACCGAAGACAAGAAGGACTTCGCCACCGTCACCGCCTTCGGCTTCACCCCGGTGGGTCCGAACAGCGTCAGCGAGAGCAAGGACAAGGTCAACTGGGACCTGTCGGGTACCTACAAGCTGAACCGCGACGTGAACGTCTACGCCCGCGTGGCGACCGGCTTCCGTGCCCCGAGCATCGCGCCTGCCTCGACCTTCGCACCGGTGGGCATCACCGTGGCCGACGCCGAGACCATCACCTCGTACGAAGCCGGCATCAAGGCCGACCTGTTCGAGCGCCGTGCCCGCACCAACTTCTCGATCTACGACTACCGCATCAAGAACCAGCAGCTGACCGTGGTCGGCGGCAATGCCAACGTCACCAAGCTGATCAACGCAGCCAAGACCGAAGGCCGCGGCGCCGAGTGGGATATCGAAGGCATCATCACCCCGGACTTCCGCGTCGGTGCAAGCGCGTCGTACAACTACACCAAGATCAAGGATCCGAGCCTGTCGATTGGCCAGTGCGCAGCCTGCACGATCACCGACCCGATCAATGCCGCCGGCAACGTCCTGATCGACGGCAACTCGCTGCCGCAGGCACCGAAGTGGATCGCCAACGTCAACGCCCGCTACAGCATCCCGTACGGCGACGGCGAGTTCTTCGTCTACACCGACTGGTCGTACCGCTCGAAGATCAACTTCTTCCTGTACGAAGCGAAGGAATTCGTCGGCAAGCCGCTGACCGAAGGCGGCCTGCGCCTGGGCTACACCTGGGCCAACGGCAAGTATGAAGTGGCTGCGTTCGGCCGCAACATCACCGACCAGCGTCGCGTCACCGGCGCCATCGACTTCATCAACCTGACCGGCTTCGTCAACGAGCCGCGCATGTGGGGCGCGCAGTTCAAGGGCAATTTCTGATTCCCTGAACCGTTCTGCTGAACAAAAGGCCGCGAGCGATCGCGGCCTTTTTTTTATGGCATATGATTATCGACCGTAATCACAATTGTTTAATATTACTATCTTGCTTCAATGATATTTTATTCCGTAAATTTTACAATTGACCGAAGCTTGTAGGTTTTAGCGCTAACAAAATTGTTCTGTATCGTAAACGCATCGATTTCAATTGTGAATTTTCCTCAAAGTTTTTTCCTTCAGGTTAATCTGGCTTGTCCACATACAGATGGGCAATCGGCGGGCCAGCGCTGGCGCCGAACAAAACTAGATCTCAGGCACGCGTGCCTGCGGAAATCAAGCTTGGTGTTTTCTCACAAAGGAAGAAACATGAAGTCACAGCAATCGATGTATCCGGCCATGTTGAAACTCTGCGCGGCGGCCGTCCTCGGCCTCGGCGCCGGCATGGCCGGTGCAGGCGTCACCGCGACCGCCATTCCCGCCGCGCAGGGAATGAAGGCCGCGGACGAGACCGACCGCATCATCGTCAAGTACAAGGGCGAGGATGGGCCGGTGTCCGTGAAGGGCAAGATGCAGGCCGCCTCGAGCAGCCTGGCCGCACCCTTGAGCACGGCACGCAAGAATCTGCTCGACCTGTCCGGACGCCAGTTCGGCATGCTGATGAAGGAATCGCACACCATCGCCACCGGCGCCCGCGTGGTGAAGCTGGGCCGCAAGGTCAGCGTGGCCGAAGCCGCCAAGGTGGCTGCCGACCTGGCCGCGCGCGATCCGTCCGTCGAGTACGCCGAGCCGGACCGCCTGATGCATCCGCTGTTCACGCCCAACGACACCCGCTACAACGAGCAGTGGGACCTGTTCGACAGCACCGGCGGCATGCGCCTGCCCGCGGCCTGGGACAAGTCGACGGGCTCCGGCATCCGCGTCGCCGTGATCGATACCGGCTACCGTCCGCACGCCGACCTGTCTGGTCAGTTCCTGGCCGGCTATGACTTCATTTCCGATACCGCCATCGCCAACGACGGCAACGGCCGCGACAGCGATGCCAGCGACCCGGGCGACTACGTGGCGGCGGGCGAGTGCGGCACCGGCGAACCGGCCTCGAACTCGAGCTGGCACGGCACCCACGTGGCCGGCACCATCGCGGCGCTGACCAACAACGGCATGGGCGTGGCCGGCGTCGCCTACGGCGCCAAGATCGTGCCCGTGCGCGTGCTCGGCAAGTGCGGCGGCTATACCTCGGACATTGCCGACGCCATCGTCTGGGCCTCGGGCGGCAGCGTGTCCGGCGTGTCGAACATCGCCGCGCGTGCCCAGGTCATCAATATGTCGCTGGGCGGCGGCGGCACCTGCGGCACCACGACCCAGAACGCGATCAACGGCGCCCGCTCGCGCGGCACCGTGGTCGTGGTCGCGGCCGGCAACGAGGCGCAGAACGCCAGCAACAGCAACCCGGCCAACTGCTCCGGCGTGATCACGGTGGCGGCCACCAACAAGAGCGGCGGCCGTGCCTCCTACTCGAACTACGGCACCGTGGTCGACGTGGCGGCGCCGGGCGGCGACAGCGGCGCGGCGATCCTGTCGACGCTCAACGCCGGCACCAGCGGCCCCGGCGCCGACAGCTACGCGGGCTATATGGGCACCTCGATGGCGACGCCGCACGTGGCCGGCGTGGTCGCGCTGATGCTGGCCAAGAACCCGAACCTGACGCCGGACGACGTCGAGTCGCGCCTGAAGTCGAGCGCGCGCGCCTTCCCGGCCTCGTGCAGCGGCTGCGGCGCCGGCATCGTCGATGCGTCGGCCGCAGTGGATGCCGCGACGAACAGCACGACCAGCGGCCCGGTCGTCGCCGAGGCCGAGTCGAACAACACGCTGTCCACCGCGAACAGCGTGACGACGTCGGGCACCACGGTGAACGGCACCTTCTCCAGCACCAGCGACACGGATTACTTCGTCGTGCAGCTGCCGGCCGGGAAGACGCTGACCGCGACCATGACGCCGAACGCCAGCTCGGACTACGACGTCTACATCTACAACAGCGCCGGCACGCTGCTGGCCAAGAGCGAGAACGGCACCGGCGCGGTGGACAACGCCAGCTCGGCCAACACGGGCTCGTCGACCGCGGCGCGCTACGTGCGCGTGGTGTACTACAGCGGCGGCACCGGTTCCACCAACGGCAAGTACACGCTCAAGCTGGGCTGGTAAACCGCCGACCGGGCGGTTCGATGACTGCCTGAAAAGACGCGCCAGCGGGCGCGTCTTTTTCCTTGCTATTCAAGCAGTTATCAAAAATTTTCCTGTAGTGGAAACCCCAAAAGCGGCCCCGTGCGGGCCGTTTTTCGTTACGCTGTCCAGTTCGCTTAAAACGATGGAGAGCACCGCATGACGCAGCACAGCATGATGAAGACCTCGTTCCTTGCCGCCGCACTGTTCGCCTTCGCGCCCCTGGCGGCCCATGCCCAGGACACGAGATTCATCGCCCAGACCGATCGCCTGATCGTCAAGTACAAGGATGCGGCCGACAATGCGAAGGGCGCGCAGCCCATGCGCGTGCCGGACCGCGTGCGCCAGGCGCTGATCGACCGCGCCGGCCAGCAGTACGGCGCCACGCTGCGCGCGCTGCGCGCCACCGCCGGCGGCGCCAACGTGATGCAGCTGAACCGCGCGATGGCGCTGGACGAGGCGCGCAAGCTCGCAGCCGAGCTGATGGCGCGCGACCCGGACGTCGACTACGCGGAGCCGGACCGCATCATGGTGCCGCTGGCCGTCCCCAACGATGCGCGCTACGGCGAGCAGTGGGACCTGTTCGAGGCCAGGGGCGGCATCAATGCGCCGGCCGCCTGGGACAAGACCACCGGCACCGGCATCAATGTCGCCGTGATCGACACCGGCTACCGCCCGCACGCGGACCTGGCCGGCCAGATCCTGCCGGGCTACGATTTCATCACGACCAGCGTCATCGCCAACGACGGCGGCGGCCGCGATGCCGACGCCAGCGACCCGGGCGACTGGGCGCCGGCAGGCAGCTGCGCGGCCGGCACGCCGGCCCAGGACACGAACTCGAGCTGGCACGGCACCCACGTCGCCGGCACCATCGCGGCAAAGACCAATAACGGCAGCGGCATCGCCGGCGTCGCCTACAACGCGAAGATCGTGCCCGTGCGCGTGCTGGGCCGCTGCGGCGGCTATACCTCGGACATCGCCGACGCCATCGTCTGGTCCTCGGGCGGCACCGTGACGGGCGTGCCGGCCAATGCCAACAAGGCGCGCGTGCTGAACCTGTCGCTGGGCGGCAGCGGCACCTGCGACACGACCACGCAGCGGGCCATCGACAGCGCCCGTTCGCGCGGCGCCGTCGTGGTCGTCGCGGCGGGCAATGCCAACGTCGACGCCGCCAATTCGAACCCGGCCAACTGCAGCGGCGTGATCGCGGTGGCGGCCGTGAACCGCAATGGCGGCCGTGCGTCCTACTCGAACTACGGCAGCGTGGTCGACGTGGCGGCGCCGGGCGGCGACAGCGGCGCCGGCATCCTGTCGACGCTGAACGCCGGCACCCGGACGCCGGCGGGCGACAGCTACGCCAGCTATATCGGCACCTCGATGGCGACCCCGCACGTGGCCGGGGTGGCCGCGCTGATGCTGTCGGCGAATCCGGCCCTGACCCCGGACGAGGTCGAGACGAAGCTGAAGGCGACCGCGCGTGCCTTCCCGGCTACGTGCACGGGCTGCGGACGCGGCATCGTCGACGCGGCGGCGGCCGTGAATGCGGCGCGGCCGGCGGCGGCAGCGGCGGTGCCCGCGCAGAACGAGGCGGAATCGAACAACTCGATCCCAGCCGCGAACGCGGTGACGGTCGGCGGCACCGTCGTCAGCGGCACCCTCGCGGCGACGAACGACAACGATTACTTCGTGGTCCAGGTCCCAGCGGGCAAGACGCTGACGGCGACCCTGACGCCGGCCGCAGGCTCGGACTTCGACCTGTACGCCTACAACGCGGCCGGCACCCAGCAGGCCACCAGCACCAACGGCCTGGGCGTGGCGGATGCGGTGTCGACGGCCAACACGGCGACGACGACGCAGGCGCGTTACGTGCGCGTGCGCTACCACGCGGGCGCGGTAGGCAAGTACACGCTCAAGTTCACCTGGTAACGCCGCCGTTTCCGGCCTTGCCTGCAACGACTTCTTGCGCGGCAGGGCCGATCCGGGCGATACTGTATGCAATAACAGTAGTCGTCCCGGCGCCGGGGCGAGCGCCAGAGTGAACGCCCCTGTCCGCAAGATCATCCACTGCGATTGCGATTGTTTCTACGCATCCGTCGAGATGCGCGACGACCCGTCGTTGCGCGGCAAGCCGCTGGCCGTCGGTGGGCGGCCGGACCAGCGCGGCGTCATCGCCACCTGCAACTACGAGGCGCGCCGCTTCGGCATCCATTCGGCGATGGCCACCGCCACCGCCGTCAAGCTGTGCCCGGACCTGCTGCTGATGCCGCCGAACATGGAGAAGTACCGGACCGCCTCGCGCCAGATCATGGAGATCTACCGCGACTACACGGACCTCGTCGAGCCGTTGTCGCTGGACGAGGCCTACCTGGACGTCACCAATTCCCCGCACTGCAAGGGCAGCGCGACGCTGATCGCGCAGGAGATCCGCCGGCGCATCTTCGAGACCGTCGGCATCACGGCGTCGGCCGGGGTGGCGCCGAACAAGTTCGTGGCCAAGATCGCCAGCGACTGGAACAAGCCGGACGGCCTGTTCCTCGTGCGGCCGGACGAAGTGGACGCCTTCGTGGCCGCGCTGCCCGTGAAAAAGCTGTTCGGCGTGGGCAAGGTCACGGCTGCCAAGCTGAACCGCCTGGGCGCCCAGACCTGCGGCGACCTGCGCGACTGGAGCATGGACAAGTTGCAGCAGCATTTCGGCTCGTTCGGCGCGCGCCTGTACGGGCTGTGCCGCGGCATCGACGAGCGCGACGTGAACCCCGTGCGCGAACGGAAATCGATCAGCACCGAGGAAACCTATACGCCGGACGTGCCGGACTTGCCGGCCTGCCTGGCGCTGCTGCCCGAGTTGATGGAGCACCTGGCGGGGCGGATCAAGCGCAACGGTGCCGAAAAATTCATCAACAAGCTGTTCGTCAAGATCAAGTTTTCCGACTTCCAGCAGACCACGGTCGAATGCGTCGGCTACGCACCGAACCTGGAGACCTACCGCCACCTGATGGAGACGGGGTGGCAGCGCGCCAGCCGTCCCGTACGCCTGCTGGGCGTGGGCGTGCGCCTGGCCGACAGCGAACAGGTCGAACAATTGCGCCTGTTTGACGAACTCGCAACACACTGAAAAACCCTTCCCCGCGATATGAAAATTGCTGCTAAGCAGCGTGTAGAATGTCGTTCCTTTGAAATACCGAGATAACTGAGAGCAACCTTATGTGGTTCAAGAACCTGCAGATTTACCGTCTCCCCCAGAACTGGGCGTACACCCCCGAACAGATGGAAGAAGCGCTGCAATCGCAGGCGTTCTCGCCGGCCAGCAGCAATGAATTGCTGCGCCAGGGCTGGGATTCGCCGCGCGGCAACGGCAAGCTCGTCCACGTGGTCAACAAGCAGATGCTGATGATGCTGGGCACGGAAAAGAAACTGCTGCCGAGCTCGGTGATCAACCAGGTCGCCAAGGCCAAGGCCGCCGAACTGGAAGAACAGCAAGGTTTCCCGCCGGGTAAGAAGGCGATGAAGGAACTGAAGGAACGCGTGGCCGACGAACTGCTGCCGCGCGCCTTCTCGATCCGCAGCAACGTCTGGACCTGGATCGACCCGGTCAACGGCTGGCTGATCGTCGATGCCGCCAGCCCGAACAAGGCCGACGACGTCATCAAGCTGCTGCTGAAGGCCGTCGACAAGCTGCCGCTGGAATCGCTGCGTGTGCAGAGCTCGCCGGTGGCCGTCATGACGGGCTGGCTGGAATCGGACGAAGCGCCGTACAACTTCACCATCGACCAGGACACCGAGCTGCGCGCCACCGGCGAGAGCAAGGCGGCCGTGCGCTACGTGAAGCACTCGCTGGACCCGGAAGACATCCGCCGCCACATCGCCGCCGGCAAGCAGTGCACGCGCCTGGCGCTGACCTGGAACAGCCGCATCTCGCTGGTGCTGACCGAGCAGCTGGCCGTCAAGGGCATCAAGCCGCTCGACGTGATCAAGGAAAACGAGACGATCACCTACAGCGACGACG
Source organism: uncultured Massilia sp. (assembly GCA_963529995.1). Classification (GTDB taxonomy): domain Bacteria; phylum Pseudomonadota; class Gammaproteobacteria; order Burkholderiales; family Burkholderiaceae_D; genus Telluria. The sequence goes on along the minus strand of CAUSCY010000068.1, from coordinate 18,370 downwards.
AGCGCTTCGACAACGACATCATGCTGATGACGGGCGAGCTGGCCAAGATGCTGGCGGATCTGGTGGAAGCGCTGGGCGGCGAAGCCAAAGCTTGATGAAACGTAGGGTGGGCACCATGTGCCCACCATGAACGGCAAGCGGCCCGGTTTTTTTGCCCGGGCCGTTTTCGTTTCACCTCACACCATCACTTCGCCGCGACTTCCTCGCTGGTCGACGGCTCCTTCACGCCGCCCGCTCCATCTCCCGCTTCCGCCTGACCGCTCGTGTAGGTCGATCCCTGGCGGTTGTCGTGCGGGGCCGGCTTGCCCGGCAGCGGGGGCAGGGCCTTGGCCTTTTCCAGGTCGATGCCGGCGACTTGCGCCACGCGGCGGCCGTAGTCCTCGTCGCAGTGCCACAGGTGCCAGACCATGCGCAGCTGGATCACTTCCGGGCACTTCTTGAGGTCGCCACCCACGTTGGCGACGAGGTCGTCGCGCTCCCAGTCCTGGAAGCTGCGGTAGCGGTCGCCGGCCTGCTTGTAGTCGGCCGCCGTGCTCGTCGTCTGGTAGCGGCCCAGGTGGCCCTGCACGTACTGGTGGTAATCCTTCTTCGGCTGCGGCGCTTCCTGCAGGCCGCCGAGCAGGCTCGGTTCGTAGTTGATGTGCTTGTCCTCGCCGCCGCCATCGACGTAGAAGGCCATCTGGCCGTCGCGCTGGTTGGTGCGCGCCACGGCCTTTTCCTGCGGCGCATTGATGGGCAGCTGCAGGTAGTTGGGTCCGACGCGGTAGCGCTGCGTGTCCGAGTAGGACAGGGTGCGGCCCTGCAGCATCTTGTCGTCCGAGAAGTCGATGCCGTCGACCAGCACGCCGGTACCGAAGGCCGACTGCTCGGTCTCGGCAAACACATTGTCCGGGTTCTTGTTCAGCACCATGCGGCCCACGGGCAGCAGCGGGAACTGGTCTTCCGGCCAGCGCTTGGTGTCGTCCAGCGGATCGAAGTCGAGTTCGGGATGCTCGCCATCGGCCATGATCTGCACGCAGAATTCCCATTCCGGGAAGTCGCCGCGCTCGATGGCGTCGTACAGGTCGCGCGTGGCATGGCTCGTGTCCTGGCCCTGGATCTCGGCCGCCTGTTGCGCGGTGAGGTTGCGCACGCCCTGCTTGGGCTGCCAGTGAAATTTCACCAGGTGGGCGACGCCCTGGTCGTTCACCAGCTTGTAGGTGTTGACGCCCGAGCCTTCCATCTCGCGGTAGTTGGCCGGGATGCCCCACGGGCTCTTGACCCAGGTGACCATGTGCAGCGATTCCGGGTGGTTCGCGATGAAATCGTAGAAGCGCCACGGTTCCTGCTGGTTGGTGACGGGATCCGGCTTGAAGGCGTGGATCATGTCCGGGAACTTGATGGCGTCGCGGATGAAGAACACCTTCAGGTTGTTGCCGACGAGGTCCCAGTTGCCGTCGACGGTCTTGAACTTGACGGCGAAGCCGCGCGGGTCGCGCGCCGTCTCCGGCGATTCCTTGGCGCCGATCACGGTCGAGAAACGGACGAACATGGGCGTCTGCACGCCGGTCTCGTTCAGGACGCGGGCGCGCGTGTACTTGCTGGCCGGCTCGTTGCCGATCTTGCCGTAGGCTTCGAAGTAGCCGTGGGCGCCGGTGCCGCGCGCATGCACCACGCGTTCGGGGATGCGCTCGCGGTCGAAATGGGTGATCTTTTCGATGAACTGGTAGTTCTCGAGGGTTGCCGGGCCGCGCTCGCCGACCGAGCGCAAGGACTGGTTGTCGCGCACGGGGTGGCCCTGGCGGGTGGTCAACGTGGGTCGCTGCTCATCCATCGCTCTTCCTCCTGCTGGCTAGATATGGGGGAGGACCATTATAGGAAGCGGCGAAAATGGGTAGCGCCCGGCAGCCTTCAGGAAACTTGCGTTGTCAGAGCGCCTGGAACACGCCCGCCGCGCGGTTCTTGGTGACGTTGTCCCAGCTGAACACCTTGCCGTTCATCGCCACGTAGACGCCGGCCGGCAGCGTCTGGGCCACGCCGCAGGCAAAGCCGAAGTTGAACAGCGCGTCCGAATTGGCGATCTCGTAGGGAATCATGGCGCCGGTAAAGACAATGGTCTTGTCGGTGGCGACCGTGCCCAGCACCTCGGCCGTCTCGCGCATGGTGTCGGTGCCGTGCACGATCACGATGGCCTTCTCGCTGGCGCCCTGGCAGGCGGCCAGCACCTTCTGGCGGTCGGCATCCTGCATGTCGAGCGAGTCGAGCAGCGACACCACTTCGAGGGCGACGGGAATGGTCATGCGCGTGCGTGCGATGACCTCCGGCAGGTGGCTGTCGGCAAAGCCCAGAACGCCGTTCAATTCGTTGTAGTGTTTGTCGAAAGTGCCGCCGGTGGCAATGATCCGCAGAGTCATGATGTTTTGAAAACTCGGTAAAAAAAGGTGGGTAATGATAGCCGCAAACCGTAGTGTATCCACATGTGACTGCGCTAGAATCTTCAGGATCGGATGAGTACACTGATCCCTTTGCCTGATCTCTTTCCGGGCACCAGCCCGCTTCCCCAATGAAACCCGTCGCACCTGGAACCGTCATCTTCCACCGCCATCGCGGCTATGGCGTCATCACCCACGTCAATCTGTTGACCGGGTGGATTTCCGCGCGCTTCGGCAACGAATCGCGCACGCTCGACCTCAACCTGTCGACCGATGAAGTACAGCATGCGGACGGCGAAGCGATCCTGTTCCGCCGTTCGCCGCCGGACCGCATGCCGCATGCGCGCCTGATGGCCATGGTGCGCGCGCTGCACCAGGCCGGCTACGAAAAGCTGTATCTGCACGCATGGCCCAAGCCGTCCGGCTTGCACTGGCGCTGGCACCTGTTCGCCGGCCAGCGCGACTGGATGCAGCGCCCCTGGCGCGAAGGCTGGTACGGCTCGGGCGCCGACTACAACAACAATCCCGTGATGGGCTGGGGCGACGCTCCGGGCGCCACCACGGACGAACTCGTGCACGCGCTGGCGAAGTTCGACCCCGAAGGCCTGGCCCGCGCACTGGGCCGCGACGAAGACCACACGGCCTGGTTCGCGGGCGTCTGCGATGCGCTGCTGCCGGGTTATATGTATTCCTTCGACATGGCACCCGCTCCCCAGGGTGGCGGCCTCGTCGAGATGCCGCCGGTGCCCGTGGTGCCCGTGCGCGCCGGATTGCCGGCCTATGCCGGGCCCGTCATCGAATGGCCGCCGGGCTGGCCGGGGCTGTGGCTGCGCAAGCACGAGATGCCGGCCAGGAAGCCGAATTTCACGGGCGAGCCCGAGTTGCGGTAAACGCCTGCGCTGTGGTGGGAGGGGTCAGAGCCCGGTGTTGCTTTTCAAGGGGCTCTGACCCCGGTGTCGAACGATGGCGCAATCAACGGCCCAACGCCTCCGGATTCAGGATATTGCTCGGATTCCCATTCGCAAAATCCACGATGTTCTCGAACGCCTTGCCGAAGTACATCTCGTAGCTGTCCTTCTCCACATAGCCCAGGTGCGGCGTCGCCAGCACCGTCGGGATCTTCAATAGCGGCGCATCCGCCGGCAGCGGCTCGCTGGTGAACACGTCCAGCGCCGCGTGGCCGGGCCGGCCGCGCCGCAGCGCCGCTTCCAGCGCACCGTCCGCCACCAGTTCCGCCCGGCTCGTATTCACGAACAGCGCATCGCGCTTCATCCGCGCCAGGTCCTCGCTCGTGACGATGCCGCGCGTCGCGTCGTTCAGGCGCAGGTGCAGGCTCAGTACGTCGGCTTGTTCGAAGAATGCCTCGCGCGACGCCGCGGCCAGGTTGCCGTCGGCCACGGCGGCCGCGCGGCTGGCGTCGCTGCCCCAGACCAGCACCTGCATGCCGAACGCGCGGCCGTAGCCGGCCACCATGCGGCCGATCTTGCCGTAGCCCCAGATACCCAGCGTGCGTCCCCGCAGCGTGCGGCCCAGGCCGTTGAGCTCCGGGTTGATCGAGGCCGTCTGCCACAGGCCATCCTTCAGGTTGTTGGCATAGGGGACGATCTTGCGGCTGGCCGCCATGATCAGGGTCCAGGCCAGCTCGGCGGGCGCGACCGGCGAACCCGTGCCTTCGGCGATGGCGATGCCGTGCCCGGTGGCGGCCGTCACGTCGATATGGCCGGACACCTTGCCCGTCTGCGAGATCAGCTTCAGGTTCGGCAGTTTCGCCAGCAGCGCGCGCGGGAAGGCGGTGCGTTCGCGGATCAGGACGAGGGCATCGAACGGGGCCAGGCGGAGCGCCAACTGGCCCAGGCCGCGGGTCGAATGGTGGAAGACCTTGACCTCGTGGCCGTCCAGCAAACGGAAGCAATCGAGGCTGCGGACGGCGTCCTGGTAATCGTCGAGGATGGCAATTTTCATGAAAATAGGGTGATTTGAAGGCAAGAACGTAATGAAATAACGTGATTTAAAGTTAAGAAATTAACCTACTACATTACTCAACCAAAATTCCTACATTTTTGTTGTTGAAGCATTTGAAACGCATTTGCGCGGGTGTAGAATCGACCAGACATAAAGACCCGCGATGTCTGAATGACATCATTTAAGGGCTTTCACGCGTTCCCTCAGCCCCATCGATTGCACCGCCACGCAGGTGCCCGGGCTGGCGACAAGACCGCCGTAGCGCCAGACCACCAGGCCATCACGACGACGATCCTGCCGAGACGGGACGAGACAGAGAATTTCTATTGGCATCGGAGGTAGCTCTATGAACCAGCCCGTGATGGGCGGCGTCGCCGCTTTGAACGTCCCAGCTTACATCAAGCACGATCGACTCATCCACTGGGTGGCGGAAATCGCCGCCCTGACCAAGCCCGACGCGATCTACTGGTGCGACGGCTCGCAGGAAGAATACGACCGCCTGTGCGCGCAGATGGTCGAGGCCGGCACGATGAAGCGGCTGAACCCGGAAAAGCGTCCGAACTCCTACCTGGCGTGCTCCGATCCGAGCGACGTGGCGCGTGTCGAGGACCGCACCTTCATCTGCTCGGCCACGAAAGAGCAGGCCGGCCCCACCAACAACTGGGTCGACCCGGCCGAAATGCGCGAGACCATGCACGGCCTGTTCGACGGCTGCATGGCCGGCCGCACCATGTACGTGGTGCCGTTCTCGATGGGCCCGCTGGGCTCGCCGATCGCCCACATCGGCGTCGAACTGTCCGACTCGCCCTACGTGGCCGTCAACATGCGGATCATGACGCGCATGGGCCGCGCCGTGTACGACGTGCTGGGCACGGATGGCGAATTCGTGCCCTGCGTGCACAGCGTCGGCATGCCCCTGCAGGCCGGCCAGCAGGACGTGCGCTGGCCGTGCAATGCCACCAAATACATCGTGCACTACCCGGAAACCCGCGAGATCTGGTCGTTCGGCTCCGGCTACGGCGGCAATGCGCTGCTGGGCAAGAAGTGCTTCGCGCTGCGCATCGCCTCGAACATGGGTTACCAGGACGCGCAGCAGGGCGGCACCGGCTGGCTGGCCGAGCACATGCTGATCCTGGGCGTGGAGTCGCCGCAGGGCGACAAGCAATACGTGGCGGCGGCCTTCCCGTCGGCCTGCGGCAAGACCAATTTCGCCATGCTGATTCCGCCCGCCGGCTTCGATGGCTGGAAGGTCACGACCATCGGCGACGACATTGCCTGGATCAAGCCGGGCCAGGACGGCCGCCTGGTCGCCATCAACCCGGAAGCGGGCTACTTCGGCGTCGCCCCGGGCACCAACGAAAAGACCAACCCGAACTGCATGGCCTCGCTGCGCGAGAACGTCATCTTCACCAACGTCGCGCTGACCGACGACGGCGACGTCTGGTGGGAAGGCATGACGAAGGAAGCCCCGGCCCACCTGATCGACTGGCAGGGCAAGGACTGGACGCCGGCATCCGGCACCAAGGCCGCGCACCCGAACGCGCGCTTCACCGTCGCCGCCACGCAGAACCCGGTGATCGATCCGGCCTGGGACGATCCGGCCGGCGTGCCGATCTCCGCCTTCATCTTCGGCGGCCGCCGCTCGACCACCGTGCCGCTCGTGACCGAGGCGCGCGACTGGACCGAAGGCGTCTACATGGCCGCCACGATGGGCTCCGAGACGACGGCCGCGGCCGCCGGCCAGATGGGCGTCGTGCGCCGCGACCCGTACGCGATGCTGCCCTTCATCGGCTACAACATGAGCGACTACTTCCAGCACTGGCTGGACCTGGGCCGCAAGGTGGCGGACAAGAACCCGCAGGCGCTGCCGAAGATCTTCTGCGTCAACTGGTTCCGCACCGACGAGCAGGGCAACTTCGTCTGGCCGGGCTATGGCGACAATATGCGCGTGCTGAAGTGGATCCTCGACCGCACCCACGGCCAGGCCGGCGGCGTCGAGCACATGTTCGGCACCACGCCGTCGTACGCCGACCTGAACTGGACCGGCACCGACTTCAGCAGCGAGCAGTTCGCCACCATCACCTCGATCGACAAGGAGGCCTGGCGCGAAGAGCTCAAGCTGCACGCCGAGCTGTTCGACAAGCTGGCCTACCGCCTGCCGCAGGAACTGGTGGCCACCAAGCAGAAGCTGGAACAGCGCCTGGGCGCATAAAGGGCAAGGACCAACGGAGAACCGCGGGGAGACGACGGCTGCGGCACGTACCGCAGTCGCATTGACGAAGAGGGACGGGCACATGCCTGTCCCTTTTTTCATGGCGCCATGTCATCGGCGCGTCATGTGACGAAAGAATAATGCGCGGCTTCACCATCCATTTCCTCGGAGCCCGCAATGCCGCGTACGTCCCCTCATGCCCGCACCCTCGTCTCGATCGCCGTCCTGGCCATGCTGGCCGCCTGCGGCGGCAGCGACGACGTCACGGACATTTCGCCCGTCACCACCGCGCCCGCTGCGCCGGCCGATCCGGGCTTCGTCGAGAACGTACCGGTACCGAACGTCGCGGCCTTCGTCGACACGGTGGCCACCAACCAGCGCGGCGATGCCCGCTACGCCACGCTGGCCACGAATGCCGGCGTGCGCGTCCTGGGCGGCATGCTCGACATCTGGAAACCGCTGACCGAGATCGTCGACGCCGGCGTTACGGCGCCCGCCGTCGACGGCTTCCCCGCCGTGGCCGCATCGGCCTGGACCGGCGTACCGAACGACGGCACCAACGGCGGCACGGTCGTCAATGCCGCCGTGCACAATGCGAACATCGACTACGTCGTGAAGGCGACCACGAACCGCACGCCGGAACAGGCCCGCCTGGCCTACCTGGACGACCGCCGCAACAAGGGCTACAGCGTGACCGAAGGCATGGGCCCGCTGACGGGCGCGTGGCGCAGCGCCGCGCGCGCGACCACGACGATCAATGACGTGCCGGCCGACGCCACGACGGTCAAGTACGACGACGGCGGCAACAACAACGGCGTCGGCGGCGATGCCAACGCCGACTTCGGCAAGGTGGTCGACCTGGTCAACTCGATGGGCAACAACGGCTCGACCGAGCCGGCCAAGCGCTTCTATAAATATGCCCGCCCGTACCGCTGGAGCACGGCCGTGAAGGTGGTGCCGCAGCTGGAGCCGGCCAAGAGCACCACGCCGAATACCGATGGCGGCTTTACCAGCGGCCACTCGGCCGAGGCGACCCGCAACGGCGTCGCCATGGCCTACGTGCTGCCGGAGCGCTTCCAGCAACTGGTCGGCCGCGGCCTGGAGCTGGGCGAGAGCCGCATCCTGGCCGGCATGCATTCGCCGCTGGACGTGATCAGCGGCCGCGTGCAGGCACAGGCCGTGGCCGCCGCCAACCTCATCGCCGCGAGCAGCACGACCCGCGCCGCCGCCGTGACCCAGGCGCACACCACCCTCATGAAGCTGACCAATACCACCGCCGCCACCTTCCCGGCCTACGCCGTGTCCGGTACCGCGGCCACTGACCGCTTTGCCGACTACGCCGCCAGCAAGGCCAACTACGTGCGCCGCATGACCTACGGCCTGCCGCAGATCGGCGCCACCAACGTGCCGGCCGCCGTGCCGAAGGGCGCCGAAGTGCTGCTCGAGACGCGCCTGCCTTACCTGAGCGACGCCCAGCGCCGCGCGGTGCTCAAGAGCACGGCGATCGCTTCCGGTTATCCGGTGCTGGACGATCCAGAAGGCTGGGGCCGCCTGAACCTGTTCGCAGCGGCCGACGGCTACGGCGCCTTCAACGGCAACGTCGTCGTGACGATGGATGCGGCGCGCGGCGGCTTCTATGCGATGGACGCCTGGCGCAACGATATTTCCGGCAGCGGCAAGCTGACGCTGAAGGGCAGCGGCCGCCTGGCGCTGTACGGCAAGAACAGCTTCACGGGCGGCACGCAGGTGGACGGCGGCACGCTGGAAGCGGATGCCGATGGCGCGCTGGGTACGGGCGACGTCTATGTCGGCAGCGCCGGCACGCTGGCGAGCAAGGCCAAGGGCCAGCTGGCCATCGGCGGCAACTATGCCCAGCTCGACAAGGGCACGCTGGACATCACCCTCGGCTCGGCCAGCGCCGGCCTCGTGACGGTGAAGGGCACGGCGACCATCGTCGGCGGCACGCTGCGCGTGCGCTTCGCCGACGGCTTCAAGCCATCGGCAGGCACCACCTACCGCGTGCTGGCGGCCGGCGCGCGCAAGGGCGTGTTCACGAGCGTCGTGGCAGAGGGCTACAAGTCGACCGTGTTCTACGCCAACGACGGCGTCGACGTGCGCATCGACGGCTGATCCGCAGCCGGTTTCTCCTTCCCCAAGGACAGCGCAAGCTGTCCTTTTTTCGTTGGCGCTCAACGCCGCTGAAGGAGAAGGCATTTCGTTTTACTAAAGTCCCGTTATCCATTATCCTTTGCAGCCGGATGAGTGTTAGCGCAAACATTCATCCACCGTCGATCGACGCCCACAAAGGATAATAATCATGAGACACCGTCGTACACTGCTCGGCAGCGCCGTGGCGCTGGTTTTTGCCGCTTCCTTTTCCCTCATGGCCGCCGCCGCACCCGCCGCCGCATCCACCTCCATGGCCGCACGTCACATCGCCGTCGACCTGAACGCGCCGACGACGCCGCGCGACCGTTTCGCCGACCTGTCCGTCGGCTCGGACTATCCGGGCACCCTGATCCGCGACGACAGCCTGGCGCAACTGAAGATCGCCCGCAACGAGCTGGGCTTCCGCTACATCCGCTTCCACGCGATCTTCCACGACGTGCTGGGCACGTATAAAGTCGTGGACGGCAAGCCGGTGTACGACTGGACCAAGATCGACTACCTGTACGACAAGCTGCTGGGCATGGGCATCAAGCCCTTCGTCGAACTGGGCTTCACGCCGGACGCGATGAAGACCTCGGACCAGACCATCTTCTACTGGAAGGGCAATAGCTCGCATCCGAAGCACGCGCAGTGGGGACCGCTCGTCGACGCGTTCGTGCGCCACCTGCAGCAGCGCTACGGCAAGGAAGAAGTGCGCACCTGGTTCTTCGAGGTCTGGAACGAGCCGAATCTGGACGGCTTCTGGGAAAAGGCCGACCAGCCGGCCTATTTCGCGCTGTACGACCTGACCGCGCGGACGATCAAGGCGATCGACCCGCAACTGCGCGTGGGCGGCCCGGCGACCGCGGGCGCGGCCTGGGTGCCGGAATTCCTGGCGCACACGCAGCAGAGCGGCGCGGCCGTCGACTTCATCGCCACGCACACCTATGGCGTGGACGGCGGCTTCCTCGACGAGAGCGGCAAGGAAGACACCAAACTGTCGCCGAACCCGGACGCCATCGTCGCCGACGTGCGCAAGGTCCGCAAGGAGATCGAAGCGTCCTACCTGCCCAAGCTGCCGCTGTACTTCACGGAGTGGAGCACCAGCTACAACCCGCGCGACGTCGTGCACGATTCCTACATCAGCGCCGCCTACATCTTGAGCAAGCTGAAGGCGACCGAGGGCATCGTGCAGGGCATGAGCTACTGGACCTATACGGACCTGTTCGAGGAACCGGGTCCGCCGACGGCGCCGTTTGAGGGCGGCTTCGGCCTCATGAACCCGCAGGGCATCCGCAAGCCGGCCTGGTTCGCCTACAAATACCTGAACCAGCTGGGCGACCAGGAGATCCGGACGGCCGACAAGCAGGCCTGGGCCGCGCGCGACAAGGACGGCAACGTGCAGCTGCTGGCCTGGGACTTCCAGACCCCGGACCAGAGCAAGACGACCAACCGCAATTTCTACACGGTCGTCCAGCCGACCCGCGCTGCGGCGCCGCTGAAGATCGACCTGAAAGGCATGAAACCCGGTAGCTACACGATGCAGGTCTACCGCACGGGCTTCAAGGCCAACGATGCGCCGACGGCGTATATCGAGATGGGGCGGCCGAAGGCATTGGATGCGTCGCAACTGGCGAAGCTGCAGGGGCTCACGCAGGACAAGCCGGAGACGCGCCAGGTGAAAGTGGGCAAGGATGGTATGGCCAGCGTGGACGTGACGATGCGGGTGAACGATGCGGTGCTGGTGAAGATCATTCCCGCAAAACGTTAGCCATAACACCGTCGTTCCCGCGCAGGCGGGAACCCATGCTGAAGAACAGAATTCGCCATGTCGAAAATACTTCGGCATATCAGAAATACTGACTTCGACGATTCAGTATGGGTTCCCGCCTTCGCGGGAACGACGGTATAAAAAAAGGCCGCTGATTGTCAGCGGCCTTTGCTTTTACTGCTTGAGCAGTGGCTTCAAATACTTGCCCGTCACGCTCGCCTTGTTGTTCGCCACTTCCTCCGGCGTGCCGTGCGCCACGATCGTGCCGCCGCCCGCGCCGCCTTCCGGGCCCAGGTCGACGATCCAGTCCGCCGTCTTGATGACGTCCAGGTTGTGCTCGATGATGACGAGCGTGTTGCCCTGGTCGCGCAGGCGGTGGATCACCTTCAGCAGCAGGTCGATGTCGGCGAAGTGCAGGCCGGTGGTCGGTTCGTCGAGGATGTACAGCGTACGCCCCGTGTCGCGCTTGGACAGTTCCAGCGACAGCTTGACGCGCTGCGCCTCGCCGCCCGACAGCGTGGTCGCGCTCTGGCCCAGCTTGATGTAGCCGAGGCCCACGTCGAGCAGCGTATGCAGCTTGCGCGCGATGACCGGCACGGGCTTGAAGAACTCGTGCGCATCCTCGACCGTCATGTCCAGCACTTCGGTGATGTTCTTGCCCTTGTACTGGACTTCCAGCGTCTCGCGGTTGTAGCGCTTGCCGTGGCAGACGTCGCACGGCACGTACACGTCCGGCAGGAAGTGCATCTCGACCTTGACCACGCCGTCGCCCTGGCAGGCTTCGCAGCGGCCGCCCTTGACGTTGAACGAGAAGCGCCCCGCCGAGTAGCCGCGTTCCTTCGCCGTCGGCACCGTCGCGAACAAATCGCGGATCGGGGTGAACACGCCGGTGTACGTCGCCGGGTTCGAACGCGGGGTGCGGCCGATCGGCGCCTGGTCGACCGAGATCACCTTGTCGAAGTGCTCCAGGCCGTGGATGGCGTCGTGCGGCGCCGGATCGGTCTGCGAGCCGTACAGGTGGCGCGACAGCGCCGGGTACAGCGTGTCGTTCACCAGCGTCGACTTGCCGGAGCCGGAGACGCCCGTCACGCAGGTGAGCAGGCCCACCGGCAGTTCCAGCGACACGTTCTTCAAATTGTTCCCGGTGGCGCCCGTGATCACCAGCTGGCGCTCCGGGTCGGCCTGGGTACGCTTCTTCGGCACCTCGATCTTCTTGCGGCCGCTCAGGTACTGCGCGGTCAGCGAGTTCTTGTTCTTCAGGATGTCCTTCAGCGAACCCTCGGCAATGACGGCGCCGCCGTGCACGCCCGCGCCCGGACCCATGTCGACGATGTAGTCGGCGGTGCGGATCGCGTCCTCGTCGTGCTCGACCACCAGCACGCTGTTGCCGATGTCGCGCAGGTGCTTCAGCGTGGCGATCAGGCGGTCGTTGTCGCGCTGGTGCAGGCCGATCGACGGCTCGTCCAGCACGTACATCACGCCGGTCAGGCCGGAACCGATCTGCGAGGCCAGGCGGATGCGCTGCGCTTCGCCGCCGGACAGGGTGTCGGCGCTGCGGTCCAGCGACAGGTAGTCCAGGCCCACGTCGTTCAGGAATTTCAGGCGCGCGACGATTTCCTTGATCACGCGGTCGGCGATGTCCTTCTTCGAACCCGTCAGTTCCAGGTTGTCGAAATAGGTCAGGCAGTCGCGCAGCGGCGTCCTGGCCACTTCATAGATGGCGCGCTGCTGCTCGCCATTGCCGATCTTGACGTAGCGTGCCTCGGTGCGCAGGCGCGCGCCGCCGCAGGTCGGGCATTCCTTCTCGTTGATGAACTTCGCCAGCTCTTCCTTGACCGCCATCGAGTCGGTCTCGCGGTAGCGGCGCTGCAGGTTGTTCACCACGCCTTCGAAGGTGTGCTCGCGGATCACGGTGCGGCCACGCTCGTTGACATAGGCGAACGGCACGGCGGTCTTGCCCGAGCCGAACAGCACGACGTCCTGGGCCTGCTTGTTCAGCTGTTCGAACGGCTTGTCGAGGTCGAAGCCATAGTGGTCCGCCAGGCTGGTGAGCATCTGGTAATAGAACTGGTTGCGGCGGTCCCAGCCCTTCACGGCGCCGGAAGCGAGAGACAAATTCGGGAACGCGACGATGCGCTTCGGATCGAAGAACTCGATATGGCCCAGGCCATCGCATTCCTGGCAGGCGCCCATCGGGTTATTGAAGGAGAACAGGCGCGGCTCCAGCTCCTGCAGCGAATAGCCGCAGACGTTGCAGGCGAACTTGTTCGAGAAGATGTGCTCCTTCTCGGTATCCATCTCGTAGGCGACGGCGCGGCCGTCGGCCAGGCGCAGCGCGGTCTCGAAGCTCTCGGCCAGGCGCTGCTTGATCTCGTCGTTGACCTTGACGCGGTCGATCACGACGTCGATCGTGTGCTTTTCCGTCTTCTTCAGTTTCGGCAGGTCGTCGACGTCGTAGATCTTGGCCGCCGCGGTGCCGCTCTGGATGCGGAAGCGCACGAAGCCCTGCGCCTGCATGCCGGCGAACAGGTCGCCGTGCTCGCCCTTGCGGTTGGCGACGACGGGCGCCATGATCATCAGCTTGGTTCCTTCCGGCATGGCCAGCACGGCATCGACCATCTGCGACACGGTCTGCGCGGCCAGCGGCTCGTGCGAGTGGTCCGGGCAGTATGGCGTGCCGACGCGGGCGTACAGCAGGCGCAGGTAGTCGTGGATCTCGGTGACGGTGCCGACGGTCGAGCGCGGGTTGTGCGAGGTCGCCTTCTGTTCGATGGAAATGGCGGGCGACAGGCCTTCGATCATGTCGACGTCCGGCTTTTCCATCAACTGCAGGAACTGGCGCGCATAGGCCGACAGCGACTCGACGTAGCGGCGCTGGCCTTCGGCGTACAAGGTGTCGAAGGCCAGCGAGGACTTGCCGGAACCCGACAGGCCGGTGATCACGATCAGCTTGTTGCGGGGCAGGTCGAGACTGATGTTCTTGAGGTTGTGCGTGCGGGCGCCGCGGATACGGATTTCTTCCATTAGTTTTCTTTGCTGGCTTTCGAATCGAATGGTTGCGGGCCGGCGCACGATGTCGACGGTGGGCGGCCGGGCGGGGAACTCGCTAGTGTACCTGTTTTTATTTACAGTGGTATGGCGCCGGCAAAGAAAGCATGCTGACGTTAATACCTTGAAATGACGACTTGAAAACAGCTGTCGCGCCAGGAACACGCGCGTGTTCCGTATGTGTGCCAGAGAGAGCGCAATTCAATGGCAGACTCACCAGAAAATGAAAAAATTCGCGAAAAATTCGCGGCGGCCTACCTTGCCGGTAGATGAGGAATGTTGACCTGCGTCTCTTCCAAAATGGGCACTTCGCCCCCATGTTGGAGGTCTGATCGGGTGCTGCGCAACCGGGTGTCCGATCTACGCTGAAGAAGTTGCTTTTCGGGGCAACTGACCAGCATAATAGCGGATCAATTCAACCAGTTTCCCCGGCGCTTAGTCTGCACGCAGAGCTAGGGATCATCCAAGGAGTTTCAACAATGGCATCAGTCAACAAGGTCATCATCGTCGGCAACCTCGGCCGCGATCCGGAAATCCGCTACATGCCGAGCGGCGACGCCATCGCCAACATCGCCGTGGCGACGTCCTACCGCTCGAAGGACCGCAACAGCGGCGAGCAGAAGGAACTGACCGAATGGCACCGTATTTCCTTCTTCGGCCGCCTGGCCGAGATCGTCGGCCAGTACCTGAAGAAGGGTTCGTCGGTCTACGTCGAAGGCCGCCTGCAGACCCGCAAGTACACGGATAAAGACGGCATCGAGCGCTATGCCACCGACATCATCGCCGAGAACATGCAGATGCTGGGCGGCCGCCAGGGCATGGGCGGTGGCGACATGGACATGGGTGGCGGCATGGACGGCGGCTACGAAGCCCCGCGCCAGGCACCGCAGCGCCAGGCCCCGCCGCCTCCGGCAGCCCGTCCGCAGCCGAAACCGGCTCCGAACTTCTCGGACATGGACGACGACATTCCGTTCTAGGAAGTAAATTCGGTCTTCTGTCAACAAAGGGCTTGCCGCGCTCGTAGCGGCAAGCCCTTTTTGCTGTTTATAACCTTGATTTCCTTCAATTATTATTTGGTTAACAGATAACTTAGAGAACTGTCAATAAATGACTGACCGGTTTGCTGTCCGAACGATCCTCTTCCAAAGTGGGGAACGCTTTCCAGTTCTGTTCGATAAGATCGCCGGACAGCCGGTGTTTGACGCCACGATCTACGCTCTTACCGAGTTGCGGGCTCAGAATCGTGCGAGCTCCACAATTGATCAGTCGGCCCGGTCTATCATGGGCTTGCACCTGTTTTTAGAGGCCCGAGGCATCGATCTTTGTCAGCGAATGCAGCAAGGCTGGATCCTCAGCATTGGCGAGATTGACGAATTAGTTCGGCTTTGTCGACAGCCCCTCGCTGCGATCATCAAAAGTACCGCCGAATTAGCGCAACCTCAGTCGGGACGCCAATTCAAAGTCGAATGGCTAGAGCAGGTTCGTATACGTTTGAACGTGTCCAGTCAGGAAATAACTGCAGCATCAGCCGCCATCAGGCTTATCTATGTTCGCGAATATGTTGAATGGTTAGTAACTGGGCAAATGCTCAGGCTCTCCGCAACTCATCCGACGCGGACTATATTAGAAAGCACACCTTCACAACCTTACAAAAGAACTACTGAGTCGACCTTTGCCGAACGTAAATCGCCGACAAACTGAAAGCACTTAGTAGTAACAACGCAAGGAGTGATATAGGTTACAACGGACCTTTAAAGTACTGAGCAACTACATCTCGATAACTAGTTATCTAGATAAGCAGTGCCTGGCAGGACTCAATCCATTCATACTGAGACATCGCTATACGAACAGCACATCGTTTTGCGCCGGCAAAACTTGATGTGTCTGCCAGCAACTCGGCAATTTCTGCCACCTCGCGATCAAACGATGCTTTGGATTTCAAGCAAGGTTTTGGGTCATTCCATAGATCATAATAGGTATCTGCCTGGGCAAGCTTTGTCCTTATATTTTCAACTGCTTTAGCTCTGAGGCTGGCAGTGTCATGTTTATCCAAGTGATACAACCAGATTGTGGCCTTAATACGAAGCTGATCTGATGCACTTGGGTGCTTATTTTTAGGTGAGCAGCAAGGGTTGCCATCTGGGTCAAACCATATAAGACTAACATCTGATGCAGAACAAGGGTCTAACGGCAGCACATCCTCGAATATCTTCATGTAAGGTGTGCTGTCTGGAGTCCTATCGCCTTTGACCGGGAAAAAATCAGCTTTTCCGCCATCGGTGGCTGGATCGACTCTACGCTGATTTGCGTGTTGTGAAGATAATCGAAAATTAAGAGGTTCAAATGCTAACCACCAGTAACCCCCGCTTACATGGCCGGTTTTAGCCATATTATCGTCTACCTCGACAACTCTTCCTTTGGGTCGAAAATGATCTATATTAGGATCTGCTCCAGCCAGCTCGACTTCTGAATACCAACACTTATTGCCGACGGCTGCCTTGAAAGCTTTTACAAGGGCCGGATCGCCCCATGTCGTTTTTTGTTTACTTGCGAAGTATGCAGCTCTATCAGCTGGCGCAACTGACTTTAGATTATCGGATGCAGCCTTCAATGTTGCTCGCATTTCCTCCGAAAGGGTGATCTTCTTTGGGTTGACAAAAATCAATTCTTCGTCTCCTGAGTCTCATCAAAGAGTTTCGAAGCCAATCGTTCTACTTGATCGTGTCGAGATTCGCTATCGATTACTTCGGCGCTTACGATTTTTTGCATTGCCATAACATATGCATCACGTGCGATATTCCGGTAGGGGTCTGGTGACGACTCAAGGGTTTCGAGGGCAGGGACGAGTTTCCTCAGGCGGCGCAACTTTTCCTTTCGCCGCTTACCTGTGTCATTCAATGAAACCCTATATATGCTTTGGAGAACGCGGAGACTAAACTCATCAAGCTGACTTTCTAATCCATACAACGGACTCGTCAGGACACTCGCAACACCTGTGCCTCTTGGGCTCTCATCCGGCTCGGTCGCGAAAATACTGCCATCTACACCGCGAGACATAACTCGAATCTCTTCTTTTCGAAGACCGGCCACTAGCAGAGGCTGATGCGTTGCCAAGATCGTATGACTGTTGCGATGAATTCCACCGATTTTCCGTAAGTGCGCCAAGTACTCAACGCCCCATTGGGGGTTCAGATGAGTGTCAGGTTCGTCTAAGATGTAAAGAGAAGACTCTTCTCTTGTAAACCGCATTAAGCCTAAAACAGTAAGTAACTGCTGCTCGCCCTCGCTCAGTTGCCTGGTGTGGATAGGACCCGAAGCACCTTTTACTCGAACACGGACGCGAAAGTCTTGGATAAGCCCACTTAGGCGCATTGTATCAAGGGCTTGAAACAATGCTTTCGGGTCAGCACTGTACTTGCCGGCAAGTCCACGTAGTGCAGTAATATCGGGAATGAAGAGGTGTATGACCTCTCTATTTTTCTTGGTTCTAAAATCAGGTTCAATCTGAATTTTTCTGGAGATCGGCGCAAGTGAATAACTACGGAAGGTCTCCATTAGATCACGCACTGGACCTTTAGCGCCCCAAAAGTCATCAGCGGTAGCACCTTTTTTCGCCCACACTGGCTTCCCGACGGTGAGTAGCGCTGAGTCAAAGCTTTCGATACGCGGGTGGCTTTTCAAAAAATCAACGACTTGCGCGTCATCTGAATAATAGAAAGCCAATAGTGAGAACAAGCCATGTACAGGACGAGCGTATATAAACCGTCTAAATTCCAACTTGCTAGGTTTGTCGTCGCTGGACTGAGGCTTCAAAGTTGCATCGAGGGCTCTTTTGTCGTGTCGCCTAAATATCTCCTCAAAACGATCACTCACTCCTGAGTAGTATCCCACTACATACTTTGGTGTCCATTCTCTCTTCAGCGAAGCGAACGAAATTTTCTTTTCATTAACAGTTGCCCTTGCTTGATGTCCGGCTTCTGCTTGAACGAACACGGCGCAGTCATTTAAAAAATAACGAATCTCGTACGAAAAATCGGCTGGCTCACCCAAGTCGATATTACGGAAAATTGTGATTATCGATTCAAGGAGGTTGCTCTTCGCTGAACCATTGCGACCGATGATCACTGCAACGTCGCAGTTTTCATCAAAATCTACTTTGAGTCCCGCCAGGTTCTTCCAAGGGCTCTTGATTTCCAAAGTATCAATGCGCATTTGTCGGCCTCTGAATTTCTTCACCCGGGCCGAGCCGAGCAACTAGCGCGCCACTATCTCTTGCCTGTCGAAGCAAGTCGTAGAAGGCTTCCAAATCCTGGCTTAAGCCAGAGTGCTTGAGTAAGCGTTCAGGGGTTGCTGTGCCGCCCAAGTCATCAACGCAGCCGATGAGCTGCTCAACGGTCGCCGCTGGATTTGACGTCATGTAATGCGAGGCCTTTTCTTGCTCATGATTTGGAATTGATAGGGTGCTTCTCGTTTGCTGTGACTTTGCTTCTGTCGAAGAGCGGGTTATGCCGAGCGTCTTGTCAAGTACGCTCTCAAGCAGGCGTCGACTCTCGGTCTGAGTTGCGGCGAGCATGGCTTCAAGCTCGTCACACATGTTGAGAAGCTCGTTGACCTTAGCGACGATACGGTCTTGCTCTGCGATAGGTGGCAATGGAACCAGAAAGTTGCGAAGTGGGCGTAGCGGGAGGGTTGGCTGCGCAGTCCCTGTTAAGCAACGGGTCGCTTGGTCATAAACAAAGGGAGACATTAGTAGCAAGTTGAATCGCCCCGGATTTTGTAGAGGCTCCATTGTTTGAGAGAATGGAGTCATGAAGAAAC
>CAUSCY010000067.1:0-28814 GCA_963529995.1 uncultured Massilia sp. | reverse complement strand
ATGACTCCATTCTCTCAAACAATGGAGCCTCTACAAAATCCGGGGCGGTTCAGTTGTTGCTGCCCGGACAAGTCGACCGGGCGCTGGCAGTTCGTGAGTGTTGTACCGAACTCTATTAGCGCGTCCCCTGTGTGCCGGGGGACACCATGTGCCCACCATCCCACCCCTCTGGCAGATAGGGTGCTGACTAGCATCAAGATAACCCCACGGCGCCGATGGGACCATGCATCTTGGTCCCAAGCAATGCATATCGGGGGAGCAATGGACGAGCTGCTGCGCTATTACGAGGAAGAGCTGGGACTGTTCGGGCAGTTCGCCCGCGAGTTCCGCGCCCGCTACCCGAAACCTGCCAGCGAGCTGCACGTGGCCGGCGAAACCTGGGAAGATCCGAGCGTCGCGCGACTGATCCAGTCGGTGGCGCTGCTCAGCGCACGCATCCAGAAGCGGCTCGACGACGACTACCCGAAATTCACCGAGGCGCTGCTGGACAGCCTGTATCCGCACTATCTGCGGCCGCTGCCCGCCTATTCGATCGCGCAGATCGGCTGGCGCGGCGACGGCGAAATCCCCGACAACGTGTCCGTGCTGGCACGCGGCAGCATGTTGCGCAGCAGCGCCGCGGACGGGCAGGTGGTGCGCTTTCGCACCGTCTACGATGTGCTGCTGGCGCCGCTGCGCGTGGGCATGCTGCGCTTCGATCCGCTGCTGGCAACGCCGCGCGCGCTGCGGCCGCCACGCGCGACCGGCAGCGGCATCGCGCTGGAGATCGCGCTGGCAGGCCCCGGCGCCTCCCTGGCCGCGGCCATGCCGGAGCGCCTGCGCCTGTTCGCCGAGGGCGAGGCCTCGGTGCGCGCGGCCCTCGTGGATGCGCTGTTCCTGCGCACCGCCTGCGCCTGGCTCGAGGTGGACGGCGACGGCCGCTGGCTGCCGCTGGACGCGGTGCCGCTGCGCCTGGCCGGGCTGGACGAAGCGGATGCCATGATCCCGTACCCGGCGCGCTCGCATCCGGCCTTGCGCCTGCTCAGCGAGTACTTCGGCTATCCGGAAAAATTCAGTTTCGTCGACGTCGAGCTGGCCGAGGTGCGCGCGCTGCTGCCGCCGCGCTGGCGCCGCTTCACCCTGCACCTGGGCCTGGCCGGCATTCGCCCGGACGGCAGCGAGGCGCGCCTGCTTCAGGGGCTCGACGCGCGCAACCTGCTGCCCGGCTGCACGCCGGTCATCAACCTGTTCCCGAAGGCGGCCGCGCCGCTGCAGCTCACGCACACGAGTGCCGACTACCCGCTGCTGGCCGACGGCGCGCACGCGGCCCACTACGAGATCTACAGCGTGGACGCGGTGCGCCTCGTGCGCGACGGCCCGCGTCCGGCCGCCGCCCCGGTCGTGACGCGTTTTGCACCACTGTATTGTGCAGACGATGGTGCTCCGGCAGAAACCTCCGCCCCTCCGGCAGGCGGGCAGGCGGGGGCGGGGACCCATTACTGGATCGTGCGGCGCGACCATGCCACCGCCGCCGTCAGTCCCGGTCACGAGACGCGCATCGCGCTCATCGACGCCGACTTCCGCACCACCGAGGCGGCCGGCGCCACGCTGTCCGCCGACCTCACCTGCAGCAACCGTGACCTGCCGGCGCGGCTGCCATGGGGGCAGGCGCAGGGCGACCTGCAGAGCAGCGAGGGGGCCGGGCTGGCACCCGTGCGCCTGCTGCGCAAGCCGACGCCGTCGCGCCGCTTCGACGGCGTGCGCGGCGCCCATTGGCGCCTGATCTCGCACCTGGCGCTGAACCACGCGGGGCTGACGATGGCGGGCCTGGCCGACTTCCAGAAGATGCTGGCACTGTACGACCTGGGGCGTTCGCCGGTGGCCCAGCGCCAGATCGCCGGTATCCACGGCCTGGAACACGGCGCCGTGCGTGCCTGGGTCGCGCAGGCGCCGGTCGCCACGCTGATGCCGGGCATCGGCATCCGCCTGACCGTCGACGAGGAAGCGTTCGTCGGCAGCGGCCTGTATCCTTTCGTGCAGGTGCTGGACCGGTATTTCGCGCTGAACGGTCAGTTGAACTGTTTCACCCGTCTACAGGTCGTATCGCGCCAGACGGGCCGGGAGATCGTCGTCTGCGCGCCCCGCATGAGCGCGGGCGGCTTAGACGCGGCGCCGGACGGCGCGGAATGGAAGTGATCGCGCGGCTGCTGGCCGACCCCCAGCGTTTCGAATTCTTCCAGGCCGTGCGTCTGTTGCAGCTGTGGCTGGGCGAGCACGGCGTCGCGCCGCGCCAGGCGCTCGACGGCCACCTGCGGTTTGCCAACAGCGTGTCGCTGGCCTTCCCGGCGAGCGAGATCGAGCGGCTGGCCGTCGAGCGCATGCCGGGCGGCCTGCCGCGCTTCCTGCTGACGCCCGGCTTCATGAGCCTGCTCGGCGCCCACGGCGCGCTGCCGCGCGACGTCACGGAACGCATCCTGGGCTGGCAGGGCGGGGAACCCGACCCGGAACTGGCCGCCGCGCCGCGCGCCTTCCTCGACATGTTCTCGACCCGCATGCTGGCGCTGTTCTATGGCGCCTGGAAGAAGTACCGCGTCGAGCTGGCGGCGGGCGGGCCCGACGATGCCTTCCTGCCCCTGCTGCTGGCGCTGGCGGGCTTGCCGCCCGGCGCGCTGGATGGCATCGACGGCAGGGCGCTGGCGCCGTTCGCCGGCCTGCTGGGGCGCCGTCCCGTGTCGGCCGCCGTGCTGGGCCGGATCCTGTCCGGCCACCTCGCTGTCTCGGTACGCGTGATCGAGGCCGTCGGCCATTGGGACCGCCTGCTGCCGGACGAACGCAGCTTGCTGGGCAGTCCTGCGGGCCGGCCTGCGGCGCTGGGCCGCTCGGCTCTGCTGGGCGAGCGCTGCTGGCGTCCCGACCTGCGCGTGCGGGTGCGCATCGGCCCGCTGGACCGCGGCGGCTTCGAGCGCTTCCTGCCGCACGGCGAACAGGCGCGCGGGCTGCGCACGTTGCTTGGCCTGTTTGCCGCGCCCGCGCTGGCCTACGAGATCGCGCTGGTGCTGCGACGCGCCGACGTCCTGCCGCTGCAGCTCGCGCCGCACGGGCGGCGCCTGGGTGTGGATGGCTGGCTGCTGGACGGGCCGGCCGGTGCGGACCGCGCCGACCTGCGCTACGAATTGCGGCCGCTGGCGCCGCTGCCTCCCTTGCATCCTTTCTCCGCACCGGCGCCACGCTGAAAACCCTTGACCTTCCCACCGTGGGAAGGAATATCCTGTCAGCGAATCGACAGGAGAACCCATGCAATCCCAATCCAACGCCACCACCGATACGCACACCTTCGGCATCGCCGGCATGACCTGCGCGTCCTGCGTGGCGCGGGTCGAGAAGGCGCTCAAGGCGGTGCCGGGCGTCGTCGAGGCCAGCGTCAACCTGGCCACCGAAAAGGCCAGCGTGCAGGGCAGCGCGCCGCCGGTAACGCTCGTCGCCGCCGTCGAGCGGGCCGGCTACGAGGCGCAGCTGCTGGACGCCGGCCATCCTGCGCCGCCGGACGCCGGCGCGCAGTCGTCCGGCCTGCCGTCCTGGTGGCCCGTCGCGGTCGCCGCGATATTGAGCCTGCCTTTGGCGGCACCCATGCTCGGTGCGCTGCTCGGCCGCGACTGGATGCTGCCGGGCTGGCTGCAACTGGTGTTGGCGACGCCCGTGCAGTTCTGGCTGGGCGCCCGGTTCTACCGCGCCGGCTGGAAGGCGCTGCGCGCCGGCAGCGGCAATATGGACCTGCTGGTGGCCATCGGCACCTCGGCCGCTTACGGGCTGTCCGTCTATGTGCTGCTGGCGCATGGGGATATGAGACACCTGTATTTCGAATCGTCGGCGATCGTCATCACCCTCGTCCTGCTCGGTAAGTGGCTGGAAGGGCGGGCCAAGCGCCAGACGGTGGCGGCCATCCGCGCGCTGGAGGCGCTGCGCCCGGCCACGGCGCTGGTGCGGCGCGACGGCAGCGACGTGGAGATCGCGCTGGACGCATTGTGCATGGGCGACCTGATGGTGGTGCGCCCCGGCGAGCGCGTACCGGCCGACGGCCGCGTGGTCGACGGCGCGAGCCACCTGGACGAGTCGCTGCTGACGGGCGAGAGCCTGCCGGTCGCGAAACGCACGGGCGATCCGGTGACCGGTGGCGCCGTCAACGGCGAGGGCCTGCTGCTGGCCGAAGCGACGGCAGTGGGCGGCGCGACCATGCTGGCCCGGATCATCCGCATGGTGGAAGATGCGCAGGCCGTCAAGGCGCCGATCCAGCGCCTGGTCGACCGCGTCAGCGCCGTGTTCGTGCCGGCCGTGCTGCTCGTGGCCGGCGTCACGCTGCTGGGCTGGGGCCTCGCTACGGGCGACTGGCAGGCGGCGTTGCTGAATGCCGTCGCCGTGACGGTGATCGCCTGCCCATGCGCGCTGGGCCTTGCGACCCCGACCGGCATCATGGTCGGCACCGGCGCCGCCGCCCGCCATGGCATCCTGATCAAGGACGCGGAAGCGCTGGAGACGGCGCACGCGGTGCGCACCGTCGTCTTCGACAAGACCGGCACCCTGACCGAAGGCCGCCCGGCACTGGTGGCGCTGGAGACGGCCGACGGCGCCGATGCGCGTCGCGTGCTTGCACTGGCCTGGTCCGCCCAGCAATTCAGTGCCCATCCGCTCGCACGGGCCGTGGCCGATGCCGGTGCTGCCAACGGCGTCGCTCTTTTGGCGGCGGCTGATGCGGCGGCGCTGCCGGGGCGCGGCGTGAAGGCAGTCACGGGCGAAGGCGTCGTCTACCTGGGCAATCTGCGACTGCTACAGGAATTGCAGGCCGATGCGGGGATGCCTGCGGCGCTGCGCGAGGGCGCCGCGCGCCACGAGGCGGACGGCCGCACCGTGTCGTGGCTGGCGCTGGCAAGCGAAGCAGGGAGGCCGCAGGTGCTCGGCCTGCTGGCCTTCGGCGACCGCGTCAAGCCGGGTGCGGCCGCGGCAATCGCACGCCTGAAGGCGATGGGCGTGGCGTCGATCATGCTCACCGGCGATAATCGCGGCAGCGCCGCAGCCGTCGCACGCGAACTGGGACTGGAACGCTATGTGGCCGAGGTGCTGCCCGGCGCCAAGGCCGACGAGGTGCGTGGCCTGATGTCGGCGGGCAGGGGCAAGGTGGCGATGGTCGGCGACGGCATCAACGATGCGCCCGCATTGGCGGCGGCCGACGTCGGCATTGCCATGGCCGGCGGCACGGACGTCGCCATGCACACGGCCGGCATCACGCTGATGCGCGGCGATCCGGCGCTGGTGGCCGATGCGATCGCCATTTCGCACCGCACTTACCGCAAGATCCGCCAGAACCTGGGCTGGGCATTCGTCTACAACGTGGTCGGCATTCCGCTGGCTGCGTTCGGCCTGCTCAATCCCGTGCTGGCCGGCGCCGCGATGGCGCTGAGTTCCGTCAGCGTGGTCACCAATGCCTTGCTCTTGCGGCGCTGGCAACCGGCACGGTCCGCGGCTGCGGCCGTGCCCGCGGCGCCTGCATGGGAAGCGCTGCGCCTGCCGCCGCAGCACACCGTATCAACCATCGGGGCGGCAGACGCCCCTGCTCACGACCCTGCTCAAGGAGAAGCGAAGATGTATGAATTGACCGTCGAAGACATGACCTGCAAACATTGCGTGGGACGCGTGACCAAGGCCATCCAGGGAGTGGACAGCGGGGCCGCCGTGGACATCGACCTGCCGACCGGGAAGGTGCGGATCGACAGCAAGGCGGAACTGGAACGGATCGCGCAGGCGATCGACGAGGCGGGGTATCCGGTGAAGGAAAAGAAGGCGGCCTGATGGCCAGTCCAAAAGACGTCGTCCCTGCGAAGGCAGGGACCCAATTTCTGCTTGCACGATCACTGTGCCTGCAAAATTAGGTCCCTGCCTTCGCAGGGACGACGGGGTGTTACGTAGGGTTACGCGCCGCCTTAGAAGCCGTACTTGACGCCCACCGACACGATGTCGGCCTTGGTGCCGGTGTCCTTGTCGCGGCCATAGCGTTCGTATTCGCCGACGATCGAAGTGTTCTGGTTCAGCGCGTATTCGACGCCCAGGCCGCCGTACAGGCCGGTGTCGCGTTCGTTGTACTCGCCGTAGCCGGCGACGCGGTTCTTGCGCTCGTTGTACGACGCGCCCAGCTTGCCGTAGGCCGAGAAGCGCTCGTTCAGCGGGTAGGCGTACTTGGCGGCGACGTAGGAGCTGTTGCCCTTGACGCTGGCGCGGCCAGGCAGACCGGACACGATGTTGCTATCGTAGTCGCGGCTGCCGAAGTGGGTGTAGCCCAGTTCGACGGCCCAGTTCTGGTCGATGTTGTAGCCACCGAAGACCTTGCCGCCTGCGCGCCAGTCGTCGGATGCCTGGTTCTTGCCGCCCGAGACGCCGACGCCCACGTATGGACGCGGGGCGGTGTAGTTCGACATGTCGATGGTGGACTGGGCCTGGGCGGCGCCCATGGCGGCGATGCCGGCGGCGAGTGCGATGATCAGTTTTTTCATTGAATGGTTCCTTTTCCACTGGTCGCGGTTCCTCGTGAACCGCGTAGGGAAAACGATAGCAGTCGGAGCAATATTGACCGAGACACAATCCGTAAGTAACTGTAACGGAGCGGGGGTCTAACTGACTCTCTGGTCAATATGCATGGGGCATATCGCGTGCTGTTGGCGTGGAAAAGAGCGATGTTGCGCGACGTTGGGGTGTCACGATTGACCGCAATGCTTGTGACATTCTGAAACAACTTGTACCTGTGGCATGAATGCTACAAGTATTTGACATCCAAGAAAAAACGCCGCGCCCGGCGCAAGCCCGGCACGGCGTTCTCTATGGACGCAACGGCTTAGAAGTCGTATTGCACGCCGACGGTGTACACGTCCGCCTTGGCGCCCAGTTCCTTGTCCTTGCCATAGCGTTCGTATTCGCCGATCAGCGAAACGTTCTGGTTCAGCTTGTACTGCACGCCCAGGCCGCCGTAGACGCCGGTGTCATTGTCGTTATAGCTGCCGACGTTGCTGTGCAGCTTGCGCTCGGTGTATGCGACGCCCAGTTTCGCGAAGCCGGAGAAGCGGTCGCTGAACGGGTAGGTGTACTTGCCGGCGATATAGCTGTTCTCGCTCTTCACGTTGCCGTTGACGCCGGCGCGGTTGAAGTCCTGCTTGTCGAACCAGGTATAGCCGCCTTCCACTGCCCAGTTCTGGTCGATCTGGTAGCCACCGTAGATCTTGGCGCCGGTGCGGTAGTCGTCGGTGGTGATGTTGTCCGAGGTCGCGGCGCCGATGCCGACGTAAGCGTGCGGGGTGGTCGAGCCGACGGTCTGCGCTTGGGCTGCGCCAACGGCAGCGATACTAGCGATCAGGGCAAAAACGAGCTTGTTCATGGTCATTCCTTTCAGTTCTTCTTTTGGTCTGGTTCGCAATTCGTTGTGAATTGCGTGATGGAAAGATAGTCCTCCAGACACCGAAAAAAAAGGCGCCAATCGTAAGCAGCTGTAACATCGCCAGTCCTTGCTGACCTTTCGGTCAGGTAGTTGCGTAGCGAAATCTGTTCAAAGATGTATTCTTGATTACCTCTTTCGGCATTGAGTCGCATCGTCCGCTGCTTTTTTCTCGTGACATCTTGCAACACATTACTGCCGCCGCAACCGGCGGCAGCAGCAATGTCGACGGGTCAATGGCCGCCGTGGCCCCCTCCGCGTTTGACCTGCGCGGGCGGCGCGCCGGCAGGCGCGGGGGCGGATGCCGCCCGCACGGGTTCGTCCAGCGGTCCGTTCCACTCGGCGGCGACGGTCCCTTTCGGATAGGTGTACCAGCCCGGATCCTTGTAGTCGCCGCGCGCGAGCCCTTCGCGCACCTTGATGGTCGTGAACATGCCGCCCATCTCGATCTCGCCGAACGGGCCTTTCCCGTCCATCATCGGCAGCGTGTTCTCCGGCAGCGGCATGCGCATGCCGCCCATCGATCCGCCCTTGTCGCCCATGACCATATAGCCGGGCACGAGGTCGTTGATCTTCCTGGCCACGCCGCGGTGGTCGACGCCGATCAGGTTCGGCACGTCGTGGCCCATCGCGTTCATCGTGTGGTGCGATTTGTGGCAGTGGAAGGCCCAGTCGCCCGGCGCGTCGGCCACGAATTCGATGGCGCGCATCTGGCCCACGCCCACGTCCACCGTCACCTCCGGCCAGCGCGCCGCCGGCGGGATCCAGCCGCCATCGGTCCCCGTCACCTCGAAGCGGTGGCCGTGGATGTGGAACGGGTGGTTGGTCATCGTCAGGTTGCCGATGCGGATGCGCACGCGGTCGTCCTTGCGCACGACCATCGGGTCGGTGCCTGGGAAAGCGCGGCTGTTGATCGTCCAGAGGTTAAAGTCCAGCATCGTATTGACCTTCGGCGTGTAGCTGCCCGGCTCGATGTCGTAGGCGTTCAGCAGGAACACGAAGTCGCGGTCGACGGCGTGCTGGCGCGGATCCTTCGGGTGCGTGACCCAGAAGCCCATCATGCCCATCGCCATCTGCGCCATCTCGTCCGTGTGCGGGTGGTACATGAACGTGCCGGCATAGCGTGCGACGAATTCGTAGACGAAGGTCTTGCCCGGCGCGATCGCCGGCTGGTTCAGGCCGGCCACGCCATCCATCCCGTTCGGCAGCAACTGGCCATGCCAGTGGACCGTCGTCGCTTCCGGCAGCTTGTTGGTGACGAAGATGCGCACCCGGTCGCCCTCGACGACCTCGATGGTGGGTCCCGGACTCTGGCCGTTGTAGCCCCACAGGTTGGCCGTCATCCCGGGGGCGATCTCGCGCACCACGGGTTCGGCGACCAGGTGGAATTCCTTCACGCCGTCCTTCATGCGCCAGGGCAGGCTCCAGCCGTTGAGCGTGACGACGGGGTTGAACGGGCGGCCGTTGGGCGGCGGCGGGGGCGGGACGGTGAGCGGCGAGCTTTGCACCGGT
The DNA here is from genome assembly GCA_963529995.1 of uncultured Massilia sp. GTDB lineage: Bacteria > Pseudomonadota > Gammaproteobacteria > Burkholderiales > Burkholderiaceae_D > Telluria. The sequence goes on along the minus strand of CAUSCY010000067.1, from coordinate 19,852 downwards.
GCCTCGGGAACGGCGGCCTGGCCAGCCTTGCCGACCAGTGCGGCGCCGAGGAAGGCGCTGCCGGCGCCGCCGATGAAGTGTCTGCGGGATGTCATTCTGCGTGTTCCTTGTGTTCTTGTGCCGGGACGGCGGCCGGCGGGGCGACGCGCATGCCGAGCGTCGCTTCGAGCCTGGCCTGCGCGGTCCAGAATTCTTTCAGGGCGTCGATATAGGCATTCACGGCGACGGCCTGTTCGCGCGCATCGGCCAGCAATTCCTGCGTGCTGGCCAGCATGCCGTTGTAGCGCAGCAGGACCTCGCGCGAGATCTGCTTGCGCAGCGGGATCACGGTGTCGCGGTAGTGCCGGGCCACGTCGTACGAGGTGCGGTAGTCGAGATAGGATTCGCGCGCCTCGCTGCGCGCCGTCACGGCCGTTTCCGCCACGCGCTGCACGGCTTGCATGTAGACGGCTTCGGCGCGGGCCGTGCGTGCGCCGCCCCAGTCGAACAGCGGCAGCTCGATCGACAGTTCGTAGCCGCGCGCGGACGGCGACCCCGTTTCCGACTTGCCGGCATAGCCCAGTTCCAGCGCATTGACGAAGCGCGTGACGCGCGTGAGGCCCAGGTTGTGCGCGGTCGCCTGCGCATCGGCCTTGGCGGCCTGCACGTCCAGGCGCTCTTCGAGGGCGATGCGTTCGATGTCCCGGATCTCGGCCGGCGCGGGCGGCAGGTCGGGCAGGCGCTCGGGCAGCGCGTATTGCGTGTCGGCGCCCCACAGGCCCATCAGGCGCGTCAGGCGTTCGCGCGTGGCCGTGACCTGCTTGCCGGCGCGGGCCAGCGCAGCCGCGCTTTCCGCATGAAAGGCCTGTTCGCGCGCCAGGTCGAGCTTCGCGATATTGCCGGCGGCCGTCATGCGCGCCGCCAGCTCAGCGCTGGCCTCCGCCGAGGCGTTCACCTGGCGCGCATAGTCGAGCTGCTGGCGTGCGGCGACGGCGTCGATCCAGGCGCTGCGCGTCTCGGCCGCATGCCGCTCGATGGCCGCGCCGACGTCGCGCCGCACGGCCTCGAAGCGACGCGACTCCATGCGCGCGGCCAGCGGCGTGGTGAGCACGCCGATCAGGTTGAACGACAGGCTGCGTTCGATCTCGACGTCGCCGCCGCCCGACACGCGCTTGAAGCCGAGCGCCGGATTCTGCAGGCGTGAAGCCTGCGCCAGCTCCGCCTGGGCGATGCCGACGTTCCAGTACGTCGCCTGCAGGCCCGGGTGGTTGACGAGGGCGATGCGCACGGCCGCGTCCATGTCGAGCGGTTTTTCCAGTTCAGCGCGCACGCTGTCCTGCAGCGCGCGCGCCGCCCCCTCGTCGCGTGCCAGGCGCGGCGTGGCCCCGATGCGTGCGGCCGTCTTGTCGGCCACGGCGCCGAAGCCGCCGTCCGGCGCGACCGTCGTGCAGCCGGCTGCCAGCATGGCCATCGCCAGCAGGGCCGCGCCGTTGCGGAAGCGCGTGTTCATTGGTGGTCTCCGTGGTGCTCATGCGCCTGCTTTGGCTGCGGCTGCGGCGCCATGCGATGGCCGGCATGTGGATCGGCAGGTGCGGTCGGCGTGGCGGGCATCGTATGGCCCGCATGCCCGCCCATCGATTTCATGGTCAGCGCCATCGAGTTGGTGTTGGCGACGGTGTCGTTACTGGCCTTCCAGTTGCGGTCCGGGCGTTCGGGCGCCGGCGCGGCGCGGTACTCGACGGCCGGCTTGTAGACGGTGGCCGGTACCGCTTGTTGCGCCTCGGCGGCGCCGGATTGCCGGGCCGCGGCGTTAGCTGCTGAAGCTGCGGCGGCTGCCAGCAGCAGGCCGGCGGCGATGCGCGCCGGCAGGGTGGTCTGGTTCATGTGATCCTCGTTCGGTCTGGCGTGGGATGCCGCAGCCGGCAGACAGGCAGGCAGCGGCGACGCGGGCCGGCGCGGCGGTCACGCGACCGCCGGCGCGAGCCGGAATGACGTCAGGCGAAACGCGTGCGCGGAGGGCGTTCGAGGAGGGTGGGGTCGACGCTCGGCACGTGGCCGGCGCGGAAGGGAATCGAGATCGAGTCGGGGCTGGCCAGCGCCAGCGGCAGGGGCAGGGCGGCCGGCGCCATCGCGCAGCCGACGCAGCAGGAAGCGCAGGATCCCTTGCCGTGCCGGTCGCCGGCGTCGTGGCAGCCGGACGGCGCGTCGGGCTGCTGCGGGGTGCAATGGGCGTCGGCGCCGGCCGCCTTGGCCGTCATCGCCGCATGGTCGTGGCCCGCCGTCGCCGTCGACGCATCCATCGGCGCATGCGCCGCCTGCTTAGTTGCAGCAGGCGCAGCGGGCACGCACGGCAGCATGCCTGCCGCGGCGACGCCCTGGATGGGCAGCGCCAGCAAGAGCAGCCAGACGAGGATGACGTGGACGAGGGATTTCACGCGCTTATTCTAGCATGTGGCTCCACGCCGACAATCGGGCTGATAGGGGCATTTTCCCACTGGATCGGACTTGTCGAAACAGCTGTAAATGATAGTATATTGACATCGGTGGAAAAAAAGGCAGCAGCGAATGAACCTGTTGACGCAGAACCTGTTGACACACTTTCTGGCGGCGCCGGGCATGACGACCCAGCACCGGGTCGCCGAACGCGCCGCGCGCGTGATCGACAAGGTGATCTTCGACATGGGCGTCGACCGCCTGCTGCAGGGGACGATCCAGCTGGACTGGCGCCTGCGTCCCTGCTTCCACGGTTGCCCGGACGGCGCCGCCCGGGCGCCGCTGGCGACGGTGGCGCTGGCCGGCCTCGCCGAAGCCGCGGCACTCGGCGCCGCGGCCCGCGTCGGCGGGGAGTCGCTGCATCCTTATACGAATGCCGTCGTCGAGGCGCTGGTGCGCGAATTCCGCGCCCAGTCGCCGCGCTTCCGCACGCTGCCGTGAGACGGCGTCCGAGGGCGGCCTGCGTCCCTTACTTGAGTGCCGTGCTGGCCGCGACGACCGGCAGCAGTACCGCGCTCGCGCCGGCGCCGCCATGCATCACCGACACCGTGGCCTTGCGGTAGTCGCCCGGCTTGGCGAAGAAGATGTTGTCGACATAGGTCTGCGGATTGCGGTCGTACAGCGGGAACAGCGTCGACTGCACCTGCACCATGATGCGGTGGCCCGGCTTGAACACGTAGTTCACGGTCGGCAGGCGGAACTTGTATTCCTGGACCTTGCCGGCCGGGATCGCGCTCGGGTGCTCGACGCTCTGGCGGTAGCGGCCGCGGAAGATGTCCAGGCTGACCGGCAGCTGGTAGCCGCCCATCTCCGGCTGCTCCGGCACCGTCGGCGGATAGACGTCGATGATCTTGACGACGAAGTCGCCGTCCGTGCCCGTCGTCTTCGCGAAGATGTCGGCGAACGGCGCGCCCTGGACGGTGACGGCTTCCTTGAGCACGGGCGTCTGCCAGGACAGCACGTCGGTCCGGGTCGACACGAAGCGCTGGTCCTGCAGCAGCCAGCTGACCCAGCGGCTGCGCTCGTCGAAGGACAGCGGCGGCGCCAGGAAGGGCACCGGCTTGGCCGGGTCGGACACGTAGCTGTCCTCGCCGGCCGCGGCCTTCTGGAACCCGAGGCCGCCGCCCGCCTGCAGGTATAGCGGCGTCAGCGTGCGCGTGCCGGGCCAGTCGGCGAACTTGTCCCAGCGATTATCCGCCGCGTTGTAGATCATGACGGGCGCCAGCGGTTCGGCCGGCTTCTCGTCCTTCAGGTAGGTGTTGAAGAACGGGACCAGCACGTCGCGGCGGAAGTCGGCGGCCGTGTCGCCCTTCCACTTGAAGGGACCGAGCGTCTCGGCCTTGCCGTTGACCTGGCTGTGCGCCCACGGTCCCATCACGAGGTGGTTGTTGGTCAGGCCCTTGGCGCGCAGCGCTTCCCAGGTCATGACGGCGCCGTACATGTCTTCCTGGTCCCACAGTCCCTGCAGCCACATGGTCGGCACCGTGGACGGCTTCGCGGCCACCGCCTTGTCCAGGGCCTGGCCCTGCCAGAAGGCGTCGTAGGACGGGTGGGCGGACAGGCGGTTCCAGAAGCCCAGCTGGCGGAAGCCGTTCTTCTCGGCCCAGTCGCCGGCGGAACCGGCGTCGAGGAAGTTCTGGTAATCGTCCATGCCCGCGCGCGGCACTTTCTCGCCCTTGCCGGTCTTCGCGGTCTGGCCCGTGAAGTAGTCGAGGTTCACCTGGCGGAAGGCGCCGTAGTGGAACCAGTCGTCGCCCATCCAGCCGTCGATCATCGGGCTTTGCGGCGCCGCCACCTTCAGGGCCGGATGGGGGCCGAGCAGGGCCATCGTCACCGTCCGGCCGTCGTAGGAGGAACCGATCATGCCGATGCGCCGGTTCGATTGCGGCACGTTCTTGACCAGCCAGTCGATCGTGTCGTATGCGTCGGTGGTGTCGTCCGTGCTGGTCGGATTCAGCGGGCCGATGGGCGGGCGCGTCATCACGTAGTCGCCTTCGGAACCGTATTTGCCGCGGATGTCCTGGAACACGAGGATATAGCCGTCGTCGATCCATTGGCGGTTGGCGGTCCAGGCGCCGTCGCGCAGGCGCAGGTTGCCGTCCTTGAAGAAGTTCGAGGCATCGTAGGGCGTGCGCTCGAGCAGCATCGGCAGGCCTTGCGCGCCCTTGGGAACGAGGATCACCGTGTGCAGCTTGACGCCGTCGCGCATCGGGATCATGACTTCCTGCTTCGTGTAGTCGTAACCGGCGTCGGGCCTGTCCCATTTCTTCGGGATATCGGAGCCGGTCTGCACCATGTCCCTGGTGACGGGGGAATGTTGCGGCGCGGCGCACGCGAAGGCGGCGGCGAAGGAAGAAACGAAGGCGGAAAAGAACAGCGTCAATACGGCACGGCGTGGCATGAAGGGTTCCTTTTGCGGCGGTGGGGGATCGGGCAGTATAGCAATCGATGCACAGGCTAGAATGCCGGCATGCCGAAAAAATCCCCCATCTTTCCCGGCCCGCGCACCGCGCGCGGCGCCGTCCTCGCGGTCCTGCTGTCGAATCGCGACCAGGCCGGCGCCGAGCCCCTGCGCGGCCGGGTGACGCTCGCCGCGATCGTGCGCGCGCTCAAGCGCAAGTACCACTGGCCGATCGAGACGAGCAGCTTCCCGTCGAACGCGCAGGATGGCCGCGCCACCTGGGCCACCGTCTACAGCCTGCCGCCCGACGTCATCGCCGCCGCGCTCGACGAGCGGGGGCGCGACTGGCTCCAGAGTGCTGGACAATAAGGCGGGGCAATAAGGCAGGGCAGTGAGGCCGTCCGTCAAGCCGGCTGCGCGAATGCGGCCGCCTGCTCGCGCGCGGCGCGCTTGATCGCCTGCGGCGGCTGGCCGAAGGCGCGCAGGAAGGCACGGCGCATGCGCTCGGCGTCGGCGAATCCCGTTTCCCTTGCCACCACGTCGACCGGGTGGTTACTGTCTTCCATCATGGCGCGCGCCGCTTCCACGCGCAGCAGTTCCACCGCGCGCGCCGGCGACTGGCCCGTCTCGATGCGGAAGGTGCGGCTGAACTGGCGCGTGCTCAGGTTGGCGGCATAGGCCAGTTCGTCCACCGACAGGGGCTTGCGCAGGTGCCGCTTGGCGTAGGTGAGCGCCTGCTGGATGCGGTCCGACTTGGGCTGCAGTTCGAGCAGCGACGAGAACTGCGACTGGCCGCCGCTGCGGCGGTGGTACAGCACCATCTTGCGCGCGACGTTGCGCGACACGTCGGTGCCGTGGTCGTCCTCCACCAGCGCCAGGCACAGGTCGACGCAGGCCGTCATGCCGGCCGAGGTCCAGAACTTGCCCGCATTGATGAAGATGCGGTTCTCGTCGACCTGCAGGCGCGGGAAGGCATGCTGCAGCGTGCGGCCCAGCTCCCAGTGCGTGGTGGCGCGGCGGCCTTCCAGCAGCCCGGCCTGGGCCAGCAGGAAGGCGCCCGTGCACAGGGCGGCGACGCGGCGCGATTCGTCGGCCGCGCGGCGCAGGATGTCGAGGAAGCCGTCCGACACACTGGCCGCGCCCGGCATCATCTGGCCCGCAACGAGCAGCGTGTCGTAGTCGTGGCGCGCGACCGGGGCGGTCAGCACCTGGATGCCGGACGAACTGGCGACCATGCCGCCGTGCTCGGACAATACGGTCATGTCGTAGCCGGGTTCGTCGAGCAGCGTGTTGGCCACTTCGAACACGGTGCTGGCCATGAAGTCCAGCGCCTGGAATCCGGGGGGCAGTAGTAGTCCGATCTGTCTCATGATGTCCTCAATGTGTTCGATGCGTACGGATGTCGGCGAGCACGCGCCTTCGTCCAAACAACCTGGCATCCAGGGAATAGGCCCCGGGCCCCGCGAGGCCGACGGCCAGGCAACAAAGGATCGGATCGACCAGCGATCCGATGTCCTGCGCGCTGCCGGCAACGAAGCACGCCAGCTCGCAGGCGAGGCATCCCGCCGCGGCCAGCGGCGTCAGGAACCCCAGCGCGAGCAGCAGGGCCGCCGCCCCGCACGCGATGGTCAGCGCCAGCGCTGTCGTCGACGCGGCCGCGATGCCGGCGGCGGCCATCTGGTGCGCTGCCGCGGCGCGCAGGAGCAGCAGGCCGATGCCTGCGACGCCCCGCGGAAACGCACTTGCGAACAGTTTCACGTGCTGCGCTCCGATCAAGGTAGGCGGTGCGGTCCCGGCAACGCGCCGATCCGAAAACAGCCGGGCGACCATCGCCACGCCGTGCCGGAATGGTGAATGAATGTTAAAGTTTTTCGCAGTCGCGGCAATCTCCAGATCATTCAGGGTGGAATTACCCAGATCTGGGGATGACAGCCCGGCGCCGTCCTGGCACGTTCCGGGACGCGCGCTTTTTCAACCACCAGCATCCAGGTCCGCCATGCCCATTTCCGTACTGATCGTCGACGACCACCCCTTGTTCCGCCAGGGTCTGGCCAGCATCCTGGAAGGCGAACCCGATATCGTGCTGGCCGGCGAGGCGGGTACCGGGCGCGAGGCGCTGGAGCGCTGCCGCAGCGTGCGGCCGGACGTGGTGGTGATGGACATCCAGATGCCGGAACTGGACGGCATCGAGGCGACGACGCTGATCCGGCGCGATTTTCCCGACATCCGCGTGGTCGTCCTGACCACCTACGAGGGCGACGTGCACGCGCTCCGCGCGATGAAGGCGGGCGCCAGCGGCTACATGCTCAAGGGCCAGGCGCGCAAGGACCTGCCCGACGCCATCCGCGCGGTGCACGGCGGCGAGCGCCGCATGGCGCCCTCGGTAGCCATGGCGATGGCATGCCGCGTGCACAACGACGCGTTGACGCCGCGCGAGATCCAGGTGCTGGAACTGGCGTCGACCGGCAAGACCAACCGCTTGATCGGCAGCCAGCTCGGCATCTCGGAAGCGACGGTGGCGGCGCACATGAAAAGCGTGCTGTCCAAGATGGACGCGAACGACCGCACCCACGCGGTCGTGCTGGCGCTCGAGCGCGGCATCATCGATTTGCGCCGGCGCGGCGCCTGAGTAGGCCGCGCATCAGCGGCCACACTTCAGCGGCCACGCTTCAGCGGCCGGTCCGGCCCAGCAGGGCGAGCAGGCGCCGGCGCCAGCCCGGGCGGTCCGCCTGGACATACGTGCGCGCCGCGGGGAAGCGGGCGACCACCTCGGTGCCGAGTCCCGCGCGGCTCCACCACTCTAGCGTGCCGCCCAGCGCCGCCGCCCGTTCCTTCATGCCGGGCAAGCCCCAGTGTCCCTCGCGGCCGCCGCGCTGCTGGATGTCGTCGTCGATGCCGCGGCCGTCGTCGCGCACGACCAACCCGAACTCGCCGGCGCCGTACGTGAGTTCGACCTCGATCTTGCGCGCGCGCGCGTGCTGGTAGGCGTTGAACAGCGCTTCGCGGCCGATGAAGTAGATTTCCTGCCAGGCGTCTTCCCGGAGCGGGCGGGCCGTACCGCCCACGAAGAGCTTGAATTCGCTGTGGAACTGCTCCTGCAGCCCGGTGCCGAAGGCGGCCAGCGCCTGCCCAATGTCGGCGCGGCCGTCGCCGCCAGGCGCGCGCAGTCCCTTGAGTTCCTCGCGTGCTTCCATCATCGCGATGTCGGCCTGGTCGAGGATCGCATCGATGCGGCCACGCGCCTCGCTGCCGCGCTCCATCGGCTTGACCGCGGCGTGCAGGCGCAGGATCAGTGCCTGCATGTTCTGCAGCAGCGTGTCGTGCAGGGCGCGCGAGATGCGTTCGCGTTCGGCCAGGCGTTCCCGGTAGCGTTCGTCCAGGCGCTGCGCCAGGCGGCGCATGCGCCAGCGGTGGGCCAGCACCAGCAGGCCGATGGCGAAAAGCGCACACAGCAAGCGGAACCAGGTGGTCTGTACGACCGTCGGCGCAATCTCGATGTCGATGGCGGCTTCGGCCGTGGCGGGCACGCCATCCTCGTTGACGGCCGTGACGTGGAAGCGGTAGGTACCCGGCCCGAGCCCGTCATAGGACACCGAGCGGCGGTTGCCGGCGTCCTGCCATTCCTTGTCCAGGCCTTCCAGCCGGTAGCGGAAGCGGATGCGTTCGGGCTTGGTGTAGCTGAGGGCCGTGTAGTCGATGCGCACGCGCGTGGTGCCGGCCGGCAGGGCGTAGCCGCCGTCCGTCCTGCGCGCCGCGCCGGGCACGGCGAGGCGCTCGATGACGACCGGCGGCGGCACGTCGTTGCGGTAGGGCCGGGCCGGATCCAGGTAGACGACGCCCGTCTGCGTCGAGAACCACACCCTGCCGTCACGGCCGACCGACGCGGTGGAAAAGGCGCCCGGCGTCAGCGCCGCGCCCGGATAGCCGTCGAGGCTGTCGTACAAGGTGGCCTGCAGCAGGCGGCCGGGCTGGGCCAGCGCTTCTTCCCATGCCCTGGCGCTCACGTGGACGGCCCCGCGGCGGGCGTTGAACCAGCGGTCGCCGTTGGACGCCAGCGCGTGCCCGCTGATCCCCATCAGCAGTTCCGGGTCGGCGGCCCGCAGCACGTGCACGCCGCTCTTGTCCAGCACCGCGAGCCCATCCTCTCCCGCCAGCACCACGCCGCGCTGGACGTCGATCAGCCTGATGGCGCCGATGCCCGCGTTCGACACCGCCGTGGACATCGTGCCCGACCGGAAGCGCATCACGGCGCCTTCGCGAAAGCCCATCCAGGTGGTTCCGTCGTCATCGGTCGCCATGCCGGTCAGGCCTTTGCGGGTGCCGTAGCGGCGCGCGGATTCCCATGTGCCTTCGCTGTAGCGGAACACGCCGTGGCCGGCGATCGCGACCCAGATCTCGTCGCCCTTGCCGCTCAGGCGCACGGGCATGCTCTTGATCGGCGTCCCGTCGGGCTGCGTCGGAAGCGGGATCGTGGTCGTCACCCCGCCCAGCGTACGGGTGATCCGCTCTTCGTTGGCGCTGAGCCGCCCGCCGTCGGGCATGGTCGCGAACAGCGTGTACTCGCCGGGGGCGCCGAACCGCGTCGCGCCCGCGGGGAACTTGAAGCCCCGCGGGGAGGACTTGAGCAGTGTGCCGCCGTCGTCGTCGACGACCTGGAACCAGCCTTCCCCGGCGGGGAGCGGAACCGGCAACAGGCGGTTGTGGCGGAAGCGCTCGAGTCCCGCGCGGGTCGCGACCCAGATGTTGCCTTCCCGGTCTTCGAGAATCCATTGCGGTGTGAGGTTGCTCAGTTGCCAGGGCTGGTCCAGGCGTTCGGTGGCGATCCTGGCGACCTCGAACCGATCCAGGCCGTGCAAGCGCGCGCGCGCGATGCGGCAGATGCCTGTCGGGCACTGCAGCGCCCAATGATTGCCGTCGCGGTCGAACAGTCCCGTCGACGCGCCCGACGTCGCAAGGCGGTGTCCGGGCCCCGTCGGCGGCATGCCGGGTGGCGCAGGCAGCAGTTGCCAGTGTCCGCGCCGCCCTTGCCAGATCTTGCCGTCCGGTGCGGGAACGATGTCGTCGGTGGTGCCGCCGTCGTCGGCGCGGACGAAACGCGTACGGGCACGATCGAACAGGTACAGGCCATCGTTCCGGCTGCTGGCCCACAGGCGCCCGGCGTGATCGAGCACGACGGCATCCGCCATCGCCCCCGGGAAACCCTTGTCGGCGCCGAACGTCGTCCAGCGGCCGTCGTGGTAGCGCAGCAGGCCCTTGACGGTAGCCGCCCAGACGCTGTCGTCGACGTCGGCGGTCAGCTGGTAGCTCGCTGCGAGGTCGGTGTCGCTGGCCAGCGTGCGGAACGTCTCGTCGCGCAGCGCGATCATCCCGCCGAGCAGGTAACCGACCAGCAGTTCGCCGTTCTCCTTGGCGTGCAGGCTCGATACGCCGCCGCTCGGCAACGCGGCGCCGTTGCGGTCCACGAAACGGGAAAACCTGACGCCGTCGAAGCGATACAGGCCCGCTGTCGTCCCCAGCCACAGCCAGCCGTCGCGCGTCTGTGCCATGGTCGTGATATTCGGCGGCGCGCCGGACTTGGCGGTCCAGATCTCGTGGTGGTAGTCGGCCAGCTGCACCGCCGGATCGAGCGCGGCGGCACCCGTGCAACGGAAGACCAGCATGGCGCCCAGCGCGAAATGGGCAAGGCGGCGGAGCAGAGGCGTGGCGTCGGGGCGTCGGTTCGGCATCGGCGATGTGCTCGGTCACGGGCGCCGCGGGGTGTCGGCGGCGCCGATCGGCAGGTATTGCCAATCTTTCTTTACTGAACGATCACTCTACCATTTAATGGCGAATAGTAGTAATACTATGTAATGATGATATGCATCATGCTATCGCAAGGGGCAGGGCACAGGCCAATTTCATTGTATATACAATTGTAAAGAATCTGGCAGGGCGGCTAGCCCATCGCCGAGCGCAGCGCCCCCGACTCGAAGTAGACGTGCCGGATCGACGGGTTGGCCGCGGCGACCTGCCGTTCCAGCCGCGCGATGGCCTGCTCGACCTCGTCGATGCGCATGCCGCGCTTGAACTGGACCGAGGCCGTCAGCAGCGCTTCGTCCGGGCCGAGCTGCATGCTGAGCAGCTTGCCCACTTCCTGGATGGCGGGATCGTCCTCGAAGATGCGGCGCAGGCGCTGCGTGGCTTCGACGCCGATGGTCTCGCCGACGAGCAGGCCGCCCGTCTCGCGCGCCAGCGTAAAGGCGGCGCCCACCAGCAGCAGGCCGATCAGGATCGAGGCGGCCGGGTCGATATACGGGTTGTCGAGCAGGTGGCCCAGGAAGATGCCCGCGCCGGCGATGACGAGGCCGGCCAGCGCAGCCGAATCCTCGATGAAGACGCTGAACACGGCGGCATCCTTGCTGGCCCGCACCGTCTGCCACAGCGAAGCGCCCGGCTTGCGCAACTTGTTCAGCTCCTTGCGCGAGACGTTCCAGCTGTAGCCCTCGAAGCAGGCCGAGACGACCAGCACCACGTAGTTCCACAGCGGATCCTCGAGCGGCTCCGGGTTGCGCAGCGCGACGATGCCGTGGTGGATCGACAGGCCGCCGCCCAGCGCGAACACGGACATCGCCACGATCAGGGCCCAGAAGTACATCGCCTTGCCGTAGCCGAACGGATGGCGCTTGTCGGGCGGCCGGGCGCTCACCTTCTCGCCGATCAGCAGCAGCAGCTCGTTGCCCGTATCGACGGCCGAGTGGATGCCTTCGGCCAGCATGGCGGCGCTGCCCGTGATGGCGGCGACGATGAACTTGGCGACGGCAATGCCGAGGTTGGCGACGATCGCGGCATAGATCACCTTGCGCGAGCCGCCGCCCTTGTCCTTGCCGTCTTGCTGTTCCGGTTCCTTCTTCGGTTGTGTTCCTGCTTGCGTTATGCTGTCGCTCATGAATGCCATCGTCCTCGTTGTCCGTCGGCTCAAGTGTAGCCAAAAGCGTCCGCACCCCCTTGCACGGGTGGACGCGGGACGGGGACCAGGCCGGAGACCCGCATGAGCGTACGTAACCTTCGACAACTGTTCGCCCCCAAGTCCGTGGCGCTGGTGGGCGCCTCGCAGCGCCCCGGTAGCGTGGGCGCCACGCTGCTGCACAATCTGCGCGAAGGCGGCTTCAAGGGCGAGCTGTATCCGGTCAACCCGAAGTACGACGAGCTGGACGGCCTGCGGGTCTGGCGCGACGTGGCCGACCTGCCGGCGGCGCCGGAACTGGCCGTCATCTGCACGCCGCCCGCGACGATTCCCGGCATCGTGCGCACGCTGGGCCAGATGGGCACGCGCGCGGCCATCGTGATGAGCGCCGGGCTGGCCACCGCGCGCGACCTGCGCGGCCGCAGCCTGAAGCAGGCCACGCTCGATGCGGCGCATCCTTACCTGCTGCGCATCCTCGGCCCCAACAGTTCCGGCCTGCTGGCGCCGGCGATCGGCCTGAACGCCAGCATCGCGGCCGGCGGCGCGGCCTCCGGCCGGATCGCCTTCGTGTCCGAATCGGGCGCCATGATGACGGGCGTGCTGGACTGGGCACGCATGCGCGGCATCGGCTTTTCCAGCTTCGTGTCGCTGGGCGAATCGGGCGACGTCGACTTCGGCGACGTGCTCGACTATCTTGCCAGCGATCCTGGCACGGCCGCCATCCTGCTGCACGTGGAGAGCGTGCGCTATGCGCGCAAATTCCTGTCGGCGGCGCGGGCGGCGGCGCGCAGCAAGCCGACGCTCGTGCTCAAGGCCGGCCGTTCGCTGGAAGGGGCGGCGGTGGGCGCCTGCCTGTCCGGCGTGCTGGCCGCGCCGGACGACGTCTACGACGCCGCCATCCGCCGTGCCGGCATGCTGCGCGTGACCACCACCGAGCAGCTGTTCGCCGCCGTCGAGACGCTGGCGCGCGCCAAGCCGCTGTACGGCGAGCGCTTGGCGATCCTGTGCAACGGCGCCGGCCCCGTGGTGCTGGCCGCCGATGCGCTGCAGCTGGGCGGCGGCCAGGCCGCGGAGCTGGACGAGGCCACGGTCGCACGGCTGCGCGACGTGGTGCCCGAGTGGCGCGGCAGCGGCCCGCTGAACCTGCGCGGCGACGCGCCGCCGGAACGCTACCGCGACGTGGTCGAACTGCTGCTGCGCGATCCGCGCGTGGACGCCGTGCTGGTGATCCACGCGCCCAACGCCGTGGTCGATCCGGCCGACGTGGCGCGTGCCGTGGCGCCGCTGGCCAAGGCGTCCTCGCGCAACGTGCTGGCGTGCTGGCTGGGCGGCCAGTCCGTCAGCGGCGCGCGCGTCATCGCCGCCGAAGCGGGCATGCCCTCGTATCGCACGCCCGAGGATGCCGTCAACGGCTTCCTGCAGATCGTCCATTACCGCCGGAACCAGCAACTGCTGATGGAAGTCCCGGGCTCCTTCGGCGGCGACGAGCCGGACCGCGAACGGGCGCGCCGCCTGGTGCGCGCGGCGCTCGACAAGGGCCGCTACCTGCTGGCCGATCCGGACACCAAGGCGATCCTGTCCGCCTACGGCATTCCCGTGGTGCCGACGCGTTCCGCCGCCACGCCGGAAGAGGCGGTGCGCGCCGCCGCGGAGATCGGCTTTCCCGTCGCCGTCAAGATCCTGTCGCCCGACGTGGCGCAGAAGAGCGACGTGGGCGGCGTCACGCTCGACCTGGATACGCCGGAAGCCGTGCGGGCCGCGGCCGAGCGCATGCGTCGGCGCCTGGCCGAGCTGCGCCCGGACGCGCGCCTGGAAGGTTTCATCGTGCAGGCGATGGCGCGCAATCCGCAGGCCCACGAACTGATCGCGGGCGCGGCCACCGATCCCGTGTTCGGTCCCGTGATCCTGTTCGGCCAGGGCGGCCTGGCGGTCGAGGTCGTGGGCGACTACGGCGTGGCGCTGCCGCCGCTGAACATGGTGCTGGCGCGCGACCTGGTGCGGCGCACGCGCATCTCGCGCCAGCTGAAGGGCTACCGCAACCACCCGGCGGCCGACATGGACGGCATCCTCGCCGTGCTGGTGCAGGTCGCGCGGCTGGTGGCGGAGATTCCCGAGATCGTCGAGCTGGACATCAATCCGCTGCTCGCGGACAGCAGCGGCGCCGTCGTGCTGGACGCGCGCATGCGCATCGCCATGGCGGACCGCTCCGGCAGCACGCTGGACCGCCTCGCGATCCGGCCCTATCCGGCCGAGCTGGAGGAAACGATTCCCTGGCAAGGCGGAGAACTGCTGCTGCGGCCGATCCGGCCGGAGGACGGCCCGGCCCACGTCGCCTTCTTCAATGCGTTGACGCCGGACGACGTGCGCTACCGCATGTTCGTGCGCGTGCGCGAACTGCAGCCGGCGCAGCTGGCAAGGTTCACGCAGATCGACTACGACCGCGAGATGGCCTTCATCGCCACCCGCCACACGGCCGACGGCACCCCCGAGACGCTGGGCGTGGGCCGCGTGGTCGCGGACCCCGACAACATGAGTGCGGAATTCGCCGTCACCGTGCGCTCCGACCTGAAGGGCAAGGGCCTGGGCATCCTGCTGATGAACAAGCTGATCGCCTACTGCCGCGCGCGCGGCACGCGCGAGATCGTCGGCGAGGCGCTGCCGCAGAACGCACCCGTGATCGGGCTCGTGAAGAAGCTGGGCTTCACGGTCGGGCCAGTAGACGAGGAAGAGGGCGTGCGCAAGTTCTGGCTGCCGCTGCGCTGAGCCGTGATCTTTTTTGCATCGTTTGTGCAGTGGCGAACGGAAGCGCGCCCCTGGTTGCGGCATTCTGGAGGCGTCAACCAAGCACATTCAAAGGAGAGCATCATGGGCAAGTATTTCATCGCATGGCTGCTGGGCGTTCCGGCTTTCGTCCTCGTCCTGTTCTACCTGTTCTTCCATTGATCCACGATGGCGCGCTGTCCCGCATGCCCGCTCAACGGGCTGCGTGGACCGCTTGCCTTTGCGCTGTCGCCTCCCACGGTGCATCCGTCAGCGTGCGCAGGAACGCCACGATGGCGTCGATCTCGGCGTCGTCCAGCGCCGGCTGCATGCCCTTGACCCTGTTATAGGGCGGCGTCGCGGCATTCACGTTGCCGCGGTAGCGTTCCGGCACGTCGTCGAACATTTCCCCTTTCCAGTACCACAGTTCCGGCTCGATCGAGCGGGTCGCATAGAACGCCACCGCCTCGCGCAGGTCGGCGAAGACCCCGTTGTGCATGAAGCGCTCGCGCACGGCCACGTTGCGCAGGCTCGGCGTGCGGAAATAGCCGCAGTACTGGTCGCTGTCCGGCCAGCCTCGCGCGGCGGCGATCGTGCACAGGCCCATGTCGAAGCGGGCCGCGTCCCTGTTGACGGGAATCGCGCGGTTGCGCGGCACGCCGGGCGCGTCGTAGCCGAAGTCGGTGAACAGCGAACGGGCCGGATTCGTCGACGTCTCGTTGAACTTGTGGCAGCTCGCGCAATTCCCCTTGTCCGGGTTCTTGAACAGCTTCAGGCCGCGCAACTCCTGCGCCGTCAGTGTCCCTTGTCCTCGTACCCAGGCGTCGTAGCGCGAGGAGAACGGCGCCATCTCGGGGCTCTGGAAAAAGCTTTCCAGCGCGGCGCCCAGCGCGGCGAAGGCGGCGGCGTCCGTGTCGAATACACGTGGGCCGAACTCGCGCCGGAAGGCATCGGCATACGGCCCATCGGCCAGTTTGCGGCGTACCTGGGCGGGACTGGGATTGTGCATCTCGCGCGCATCGAGCAGCGGATGGCGCGGCAGTTCCGCGAGCGTGGCGGCGCGGCCGTCGGCGAACAGGCCGCCGAACGGGAGCGGCGCTGGCGCATCGTCGTCCTGGTAGAAGAACAGGGGCGGCACATAGGCCACGTACAGCGCGGACGGCGTGTTGCGCACGCCGACGAGGCCGGGCCGGCTGCCCAGCGGCACGCCCAGACGCGAGCCGTGGTTGCCGGAAAACGCCTGCGCCGGATCGTGGCAGCTCGCGCAGCTCGTCCCCGCCGGTTCCGACAGGCGCGGATCGAAGAACACCTGCCGGCCCAGCGCGACGCGCGCCGGCGCCGGGGCGAACGGGCCGGCGACGTCCGGCATGGATGCCAGCTGCGCCGTCGTGCCGATGCGGGAGATTTCGTCGGCGCAGACCGACACCGCGGCGCACCCGGCCAGCAGCAGCGCCATCAATGCCGGCTTAACCGGCAAGGAAGCCCGTCTTGTCACAGCGGATCCTGTTCTGCGCCTGCGCGCACGTCGCCATCAGCCGGCCCGCTTTCGTATAGGCCTTGAAGGTCCACCGGCCGCCGTCGCGTTCCATCGTCATGAAGCCGAAGGTCACGCTGTGCACGATGTGCGCGACGGTGACGCCCGGCGCCGGCTGCACGTCGGCCGGGAACGGGGCCGGCAGGGCGGCATCGAGGCTGTCGCCGCCGTTGCCGCTGACGATCGTGGCCGGGTGGTTCGAGCTGAAGTCGATCGCCTGGAAGTCGTGCACGTGGCCGTGCAGCGCGAGGGCGACGCCGGCCGGATAGTAGGCGCCCGGATTGGCGTCTGCCGCCACCGACAGCAGTGCACCGTTGCCGCCGCCTGGCGCGCCGCCGGGCGCCGGGAAGAAGCCGAGCAGCGGGTGGTGGTTGACGAACACGCTCGCCGTTCCCGGCTTGGCGGCCAGCCTGGCGACCGTGTCGAAGTCCTTGCGGTAGGCGAGGAATTGCGGATCCGTCGGCGCCAGCGGGGTCCGGCCGGTGCGTGCCGAGTCGAACACGATGAACTGGGTATCGGCGCCTGCCGGCACCGCGTATGGCGCCGAATAGTTCGCGTTGCCGTCGTTGGCTGGATCGTCGCAGCTGCGCGCGCTGTCGTAGGGCTGCGTGTCGAGCAGGCGGAACCAGCCCTGGCCGGCACGCCGGCATTCCTCGTGGTTGCCGCGCACGACGACCCAGGGCGCGGCGGCCAGCAGCGGCGCGGCCGGCTCGAACAGGTCGGCTTCCCAGACATCCCAGCCATAGCCCCACGGGCTGTCCTTGCAACCGCCGATGTCGGACGGGCAGGCGTTCTCGCGGTAGTGGTAGTCGCCGATGTGCAGGACGAGGTCCGGCTTCATGGCGGCCGCGGTGGCGGCGATCTGCGCCAGTGGCCAGGCCTCGGGGTCGTTGCAGTTCTGGAAGGTGTTGTCGGCCTTCTTCAGGCGGCACCCCGTATCGGCCAGGATCACGATGCGCTGCGGCGTCGCCCTGGGCAGCGGCAGCGGCGTCGCGCCGATCCGGGCGGCCCTGGCACCGGCCGGCAGCGCCGCTTCGCAGACGGTGAGCGGGAAGCTCGACGGCTTCGAGTCGGCCGGACTGCTGGCCGTTGCGCGCAAGGCGGCGGTGCCGGCGACGGCGCGCACCGTCATGGGCGCATCGATGCCGTCGACGGTGACGGCGGGACAGGCCGCGCCCTCGGTGACCGCACGAGCGATCGCCCGGCCGCCGTCGCCCAGCTCGACCCAGGCATGCCGGACGGGCTGGTTCGGGCCGGCCTCGCCGGAGGTGGTGCTGCAGCCGGCCAGCAGCGCAACGGCCACAGACAGCATCAGGACGGGCAGGCGGCGAAGTAGCAATGGGCGCGGGGCGCTGGTCATCCGATCATCCTCATCATTGTTTGGCAGTGCGGTTTTGCAGTGCGTAATTGCAGCAAGTTAAGTAGTGTATATGACCGGACAGTGAAGACTGAAGAGTTGCTCAAGCTGAACGATTGAGGCTGTAAAGTAACGCGTGGTCATTCTTGCCACAAAACCGTTACAGTGCACCCATGTCGGATTTTTATATTTCCTTTACAGGGCGCTCATTGCGCGGCCTCAGCCGGAGGTAAGGTCGATGCTGCCGACCGAGCCCCTGCCCCTGCTGATCCTGATCCCGTTCATCGGCGCCTTCGTCGCGGCCAGCTGCCCGCCGGGCTCACGCACGCGGCCCGCGCTGGTGGCGACCTTGACGGCGCTCGCCGGCCTGGCGGTCGCCATCCTCCAGTTCCGCCGCATCGAGGCTGGAGAAGTGCTCGACACACGCTTCACCTGGCTGCCGCAATACGGCCTCGACCTGGTCTGGCGCATGGACGGCCTGGCCTGGCTGTTCACGATCATGGTGCTGGGCATCGGCGTGCTGGTGATGGTCTATGCGCGCTACTACATGTCGCGGCGCGACCCCGTCGCCCGCTTCTTCGCCTACATGCTCGCTTTCATGGGCGCGATGCTGGGCGTGGTCCTGTCCGGCAACCTGATCCAGATGGTGATGTTCTGGGAGCTGACGAGCCTTGCCTCCTTCCTGCTGATCGGCTACTGGACGGAGCGCAACGATGCCCGCCGCGGCGCGCGCATGGCGTTCACCGTGACGACCAGCGGCGGCCTGTGTCTGCTGGCCGGGGTGCTGATCCTGGGGCATATCGCGGGCAGCTACGAACTGGACAAGGTGCTGGCGGCGGGCGACGCCATCCGCGCGCATCCGCTGTACCTGCCGGCGCTGGTGCTGGTGGCGCTCGGCGCGCTGACCAAGAGCGCGCAGTTCCCGTTCCACTTCTGGCTGCCGTATGCGATGGCGGCGCCCACGCCCGTCTCGGCCTACCTGCATTCGGCGACGATGGTGAAGGCCGGCGTGTTCCTGCTGATGCGCCTGTCGCCGGCGCTGTCCGGCACCCATGAATGGACGTGGATCGTGGGCGGCGCGGGCGTGTGCACGCTGCTTCTCGGTTCCTTCTACGCGATCTTCCAGAACGACATGAAGGGTCTGCTCGCTTACTCGACCATCAGCCACCTGGGCCTGATCGTCGTGCTGCTGGGGATCGGCAATCCGCTGTCCGTGGTCGCGGCGATCTTCCACACGATGAACCACGCCGTGTTCAAGGCCTCGCTGTTCATGGCCGTCGGCATCATCGACCACGAGACCAGTTCGCGCGACATGCGCGTGCTGCGCGGCCTGCGCAAGGCGATGCCGATCACGGCGGCGCTGGCGATCGTCGCCAGCGCCGCGATGGCCGGCGTGCCGCTGTTGAACGGCTTCCTGTCGAAGGAGATGTTCTTTTCCGAAGCGGCGCTGGTGGGCGGCGACGATGACTGGTCGATGGCGGTGGCGGCCACGCTGATGGGCATCTTCAGCGTCGCCTATTCGCTGCGCTTCATCAGCGTGTTCTTCGGGCCGCCGACACGCGACCTGGACGACCCGCCCAACGAGCCGCCGCACTGGATGCGCCTTCCCGTCGAAATCCTGGTCGTCGTGTGCGTGGCCGTGGGCGTGGTGCCGCACCTGGCCGTGGGCGCCGTGCTGGCCGTCGCCGCGCGGGCCGTGCTGGGCAGCCGCATGCCGGAATACGACCTGGCGATCTGGCACGGCTTCAACCTGCCGCTGGCGATGAGCTTCGTCGCGCTGGGCGGCGGCTGCCTGTTCTACATCTGGCTGCGGCGCCGCGCCAACCTGCGCGAACGCAGCGACGTGCCCGTACTGCACCATATCAAGGGCGCCCAGGCCTACGAGAACGTGATGTCGGCGCTGGGCCTGGCCGCCGAGCGGCTGATGCGGCACACGTCGACGCGCCGCCTGCAGCCGCAATTCCTGGCCGTCGCCCTGGTGCTGGTGGCGGTGCCGCTGCTGCTGGCGCGTCCGCTGCCGTCGCTCGCGCTGCCCGACCTGGACGGCTTCGACCCCGCGTTCGCGCTGCTGTGGGCGATCGGCGCCACCTGCGCCGTGGCGGCCGCATGGAAGGCCAAGTACCACCGCATGGCGGCGCTGGTCATGGTGGGCGGCACCGGCATCGTCGTCAGCATCACCTTCCTGTGGCTGTCCGCGCCAGACCTGGCGCTGACCCAGCTGATGGTGGAGACGGTGACGACGGTGCTGATCCTGCTCGGCCTGCGCTGGCTGCCGCCGCGCAAGCGGCCCGCCGAGCTGCTGCCGCGCGCGCCGGGCCGCACCTGGTGGCAGCGCAGCCGCGACGCCACGCTCGCGCTGGGCGGCGGACTGGGACTCGCGGCGGT
>CAUSCY010000066.1:0-28843 GCA_963529995.1 uncultured Massilia sp. | reverse complement strand
GAGTACTTGGCTACGAACCAAGGGGTCGTGGGTTCGATTCCTGCCAGCCGCACCAGAAAATAGGAAAGGCCAGATCTCCGGATCTGGCCTTTTTCTTTGTCCGTTCACCGGGTAGACGGGCCGATATAGGATGTTACCTGCCGGGCTTTGCCAATCTGGAAAGCACTGCTATAATCCCGGCCTCGGGGCGGCTGTAGCTCAGCTGGATAGAGTACTTGGCTACGAACCAAGGGGTCGTGGGTTCGATTCCTGCCAGCCGCACCAACCAATATGAAAGGCCAGATCTCCGGATCTGGCTTTTTTCTTTTCCGGCACGTCATCGCGGCCGTCGCCTGCCCTGCTCAGCATTCTCCCGCCATTCGGCGAATGCGGAACGCCGCTCATCGAATCTTGCTTTCTCGTCAGTCTTACTCTTTTCCAATCGGCAAAATGCCGCTATAATGCGTGCCTCGGGCGGCTGTAGCTCAGCTGGATAGAGTACTTGGCTACGAACCAAGGGGTCGTGGGTTCGATTCCTGCCAGCCGCACCAGAAAATACGAAAGGCCAGATCTTCGGATCTGGCCTTTTTCATTTCTTGCCTGCACGTTCGTGGGCTTGCCCTCCCCTCCGCACTACCCCGCTCCGCTTGCTCCGTGTTCATAAAAAACTGTCTACGTGAAACGGGCTCTGCAGAGGACTTTTTCGCGTCTTGAAGTAGGACTACGCTTACATACACTGTGCAACTAGCCCAGGTTTACGCTTTTGCTCATGCCATTTCGACCATTTTCCCTATGAAGAGCGGGTTTGCGATGAATCCACCAGGAAAATATTGAACTGAAGCATATTTCCACGCAGAAGCGCACACAACTGCACTTTTTCGCTCACTTTGTCGGCAATTTGATAGCATGAAGTTCCCCGATTCTTGTAAACCAGGCTGCATGACGCGGCTGATTTCTACGCGAGGAAAGAAATGAAAAAATCTCTGATTGCTGCTGCTGTATTCGCTACTGCTTCGTTCGGCTCTTCGGCTGTGATGGCACAGACCGTTGGCACCACCCCGCAGGTCCTGGACCTGACCGACGGCACCGGCTTCTTCGGCGACACCCTGGCCGCCGGCAACAGCGGCGCATCGTTCGACGACCACTTCACCTTCACCGTGGAAGGCACGACCGGCTGGAACTTCGACGCCGTCGTGTCGTCGATCAGCCGTACGGCCAGCACCGGTCTGGACATCACCGGCCTGTCGCTGTACAGCGTCTCCGGCGATACCCTGGTCGCCTCGGGCTCGCAAATGTCGTCGGGCGCCATCGACGTCTGGACCGTGTCGACCAACAGCCTGGCTGCTGGTGACTACTACCTGGCCGTGAGCGGCAACCTGGTCTCGGCCGACGCTGCCAGCTTCGGCGGCGCCGTCGCCCTGGCCGCTCCGGTTCCGGAACCGGAAACCTACGGCATGATGCTGGCCGGCCTGGGCGTGGTGGGCTTCCTGGCCCGTCGCCGCAAGGCAGCACAGCAGGCGTAACAGCAGCTTACGCTGAACCTCTGGGCGGAAGCGCATATGCGCTTCCGCTTTTTTTATGCCCGCGCCCGTCATGCGCGCCGGCACATTCTTCCTTCAGGTACGCAACTTCGCCTTCAGGTACGCAGCTTCTTGATGATGCTGCGGTTGTTCAGGATTTCCTCGATCTGCTCGAAACGCACCGGCTTGACCATGTGGTGGTCGAACCCGGCCTCGAACGCCAGCTGGCGGTCCTTTTCCTGGCCCCATCCCGTTACCGCGATCATGACCGTCATCGCGCAGCACTGCAGCTCGCGCATATGGCGCGCGAGGTCGTAGCCGGACATCTGCGGCAGGCCGATGTCGAGGAAGGCGTAGTCCGGGCAGAAACGCTTGGCTGCTGCGAGCGCATCCGGCCCCGTGTGGGTGATGACGATGCTGTGCCCCATGGCGGTCAGCAGCGCACCGATGCTGTTGACGAAGTCGACGTTGTCGTCGGCCAGCAGGATGCGGTAGGTCTCGGCCGAGATGAACGAAGCCGGCGTCGGCTTGGCCGGCAGTTCCGGCTCGACGACGATGGGCAGGCGCACCACGAACTGGCTGCCGTGGCCGAGACCCGCGCTGTGCGCCTCGATCGCGCCGCCGTGCAGCTCGACCAGTTTGCGCGCCAGCGACAGACCCACGCCCAGGCCGGCGTTGGAGCGCTCGAGCGTGGAATCGACCTGCACGAACATCTCGAACACGGCGCCCAGCATGTCCGGCGCGATGCCGATGCCGGTATCGGCCACCACCATCACGAGGGTGCGGTCCTCGACGGTCGCTTTCAGGCTGACCCGGCCGCCGCGGTTCGTATACTTGGCGGCGTTGTTCAACAGGTTCGACAGGATCTGCGCCAGGCGCGTGGCGTCGCCGTGCAGGAACACGGGGCGGTCGGGCAGGTCGATCACGAGTTCGTGGCCGTGCAGGTCGATGTAGGGACGCACCACCTCGAGCGCGTCGTTGACCATGGCCTTCAGTTCCACGCGGCCCGTCTTGATGGCGAACTTGCCCGTGTTGATGCGCGAGACGTCGAGCAGGTCGTCGACCAGGCGCACCATCTGGCGCAACTGGCGCTCCATGATGTCGGTGGCACGCTGGGTCGCCTGGGCATCGCCGCTGCGCAGGCGCAGGATGTCCAGCCCGGTGCGGATCGGCGCCAGCGGATTGCGCAGCTCGTGCGCCAGCGTGGCCAGGAATTCGTCCTTGCGGCGGTCGGCCGTGCGCAGCGCCTCTTCCGCCTGCTTGCGCACCTGCATCTCGTGTTCCAGCGTCGCATTCGCTTCCTGCAGCGCATTCGAGCGGCGGCCGATCTCGGCCAGCATGTCGTTGAAGGCCTCGACCAGCACGCCGATCTCGCCGCCGGCATTGCCCGGCACGCGCAGCGTGAAGTCGCGCCGCTGCATCACCTGGCGCGCGACATTGGTCACGGCTTCGAGGGGACGGGTGATGGCTGCCTGCAGGCGCGACGCGACCAGGCCGGCGATCAGGAGCGCACCCAGCATCACGAAGCCCAGGATCGCGCCGTAGCTGGCCAGGCGGTCGAGCAGGCCGTAGCGCGAGCGCAGGTAGACGGTGCCGAGCAGTTCGCCGTTCTCGACGATCGGGCGGAACACGACGACTTCGGCGCCGTCGATGCGGTAGCCCGCCGCTTGCGGCTGATCCGGCAACTTCTCGCCGGCAGCCACGGCATAGGTGGCGGCGCGCCGTCCCGTATTCGTATAGATCGCCGCCGCCAGGATCTGCGGGCGGGCCCGCAGCACATCGAGGTTCTGGCGCGCCGCGTCGTCGTCGTTGAACGCCAGCGCCGGCGCTGTGACGCGCGCCATCATGTCGGCCTGTGCCACCAGGTCGTCGGCCCAGTAGCGCTGGAAGGCACGCAGGTCGAACGCCAGCATGGCGCAGGAGGCCGCCAGCAGCGCCACGAAGGTGGTGGACACCGCCATCAGGATCAGTTTGCCGCGGACGGTGCCGCCATCGTGCGCCGCCATCATTGCGCTCCTTTCTGTACCTGGCTCGCCACCGTCAGCAGGCGCGAACTGAGCTTGACGCCGTTGCGTTCGGCCGCCTCGAGCGCCACGTCGAAGCGCACATGCTCGTCGACCAGCCGGAAATTGATGGCGCTGCCCTGACGCAGGCCGTTCTCGCACTCCGTCACGACCAGCATCGCGCCGGCCGCCTGGCGCACGACGCGCCCGACCTGCACGGGATCGCGTCCGCCGACGAACAGCAAGTGCACGGGCACGCGCTCGCCTTCGCGCAGACGGCTGACGGCGATGCGGCGCCCGTTGATGCTGCGTCCCGCTACCGCGCGCTCCAGTTCGGCGACGAGCTCGTCCGCATCGACGACGCCGATCGTCAACGGTGTAGACGGATCGGGAAAGGCGCCGGCGGGGAAATCGACGTAGCCGAGGAACTTCACGAGGAAGGCCGCCTTGACGCGACGCTGGAGCTGGGTGTTCGTAATGGCGCTCTGGGCCGCTGCTTGCGGCGCCAGCAGGGCCAGGCCCAGGGGCACCGCGAGACAGGCCAGCAGGCAGGCTGCCATGCGCCGGCGCAAGTCGCGGTTCGCGTAGGGATTCAGTTGACGATGCATCGGCCGGGTCGGGAAAGGTGGGCGGAACGAGAACGCGGACGGCAGCCAGCCGGCAGGCACTGCACGGGACGGCCGAGTCGATGATAGCCGGGCCAGGCCAGCGTCGCCATGGCGCGCCTATCGTGCGCGCGCAGGTGCCGGTATGCAGCCTGCGCCGCATATGCCGCCTGCATGGACGCAGGCGCCCTTTCCCCTGTAGTACAGCAGGAAAGGATTCCGGGAGCGCGAGCGGCGGCGGTCATGCCGTACTGCGGGAAGGACTGGTCTCCGTGGTGCACTGGCGACAGCAAGACGTTTCTCAACATTTTGCTATCGTAAAACATTT
This sequence comes from uncultured Massilia sp., assembly GCA_963529995.1. Taxonomy (GTDB): domain Bacteria; phylum Pseudomonadota; class Gammaproteobacteria; order Burkholderiales; family Burkholderiaceae_D; genus Telluria. The sequence continues at coordinate 24,408 of CAUSCY010000066.1, read as the reverse complement.
TCTTTTTTGCACCAAGCGTGTCGTGCATGCCTGTGGCAACGGCATGATATTTACATGATGCATAACGGTCATCATGAAACGAAATTGGATTTATTTTTTGCGACGCAGCATGATGAGGCTGTCTCCTCTATTCTCCTCCAAGGATAGATTCAGCCCGCTGACTCAGCGGGCTTTTTTTTGCCCGTTTTTTTGCCCGTTTGTCGTCCTGCCGCGGTACGGAACAAAATGACCGCCCGCGCACGCGTTTCCTCCTGCCGCCCGGTCCTCGGGAAGGCGCCAGTCGTGCCGACCCTTGCCACAGTTTTGGTGTACGATTCACCCTCTTTTCGTTTCGATAACAATATTTACAGGTTGCTATGGTTGCTTCCGGCAAGTCCGCCCTCTCCTCTTCGTCGTTCGACTGGTCCGCGTCCCGGCTCGGCGAACCTGGGCAATGGTCTCCCGCGCTGCGCCTGGCAGCCGACCTGATGTTCAACAGCCCGGCGCCAATGCTGCTGGCCTGGGGCCGCGACGGAACGGTGCTGTTCAACAATGCTTATGCAGCGCTGGCCGGTGCCGCGCAAGGCCAAGTGCCGGGCGGCACAGTGCCGCCCGTCGCGCCGGCGCCGCTGGCCGCCGCTCCCGAGGAATTCCAGCAAGCCTGGAACGGCGAAGCGGCCGTCGCGGGCAGCCGTGCGCTGGACTTCGCGGCCGACGCCGGACTGGGGCTCGCCTACGACCTGTATTTCACGCCGATTGTCACTCCGACCGCGGACGGCGGCAGCGGCAGCGCGGTCGCCGGCGTCCTGTGCGCGCTGGGCATGGCCGAGCCCGCGCTCGGCGCCGCTCCGGGTGCCGATGCGGGCATGCTGCGCATCCTGGTGGTCGAGGACAATCTCGATTCCCAATACCTCGTATGCGAGATGCTGCGCGCCTTCGGCCACGAGGCGGACGGCGTCGGCCATCCGAACGATGCGCTGACCCATCTGGCCGAGCGCCGCTACGACGTGCTGTTCACCGACGTCAGCCTGCCCGGGATGTCGGGCGTCGACCTGGCGCGCAAGGCCGTCGCCGAGGCACCCGACATGCGGGTGATCTTCGCGTCCGGCTACGGCGACACGCTGCTGCGCCACGTCGAGTTCCCCTACCTGTCGCTGCAGAAGCCATACGAGCTGGACCAGCTGCAGGCCGCACTGGACAAGGTGGCGAGCAAGACGCCCGGCCGGGCCTGACCAGTGGCCAACGGTGTGCAGCAAACCGCCGTCGCTGGGCTAGAATCCAGCTACGTCTTGCCGAGCGATGCCGGCGGGACCGCGCGTGCCTTGCGCCCGGCATCCCGTCCCGCTGTTCGCCCGACTTGCCGGTCCCTGCGCGCACAGTCACGATCCATGAACCACTTCGCATCCGCCAGCAGTTCCGCCCCATCGCCAGCATGCGTGCCGTCCGCGAGGTCCTCGTGAACCGCGACCTTCCGCCGGACCGCGGCGGCGCCGCGCAGCAGGAGCTGGCCGCCACCCGCGAAGCCTTGCAGCAGGCGCAGGCGCGCATGGAGAACATGCTCGACAGTCTCTCCGACGGCGTCTGCGCGATCGACCACGGCTGGCGCATCGCTTATATCAACGGCCGCGCGCTCGACATCCTGGCGCCCTCGCAGCGCACCCGCGCCGACGTGCTGGGCACCGACCTGTGGGAGGCCATTCCCATGCTGTGCGACAGCCAGCTGGAACCCGTCTACCGGCACGCCATGGCGACGCGCACGACCGCGATCGAGGAGTTCCTGCACCCCGTGCTGGGGCGCTGGTTCGAGGTGCGCGCCCATCCCTCGCCGGACGGCCTGACCCTGTATTTCCAGGACATCAACCAGCGCAAGGCCGACCAGCAGGCGCTGCGTGACGGCAACACGCGCCTGCAGGTGGCGCTCGACGCCGGCCGCCTGGGCGACTGGCGCTGGGAAGCGGCGACCGACCGCGTATTCCTGGGCGAGCGCGCGGCCGCCCTGTTCGACCTCCCGGCCGAGACGCCGCTGCCGTGGAGCGACCTGCGCGCGCGCCTGGATCCGGCCGACCGCGAAAACGTGCGCCGCGCCGTGCTGCAGGCCTTTGCCGTGCACAGCGACGTCGAGCTGGAATTCCGCTTGCCCGGAGACGGCGGACACGGCCGCTGGATCACGCTGGTCGGCCGCGTCGATTATGCCGACCAGGCTGCGCGCGAAGGCATGCTGGGCATGACGGGCGTGGTGCAGGACGTGACGGCGCGCCGCAGCGCGTCGGACACGCTGCGCCAGAGCGAGGAAGTATTGCGCGCCCTGGCCAACACGATCCCGCAGCTGGCCTGGATGGCGCAGGCCGACGGCGCCATCGTGTGGTTCAACGAGCGCTGGTTCGAGTACACGGGCACGACACCCGACCAGGTCGTCGGCTGGGGCTGGCAAGCGACGTGCGAGCCGAGCGTACTGCCCGCCGTCAAGGAACGCTGGGAAGCCAGCATGCGCAGCGGCGACCCGTTCGAAATGGAATACCCGATCCGCGGCGCCGACGGCAAGTACCGCTGGTTCCTGACCCGGATCAATCCGGTGCGCGACCGCCACGGCCATGTGCTGCGCTGGTTCGGCACGAATACGGACGTCGACGAGGTCAAGCGCGCCGAGCAGGCGCTGCGCGACGAGTCGCACGTGCTCGAGCTGCTCAACAGCACCGGCAGCGCCCTCGCCTCCACGCGCGACCTGCGTTCGCTGCTGCAGACGGCCACCGACGCCGCCACCGGTATCGCCGGCGCGCGCCAGGGCGCCTTCCTGTACCTGGCCCAGCAGAAGCCCGACGGCAATATGTTTTCGCTGTACACGGTGTCCGGCGCCAGCCCGGCCGAATTCGAAGCCTTCGGCGAAGCCGGGCCGGACGGCCTGTTCGGCCCCGGAAATCCGGCCGGCGCGGCCACCCTGGTGCGTTCCGACGACGTCACCCGCGATGCGCGCTTCGGCACGTCCGGCCCGCTGGGCTTGCCCGCCGGCCACCCGGCCGTGCGCAGCTACCTGTCGGTGCCGGTCGTCGCCTCCTCCGGCGAAGTGCTGGGCACGATGTTCTTCGGGCACCCGGAACCGGACATCTTCAGCGAACGCACGGAGCGCATCGTGCGCGGCATCGCGGCCCAGGCGGCCGTCGCCATCGACAATGCGCGCTTGTACGAGGCCGCCCAGCGTGCCGCCGAAGAACGCAAGATACTGCTCGAGAACGAGCGCCTGGCGCGCGCCGAGGCCGAGCGCACGAGCCAGATGAAGGACGAGTTCCTGGCCACGCTGTCGCACGAGCTGCGCACGCCGCTGTCGGCGATCCTGGGCTGGGCCCAGGTGCTGCGTCGCGGCAGCCGCGACCAGAACGACCTGCAGAAGGGCTTGCAGACGATCGAGCGCAATGCCCGCGCCCAGGCCCAGTTGATCGAGGACTTGCTCGACATGAGCCGCATCACGTCGGGCAAGGTGTTGCTCGACATGCAGACGGTGGCCCCCGGCGGCTTCATCGACGCCGCCGTCGAGACGGTGCGCCCGGCTGCCGACGCGAAGAACATCCGCATCGACAAGCACTATGCGCTCGACACCGGCATGGTGGCCGGCGACCCGGCACGCCTGCAGCAGGTCGTGTGGAACCTGCTGTCGAACGCGATCAAGTTCACGCCACGCGACGGCCGCGTCGACATCGACCTGTCGCGCACCGACACCAACGTGGTCATTACCGTGCGCGACAACGGCGCCGGCATCCGTCCCGAATTCATCACCCACGTGTTCGAGCGCTTCCGCCAGGCCGACGCCTCGATGACGCGCCGCCACGGCGGTCTCGGCCTGGGCCTGGCCATCGTCAAACAGTTGATCGAGCAACATGGCGGCACCGTGCGCGCCGACAGCGAGGGCGAAGGCCGCGGGGCCAGCTTCACCATCGAGCTGCCGCTGGCCAAGCAGGCGGCGCCGAATGCCCGCTCGGCGCGGGCCGCCATGATCCGCCCGGCCCCGGCGACGCCGGAAATGACGGTGCTGGACCTCTCCGGCGCGCGCGTGCTGGTCGTCGACGACGACCGCGATGCGCGCGAGCTGATCAAGCGCATCCTGAGCGATTGCGGCGCCCACGTGGACATTGCCGGCAGCGCGCGAGAGGCGCTCGAGATGGTGCGCAGCGTGCGGCCCCAGCTGCTGATCAGCGACCTGGGCATGCCGGAAGTCGACGGCTTCGAGCTGCTCGACCGCGTGCGCCAGTTGCCGCGCGAGGCCGGCGGCCAGGTGCCGGCAATCGCCCTGACGGCATTCGCCCGCTCGGAAGACCGGCTGCGCGCGCTCGAAGCGGGCTTCTCGGCGCATATCTCGAAGCCAGTGGAGCCGAGCGAACTGATCGCTACCGTGGCGGCCGTGATCGGTCCATCGGCGCCGCTGTTCAATCGTGACGCGGCTGCCGCAGCGGGCCAAAACGGCGTACGCTAGCAGCTCGTTCTGTATCGATGACGCTCCTACCTCCACACGCGGCGCTGTCCTACAAGAAATTCTCGACGAACTGCTAGACTACAAATGTTGCACTGGAGATGGTGTATGTTTAGAGATCTGAACAAATGCACTAAACGTCCAGCCTTGATTTGACGAGAGTACGCATGCCGAGCCGACAAGACATCCTGAACGCAAAGATCCTGGTCGTAGACGACTCCCCGGACAATATCGAACTGATGGAAGAGATATTGCGCGAGGAAGGCTACACCGATGTCAGCTCGACGATGCTGCCCGAACAGGTCTGCCCGCTGCATCGCGAGCACAACTACGACCTGATCCTGCTGGATCTGCAGATGCCGGGCTTGAACGGCTTCCAGGTCATGAAGGGCTTGAAGGAAATCGAGCAAGGCGGCTACCTGCCCGTGCTGGCGCTGACCGCGCAGCCGAGCTTCAAGATCGCCGCCCTGGAAGCGGGCGCACGCGACTTCATCAGCAAGCCCTTCGACCTGCTGGAAGTGCACAAGCGCATCCACAACATGCTCGAGGTGCGCCTGCTGTACAAGGAACTGGCCCAGTACAGCCGCGCCCAGCAGGAACTGGCGCTGCACGATGCCCTGACCGGCCTGCCCAACCGCCGCCTGCTCGAGGATCGCATCGAGAACGCGCTGCAGCACGCCAACCGCAACCACCACAAGGCCGCGGTCATGTACCTCGACCTGGATGGCTTCAAGGCCATCAACGACACCTACGGCCACGCCTACGGCGACGAGATCCTCAAGATGGTGTCGCAGCGCCTGCTGTCGAATTCGCGCAAGGAAGACACCGTCGCGCGCCTGGGCGGCGACGAATTCATCGTGCTGCTGGCCGACGTGCACAGCCTGGGCGATGCCCAGGGGCCGGCCGCCAAGCTGGTCGAGGCCCTGTCCGAACCTTTCTTCGTCAACGACCTGACGCTGCAACTGTCGACCAGTATCGGCATCAGCCTGTACCCGGACGATGCGGAAAACGTCGTCGACCTGATCAGCATCGCCGACTATGCGCTGTACGAAGCCAAGCGCGCCGGCAAGAACCGCTTCTGCTCGAACGGCAGCGCCGCCCGCCAGGCTGCCCTGGCCGTCAAGCCGTCCATGCCCGCACCGGCCGCGCCGCTGCCGACGCCGGAACTGGCCCAGCATCGCTGACTACTGTCCACCTTTCCTGCAACAGCCCACCGCGCGTGGGCTTTTGTTTGCCCGAAAGTTCACGATCGTGCGCGGCACATCCCATTTTTTTGCATGAGTGCGACCTATCGTGCAAAAACCGGCAATAATAGCATCTCGATAAAGGACTCTCCATGGAACGTACAACGCTACGCGTCGGACTGATCAGCTTCGGCTTTGCCGGCAAGACCTTCCACGCACCCCTGATCCGGACCACGCCGGGCCTGCAACTGACAGTTGTGTCCAGCAGCGACGTCGCCAAGGTGTACGCCGCACTGGGCACGGACGTCCACGTCGTCGCCGATGCACTGGCTGCCGCCACGCATCCGGACGTCGACCTGGTCGTGATCGCCAGTCCCAACGTCACCCACTTCCCGCTGGCCCGGGCCGCGCTGGCGGCCGGCAAGCACGTCGTCGTCGACAAGCCCTTCACGCTCGACGCGCAGGAAGCCGCGCAGCTGGCCCGCATGGCAGGGCCAGGCCAGGTGCTGAGCGTGTTCCACAACCGGCGCTGGGACAGCAGCACGCTGGCCGCGCGGCGCATGCTGGCCGAGGGCAAGCTGGGCACGGTGCGCCATGCGGCGATGCACTTCGACCGCTTCCGTCCGGTGCCGCAGGCGCGCTGGCGCGAGGACGACACGCCGGGCGGCGGCATCTGGCTCGACCTCGGCCCCCATCTGCTCGACGAAGCCCTGCTGTATTTCGGGGCGCCGCTGGCGATCCAGGCCGATATCGTGCAGTTGCGTCCGGGCGCGCGCACGGACGACGCCTTCCACGCCGTGCTGCGCTATGCCGACGGCCTGCGCGTGGAACTGGGCGCCAGCATGCTGGCCGCCGCGCCGCGCCCGCGCGTCGTGCTGCACGGCACGCGCGGCAGCTACGTCAAGCAATCATTGGATCCGCAGGAAGCGGCGTTGAAGGCGGGCCTGCTGCCGGACGGCAGCACCCGCTGGGGTGCGGATGCGGAAGACGGCCTTGCCACTACAGAAGAAGACGGAATCTTGCAGACACGCCCGGTTGCGACGCCGGATGGCGCCTACCAGGCATACTACGGCGGCGTACGCGATGCCATCCTGGGTACGGGACCGAATCCCGTCACGGCCGAGCAGGCCTCGATCGTGATGCGGCTGCTGGACGCGGGACGGGTCAGCTCGGAGCAGCGCCGCGAGGTGGTGCTGACGAGCTAGCCGTAGGGTGGGCACCACGTGCCCACCATGCGTCACGGACACGTCAATGCCAGGTGGGCACGTGGTGCCCACCCTACCCGAGCACCGCCAATACATCGTCGACGCCGATCTTGTCGACCCAGTCGTCGCGCTTCTTCACGGTGATGACGGTACTGTTGTCGCGGTCGATCGGCGCCCACTCCGGGCTTTTCTGGCGCATCAGCGCAATGACGGGCACGTGGACGGCATTCGCCAGGTGCATCACGGCCGTCTCGACCGAGACGACCAGGTCGCACAGGCCCAGGATGGCCGGCAGCTGGAAGAAATTCTCTTCCGCGCTGAACAGCTGCGTGCGTGCGAGCCCGGCATCGGCGAAGAGCGCGCGCGCCCGCGCCAGTTCCTCGGGCACGACGTTGACGATGAAACCGGCGTCGCGCCAGTCGGGCCGGGCCTGCATCGCATGCACCAGCTCGATCACGCGCTCGAGCGGCCAGCTGCGTTCGATCGACTTCGAGAAGGCGTTCAGGAACACGAGCCTGCCTGCGGCGCCGGCGGCACGGCCCAGCCCCCAGTCGGCGCACTGCGCCTGCGCCCAGGCGGTCCAGCGCTGGGGAATGTCCAGCACCGGGAAGCGCGCTTCCGGCGCGATCCGCATGCCGAACAACTGGGTAAACCAGCCGGCGTAGATGTCGCTGATGTGCTGCTCCGGCTGGTCGGATGGCACGTACGCCGGAATGGCGGCGTCCAGCTTGCGGTAGCACAGGCGCTTGGGCAGGTCGTAGGCACGCACCCGCTTCTTCTGGCCGACAACGAAGCCGCGCGGGCTGATCTTGCGCGCCATGATCGCGTAACGGTGGCGCTCCAGCACGGCCAGCGAGACGACGATCGGGTAATCCTCGGCCTGCGCCTCTTCCAGCGAGCGCCGGTACAGCGCCGGGCTGTAGGTCTCGCTGTACACCTTGTCGAAATGCGGACTCTCGGCGAGCCAGTCGTACAAGGCATACTTGCGCAAGTGCTCCCACTCGGAAGCCTTGCTGGTGCGGCGCCGCTCGTCGACCCACAAGTGGATCTTCAGGTGCGGATAGGCCGCGGCGAAGGCCTGGAAACAGGCTTGCAGATAAGTATAGTCGCCCAGCGCCAGGTGGGCGATAAACAGGATCTTGTCGGCCCGTGCCAGCCGGCGCGCATCGACCAGCGGTGCCGGTGCGGCGCTGCCGGCACGGCGGGCGGCATCGTAGGCCGCGTCGTCGAACCCGTCAGGCAAGGTGGGTGCACGCCCATGGGGCTGGCCCTTCCAGGCATCGAAGCTCACCGTCTGCTCACTCGAAAAAGTCATGGTCCTGTTCCGATTCCAGGTTGTCGCGTAAGTTCCTGGAGCACGATGATGCTCCGGAACCGATCATGGTCGCCAGATTGTATTTCGTAGTGCAACATTTTTCGCGCACGTTACGGTAAATCCTTGTAAAAATTTGCAACAAGGAACCCCGCTGGACTGGACTGGACAAGCAATGTGCTTGCCGGACGGAGCAGTGCAGCAAACATCGTCCAACAAAAGCATCGCGGCACGACCGAACAGGCCGTGCCGCGATGCAGGGAGCGAGATGGCGTGGTCAGGCGACGCCGGCCTTCTTCTCTCCGCCCGGACCGAGGGCGCGTTCGCCCAGGGCCTGTTCGTTGCTGGCCTCGATCGAGGTCGCGGCCTGGTGGTCCGAGCTGGCATCCACTTTATCCGGCGGTACCTCGATGCGGGTGATGCTCGACTCGATGGCGACGGGGTCGCTGGCCGGGAACGTCATCTCGACGGCATCGTCGATCAGGCTTTCCTTGGCCACCGATTCGCGCGGCTCCGATTCGGCCGATGCCATGGTGCGGATCGCCCGGGCCCACTTGACCAGCTTCAGCTCGGCCAGGTCGCCGATGGTGGCGATGCCGAAGGCGTCGCGCAGCGCGTCGGCCTGCTGCGGGGTCACGCCGCGCAGGGCGCTGACGGGCTCATTGATGAGCTCGCGGAAGCATTTGTCGTGGTATTTGTCGTCTACGATGATCTGAATATTCATGTCTGTCCTTTCATAGTGGCGCCTGTCTTCCATTGACACGGTTGAACCAGATACGCCTCGAGTATGGCATGGTCTAAATGTCACGTATGTGCGACACCGTACCATGCGCCCGCGTGGCGCACCCACCCTTCGCACGATTGGTTTCGTGTATTGATCAGCCCGTGCTATCATGACTAATTGCAACAGTTCTTAACAATTCACTTGCAATCCAGCAGCCTCTGCTAATCTAGAGAGATTGCGCATACGTGTACCCGACGCCCTGTTCGAAACGCCGTGTCCGACTTCTCGAAACCGAAGATTCTCGTCGTCAATGACGACGCCGCCAGCCTGCTTGCGCTGACCAGCCTGCTGGAGCAATGGGCCGACGACAGCAACTACGAGGTGCTGTCCGCCCGCTCGGGCCAGGACGCCCTGCGCCAGGTGCTGCGCCATGATTTCGCCGTGATCCTGCTCGACGTCAACATGCCGGGCATGGACGGCTTCGAGACGGCCGAGGCGATCCACCAGCGCCCGCGCTCGGCCGACATTCCGATCATCTTCGTCACCGCGTTCCTGGCCGACGAGATCGACCGCCTCAAGGCTTACCAGCGCGGCGCCGCCGACTTCCTGTTCACCCCCGTGATTCCGCAGGTGCTGCGCGCCAAGGTACAGGTGTTCGTCACGCTGGCCACCAAGAACGAGCAGCTCAAGCGCCAGGCCGAGAAGCTGTCGCAGCACGCCACCGAACTGACCGCCACCAACCAGCGCCTCGTGCGCGAGATGGAAGAACGGCGCGCCGCCGAACGGAAAAGCAGCGCCAAGGACGAATTCCTGGCGATGCTGGGCCATGAACTGCGCAACCCGCTGTCGGCGATCAGCAGCGCCGCATCGCTGCTGGGGATGCCGGGCGCCGCGCCGGAATCACTGCAGCGCGCCCGCCTGATCATCCAGCGCCAGAGCCAGCACCTGTCGCGCATCGTCGACGACCTGCTCGACCTGTCGCGTGCCATGTCCGGCAAGATCCTGCTGTCGCGCAAGCGCATGGACTTGTCGGCCCTCGTGTCGAGCTGCCTCGATACCTTCCGCGCCACCGGCCGCATGGCGGGCTACGGCATCGAGACGCGGCTGGCGCCGGGATGGGTCGACGGCGACGCCACCCGCCTCGAGCAGATCGCCTCGAACCTGATCGACAATGCGCTGAAGTACACGCCTTCCGGCGGCAATATCGAGATCACGGTCGCACCCGACGAGGACGACATCGTCCTGCGCGTGCGCGATTCGGGCGTGGGCATCGCCGCCGACCTGCTGCCGCACGTCTTCGACGTGTTCGTGCAGGGCGCGATCTCGATCGACCGCTCGCAGGGAGGACTGGGAATCGGGCTGTCGCTGGTGCGGCGCCTGGTGGAACTGCACGGCGGCAGCGTCAGCGCCAGCAGCGCGGGCACGAGCAGTGGCAGCACCTTCGAGATCCGCCTGCCGCGCACCGACGCATTGGCCGGCACGGACGCGCCGGCGCAAGACAAGGCCAGCGAGGCCGGCAAGCCGACCATCCTGCTCATCGAAGACAACGACGACGGCCGCGAGATGATGGCGACCATGCTGTCCTCGTTCGGCTATCCGGTACTGCAGGCACGCGACGGCGTCGAAGGCGTGGCCACCGCGCTGGCGCAGCGGCCGGACGTGGCCCTGGTCGACATCGGCCTGCCGGGCATCGACGGCTACGAAGTGGCGCGCCGCCTGCGCCAGGATGCGGCCACGCGCGGCATCCGCCTGATCGCCCTCACCGGCTACGGCCTGGCCGAGGACCAGCGGCGCGTGCTGGAAGCGGGCTTCGACCTCCACCTGGTGAAACCGGTGGAGCTGAACGCCCTGCTCGAACAGCTCGACGATGTGACCGTGGCACCGGCTGCCGGCAAGCTGGACCAGCCGGCAGCCGCCGGCTGAAGACGCCGATTACATCGTCGCCAGCAGTTCCTGCTTGCGCATCGCCATCTCCGAGCCCAGCTCGGTGAGGTCCAGGCCGGACTTGCGCGCTTTCGGGAACATTTCCTTTTCCTCTTCCTCGACGTGGTGGTCGATCTGCTCGCCCAGCACCTTGACCTTGGCGTCGTACAGGTCTTCGTCCGGGTTCATCTCCTGCAACTGGCGGATCAGGTCCTTGGCCGAGGCGTGTTCGACCACGGCTTCGTCGACCATGTCGTCGCCATCCTTCAGCGCTTCGCGCACGGCCGGATAGAAGATCTCTTCCTCGATGGCCGTGTGGACGATCAGCGCGGTACAGATCTTCTCGACCAGCTTCGTCTTGGCGACCTTGGCGCGATCGCCCAGTTGCTCGAACTGCTCGAACATGTCGGACACTTCGCGGTGTTCCTCGGTCAGCATGGCGATCGCGTCCTGGACGCCGGGCATGGTGTCGGCCGACTTGCGGCCGCTTGCGGTTTGCTTGGTGCTCATGGTGGTTCCCTTTCAGTGTGGGGCTGATGGAGCCTCCAGCTTCGCCCAAAACAACGGTGCCGACCGTACGGCAACACACAGTCCATTCCTGCGCGCCACCCCGCCGCAAGCTGTTGTATCATCCAAGGAAACATAAATTGGTTGCCTCCATGAAAGTTCCAGCATCTGAACAAGCCGCCTCCGGGCCGGACGAGTCCGCCGCCCGCGTCGCGGAATTGACCGAACTCCTGGGCCACCTGACGACCTGTTGGGACGAGGAGCGGCGCCTGCTCGCACGCCGTCTGCACGACAGCCTCGGCTCGTCGATGACGGCGCTCACCATGCATCTGGGCCTGCTGTCCCAGCACTTGCAGGAACAGCCGCAGCGCGACCGCGCCGCGCAGATGAAGCAGTTGCTGAACAACATCATCGAGACCAACCGCAAGATGCAGCTGCAGCTGTGGAACGACAAGCTGGAGTTCCTCGGCCCGAAGGCCGCGATTGCCGAGCTGGTCACCGACTGGGGCCGCGAGCACGGCATCAAGGCACGCGCCAGCCTGCCGGACGAGGATCCGGACTATTCCCGCCCGCAAGGCGTCGCCCTGCTGCGCTGCGCCGAGGAGGGCTTGCGCAACGTGCTGGCCCATGCCCAGGCCAGCGAAGTCGACGTCATCCTCGACGACGATGGCGACCAGGCCATGCTGACGGTGCGCGACAACGGCACGGGCCCCGGCACCGGCGCCACCTCGGCCCCGAGCTGCCACGGCCTGCGCCTGCTGCGCGAACGCGCGCGGCTGCTGGGCGGCACGCTGACGCTGGGCGCCGGGCCGGACGGCAAGGGCACGGCGTTGACGCTGGTGCTGCCGAAGCAATCCGCTTAAAAAAGACGCAAAAAAACCGTCGTTCCCGCGCAGGCGGGAACCCATACTGAGTTGGCTAAAGAGGCTCAGCATGGGTTCCCGCTTCCGCGGGAACGACGGTTTTGTGTTGAAGCTGCTCTTAGTGCAGCTTGACCAACGGCGTCGTCCTGCGAATCAGGAAACGCCCGAACGCCATCAGCCCCGTGCGCATGGTGCCCAGCACGGCCTTGTGGTGCAGCAGGTGCAGACTCAGGTACATGATGCGCGCCATGAAGCCTTCCACGAACCAGCTCGCGCCGCGCAGCGAGCCCATCAGGCTGCCGACGGTGGTCTGGTGGCCGATCGAGACCAACGAGCCGTAGTCGCGGTACACGTACGGGTTCTTTTGCGGCGGGTAGCCCGACGCCATGTTCATGAAGGTCTTGAGCAGGTAGTCGGCCTGCTGGTGCGCGGCCTGGGCACGCGGCGGGACCGGCTTGCCGTTGCCGTCCGTGCAGGCGGCGCAATCGCCCAGCGCGTAGACGTCGGGCACGTCGCGCACGCGCAGGTGGCCGTCGACGTCGAGCTGGCCGCCCTTCGTCGTCGGCAGGCCCAGCGTGCCGAGGAATTCCGGCGCGCGGATGCCCGCGGCCCACACGCACAGGTCGGCCGGATAGACGTTGCCCTTGCTGTCGGTGACGTGGTCCTTGTCGATCGATGCGACGCGGCAGTCGGCCACGACCTTGATGGCGCGCTGGTCCAGCAGGCGCGTGGCGGCGCCCGAGACGCGCTCGGGCAACGGGGCCAGGATGCGCGGTGCGCCTTCGAGCAGCGTGATGCGCACGTCGCGCTGCACCTGCAGGCGGTTGAAGCCGTAGGCGGCGTACACGCCCGACGCTTCGCGCAGCTCGGCCGCCAGCTCGACGCCGGTGGCGCCGCCGCCGATGATGACGACGTCCAGGCCGCTGCGGCTGGCGCCGTCCTCGCGGTCCTGCTCGGCCTGCGCCAGCAGGCGCAGCAGGCGCAGGCGGAAGCGCTCGGCATCCTCGGTGGCATTCAGGGAAATCGTGTGCTCGCGCGCGCCCGGCACGCCGAAGTAGTTTGAGGTGCTGCCGACGGCGATCACCAGCGACTTGTAGCCGATCTTGCGCTCGGGGAGCACTTCCTCGCCGTCCGCGGCGGCCACCGGGGCCACCGTGATCTGGTGCGCGCCGGCATCCATCGCCGTCATGGCGCCGTAGACGAAGGTGAAACCGCGGTCATGGGCCAGCATCTGGTAGGACAGGCCTTCCTGGTGGATGTCCAGGGTGCCGGCCGCCACTTCGTGCAGCGAGGGTTTCCAGATGTGGTACAGCCGGCTGTCCACCAGCATGACTTTGCCGGGCCCCAGCTTCTGCCCCAGCTTGCAGGCCAGTTCCAGTCCACCGGCTCCGCCGCCCACGATCACGATTTCACTTTGCAAACTTTTCTCCTTCAATATTGCGAATGCCCGACACCAACAAACGATGGCGCCGGGCTGACAGGGATCAGTTTACTACGTGAAGGGGGAAACTGGTTGGGATTGCTGTCTTACAAAGAGGTAATCAACGGCCGTGGCCGCGATCATCGTGTCCCCGGCCGTGACCGTGACCATGGTCGCGATCGGGACCATGGCCGTGATGTTCCGGTCCGCGTCCATGGTGCTCCGGTCCGCGCCAGTGATCCGGGCCGCGGCCATGATGCTCCGGTCCGCGGTGGCCGCGGTCGATCACGTACACTGGGGGACGGGGCGGCGGACCGCGGAAGTCCGGACGGTGGCCGTAGTGCTGGTGCCAGCGCGGCACGTAGGTGTTGCGGTACCACTCGTCGCGCACGAAGTACACGGGACGGCCACAGGCCCCGTAGCGGCCGCACCAGCGGCCCCAATGGCGGCGGTGCTCGACCGGCACGCGCAGGTAGACGGGTTCGGCAATGTAATGAGGGCCGCGCGTCACGATCACCGGCTGGGGACCGTACAGCACCGGACGGCCGGCGAAGTCGCCGAGGTCGATGCGGCCGTAAAAGCCGGGTTGGCCGACGGTGACGCTGACATTGGTCTGGGCCAGTGCGGGAAAGGCGGCGGCGCACAGCGCCAGGCCAAGGACGAAGGATTTCATGACGACCTCTCTCTTGTAGGAATGGTCTAAGTTTACAGCATGAAATCTTCGCTTTCGGTACGTTGCAACACATCCTTACACAGTCGGCAATCTTGTTACGAGGACGGTGCAAGGCGCAGTGCCGCTGTTCATTATTCGTGTTCGACGGGAAGCGTGCGCAGGCACGGGGGACGTCGGCGTTAAGATCGATCAGCTCATGCATTGCAACATGCGCTTCCGCCCGCTTTCCGACACGAGGATCGATGAAACTCGACAGCAACATCGCGCAACGCATCACCGTGCTGCGGCCCCTGCTCATTTTCGGCATCGTCTTCGTGCACGTGCCGGGCCAGCTCGACAAGCCCAGCCTGATGGGCTCGTCCTGGTTCGATTACCTGACCGGTTTCTTCCAGATCGGCCTGTTCCGCGGCACCGTGCCGATGCTGTCGCTGATCGCCGGCTTCCTGCTGTTCCGCGCCGGCCTCGACCTCGAGGCGGCAAAGCTGTACCGCAAGAAGTTCAAGACGATCGTCGTCCCCTTCCTCGTCTTCAACGTCCTGCTGGCGCTGCTGGCCGCCGCCATCCAGTACCGGACGGGGTTCGTCTACATGCGCAGCCTGGTCGGCGTCGAGGTGCGCGACTGGATCAATGCGCTGTTCGGCATCAAGGCAGTCCCCATCAACTATCCCTTGTACTTCCTGCGCGACCTGATCGTCCTGATTGCGCTGGCGCCCCTGTTCGGATGGTTCCTGCGGCGCCGGCCCATCGTGGGCCTGCTTGCCGTGGCGCTCGTGTTCGGCTGCGGCTTCGATGGCTTCGTCGTGCGCCGCGACAGCAGCGCCGTCGTGTTCTACCTCGGCGGCTGGCTGGCGCTGGCCGGCCGCGACCTGCGCGCCGCCGACCGCTACGCCGTGCCCGCGCTGGTCCTGCTGTGCCTGCTGTGCGCCGCGCCGATGCTGTTCCGGATCGACGACAACACCTTCCTCGTGTACACGGCGCCCTTCCTGATCTGGCCCGCCGTGACGCTGCTGCAGGGGACGGCGGCCTGGGATTGGGCGCTGCGGGCCAGCAAGTACAGCTTCTTCGTGTTCGTCGCCCATGCGCCGCTGCTCGAACTCGTCTACCTGGCGTACCGGCGCTTGCTGCCGGGCGTGCCCTACGAAGCGTTCTGGTTCGCGGGCCCGGCGCTGACGATCGCGCTGCTCGTCGCCATGTACGAAGTCTTGATGCTGGTCGCGCCGCGGGCCTTCAATGCCGTGATCGGCGCACGGGGCGAAGGCGGCAACCGTGCCGTATCCGCCGGCACGGCGTAATCGGCACTGAATAAGCGGCACTGAACAAGCGGCAACGCACCGGCCTGTATTATGTGCAGGAAAGCAACACATCCGCGAAGATGGATGGCGGCCCTCATACTATCGAGACTACAATCGCCGCTTTCTTTTCCGGATTCGATGATGCTCAAGAAACATGTTGCGCTGGCCGTCGCCGCACTGCTGCTGTCGGCGAGCGCCGGCGCCGAAGTCGGCCTCGGTGTCACGGCCGACGTCGGCACGACGGGCGTGGGCGCCCACCTGGTGGTGCCGATGGAGACCTACCTGAACGGCCGTTTCGGCGTCAATTACTTCAAGCACGACTTCGACTCGACGGCCCACGGCGTGCACTACGACGTCAAGGGCAAGCTGCAGACCATCGACCTGCTGTTCGACTGGTATCTGCGCGAAGGCAGCGACATGCGCGTGACCGCCGGCGTGCTGTACAACGCCAACCGCCTGTCGGCCGACGCCCGCCCGGGCGCCAACGGCAGCCTGACGCTGAACGGCCATACCTGGCCCACGAGCGTCATCGGCAAGGTGATCGGCAACGTCGACTACCGCAAGGCCGCGCCCTATATCGGCATCGGCTGGGGCAATGCGCTCAAGCCTGTCAACGGCGGCAAGACCGGCTGGACCTATGGCGTCGATGCCGGCGTCTACTACCAGGGCAATGCCAAGGTCAACCTGGTGAATGCCGACTGCCGCAGCATCGCCCTGGTCTGCTCGCTGGTGGCCAACGACGTGGCGGCCGAGGCCGAACGCCTGAAGAAGCACCTGGACGACTTCAAGGTCTATCCGGTGCTGCGCGCCAGCGTCGGCTACGCCTTCTGACGGCACTGCAGTCACAGTCGTCTTCCTGCGCGCCATGCGGACTGCGCCTGCGCTAGCATGGTCCCGAGGCTCCCAGGAGGACACATGAACAAGCATCGCTTCGCCTGGCCCCTGCTGCTCGGGGCCTGCCTGTTGCTGACGGCGTGCCAGGACCGGCGCGAACCCGTCAAGCCGACCGTGGCGCAATTGCCGGCCGCTCAGCCAGCGGCGTGACTGGTCGCGGCGGCCATCCCCGTGGCGACGGGCCGCGCGCCCGCCGCCGCCGCCGTTCGCCTGGCGTCCCGGGACGTTGACGCGGTACACTGTCGCTTTTGTACAGTCCACCTCACTACAGCCCAACTCACACATGTCGTTTGCCTCGCTCGGCCTGATCGACCAGATCGTCCGCACCCTCGCCTCGCTCGAATACACCCAGCCGACCGCCGTCCAGGCCCAGGCGATTCCCGCCGTGCTCGCCGGACGGGACGTCATGGCGGCCGCCCAGACCGGCACCGGCAAGACCGCCGGCTTCGCCCTGCCCCTGCTCCAGCGCCTCGTCCAGGACGGCGCCCAGGTCGCCGGCAACGGCGTGCGCGCGCTGGTGCTGGTGCCCACGCGCGAACTGGCCGAGCAGGTGCACGAGAGCGTGCGTGCCTATGGCGACGGCCTCCCCCTGCGGACGATGGTTGCGTACGGCGGCGTCAGCATCAATCCGCAGATGATGCGCCTGCGCAAGGGCGTCGACGTGCTGGTGGCCACGCCCGGCCGCCTGCTCGACCTGCAGCGCCAGAACGCGGTGAAGTTCAACCAGGTGCAGGCGCTGGTGCTGGACGAGGCCGACCGCATGCTCGACCTCGGCTTCTCGCGCGACATCGACAAGCTGCTGGCCCTGCTCCCCAGGCGCCGCCAGACGCTGCTGTTCTCGGCCACGTTCTCCGACCCGATCCGCGAGCTGGCGGGCAAGCTGCTGCACGACCCCGTCGACATCGAGACGGCACCGCGCAATACGACGGTCAGGGCGATCCGCCAGTGGATCGTCACCACCGACAAGAAGCGCAAGCCGGACCTGTTCCTGCACCTGCTGAAACGCCACGGCTGGAGCCAGGTGCTGGCCTTCGTCAAGACAAGGAAGGGCGTCGACCAGCTGGTCGACCTGCTCGCGGCAAAGGGCATCCCGGCCGATTCGATCCACGGCGACAAGCCGCAGCCGGCGCGCCTGCGCGCGCTCGAGCGCTTCAAGGCCGGCGAGGTCAGGGTACTGGTCGCCACCGACGTGGCCGCGCGCGGCCTGGACATCGACGAACTGCCCGTCGTCGTCAACGTCGACCTGCCGATCGTCGCCGAGGACTACGTGCACCGCACGGGCCGCACGGGCCGCGCCGGCGCCTCCGGCGAGGCGGTGTCGCTGGTGTGCGCCGACGAGGTGCAGCAGCTCGCCGCGATCGAGGCGCTCACCGGACAGGCCCTGGAGCGCAAGGAAGAACCGGGCTTCGAGGCCGAACACCGCGTGCCGCAGACGAATGCGACGGGCCAGGTCGTCAAGAAGCCCAAGAAGCCGAAGAAGAACAAGGACGAACGGCGCGCCCAGGCCGATGCGAAGGTGGTGCAGGAAGACGTGCGGTTCAGGCGAAACTGAGAGGCGGAACTGAGCGCCGAAACTGAGCGCCCGGCAAACTCGGCGCGGCTGCCGTAAGATGGCGTTCCACTCACTCATCGTTTGCCGCCATGACCGCTACTGCCACTACCCTGCGCCACATCGTGATGTTCTCGTTCAAGGAAGGCACGACGCCCGAACGCATCGACGCCCTCGTCGCCGGCTTGGGGGGCCTGCGCCACGCCATCCCCCAGATCGCCGGCTACGAATGGGGCACCAACGTCAGCCCGGAAAACCTGAACGACGGCTTCACCCACTGCTTCACGCTGACGTTCGCCTCCGCCGAGGACCGCGATACCTACCTCGTGCACCCGGCCCACCAGGCCTTCGTCGCCACCCTGGGCGACTGCGTGCAGCGCGCGCTGGTGCTCGACTACTGGGCGCAATGACGGCCGGTGGGCACGTGCTGCCCACCCTACGTTCGGCTGGCGCTGCCCGCCATCACCAATTTATTGTCTGTAAGTATTTCCGTCCGGACAACGTGTCTCTATAATTAACGTTTTGCCCGCCGCCCGGCTGGCACGACGCCCGCGACAGTTCTCCGAATGACCGACCTCCCCGACAGCGAGCGGACCATCCGCTCGTTCCGCATGCGCATCGGCGCACTCGCGGCGTTCATGTTCATCTGCTTCGCGCTGCTGGTGGCGCGCTGGATCTGGCTGCAGGTGCTCAAGCACGACCAGTACTTGGCCCATGCCGAGGACAACCGCATCGCCCTGCTGCCCGCCGTGCCGACCCGCGGCCTGATCCTGGACCGCAACGGCGTCGTCATGGCCGACAACACCACGGCGTACACGCTGGAGATCACGCCCTCGAAGCTGGAGGCGAACGTCGATTCCGTCATCGACGAGCTGGCCAAGCTGGTCGCCATCGACCGGCGCGACCGCCGCCGCTTCAAGCAGTTGCTGGGCGAGTCGCGGAATTTCGCCAGCGTTCCGCTGCGCACGCGCCTGAGCGACGAGGAAGTCGCGCGCTTCGCGGCCGAACGTTTCCGTTTCCCCGGCGTCGAGGTGCAGGCGCGCCTGTTGCGCCAGTACCCGCTGGGCCAGACGGCATCGCACGTGCTCGGCTACATCGGCCGCATCAACCGCAAGGAGGCGGAAGCGATCGACGCCGGCGCCGATGCCGCCAACTACAACGGCACCGACCACATCGGCAAGGAAGGCCTGGAAAAGAGCTACGAAGACGTCCTGCACGGCCGCACCGGCTACGAGGAAGTCGAACGCACGGCGACGGGGCGCGCGATCCGCACGCTGGCGCGCCGCGCGCCGACGGCCGGCAGCAACCTGATCCTGTCGATCGACACGGGCCTGCAGAAGGTGGTCGAGGACGCATTCGGCGACATGCGCGGCGCGCTGGTGGCGATCGAACCGGGCACCGGCGACGTGCTCGCCTATGTGTCGAGGCCCGGCTTCGACCCGAACCTGTTCGTCGAGGGTATCGACGTGCAGAGCTGGAACGAACTGAATACCTCGCCCGACAAGCCGCTGCTGAACCGCCCGCTGTCCGGCACCTACCCGCCCGGCTCCACGTTCAAGCCCTTCATGGCGCTGGCGGCGCTGGAACTGGGCAAGCGCACGCCCGGCTACACGATCCACGACCCCGGCTTCTTCATGCTGGGCGGCCACCGCACCAACGACGACCGTCCCGGCGGCCACGGCGACGTCGACATGTTCAAGTCGATCGTCGTCTCCTGCGACACCTATTACTACCAGCTCGGCACCGAGATGGGCATCGACGCCATCAGCGGCTTCATGAAGCAGTTCGGCTTCGGCCAGCCGACCGGCATCGACCTCGAACACGAAAAGACGGGCGTGCTGCCCTCGCAGGAATGGAAGCGCGAGCGCTTCCGCCGCAACCGCGCGGCCGGGCGCTGGCTCGGCGGCGACACGGTCTCGATTTCCATCGGCCAGGGCTTCAACAACTACACGATGCTGCAGCTGGCGCACGCGGTGGCCACCCTCGCCAACGACGGCGTGATCATGAAGCCGCACCTGGTCAGGACGATCGAGGACGCGGCCACGCACCGGCGCACGATGACCGTGCCGCACGAGTCGGGGCGCATTCCGCTCAAGCAGGAAAACATCGACGTCATCAAGCGCGCGATGGTCGGCGTGACCTCGGTCCCAGGCGGCACGGGCTACCAGGCCTTCCATACGGCCGCCTACACGGTCGGCGGCAAGACGGGAACTGCCCAGGTGGTGGGCCTGAACGGCGCCAGGTACAACAAGGCGGCCACGCCGGAGCACCTGCGCGACAACGGCCTGTTCACCGCGTTCGCCCCGGCCGACAAGCCGCGCATCGCGATCGCCGTGGTCGTCGAGAACGGCGGTTCCGGCGGCACGATCGCCGCGCCCATCGTGCGCAAGGCGCTGGACTTCTACCTCGGCGGCAGGCAAGCGGCGGCGCCGGCGCCCTCTCCCTGACGCGCTATTCCCCGGCCGGCAGGCGATAGACCTTGCCCGCGGTCGCGCCGGTCTCTCCCTTGCCGGCGCGCAGGTCGCGGTACACGGTCGCGCGCATGATCATCATCGAGACCACGGGCGCCGTCGCCATCACGAAGGCGGCGATGATCGCCTCGTGCACGACCGGGCGCGCCTGGGCCGCCGTGAAGTACACGACCGAGGCCAGCAGGATGCTGCCCGTGCCCAGCGTGATCGTGATCGCGGGGCCGTGCATGCGCTGGTAGAAGGTGCGCAGGCGCAGCAGGCCCAGCGCGCCGATCAGCACGATGGTGGCGCCCAGCACCAGCAGGAAGGCGACGATCGCGCCGGCCCAGTCGGGAATCGCGTGCAGCGCGTTCATTCGATGATCTCCCCGCGCATCAGGAACTTGGCCATCGCGATCGTGGAGATGAAGCCGACCAGCGCGACCAGCATCGCCGCCTCGAAATACAGCTGGGTGCCGGAACGGACGCCCAGCACGAGGGCCAGCACCATGCCCGTCATCCACAGCGTGTCCAGCGCCAGCACGCGGTCGTGCGCGGACGGGCCGCGCAGCAGGCGCACGGTACACAGCAGCATGGCGCCGATCACGCAGGCCAGCGCATAGTTCAACGCGTATTCAAGCAGGGTCGGCATCGGCAGCCTCCGTCAAAAAAATGTCGAGCAAGGGTCGTTCGTAGCGCTGCTGGATGGTGTCGATCCAGAACTGCTCGTCCTGCAGGTCGAACACGTGCAGCACCAGGTCGTGGCTGTCCGGCAGGATCTCGACCCAGACGGTGCCCGGGGTCAGGTTGATCAGGCAGGACAGCACGGCCAGGCCATACGGGTCGCGCAGCCGCAGGGGCACGCGGATGAACTTCGAATTCACCTTCGCGTAGTCGGCGAACAGGATGATGCGGCAGACGCCGAAGCAGGAACGCACCACCTCCACCGAGGCCATGGACAGCAGCTGGACCAGCGCCAGCGGCGCGCGCAGGCGCGGGTAGCCGAGCGGCTGCAGCCGGCGCACCAGCAGCGGCGCCGCGATGCCGACCAGCGCGCCGAGCAGCACGTGGCTGGCGTCCACGCTCTGGTTCAGCAGCAGCCACAGCACGCACAGGCCCAGCGAGACCAGCGGATATGGCAGCCAGGTTCTCATGTGCCTTCCCCCTTCCTTGCGGGACCGGCGACGGGCGCCGCGTGCAGCACGCGCTCGATATAGTCCTGCGGCCGGTGGATGCCGGCGTTGGTCCGTCCCAGGTAGTCGAAGATCGGCCCCGCCTGCACGGTCATGAACACGGACAGCGCCAGCAGGAACAGCACGGGCACGACCTCCGAGCGGTGCAGGCGCGGCGGCACGGCCGCGCCGCCGGCCCAGAACGTGCGCACGCCGAAGCGCAGCATCGAGATCACGGCGACGAGGCCGGACAGGATCACCAGCGCCATCAGGGCCCAGCCGGACGCGCGGATGTGCTGGCCCGCACCGGGGTTGAGCAGCGCGTGGAACATGCCGAACTTGGCGACGAAGCCGGACAACGGCGGCAGGCCGGCGATCATCAGCGCGCAGGCGGCGAACGACAGCGCCAGGAAGGCCATCGCGGCCGGCACGCCGCGCCCGACCGGGTCGATCGGCGAATCCTCCACGGCCCAGGCCTCCATCGTGACGGCCAGGATGGCGGCGCGCGGCGTGCGGATGCGGTCGATCAGTTCGATCAGCAGCAGGAAGGCGGCGATCGCCAGCGTCGATCCGATCAGGTAGTACAGCCCCGCGGCCACCAGCGAGGCCTGGCCGTAGCCGATGACGGCCAGCAGCGTGCCGGACGAGACGGTGGCGCCGTAGCCGGCCATGCGCCCCGCGCTGTCGGTCGACAGCATGCCGGCCGCGCCATAGACGATGGTGACCATGCCGCCGGCCAGCAGCGCATCGTAGCCGAATCCGGCCTCCGCCCCGGTGCTGACGGGGAACAGCAACAGCCACAGGCGCAGGATCGCGTAGGTCCCGACCTTGGTCATCAGGACCAGCATGGCGGCGGCCGGCGGCGCCGCCGCCGCATAGGTCGTGGGCAGCCAGAAGCCCAGCGGCCACATGGCGCTCTTGATCAGGAAGGCCAGCGCCAGCACGGCCGCGCCGATCTGCAGCAGGCCCGCATCCTCCGGCCCCAGGGCGGCGGCGCGCGCGGCCAGGTCGGCCATGTTCAGCGTGCCGGTGGTCGCGTAGATCAGGGCGGTCCCGAGCAGGAATAGCGAGGACGCGGCCAGGTTCATGGCCACGTACTGCAGGCTGGCGCGCAGGCGCTCGGCGTTATACCCGTGCAGCACCAGGCCGTAGGACGCGGCCAGCATCACCTCGAAGAACACGAACAGGTTGAACAGGTCGTGGGTGAGGAAGGCGCCGTCGATGCCCATCACGAGGAACTGGAACAGCGTGTGGAAGTGCACGCCGATGCGGCCCCAGCGCAGCTTGGCGAAGTGCAGCGCCGCCAGCGCCAGCAAGGCCGTCAGCACAAGCATCAGCGCGGACAGGCGGTCGGCCACGAGGGCGATGCCGAACGGCGCCGCCCAGTTGGCGGCCAGGTAGACGCCGATGCCGTCCTGCCAGTAGCCGCCGTCCGTCATCGCCACCAGCACCAGGCTGGTGGCCAGCAGGCCCAGTACCGAGGCGTAGCTGAGCGCGAACTTGAGCCGGTGCCAGCCCTGGGTGAGCGGCGCCAGCGCCGCCCCGCACAGCAGCGGCAGCAGGATCGGTACGAGCAGGATGTGCTGGATCCATGGTTGCGTCATGCGTCGGGCTCCCTGCCGTCGACGTGGTCGGTGCCCGTCAGGCCGCGCGCGGCGATCATCACGACCAGGTACAGCGCCGTGGTGGCGAAGCCGATCACGATGGCGGTCAGCACCAGCGCCTGCGGCAGCGGATCGGCCAGCAGTTTCGGATCCGGCACGCTGCCGGCCGGCGTGAGCGGCGCGCGGTCGACCCACAGGCGGCCCATGATGAAGATGAACAGGTTCACCCCATACGACATCAGCATCAGCCCCATCAGCACCTGGAAGGTGCGCGGACGCAGTACCAGCCAGATGCCGGAGCCGAACACGATGCCGATGGCCAGCGCGATCACGATTTCCATTGCGCGATCTCCATCATTTGATCTCCTTGGACGGCGGCAGCGCTTCCGGCACGACGGCGCGCGCGGGCATGGGCATGCGGTGGCTGCGCAGCGACTGGTGCGCCAGCGCCACCAGGATCAGCATGGTGGCGCCGACGACGACGAGGAACACGCCGACGTCGAAGAAGAACGCGCTCGGCACGTGCAGCTCGCCCAGCAGCGGCAGCGTCAGGTGCGCCGTGTGGCTGGTCAGGAACGGGTAGCCGAGCAGCCAGGCGCCGGCGCCCGTCAGCACGGCCGTGGCCAGGCCGCCGGCGATCCAGCGGTGCGGACGCAGGCGCAGATGGGCCTCGACCCAGTCGGTGCCGGCTACCATGTATTGCGCGATCAGGGCGGTGGAGAAGATCAGGGCCGCGACGAAGCCGCCGCCCGGCAGGTTGTGGCCGCGCATGAAGAAATACAGCGCGATGACGCCCATCACGGGCAGCAGGAAGCGCACGTACACGGCCTGCACCGCCAGGTAGCCGCTGGCGGCCTGCTCGCCCGGCTGCTGGGCCACGGCGGGATCGACATCGTTGGCTTGCTGGACCGGGATCGCCACGCTTTCCGGCGCGGGACGGAAACGGCGCAGCAGCGCGTACACCGTCAGCGCGACGGCGCCCAGCACCGTGATCTCGCCCATCGTGTCGAAGCCGCGGAAGTCGACCAGCAGCACGTTCACCACGTTGGCGCCGCCCCCTTCGGACAGCGCGCGCAGCACGTAGAAGTCGCTGATGGGGGCGCCGGGGGCGCGCGTCAGCACGACCCAGCTGACCGCCGCGAGTCCCAGTCCGCCGCCCAGCGCGAGCGTGGCGTCGCGGCTGCGCCGCCACCAGGTGC
>CAUSCY010000065.1:0-29419 GCA_963529995.1 uncultured Massilia sp. | reverse complement strand
GCCCAAGCAGTCTAAAATCCGTGTCCAACTTTTGTGTGGCAGTTCAAGGCCGGGGTCCAATTCCTGTGCGCAGCCGATGTGCATGCACATTGGACCCCGGCCTTCGCCGGGGCGACGTATCGATGGGGCGGGCCTGCGCCTTAGTTCAGGTAGCTCGCGTCCAGCTTCCCTTCCGCCGCCATCTGGCGCACGATCTTGACGGTGTCGACGTCGGCTTCCTGGTAGGCGGACTTCTTGAAGTCCTCGTACATCTTGCCCATGTCGTCGGCGGCGTCGGGATTGCCGTCGTCGTAGGTGAAGCGCACCCACAGCACGCCCTCGGTCGGGGCTTCGATCTTCATGCTCAGGCGCGACTGGGCGATGTCGCCCTGGGCCGGCACCTCGAAGCGCACTTCCTGCAACGGGCTCAGGTAGACGGTGTCGTCGATCACCAGCTCGCCGTAGCGCAGGCGGCGCGTGAAGCTGCTGGTTTCGCTGTCGCGTTCGCCCAGCGTGCATTCGTCCAGGTGCGGGACGAACAGCTTCGGATCCTCGGCGCGCAAGACCAGGCCGCGCCACAGTTGTTCGCGCGTCACCGTGTCGATCAGCGGGTTGAGCGGGTCGTTAATCTCGATCAGGTGTTCAAATTTCATTGTTGTTTTCCTTGTGCGCCAATCCGTAAAAGCGCTATCTGGTGGCGAAGCGCTGTTTCTCAAGCATCATGCGCTGGTGCTTGCCGATATGGTAACCCCGGCGTGTCGATTTCGACACGCGGCCGTTCGCGTCGCGGGCCCGGCTTCGTTACAATGCTGAGCTGTCCTTCCAGAAATTTCCCATGTCCACCACCCCGAATTTCGGCCTCAACGGTCCGCAAAGCGAAGCCGTGCTCTACCTCGACGGTCCCTGCCTGGTGCTGGCGGGCGCCGGCTCGGGCAAGACCCGCGTGATCACGCAGAAGATCGCCTACATGATCGAACACCGCGGCTACGATCCGCGCACGATCGCCGCGCTCACGTTCACCAACAAGGCCGCGCTCGAGATGCAGGAGCGTATCGGCAAGCTGCTCAAGCAGCCCAAGCAGGCCAAGCAATTGACGGTCTCGACCTTCCACTCGCTGGGCGTGAAGATCCTGCGCCAGGAAGCGGCCGGCGTCGGCCTCAAGGACAAGTTCTCGATCATGGACAGCGACGACTGCTACACGATCGTGTCCGACCTGGCTGTCACCACGGACAAGCAGGAAATCCGCCGCATCCAGAACGCCATCTCGCTGTGGAAGAACGGCCTGGTTGATCCGGAGGACGCGATCAACAACGCGCAGGACGAGGACGAGGCCCAGGCCGGCCGCATCTACCGCAGCTATCTCGCCACCTTGCAGGCCTACCAGGCCGTCGATTTCGACGACCTGATCCGGCTGCCGGTGGAACTGTTCCGCAACAACGAGCCGATCCGCGACCGCTGGCAGCGCCGCCTGCGCTATTTGCTGATGGACGAGTACCAGGATACCAATACCTGCCAGTACGAGCTGGTCAAGCTGCTGGTGACGGGCCTCGGCAAGAAGCCGATGTTCACGGCCGTCGGCGACGACGACCAGGCGATCTATGCCTGGCGCGGCGCCTCGGTCGAGAACCTCAAGACGCTGCAGACCGATTTCCCGGACCTGCGCGTCATCAAGCTGGAACAGAACTACCGCTCGACCACGCGCATTCTGCAGGCGGCCAACGCCGTCATCGGCAACAATCCGAAACTGTTCGAGAAATCGCTGTGGTCCGAGCACGGCCTGGGCGAGCCGATCCAGGTGACGGGCATGCCGAACGACGAGACGGAGGCCGACCAGGTCGCCATGCTGATTTCGACCGAGCACTTCCAGCGCAAGAACAAGTGGTCCGATTTCGCCATCCTGTACCGCGGCAACCACCAGGCCCGCGTGATCGAGCAGGCGCTGCGCAAGGAACGCATCCCGTACACGATCTCGGGCGGCCAGAGCTTCTTCGACAAGGCCGAGATCAAGGACATCATTGCCTACCTGCGCCTGATCGCCAACGAGAACGACGATCCGGCCTTTATCCGCGCCATTACCACGCCGAAACGCGGCGTCGGCATGACGACCATCGAGGCGCTGGGCGAATTCTCGAAGCAGTGGAACTGCTCGTTGTTCGAGGCCGCGCTCAAGGGCGGCATCGAGGCGCGCCTGCAGGACCGCCAGCTGATCCCGCTGCGCGAGTTCTGCCACTGGATCAACGAGCTGGAATCGCGCGCCACGCGTCCCGGCCCGTCCGGCAGCGGCGATGCGGCCGCCGAGCTGCTCGACGACATGATGAAGGAGATGAACTACGAGCACTATCTGTACGAGAACTTCGACGACCGGGCGGCGCAGGGCAAGTGGCAGAACGTGCTCGAGTTCGTCAACTGGCTGAAGGAACGCGGCCGCGGCGGACGCGACCGTGACGGCGAAGAAAAGAACCTGCTCGAACTGACGCAGATGGTGGCCCTGATGTCGATGCTCGAAGGCCAGGACGAGGAGCCGGACGCCGTGCGCATGTCGACGCTGCACGCGTCGAAAGGCCTGGAATATCCGCACGTCTACCTGGTCGGCTGCGAGGAGGGCATCCTGCCGCACAAGGGCGACGTCGACGATGCCGTCGAAAAGATCGCGGCCCGCATCCAGGAAGAGCGGCGCCTGATGTATGTGGGGATCACGCGCGCCCAGCGCACCCTGCACGTCACCTGGTGCAAGAAGCGCAAGCGCGCCGGCGAGCTGGTGCATTGCGACCCGTCGCGCTTCATCAAGGAGATGGCGCTCGACGTCGGCGATGCGCCGCCGAAGGAAAACGAAATCCTCAGCCCCAAGGAACGCCTGGCCAATTTGAAGGCCCTGCTCGCCAGCCCGCGTGCCTGATCCGGGCTTTTCCGCAAGTCCCGGACGCGTAGCCGTCCGGGCGCTGTTGACGTCAATACGCAACAGTTTCGTAAGTGTTCACTAACAATCGTTGTATGCAAGCCTTGATGGGCTGGCAAGGGGTGCGCACGATTGAAATTCTTATTTGACTTCAACTATCACACAGGAAATACTTTCCCGAAGTGATTTTTTTATAATCAATTTTCCAACAGCAAAACATCGCTGTCATTTTTGCAGCATTACCGATCTACCGATGGCCACCGTATCCGATATTACTAGCACCCCGTTGTCGGGGCTGAACCACATCGATGCCCTGCTCGACAGCGGGCCCGATTGGAATTACCTCACGCCGTCCGGCAATGTTCTGTATTACACCTTTTCGATCGCTTCCGGCAACGAAACGGGGAAGACGGGCCAGGAAGCCTTCACGGCGACGCAGCAAGCGGCAACCCGCGGCGCGTTCGCTTATATCTCGGAATTGACCGGCATCCAGTTCGTCGAGACCGCGACGGGCACCACTGCCGACATCCACCTGTGCAACCTGAACCTGAGCCCGAGTAACGTGACGGGCCTGTGCAGCTGGCAGAGCAGCTACAGCTACAGCGGCGACCAGCTGCGCAGCTATACGGCCGACGCCTACGTCTATCTCGACAACCTCGAGTGGCGCAGCCAGAACATGAACCTGGCGGCCGGCTCCAACGGCTACGAGACGCTGTTGCACGAGCTGGGCCATGCGCTGGGCCTGAAGCACCCATTCGACACGACGGACGATAACGCGACCACGCTGCCGGCCTCGCAGGACAACACCGCGAACACCCTGATGTCGTACACGGAGCGTGGCGGTCCCTACGCGACTTATTCGCAGGACGACATCGCGGCACTCAACTGGCTGTACGGCGGCGACGGCCTGCGCGGCGCCTACGGCATCAATTCGACGTCCGGCGGACGTTACGTGACAGGAACCAGTGGCGCCGATACCCTGACCGGGACGGCTGCCGACGATAAACTCGAAGGAGATGGAGGCAACGACATGATCGACGGAGGAGCAGGAACGGATACCGCGGTGTTCGGCGGCGCGCGCAGCAATTACAACATCACCGTGCTGGCGAACGGCGATATCCAGGTGGCGAGCAAGGATGGCATCGACGGCACGGATACGCTGCGTTCGATCGAGCTGTTCGAGTTCAATGGCCAGAGCGTGAGCCGCGCCGACGTGGCCTCGACCAATGCCGCGCCGGCCGCGCCGGAATTCACCGTCACGAAGAATGCGAACGGCTATACGAACATCAACACGCCGGCCGTGACCGGCAGCGCGGCGGCCGGTGCGACTGTCAAGATCTTCACCAGCGCCAATGTCCAGGTCGGTACCGCGGTCGCGGATGCCACCGGCATCTGGAGCACCAAGCTCAGTGTATTCGCCGATGGCCAGAACTACCAGGTGTATGCCGTGGCAGTCGACGCCGCCGGCAATACCTCGGTGCACAGCGCCACGTCCACCTTCAACGTCGACACCAAGGCGCCGGTCGTACCGACCTCGAGCATTTCCTACACTGCAGGCACCAATCAAGCGACCGTTACCGGTAGCGGTGAAGCAGGTACCCAGATCGAGCTGTACAAGATCGGGGTGAAGAGCGACTTCAGCGATACGGTCGTCATTGCGCAAACCACGGTGGGCAATGATGGCAAATGGACGATTGCCACGTCGCCCTTGCCCAACGCAGACTACCTCGTTCGGGCCAGCTCGTCCGACAAGGCCGGCAATTCGAGTAGCGCGGCAAATACGCTGACCTTCAACGTCAACAGCAGCCTGAACCTCTCCGGTACCGCCGGCAACGACAAGCTGACCGCGCCCGTATCCGGCAACAACGCCATCGACGGCGGCGACGGCATCGATACCGTGGTCTACGGCGGCAGCCGCGACAGCTACACCGTGAGCAAGGAAACCTGGGGCTTCGGCGTGACCGACAAGAGCGGCGCCGGCGGCCACGATGCCGTGATCAACACCGAGCGCCTGCAGTTCAGCGACGGCTACCTGGCGCTGGACATCGACGGCACGGCCGGCCAAGTGTACCGCCTGTACCAGGCCGTGTTCGGCCGTCCGGCCGAAGAGGGCGGCCAGGGCTTCTGGATGTGGGCCAAGGAAAGCGGCGGCGCCTCCTGGGCGGACATCGCGGGTTCCTTCGCGACGTCGCAGGAATACATCGACCGTTACGGCGCCAATTCGAGCAACAACGATTTCGTCACCCACCTGTACGAAAACGTGCTGCATCGTGTCGCCGAGGGTTCCGGCTACAACTTCTGGGTGAATAACCTGAACAATGGCGTGTCGCGCAGCGACGTGATCATCGCGTTCAGCGAAAGCCCGGAAAACCAGGCGCTGGTCATCGGCAGCATCCAGAACGGCATCGACTTCGTTCCGCACATCGCCTGAGCGCCGTCTTTTTCCGTTTTTTTCGTGTCATGCAAGAGCCGCAGGCATAATGCGGCTCTTTTCATTTGCGCTCCCGCGCCGACGCCACAGGAACCGCCATGAGCGACGAAAACCGTTTCATCGACATCGAACTCAAGCTGACCGACCAGGAAAACCTGGTCGACACGCTCAACCGCACCGTCTACGAGCAGGGGCGCCGCATCGAACAGCTGGAGGCGCTGGTGGGCAAGCTGGCCGAGCACGTGCGCACGCTGCGCGACGCCGGCCAGGGCCCCGTCAACGAACGGCCGCCCCACTATTGAGTTGACGAAAGGGCATGGCTGGGGCATCGTGCGGTTCTTGCCGAGCAACGATGCGATCCCGCGCACGATTCCGATGATTTCCAGCAGCAATCTGCCTTCCGACGAAGAACTGGCCCGGCTTGCCGCCGCGCCGCCCTTTTACGTGGTAAGCAGGCGCAAGCTGACGATCCTCTACCTGGCCACGTTCACCCTGTACACCTTCTACTGGTTCTACAAGAACTGGGACCGGTACAAGGGCAAGCATCCGGAAGCATCGCGCTTCGGCACCACGATCTGGCCCGTGCTGCGCGCCGCCTTCCCGATGTTCTTCACGCATGCGCTGCTGCGCAAGGTGAAGGCGCATGGGCGCCATTTGCCGCAGGTGGCCGCCTGGCACAGCGGCTGGACCGCCACGTTCATGGTCGCGTGGATGATCCTGTCGGCCGTCGTCGACCTGCCGCTGCAGGGCACGGCCGGCGACGTGGTGTCGATCGTCGCCATCTTCCCGCTGCTGCTGCCGCTGTTGCAGTCGCAGCGGATGATCAACCTGGTCTGCGGCGATCCGGCCGGGGCGGGGAACGACCGGCTGTCGAAAGGCCACTACGTCGTGATCGTCCTCGGCTGCCTGTTCTGGCTCGCCACCGTCATCGGCCTGTTCCTGCCGACCGATGCCTGATCACGGTGCCGGCGCGCGGCCGCTCGCCGTCACCGGGCACAGCCTGAACGGATACGGTTCGTCGCCGACGGCGGCCGGATAGGTCTTGCAGCCGGCTGCATCGATCGCCAGGCCGTAGTGGCCCAGGTTTTCGCGCGCCGCCTGCAGGACGGCGCGGTCGCGCTCCGCCAGGTCCACCACGTAGCGCGCCTGCAGTTCGACCGTGCACTGGCGCCCCGGCTGCGCGAGCGGTTTCATCTGCACCTGGAAGCGCACCCGCTGCAGCAGGCGGTCGAGGCGCGCGCAACCGGCGGCGTCGGCGGTCAGGCCCAGCATGTCGACCAGTTCCTGCTTGCGGCGCAAGCTGCTTTCCTTTTCATTCTTGGCCAGCGCCAGCATCACGAAGTGCGGTCCCTGGCGCTCGGCGATGGCGGCCTGGATGCGTTCCAGGTAGGCCGGCGATTCCGGGAAACCCGAGCCCAGTGCCACTACGCGCACATCGGCCGGGAAGAAATTGGCCAGCCAGCCCATGGGCGGATGGGCATGGGCGGTGAACACGATGGTCGATGCGGGGCGCTCGAACGCGGGCAGGCGGGCGCTGAAACCGTTGGCCGCCCAGCCGGCATGGCCCCAGGTCATGAACGGGAACACGAACAGCGTGGTGGCGGCCAGCAGCCAGCCGGCCACGCGCGCCGCGACGGGGCGCTGGACGATGCGCTCGACCAGGGTCCACACCATCAGTGGCGCCAGCAGCTCGAGCGGGACCAGGTAGCGGTAGATGCCGAAGACCTTCATCCAGGCCAGGTAGGCCACCAGGCCGAACACGAGCAGGAAGCGCGCGCGCGCCGACAGCGCCGATTGCACTTGCCTGCCGGCGAAGCGTTCGGCCAGCCAGGTGAGCAGGAACACGATGGCCAGCGCGTACAGGACCGGCAGGACGGCCTGCTTGAGCAGGATTTCCGACACGCGCAGGAAGTGTTTGGTGAAGACGAAGGGCCAGAACAGCGCTTCCAGCGCATTGTGCGGCATGTGGAAATTGTCGATGACGCCCAGCTGCTGCGCCAGGGGACTGCGAAACACGTTGTTAAACTGCGGGAACAGGGGATTGCCGAAGCGCTCCCACATCGCCAGCCACCACCAGCCGGCCGTCGCCAGCATCCCCGCCACGATCGCGCAGCCGCTCGCGAAGGCCGCGCCCAGGCGCACGCGCGCCGGCGCCGGCAGCACCAGCAGGGCCGCGCACAGGGCGGCCGCATAGGTGACGTTGGTTGGCTTCAGGCCGGCACCCAGGCCCATGACGAAGCCGGCCAGCAGCACGGTCTTCGCCGTGCGCGCCGACCACGTGGGCAGGTGGTCCCAGCCGCGCAGCACCAGGTAGACCGAGGACAGCGTCAACAGCGCCGTCATGTTGTCGCCCATCGAATTGCCCAGCTCCGACAGGAAACCGGCGCCGCACATGCCGACCGCGGCCAGCAGCAGCGGCAGGCGGGCATTGCCCACCGCCTGGCCCAGCACCCGGCGCGCGATGGCCAGCAGCAGGATGAAGTTCAGGCCATGCAAATAACCCATTACGAAGCCGACGGCCGGCGCGGGCAGCCAGCTGTTGAGCAGGTAGTAGGGCAGGTCGAGCAGCGGATTGAAATAGCTTTGCCACTGTCCGGGCGCCATGTCGATGGCGATGCGGCCGTGCAGCAGCGCGTGCGGGTTATACCAGTGATAGTTCTTCAAGTCCCAGTTGTCGTCCTGGCCCAGGCAGACCGAAAGCAGGCCGAACAGCACCGGCACGATGCAGGCGGCCAGGAACGGCGCGCGTGAGTGGGAGAGTGCGCTCGTGCGGCGCTGGAACCAGCGTTCGACGGCGGCGAGGGGGTTCTTCAGGAAACGCATGAGGTTCTTTCAGGATTTGAAGACGAACAGCTTGGCGCTGGCGAAATTGACGGCCAGCCCGGCCGCGGAACCGCAGCCGACCGCCAGGCCGGGCGCCCACCACGCCGCCGGCAGCAGCGACAAGGCCAGGCTATAGACGAGGAAATTGACCAGCATCCCACCCGTCATGCTGGCCAGGTAGCGCCACCATTCGCGCCATGCGGAATCGGTGGCGGTGAACGTGAAGCGCCGGTTGAAGCGCCAGGTCGCATACGCCGCCGCCAGGAAGGACAGCAGGCGCCCGCCGATCCAGCCGGAGCCCAGCGCCATGGCGCCATACAACACGCCGACGTCGACCACGAAGCCGAGGGCGCCGGCGAGCGCGAAGCTGCCTAGCTGGCGCGACGCCTTACGCATCCCGGCCGCTGGCGTCGAACGCGGGCACGGCGAGATAGGAAAACCGCTTCTGCTCGATGCGCGACTTGGTCACGGCATCGAGGATGATGCCGCAGGCGAGCAGCACCACCCCGAACAGCATCAGCGCCACGCACAGCACGGCGGTCGGCAGGCGCGGCACCAGGCCTGTTTCCAGGTAGGTGGCGAACAGCGGGATCGCCAGGTCGATCGACGCCAGTGCGAACACGGCGAAGGCGATCGAATAGAAGCCCAGCGGCTTTTCCGACTTGAACAAGCGCAGGATGGTGAGCAGGATGCGCACGCCGTCGCGATACGTGTTGAGCTTGCTGGCCGAGCCTTCCGGACGCGAGCCGTACACCGTCTCCACCTCGGCGACCGGCATGCGCAGCTCCAGCGCGTGCACCGTCAGTTCCGTCTCGATCTCGAACCCGGACGAATGGGCCGCGAACGATTTCACGTAGCGGCGCGAGAACACGCGGTAGCCGGACAGGATGTCGGTGAAGGTGCGGCCGAAGATGATCGACAGGAAGCCGGTGAGCATCGTATTGCCGGCGCGGTGGCCGAAGCGGTAGGCGGCCTGCTCGGTGCTCACGCGCGAGCCCACCACCATGTCGAGGTTGTCCCGCACCAGCTTGTCGACCAGGCGCGGCGCGGCGCCCGCGTCGTAGGTGCCGTCGCCGTCGATCATCACGTAGGCATCGGCCTCGACGTCGGCGAACATGCGCCGCACCACGCTGCCCTTGCCCTGCATCGTCACGGTCCGCACGATCGCGCCCGCTTCGCGCGCGACGCGGGCCGTATCGTCGGTCGAGTTATTGTCGAACACATAGATGCGGGCGTGCGGCAGGTGGGTGCGGAAGTCGCGGATGAGCTGGGCGATGGTCAGCGCCTCGTTATAGCAGGGCACGATGACGGCGACGCGCGGCGCATCGGATGGCATGTCGTGGCTGGAAGGGGGCAGCAGGTCGGGGTGGGCGCTCATGGAACCGTTCGTTTCTTCAGCAATTGCTCGACCCGGGATTATAGCCGCTCGCCGTGGCGAGTTGCCATCAAGATATTTACATATTATTCTCATCGGGCGGCGCAGCGGCGGGCGCACGAGGGCGTTCTCGTCCAAGTTTTTCCGGGGCGATGCGGCCACAATCGACGATCTTCTTCATCAAGTGTGACCTATGGGAAAAACCCGGCTCGAAGCCTTCAGCGACGGCGTCATCGCCATCATCATCACCATCATGGTCCTGGAATTGAAGGTGCCGCACGGCGCCGAGTTCCGCGATCTGCTGCCGCTCTGGCCCGTCTTCCTCGGGTATGTGCTGAGCTTCGTCTATGTCGGCATCTATTGGACCAACCACCACCACCTGCTGCATGCCGTGAAGGAGGTCAGCGGCGCCATCCTGTGGGCGAACCTGCACCTGCTGTTCTGGCTGTCGCTGATCCCGTTCGTGACCACCTGGATGGGCGAGAACCATTTCGAGACCTGGCCCACGGTCGCTTACGGCATCGTACTCGTGATGTGCGCGATCGCCTATGCGGTGCTGGTCAAGGCGCTCGTGTTCCACCACCCGAAGAATGCCGCGCTGGCGCACGCACTGGGGCGCGACCGCAAAGGCAAGCTGTCCATCGTGCTGTACACGGTCGGCATCCTCGTTTCCTGCGCACATCCGGGCGCGGGCTTTCTCGCCTACGCGGTCGTGGCCGTCATGTGGCTGATCCCGGACCGCCGCATCGAAGGGCACCTGGGTGCTGCCGACGACGCGTAAATACTGCCAGAATATGATGGTCTGTTGATATAAAACGCAACAATTGCGTTGTGCCGGCTCGACGGCAACCCTGATATTATTTTAGAAGAACTTGCCGCCGGGACATCCCCGGCGGTGTTCTTTCCGCCGTCGACCTCGCTGTCGCCGCACAAGAAGAGACCATGGCTGCCACGCGCATGGCCTGGTCCGCCAACCCTCCCGGAGAGCTTCCGTATGAACCGTTCCCACCTGCTGGCCATCGCTGTTACCGCAGCGTTCGCCAACTTGGCCCATGCCGCACTGCCGGCATCGAATCCGTTTGCCAAGCCGAGCACCCTGCCGTTCCAGTATCCGGCATTCGACAAGATCAAGAACGACGACTTCGCGCCCGCGTTCGAAGAAGGCATGCGCCAGCACGCGCTGGAAATCGACGCCATCGCCAACGACAAGGCCGCGCCGACCTTCGACAACACCATCGTCGCGATGGAGCGTTCGGGCCAGCTGCTGAACCGCGTCTCGACGACGTTCTCGAACCTGGTGGGCACCAATACCAATCCGACGCTGGACGCGCTGGACAAGGACCTGGCGCCGAAACTGGCCGCCCACAGCGACAAGATCCGCCTGAACGAGAAGCTCTACAAGCGCATCCAGGCGCTGTACGACAAGCGCGCGCAGCTGAAGCTGGACGCGGAATCGGCCTACCTGCTGGAGCGCTACCACACCGACTTCGTGCGCGCCGGCGCCAAGCTGTCCGCCGCCGACAAGGAAAAGCTGAAGGCCTATAACGGCAAGATCGCCGCCCTGCAGACCCAGTTCAGCCAGAACGTGCTGAAGGAAGCCAACGCCTCGGCGCTGGTGGTGAACAGCCGCGCCGAACTGGCCGGCATGTCGGACAAGGCGGTCGACGTCGCTGCCGCCGAAGCGAAGAAGCGCGGCCTGGACGGCAAGTTCGTGATCCCCGTCGTGAACACGACCCAGCAGGCGCCCCTGTCCGTGCTGACCAACCGCGCGACGCGCGAAAAGCTGCTGGCGACCTCGCTGGCCCGCGGCAGCCACGGCGGAGAGTACGACAACCGCAACGTGGTGCTGGAACTGGCCAAGCTGCGTGCCGAACGCGCCGCGCTGCTGGGCTATCCGAACCACGCGGCCTATCTGCTGGAAGACCAGACCGCCAAGACTACCGGCGCCGTCAATTCGTTGCTGGCCGAATTCGCCAAGCCGGCCGTGAACAACGCCAAGAAGGAAGCGGCCGAGATCCAGAAGGCCATCGACGCCGACGGCGGGAAATTCCAGGCAGCTGCCTACGACTGGAACTACTACAGCGACAAGGTGCGCCAGGCCCGTTACGCCTTCGACCAGAACCAGCTGCGCCCGTACTTCGAATTCAACCGCGTGCTGATCGACGGCGTGTTCTTCGCCGCCACCAAGGAATACGGCATCACCTTCAAGGAACGCAAGGACCTGCCGGTGTACGACCCGGACGTGCGCGTGTTCGACGTGTTCGATGCCGACGGCAAGCAGCTGGCGATCTTCCTGCACGACCCGTATGCGCGCTCGAACAAGCGCGGCGGCGCCTGGATGAACGCCTACGTGGGCCAGAACGCGCTGCTGGGGACCCACCCGGTCATCGCGAACCACCTGAACATCCCGAAGCCGGCGGCCGGCGAACCGACGCTGCTGACCTACGACGAAGTGCGCACCATGTTCCACGAGTTCGGCCATGCGCTGCACGGCATGTTCTCGAACGTGAAGTACCCGCGCTTCTCGGGCACCCGCGTGCCGCGCGACTACGTCGAGTTCCCGTCGCAGGTCAACGAGATGTGGATGGACTGGCCGGAAATCCTGGCCAACTACGCCAAGCACTACCAGACCGGCGCGCCGATGCCGAAGGAATTGCTGGACAAGGTGCACGCATCGACCAAGTTCAACGAAGGCTACCGCACCACCGAGTACCTGGCCGCCTCGATCCTGGACCAGAAATGGCACCAGCTGGGCGCGACCCAGATCCCGACCGACGTGCTGGGCTTCGAAGCCAAGGCCCTGCATGACGCCGGCGTCGACTTCCCGCTGGTCCCGCCGCGCTACCGCACGACCTATTTCTCGCACGTGTTCTCGGGCGGCTACTCGGCCGGCTACTACGGCTACCTGTGGGCCGAGAAGCTGGACGCCGACACCGTCGAATGGTTCAAGGAAAACGGCGGCCTGACCCGCAAGAACGGCGACCGCTTCCGCCAGATGCTGCTGTCGCGCGGCGGCACGATGGATGCGATGGAGATGTACCGCAACTTCCGCGGCCGCGATGCGAAGATCGAGCCGCTGCTGGAGCGTCGTGGGTTGACGGGCGAGTAATCGCTACGCCATGAAGTCCGTCGTCCCCGCGCAGGCGGGGATCCAATTTTGCCAGCCTTATCGCTGCGCATGAAACTTGGGTCCCCGCCTGCGCGGGGAGTCGTTTCCGGCAATGCCGGGAACGACGGTTTTTTGCGTCAAGGCTTCATCATCCGGTATACACTTCCCACTCCCCACCCCATATCATTCCCGCAATGAGTGTTCAGGCATTACACGGTATTACCTTAGAATCCCTGTTGACCCGATTGGTCGAGCATTACGGCTGGAGCGAACTCGCGCGCCGGATCGACATCAATTGCTTTATCAGCGACCCGAGCATCAAGTCGAGCCTGAAGTTCCTGCGCAAGACGCCCTGGGCCCGCGAAAAGGTCGAGAAGCTGTATCTCGAGACCACGTTCAACACATAAGGGAATGACAAGCCATGCTGCCCGATAACGAAGACACCCTGAAAGCGCACCTGAAGACCCTGCACCGCAGCCTCAACGAGAACGGCGGCCAGGTCGACGAAGAATTGCAGATGCTGCTGCGCCAGCTCGACGGCGATATCAACCGCCTGCTGGAGCGCCGCGCCGAGGAAAACCTCGACGCCAACACCTATGGACTGGCATCGCGCAGCCAGGAGATCACGGCCAGGTTCGCGGCCAAGCACCCGACCCTGGAACCGGCCCTGCGCCAGCTCGGCAACATCCTGGCGAATATGGGGATCTGAATCCCTGGTCCTCATTCGTCAAGGATGAGACAAGTGATTGAAACATAAGCCATTTTTTGGTGGGGAGTCAGCCTGCAAAGGCGTTTTCCGGTAAAATGCCGGCCAATGAACTCCCCTGCCAATCTTTTCGCGAGCGTTCCCAAGCGCTCCAGCCGTGCTCCTTCCGCCCCCTTCCTGCCCATGTCGCGCGCCGAGATGGACAAGCTGGGCTGGGATTCGTGCGACATCATCCTGATCACGGGCGACGCCTATATCGACCATCCCAGCTTCGGCATGGCGCTGGTCGGCCGCCTGCTGGAAGCGCAGGGTTATCGCGTTGGCATCATCAGCCAGCCGGACTGGACGTCGGTGGAACCGTTCCGCGCGCTCGGCAAGCCCAATCTGTACTGGGGCATCACGGCCGGTAATATGGATTCGATGGTCAACCGCTACACGGCCGACCGCAAGATCCGCTCGGACGACGCGTACACGCCGGACGGCGCGCCCAACAAGCGCCCCGACCGCGCCGTGACCGTCTACTGCCAGCGCGCCCGCGAAGCGTTCCCGGGCGTGCCCGTCATCGCCGGCAGCATCGAGGCGTCGCTGCGTCGCATCGCCCACTACGACTACTGGTCGGACAAGGTGCGCCGCTCCGTGCTGTTCGAATCGAAGGCCGACCTCGTCATCTTCGGCAATGCCGAGCGCGCGCTGGTCGACGTCACGAAACGCATCGCGGCCGGGGAAAGCATCAAGAACATTCGCGACCTGCGCGGTACCGCCTTCCTGGTGCCGCACGGTTGGCTGCCCGACGAGGAGTGGAGCGTCCATAACTCGACCCGCGTGGACGTGCCGGGCCGCATCGACAAGCAGCCGAACCCGTACGCGATGGCGCTGGAAGATCCGAACCAGTGCGCGCTCGACAATGCCGCGCCGGAACCGGTGGCCAAGCCGATCGTCATCATGACGCGCGAGCAGCGCCAGGCCGCCGCCCGCGAAAAGGCGGCCAAGACCGTGGTGCGGCTGCCGAGTTTCGAGACGGTCAGCGAGGACCCGGTGATGTATGCGCACGCTTCGCGCGTATTCCACCTGGAGTCGAACCCTGGTAATGCGCGCGCCCTGGTGCAGCAGCACGCCGACCGCGACGTCTGGCTGAACCCGCCGCCGCTGCCGCTGGCGATGGACGAGATGGACGGCGTCTACGACTTGCACTACGCGCGCGCGCCGCACCCGAGCTACGGCAAGGCCCATATCCCGGCCTGGGAAATGATCCGTTATTCGGTGAACATCATGCGCGGCTGCTTCGGCGGCTGCACGTTCTGCTCGATTACCGAGCACGAAGGCCGCATCATCCAGAGCCGTTCGGAACCGTCGATCCTGCGCGAGATCGAACTCATTCGCGACACGACGAAGAACTTCGCCGGCACCATCACCGACCTGGGCGGCCCGACGGCGAATATGTACCGCCTCGCGTGCAAGGAAAAGAAGATCGAGGAAACCTGCCGCCGCCTGTCGTGCGTGTACCCGACCATCTGCAGCAACCTGGGCACGGACCACAGCAAGCTGATCTCGCTGTACCGCAAGGCGCGCGCCATCCCCGGCATCAAGAAGATCCTGATCGGCTCGGGCCTGCGCTACGACCTGGCCGTGCGTTCGCCGGAATACGTGAAGGAACTCGTCACCCACCACGTGGGCGGCCTGCTGAAGATCGCGCCGGAGCACACGGAAGAGGGCACGCTCTCGAAGATGATGAAGCCGGGCATCGGTGCCTACGACGAATTCAAGGCGCTGTTCGACAAGTACTCGAAGGAAGCGGGCAAGAAGCAGTACCTGATTCCCTACTTCATCGCGGCCCACCCGGGCTCGACCGACGAGGACATGCTGAACCTGGCGCTGTGGCTGAAGAAGAACAACTTCCACCTCGACCAGGTGCAGACCTTCACGCCGACGCCGATGGCGATGGCGACGACCATGTACCACTCGGGCAAGAACCCGCTGCACAAGGTCGACGAGAACTCGGAAATCGTCAACACCGCCAAGAGCGGCAAGACGCGCAAGCTGCATAAAGCCTTCCTGCGCTACTACGACCCGGAAAACTGGCCGGTGCTGCGCGAAGGCCTGCGCCGCATGGGTCGTGGCGACCTGATCGGCAATAGCGACCGTCACCTGGTGCCGGCAACCGGCGGCGGCGACGAACCGGCGCCGGCGCGCGACGAGCGCCGTGGTCCGGCCGCTGCGCCGAAGGGCCGCGTGATCGAAGTGGCCCCCAAGCGGGCCGCGCGCGGCGGCGAACGCGGCGTCCCGGTACGCGGCGAGCGCCGCAACGACCGCGTGCCGGCGACCACGCCGTTCATGGCGCCGCCGTCGAAGGTGAAGGCGTCGATCCTGTCGACCATCAAGGCCAAGCCGAAGGCGGGGCGTAAGTAAGCACCTGCCCGCTCGACCCCAAAAACCGGAGCTGGTCTCCGGTTTTTTATGCTCGGAAGGTACCGATATTATGTGGAGCGCATAATATCAATTGTGCGTAGACAATCTTTTTACAGTGTTAGACTGGAAACTTTGTAAAACAATGCTTTCCCTTCCGACACTCGGGAGTCGCACACATGATGGGTTCGTTGCAAACACTGGCTTCCGCCATCGTCGCCGGCCTGGCCGGCGGGTTCGTTCAACATCGCCGCGTGCTGCGCCTGTCGACGCCGCTCGGGTCGGACACGTTGCTGGCCGAAAGCCTGCGCGGCGAAGAGGAAATCGACAAGGGTTTCCGCCTGCAGGTGTCCGCGCTGTCGCTGGACGCATCCATTCCCCTGAAATCGCTGCTCGGCCAGCCCGTGCTGCTGGAACTGCAGACGGCAGGCTTCGGGGTGCCGCGACCCTTCCACGGTCACGTGACGGCGGCGGAACTGGCCGGGGCCGACGGCGGTTTCGCCCGCTACCAGCTCACCATCGAACCGTGGACGGCCTTTCTCGGGCTGGGCCGCGACAGCCGGGTGTTCCAGGACAAGACGGTATTCGACATTCTCGACGCCGTGTTCAAGGTCTACGACGGCAAGGGCAAACTGGCGCCGGCATGGCGTTTCGACATCGCCGACCGCAGCATCTATCCCCAGCGCAGCCTCGTCACGCAATACCAGGAAAGCGACCTCGCCTTCGCCGAACGCCTGATGAGCGAAGAGGGACTGTTTTATTTCTTCGAGCATGAAGGCAATGCCGACAGCGATGGACTGGGCACCCACACGCTCGTGATTGCCGACCACAATGGCGCCTTTGCGCCGAACGCCCAGGCCGACGTGCGCTTCACGCAGTCCGGTGCCGTGATGCAGGAAGACAGCATCGACCGCTGGCGCAGCGAACTGCGCATGCAGACCAATGCCATCGAACTGGCGAGCTGGGACTACCGCACGCGTTCGACGCGTGCCGTCGCCAGTGCGGGAAGCGGCGCCGACACGTTGACGAGCCGCGACATGCCCGGCGCCTATGCCTACGCCACGCGCGAACAGGGCCAGCGCATCGCCGACAACCAGCTGCAGGCGCTGGAGGCGCGCCGTGAAATCTTCACGGGCGCGGGTACGGTACGCAATTTCATGCCCGGCACCACGTTCACGCTGCACGAGCACAGCCAATATGACGGCGGTGACGATGCCGGCTTCGCGATCCTGCGCGTCGTCCACCTGGCGCACAACAACCTCGGCGCCGACGTCGACGGGGCGCTGTCCAGGCTGCTGGGCGACAGCGCAGTAAAACAGGCGAACGAGGCTGATCTCGCGTCGAGCCTGCATGCCGTCGGGCGCGGCGCCGGCGAGCGTCCGGTGTACCGCAACCGCATCGACGCCATCCGCGCGGCTGTCCCGTACCGGCCGAGTCGTGTGGACGGCCATGGCCAGCTGCTGCATCCGCGTCCGCTGGTGCGCGGCCAGCAGACGGCCGTCGTGGTCGGCCCTGCCGATGCCGTCATCCACACCGACCGCGACCACCGCATCAAGGTGCAATTCCACTGGCAGCGTGGCGAAGCGAGCCACAGCCGCCTGATGCATCCGTCGCCGGAGGGCCACAGCGGCGCCCCGGCAGACGACCGCTCCGGCACCTGGGTACGCGTCGCCACGCCGTTGGCACCGACGGCCGGCGCCAACTGGGGCAGCAATGCGCTGCCGCGCGTCGGCCAGGAAGTGCTGGTCGATTTCCTGGACGGGAACATCGACCGCCCGGTGGTGATCGGCGCTGTCTACAACGGCACCGGCCAGCCGGATGCCCAGCACAACCGCGTGGCCCAGGGCGCCGCCGCCGCGACGGGCAATGCGCCGATGTGGTTCCCCGGCGAATCCGGCGCGCACGCGCACCCGGCGGCCCTC
The DNA here is from genome assembly GCA_963529995.1 of uncultured Massilia sp. Taxonomy (GTDB): domain Bacteria; phylum Pseudomonadota; class Gammaproteobacteria; order Burkholderiales; family Burkholderiaceae_D; genus Telluria. Next base: position 11,775 of record CAUSCY010000065.1, on the reverse strand, counting down.
TCGGGCATCAAGAGCCAGGCCATGGGCGCGAGCCAGTCCGGTACCGGCGCCTACAGCCAGCTGGTATTCGACGACACGCCGAACGAATCCCGCATCGCCCTGCAACGCCACGCCGAGGCCCACCGCGGCACGGCCGAACTGAACCTGGGCCACCTGCGCCACCAGACCGACAACCAGCGCCTGGCCACGGCCGGCTTCGGCGCCGAACTGAAGACGGAACACGGCGCTGCCCTGCGCGCAGGCGGCGGCATGTTGTTGACTACCGATCGTGCATCGGACGGTGGAGCCCACCTCGATTCGAGCCAGGCCGCTAGCCAGATCGAAGCGGCGGCGCAGCTGCAAACCGACCTGGCGAAGACGGCGCAGCAGCACAACGCACGCCTGGACAAGGAGCCCGCCCCCGACAAGCTGCCGGCAATCGCCGCCGTCAAGCGCAGCGCCGAGGTGGTTCAGGCGCGAGACGAGGGCAGCGGCGACATGGCCGTTGGCGGAGGCGGCAGCGTCATCGGCTATGCCGAACCCCAGCTGCAAGTATCCGCCCCGGCCGGCATTGTCGCGACGACGCCGGCGAGCGCCGTCTTCAGCGCAGGCTCATCGACGTCGCTGACGGCTGGGCAAGACCTGAACTTTGCCTCCCAGGGTAACTGGCACCACGCCGTCAAAGACAGCATCAGCCTGTTCACCTACGGCAAAGCAGGCAATGGCGAGAAACCGATCCAGGACACTGGCATCCGCCTGCATGCGGCGAGCGGCAAGGTGAGCACTCAGAGCCAGTCAGGGCCGACGCGCCTGACCGCCGACAAGCTGGTGACGGTGGCGAGCATCAATGCGAGCGTCAATGTGGCGGCGAAGGAGCATGTGCTGCTGACGGCGCAGGGGGCGTATATCAAGCTGCATGGTGGGAATATCGAGGTGCATGGGCCGGGGAGGATGGAGTTCAAGGCGAGTGTAAAGGAGTTGACGGGGGCCTTAAGTGCCGTGGTCGCACTGCCAAAGCTGCAAAAGACAAGCCCGTTGAGGTCTGCCGAAAGCACTATGTACAGCCAACAATTTGATCTATCACACTTTGCAGTTAATGATTTGTTTGCATTCTCATCAAAAAAACTTTCTTATACTATTTACGATAGCAAGGGAATGATCTTAGATTCCGGAATCACTGATCAGAACGGGCTTACTAAACGCATCTTTACGAAAGAGCCAGAGAATATTGTGTTGTTGTTGGGGGATGATCAGTGGAAGCTTGAGGAATATATTTTGGACGATGAGCTAGAAAATAAATATCCAGATCCGGATCAGTTATGAAAAAATTTCATCGCGTTCTCCAAGGTGAAACATTGAGCCACATCTCCACCGTGGAAGGTGTGCCAATAGAAGTATTGAAGAAAATTAATGGCATTAAAGATATTAATAAAATTGCCGAAGGGCAGAAGATATATTTAAATAAAAAAGACGCTCTGTCGATCCAATTCCATTTTTTGGACACCGACCGCAATCCAATTGAGAACATGCGATATGTTTTACAATTTTGCGGGCGGGTGGTGCAAGGAATTACTGAAAAAAATGGACTTACTAAAAGAATAGTTACCGAAAATTCAGGAGATCATGTAAAAATCTTTATAGTAAGACTAGACGGTACGCATAAAATTGTGGGAGAAAGCTTCTCCGGGCATGGAAGTAAGATTGTTAACATAGTTTCGCCCCGTTATAGAGTCGACTCTAAAACTCAATTAGATGAAAACCAGTCATCGAAACATAGTCAAAAATCAGACCCAATTTATAATGGTGATGTCGCACAACCTCCTACCTTAGACAAAAAAGAACTAGGCCCCAAGGTATCGGATGAGAAAGCGAAAGACGGAAGGCCTTTAACTAAAGTTGAAGGCGACATATCAGATGTGAATTTGTTTTTGGATAAATATTCTCAAAAAGAGATTTCCATTGAGGATATAAAAATTGCAGCAAAGAAATTGAAATGTAAGCCCGGCTTAATTTTTGCCATTGCCAAACAGGAGTCATCTGTTTCATCGTTTATTAATTTGAATGGCAGAATGGTCCCCACAATTCTATATGAACGTCATATTTTTAGAAGACATAGCATGCCGAAAGGGGCTCGCAAAAACCCATACGAAAAAAAATATCCAGATATATGTGGACCAGCGTATAAACGCACAAAAAAGAATAAAAATAATGAAATAGTCGATAGGGCGACAGGTAAGTTAGTGGCAGCGGAGGATTCTTATGGAGCGTCAGGAATTACGCAATATAAAAGGTTGTTGAAAGCGTATCAACTTAACGCCGCAGCCGCTTTAAAGGCATGTTCATGGGGTAAGTTTCAAATTATGGGGTTTAATTATGATATTGCAGGATTTTCTAATGTAGGCGAATTTGTTAAGGCGATGAGTCGTAATGATGCTGAGCACATAAAGGCATTTTTAAATTTCGCCAAAGGGAATAAGGCATTATCTGACGGTCTGCAAACATCTGATTTTGAGCTTATAGCAACTGGTCATAATGGTGCACAATGGCGAAGTCTAAATCCGGATTATGCGGAAAATTTAAAAAGATTTTATAAAGAGTATGTCAAGGAGCATGGTGAATGAGAATCATGATTTCTATAAATTTTAAAGTATTTGCCTTTTTCATATTGCTTCTTAGTGTTTCTACAGCATGGTCTGCTAGTTTTGACTGCAAGAAAGCGTCAATAGACGCAGAAAAGCTTGTTTGCAATAATGCGAAGTTATCACAGATGGATGATGAGTTAGGGTCTTTATACAAAGAAATGCTAAAAGACTCGAAATTAAAGGAGGGCTTTAAAAAGGAGCAAAGGAGATGGCTGGTCAATGACCGAAATAGCTGCGCTAATACAAAATGTCTTTTTGAGATTTATGAGTCTAGAATTAATGAGGTTCAAAATCAGCTAAAGAACTTAAATAAAACTTGTGCAATTGCCGAAGCTGAAATTATCGGGTACTGGGAGCGCGTGGATGACGGAGATTTTGAAGAAATTGCTTTTTTTTTGGATAAAGAGAAGCATGACTTTGTCTCTTGGCTCCATCAACATCCAGAATCTATAGGCTCTTGGGAGATTAAAAATTGCGAGTTATATATCGTAAACAGCCAAAGTAGTGCAATGAATTTTACGTACAAGATTTTAAAATTTAAAAATAAAACCCTTTATTTAAGTAGTTTAGAGGATGGTTCGTTATCTTCATACAAGAAGATTAAAGATTAGCGATGACTTATTAGGCGCCTATGCCGCGCGATCCGGCTAGCGTATCGGTGATAACCAGCTGCCGGAAACGGATGTGCGTCGTGAAGTCTTTATGGGTACCGGGACCGTACACTGCTTCATTCCTAGTATCACGTTCACGCTGGATGAACACAGCGGGTACGATCAGCACGAACCCGCCACAGTACAGGCGAACAACACCGATATCGTGTCGAGTTTGTACGCGGTGGGCCGTCGCGTCGGCGAACGACCCGTCTACCGCGACCGCATCGACGCCATCCGAGCCCCGTGCCTTACCGGCCGAGCGGCTTCAACGGCTATGGCCAGCTGCTGCATCCGCGTCCGTTGGTGCGAGGCCAGCAGACGGCGAACGTGGTCGGCCCTGCCGATGCCGTCATCCACACCGACCGCGACCACCGCATCAAGGTGCAATTCCACTGGCAGCGCGACGACGCCGGCTAGCGCCGTCTTCAGCGCAGGCTCATCGACGTCGCTGACGGCTGGGCAGGACCTGAACTTTGCCTTCCAAGGCAACTGGCACCACGTCGTCAAGGAGGGCATCAGCCTGTTCACCTACGGCAAAGCGGGCAATGGCGAGAAATCGATCCAGGACATTGGCATCCGCTTGCATGCGGCGAGCGGCAAGGTGAGCACTCAGAGCCAATCAGGGCCGACGCGGCTGACCGCCGACAAGCTGGTGACGGTGGCGAGCATCAATGCGAGCGTCAACGTGGCGGCCACGGAGCATGTGCTGCTGACGGCGCAGGGGGCGTACATCAAGCTGCATGGCGGGAATATCGAGGTGCACGGGCCAGGAGGATAGAGTTCAAGGCGAGTGTGAAGGAGTTCACGGGGCCAGCCAGCGTCGTATTTGATGTTGCCGGACTTGCCGCTTCCTCGTGGAACTGTCTCTCAAGGCAGCTGAAGGTCTTCATAGTTTGCGATTTGCGTCTACAGGCACAGACGAACTTCTGGCGCTTTCCGGATGGGCTGGTCAGCAATATTCCATTTTTGATAGCGAGGACAATATTCTCGCTAGCGGGATCGTTTCTGATAATGGAAGGCTGCCAAGGATAGTGACGGAGAGTGCCCAACAGTTAAAGTTACGTTTGGGTAATCCAGAAAATATCAAATTGGAGCCGATCCCTTCGAATCAGGTGATATACGTTGATAGCGCAGCTGAGGAAGGTGACGATTTTAATATTGTCGAAGACTTGGATGAGAGCAGCGAGCAGGAATATATGGAAATTTATGAAAGAAAATATTTCCAGGATTTGGTAAATGCAGATTCATACCATGACGCCACCTTCCTAACAGAAGAGTCTAAAAGGTTAGAAGTGGCTGGCGGTGTCAGAACGAAGAAGAGAAGCCTAATAAAGACCATTTGGTTTTCCTTCTTCCTGCTAGTTATAAAAATCCGGAAAATAACAGCTATGAAAATCTTCCGAATGTAGATCCAGCTAAGCTGAATGCTAAAGTAGGTATCAGTCAAGCCAATGGTAGTCAAGGGCAAACTCTCCTATGAAGAAAAGTTCGATTTTATTTTTATTGCTATTGTGGTTGAAATTGGATGCTATAGCTGGAGCGGTAAATGGTCCTTACGTCATCTGGTTCGATATGTCCAAAAATCCCTCAGTGGTTAATCAGAAAGTGGGAAATTATCTGGAATACGGAGATAATTTTTGCTGGAGCCGTGATGCTCTATTGTTTATGTATAAAAAGCCTTCTGAAATAACATACTCGGAAATGGGGAGACGGCGTTTGCTCGTCATTCTGACGCAATACATCCATTTATGTACTGTATGCCTGGCGATGTGTATATGCGTGCAGATAAGAACACAAGCACGAGTTCGCAGCGTAGTAAAAACCGCGAGAAACGCTTTTGTATCGATGACTGCATATGAGACAAATTTGGTGATGTATGCCTGAGCATGAAAGCTGTAACTCACCGGCCAAGGATCGAACAATGATTGCCCGACTTGCTGGCATGATGATGGCTGCGGCACTCGCGTGGCCATGCCACGCCGCTTCAGACGTGCGATCGGCAAAGAACGATTATTTTGTCGACAACCCGTTCATTGCCATCGGCGTGAATCCGACGACGCATGTACTTACCGGATATTTTTCGGTACTCCGGACGGCACCCGGAAGAACGGATGAGTGCAAATTCGTCTTCCGTGGGGTGATCGCTCCGGATCGAAAGGTACGGTTGTCGATCAAGGATGCCGCCCTGGAAAACCAGAATGACGTTCCACAGCATCCAACGGAATTTGCCACATTGACGGCGACGAACGACGCGGTTCATATCGACTTGCCGAAATCGCTAGCTCCAGGCGATTGCGACTGGCTGCTGGGATGGGTCGGCGGCCCGGGAATCCTCGAAAGAGAAGGCGGCTTCGATCTGGCGGTACATGCGACACCAACTCAGGAGTGGATCGGCGTGGCGGCAATCCGCAGCAAGCGCGCATTCTTCCATACCACGCCCGATGAGGGTACCGTTCGTAAAGCGTTCGTCGTCGCTGGGAACGTCGTATACGTGCTCGAAGAAAAACCCGGTTGGTTCCGAGTGAAGTTTACGCATGCCGCTCGGGAAACGACGGGCTGGATCAAGGTAGCGGACACAGTGCAATTCTGATGACAACCCTGCCCGTCATCTGGCGAGACGCCAGCAGTATGACGTCGCTCCCTGGAGACTGATTTGAGAGACCTGGACAAGCTGAATCCCGAGCTGGCGCACCCGAACAGGATATTGCCGCTCGCGGCCTTGCTGCCTTTCCTGGTCGGAGGCTTGATGTGGTTGATGGCAAGCGGGGCGTACAAGGGGAAACCCTTCTATCAAGATGTACCTTCCATGCTGTGCGTGACAGTGATGGCGATCTCCGTCGTCATTGCCCTCCTGTCGAAGCTGCAAAGGCTAGGTTGGCATGTGAGGTATTTCGGTATCGGGTCTTTCTACATGGGTAGTGCGAGTTTGTTTGGGCTCGTTCCATGGCTCTGCATCGTCCTGTACGGCAATAGCCCACTGTGGAAGAAAGTGATGCTGTTGGTTGTGTATGGCGGCGTCACGGCGTGGTGGTGCATGCGCTTTGTCGTCGTGTACAGAAGAATCATGTCCGTCGATGAGCAAGCCCGCCTGATCTACCAGGAGGAGTTGGACGCCATTTATTATGTGCAGAAAGCCGACGGGTGGCTGCTGGCCAAGCGCTACAAATTCGAGCAGTCACCGCACGCCATGCTGTACGTAGGCATGTGCACGCTCGGATTTCTTGCTCTTATCTTCAATGACATAACCTATCGCCTGCTGGGCGCCCCAGGGATCTACGGCTTCATGTTGATCGCCTTTTTCCCGGTTGTCCTGTTGACGCTCGGCTTGGCAACCCGGGGCTACCTCATCTACTACCACTTCCCTAGGATATTGAAGAAGAAAACCGGAAAACATGTCTACATCGATATGTCCAGCAAGACTATTCACTAAAGCTCGAAGCGCTGCGACAGGTGGCTCACACCCGTAAATCCCTGCTCGCCTGCTTTTCCCGCAACGCCTTCGCATACCGATGCCGCGCCCTTAACCGCGGATTGGTCATCAACACCCCCAGCGTCTCCCCGACCACCATCACCACGCCCAGCAGCGGCAACACGAGCATCAGTCCGGCCACGCCGGACAGCATGCCGCCCACGAAGATCATCAGCACCGTGACGAGCGGGTGGATGTGCAGGCTGCGTCCCAGCGTCAGCGGCATGAACACGAAGTCGTCGAGCAGGCGCGCCATGATGAAGACGACGATGGCGCCGTAGGCGACCAGCGGGTTCGATGGGGCGTCGGTGGCGGCGACGATCACCACCATCAGGCAGCCCACGACGGAGCCGACGAACGGCACCCAGGCCAGGATGGCCGAAATGAAGCCCAGCAGCAGGGGCGAGGAGACGCCGATGATCCACAGGCCGAAGGCGAGCACGATGGTGTCGAGGATGGTCAGCTTGAGCAGGCCGTCGAAGTAGCGGCGCGCGGTCTGGTCGACCTGGTGCAGCAGGAACAGCGTGCGTTCGAAATAGGCGTTGGGGACGGCGCGGGCGAGGAATTTCTTGAAGCGCAGGCTGTCGCGCAGGAAGAAGAAGGCGAGGAAGGGCGCCAGCAGCAGGGAAGGGAGCCAGCCGGCCGCCGTCACCACGATAGTGGTCAGGTGGCGCTGGGCGAACTCGTCGGTGAAGGCGGTGAACTGGCGGTTGACGAGGGCCGTCAGGTGCATCTCGGCCAGCAGCGGGACCTTCGCTTCCAGCAGCGCCATCGTGGTGCGCACGAAGGCGACGCCGCCGTCCAGGTAGCGGGTGCCGATGGCGTGCCAGCTGCCGCCCTCCGGCATCGAGCCCCACGCCATTGCCGCGGCCAGCATCAGGCCCAGGACGCCGAAGAAGGCCAGGGAGACGAGGATCGAGGCCACGTTGCGGGTAAAGCCGGCGCGCAGCAGGCTGCGCATGGGGCCCAGCAGCATGTAGTAGGTGACGGTGCCGAAGATGAAGGGCAGCACCAGCCACAGCATGTGCTCGAGCAGCACCAGCAGCAGGCAGGTGACGCCGATGATACAGCTCCAGACGACGGGGCCGGCGCGCTCGCCGCGTACCATGGCGGCGCCGGGGCCGATCACAGCGCCTCCAGCTGGGCGCGGCCGTCGAGCTGGTAGCGCAGGCGCTGGCCGATGTGGCGCGCCAGCGCCAGCGAGATCTTGTAGCCGATCACGGCATCGGTTTCCATCAGCGCCAGGAAGTCGTCGCGGAAGAACACGGCCAGTTCGCAGCCGTCGAGCGCGCGGGCCTGGGCGCTGCGCGGCGAGTCGTCGAGCAGGGCGAGGTCGCCGAAGAAGCTGCCCGGTTCCAGCTCGTTGATCAGATGGCGGTTGCCGTGGATGCTGCGCGTGATGCGCACGCGTCCGCTCATCACGAGGTACAGTGCCTGTCCTTCTTCTCCCTCGTCGAAGATGATCTCGTCCGGCAGGTAGCGCCGTTCGTGCATCACGCCGTCGACGAACTTGATCTCGAGCGGCTTGAGCGTACGGAACAGCGGCGTATTCTGCAGCCGGCGCTGGCGCGGCGACAGCGACGGGGATTTCAGGAAACCAAAGATCACGACGACTCCAGAAGACAGCGGATATGGGCTTGTCAATTATGCACGATGCGATGTAGCGGTACAGCCGTGCACACACGAAATGTGGCTGGATGCCACACATCATTCTGCAGCCCAATCTCCTGGTGGGTGCGAACACGCCACAGCGACTGCAAAATCGTGCGTGCAAGAAAAAAGAAAGCGTGTACTATAATTCTTTTAGGCAATATATGTTGTGCATAAGATATTGCCGCGTCCCGCTGTCAGTGCTTCGAGGACCATAAGTGATCGATATCCGGACTTTCATGCTGGCGCTCGGCGTCGGCAATATCGCGTTTGCCCTGTTGATGGCGGGTTATATGCGCGGTGCGCCGTCGAATGCCGCATTGAAGGCCTGGATGTGGGCGCGCCTGCTGTCCGGCCTGGGCCAGGTGTGCGCCTGGACTTCCCCGCATTTCGACATGCCCTTGCTGGTGGACGTGGCCGGTTTCATCTGGATTTCCGGGGCGGCGCTGGAACTCGGCGCGTATTGCCTGTTCTTCGGTTTCCGGCGCTGGCGCCAGTCCCTGTATCCGGCCACCGTCGCGGCCATGCTGGTCGTGGCGGGCGCCGCGCTGCTCGGCGCGTCGGCCCAGCAGATGACCTGGACCGTCGCCGTGCTGGTCGCGCTGTTCGCGTCGGCAGCGGCGATGATCCTGCTGCGCCCGCAGAAGGATGCGCCGCTGCTGCAGCGGATCATCGGTGCCGTCGATGCCCTGTTCGCGCTGGCGATCTGGGTCTGGATGGCGGTCGCGGGCGGGCGCACGGATACCTTCGATGCCAGCCCGATCCTGGGCTTCGCCTACCTCTCCAGCTATCTGCTGATGATCGTGAACGGCTTCGGCTTCCTCCTGCTGTGCAAGATGAAGGACGATGCCAGCATGCGCCGACTGGCTACGATCGATGGCCTGACCGATACGCTCAATCGCCGCGCCTTCTTCGAGCGTGCCGACGCCGCGCGGGTGCAGGCAAGGCGCCTGCGCAAGCCGATTGCGCTGGTGATGCTCGACCTGGACCACTTCAAGCAGCTCAACGACGGCTTCGGCCATGCCTGCGGCGACGAGGCGCTGCGCGTGTTCGCCGCCACCGCGCGCGCCATGCTGCGCGAGCACGACCTGATGGGCCGCCTGGGGGGCGAGGAATTCGCGCTGGCCCTGCCTGGCACGAGCCTGGAAGGCGCACTGCACGCCGCCGAGCGCCTGCGCATGGCCGTCACCGAGGCACCGCTGCCGTCCTGCGCCGTGGGTTACCGCATGACGGTGAGCATCGGCGTGGTGGTCATCGATCCGGACGAGGAGCTGACGGCCGCGCTGGCACGGGCCGACCACGCCTTGTATGCGGCCAAGATCGGCGGCCGCAATCGGGTGGAAGTCGGCGAAGCCATCCTGAAATGCGCGTAACGCGGAAGTAGCCGAGCGTCCGCCGATGTTGCCCTGCACCAACGGGGTCTATAAAGTTTCTATAATGCAAGTTATACTGCCGGTTGATCCCGGTCGCGTACCGGTGCTTACGCAGGCAGTCTGGCGGCACCCCGTTCGTCATTCGCTCCCAGCCGGCATTCCCCGCTCGCGGGAAGCCGCCCAATCTTAGATGGAGTCTCATTATGAAGAATCTCAACATCGGTGCCCGCCTGGGCATCGGCTTTGCCATCGTCCTGTCCTTGTTGCTTGTCGTGATGCTGACCTCCGTGGCGCGCATGCAGGCGGCAGGCGACAAGACCGATCGCCTGGTGCATACCAGTATTCAGAACCAGCGCAACGTCGCCGAATGGCTGAAGATCATCGAACTGAACACGGCGCGCATCGAAACCGTTGCCATCGCCACCGACAAGGCGCTCATCGAGGACGTTGCCAAGCGCATGAAGCGCGAATCGTTGCGCTCCACCGAGCTGCAGGATCTCATCGAGAAGTCGCTGCGCAACGAGCAGGTCAGGGAACTGTTCAACGCCGTCAAGGGCACGCGCGGTCCTTACCTGGCTGCACGCGAGGCGCTGTTCAAGGCCAAGGACGCGGACGACCATGAACTGGCCGCCAAGGTCTACCGCGAGCAGCTGCTGCCGAGCAGCGCCGCCTATCTGGCCGCGATCCGCAAGATGGCCGAGCTGCAGGTGACGGCCGCCGATGCGGTCGCCGAGGACATCCTCGATTCCTATGCCGGCACGCGCACGCTGCTGATTGCGCTGGGCATTGTCGCGATCGCCCTGGGCGTCGGCTGCGCCTGGCTGATCACCCGATCGATCACGGTCCCGATCCGGGAAGCGGTCGCCGTGGCGGAAAAAGTCGCTTCGGGCGACCTGACCAGCCGCATCACGGCCGACAGCCGCGACGAGACGGGCCAGTTGATGCAGGCCCTGCGCACCATGAACGGCAGCCTGGGCGACATCGTCGGCCGGGTGCGCGCCAGCACCGGCACGATCGCCCTCGCTTCCAGCGAAATCGCGGCCGGCAACCAGGACCTGTCGGCGCGTACCGAGCAGCAGGCCGGGTCGCTCGAGGAAACCGCGGCATCGATGGAAGAGCTGACCTCGACCGTCAGGCAGAATGCGGAAAATGCGCGCCAGGCCAACCGGCTGGCCGCGGATGCCGCCACCGTCGCCGGCCAGGGCGGTGCGATGGTGGCCGAGGTGGTGACGACGATGGGGGCGATCAATGAATCCTCGCGCAAGATCGTCGACATCATCGGCGTCATCGACGGCATCGCATTCCAGACCAACATCCTGGCGCTGAACGCGGCCGTCGAGGCGGCGCGTGCCGGCGAACAGGGCCGCGGCTTCGCCGTCGTGGCATCGGAAGTGCGCAACCTGGCCCAGCGCTCGGCCACCGCGGCCAAGGAAATCAAGGTGCTGATCGACGATTCCGTGCGCAAGGTCCAGGACGGCACCGGCCAGGTGGACCGTGCCGGCGCGACGATGAACAATATCGTCGACAGCATCGGCCGCGTGACCGCCATCATGGGCGAGATCGCCAACGCCAGCGAAGAACAGCGCACCGGCATCGAGCAGGTCAACACCGCCGTCGTCGAGATGGACCGCGTCACCCAGCAGAACGCCGCACTGGTCGAACAGGCCGCCGCTGCCGCCGGGGCGATGCAGGACCAGGCGGCGCAGCTGTCCGAGGTGGTCGGCACGTTCCGCCTGGCGCTGGAAGAGGGCACGACGCGCGCCTCGGTCGCGGCCCGGGCGCCGCAGTCGCGCATTGCCCTGGCCGAGGCAGTCTGATCGGCAGCACCGCCATGGCCTGCGGGCCGTGGCGGTCGCTGAAACGAAAAAAGGTCCGAGAAATCGGACCTTTTTCTTGATGACCTGAAAATGCAGCTGAAAATAAAAAAGGCCCGAACGAGTCGGACCTTTTTTACTTGCATCTGGCGGAGCGGACGGGGCTCGAACCCGCGACCCCCGGCGTGACAGGCC
>CAUSCY010000064.1:0-30177 GCA_963529995.1 uncultured Massilia sp. | reverse complement strand
CGATGTCCAGGCTCTCAACTAACCGAAACAACCTCTTGCAACTTCACACCTAGGCGTCGCGCAGGCGTGCGATCAGCGCATCCGGGTCGGCATCCATCTGCAGCAGCGCCGCATGCGCGGGACGCACGAAGCCCTGCTCCACCATGTGGCCGACGAACCGCACCAGGCCATCGTAGAAGCCGGCCACGTTGTACAGGCCGATCGGCTTGGCATGGATGCCCAGCTGGGCCCAGGTGACCATTTCGAACAGTTCTTCCAGCGTGCCCATCCCGCCCGGCATCGCGATGAAGCCTTCGGCCAGCTCCGACATCATTGCCTTGCGCTCGTGCATGTCCTTCACGACGAACAGGCGCGTAAGGCCCGTGTGGCCCACTTCGCGTTCGACCAGCGCCTTCGGGATCACGCCGGTGGCTTCGCCGCCGAGGCGCAGCACCTCGTCGGCGATGACGCCCATCAGGCCGACCTTGCCGCCGCCGTAGACGAGGGCGATATTGTGTTCGACGAGGGCGCGCGCCATCGCGCGGGCGGCGTCGGCATAGCGGGGATCGGCGCCGGGATTGGCGCCGCAGTAGACGGCGATCGATTTCATTGGGGTCCTTGCTGGTTACTGCGTCATTCCTGCCGCGCTTCCGCCGGCAGTTTCTTGAGGTAGTCGTCCGACAGGCGCTCGAACAGCTCCCGCGTCTCGCCGCGCAGGTAGGGGCCGACCATCGACAGCACCTGGTAGCAGCCGCGCGCGAGCGCGTCGGCGATGGCCTGCTGCTCGCTGTACTTGCGCGGATTGCGCACGTATTCGTAGGACAGCCAGTAGGTCGCGACGACGACCATGTTCGTGGCCATGGCGCCGATCTGGGCATCGCTCGCTTCCAGCGAACCTTCGCTGCGCAGGTCTTCGCACAGCTGGCGCGCGACCTTGATCTTGTGCGCGAGGATGGCCTTGAAGTGCAGTTCCAGCTTGCGGTTGCGCGACAGCAGGTCGTTCAGGTCGCGGTAGAAGAAGCGGTACTTCCAGATCAGTTCGAACATCAGGTGCAGATAGGTCCACACATCCTGCATGTTCGAACGGCGCCCGGCCGGCACGGTCAGGATGCGCTCGATCTCGGCCTCGAACTGGACGAAGATCGAATTGACGATGTCGTCCTTGTTACGGAAGTGGTAATACAGGTTCCCCGGAGAGATGTTCATCTCTTCGGCGATCACCGTCGTGGTGATGTTCGGCTCGCCGAACTCGTTGAACAACCGGAGCGACAGCTCGAGGATGCGTTCGCGGGTCCGGCGCGGGGCTTTTTGTTGCATGGAAGGGTGCGTGATTGGATTCACCCGCAAGGATAACATCGACCGCCCTCTACCACCACCCGGAGCGCCCCACAGCGCCCTCATGGCGGCGTTGCGTCGTCTCGCCGTACACGCGTACTGTCTTCGACGACGCGCCTTGCCCTGAGGGCGCGGTGGGGTGCTCTTCTAATTTGCGGCGCGCAGCCGCTGCAGCGCGAACGCATCGTGCACCGCCTCGCGCAGCGCGGCGCCGACCCAGGGCTTGGCGTAGGCGCGATCGACCAGGCCGTCGGCCCGGGCCTGCTCGATCGCCGCGCGGTCCGTTTCGCCCGACAGGATCAGGCGCGCGCATGCCGGATACAGGCCGCGCACCAGCGCCAGCAGCTCCGTGCCGCTCAGGCCCGGCATGTTCTGGTCCGACAGCACCACGTGCACGCGCCGGCGCGCGAGCAGCGCCAGCGCCTCCCCCGCCGAGCGCGCGGCCAGCAGGCGGTAACGCGTATCGCCCAGCACGTCGGCCAGCAGGGACAGCATGAAGGCATCGTCGTCGACCACCAGCAGGTTCCCGTCGGGCCCCGGCAGCACGGCTTCGATCTCGGTGCCGAAGCACACGGGATCGGGCGGCATGGCGAGGCAGGCATCGAAGCCCGCGCGCAGCATCCCTTCGCGGTCGCCGTCGACGGCACCCAGCGCCACCAGCGACATGGCGGCGCCGGCGCGGTCGGCGCGCAGCAAGAGCGCCAGCGCGCGGCCGCCCAGGTCCGGCAGCCGCAGGCCGCAGGCGACCAGGTCGGGCCGGCGCGCCCTGGCCAGTTCCAGGCCGTCGATGCCGCCGGCCGCCGTCAACACCTCATGCCCGCGCGCGCGCAGCGCCCAGGCCATCATCGCGAGGCTGGACGGTTGGTCGTCGACGAGGAGAATGCGGGCCATGCTGGTTCCAGGACAGGTAACCGGCGAACTGTAACATGAAGCAAGGAAAAAAGTAACAATCTTCTGCGGTTGACCCACGTCATGCAGTGGACGTACTTGGCGCCGGCTCCCGCAGTGCCGCCAGTTCATCCATCACGGCGGCCAGCACGCGGGGATTGCTGCCCAGCGCCACGTGGCCGATGCCGCCGAAGGCGATGTTGCGCGCGCCCGGCAGCACGCTGGACGCCTGCGGCGAGACGATATTGTCGTGGTGCGTGTAGATCGACGTGACGAGGGCGCGCGTGGCCGGGCTTTCGCTCGCGGCCAGGGCACGCAGCCAGTCGCTGCCCTGCTCCCCGCCGTCGCCGCTGCCGCGGCGCATCTGCCGCGCGTTGATGCCCGGCCCCAGATTGGCCAGCGCGGTGCCGTGGTGCGGCGTGCCCAGCGTGACGATGCGGGCCACCGTGGCGCTGCCGTGCGTGCGCATCCAGGCGCGCGCCACCAGGCCGCCCATGCTGTGGCCGACGATCGCCACGCGCGCGGCGCCCGTCGCCGCCAGCAGCTCCAGCACGCGCTGCTGGACCAGCGGCACGTAGGCATCGATGTCGCCGCCGACCGGTTCCAGGTCGACGCCGGCGTGGCTGATGCCGGCCGCATCCAGCAAGGGCAGCAGGCGCGCCCAGTAGCCGCTGTTGCAGCCGTAGCCGTGCACCAGCAGCACGGGCGGATGGGCGCTGCCCGGATGGATGCGCATGGCGGCGCGGCCGCGCGGCATGTGCCAGTGCGAGACCAGCATGCTGGCCTTGAATTCCTCGGCGAACAGGCGCAGCGCGCCGCGCGCGTCGAGGCGGTGCTCGTCCGGCGTGCTGCCGGCCGCGCGCGCCGCCATACGGAAGTTGTTCAGGTTGATGACGAGCCGCGCGAGCGCGACGCTGCCGATGCCGGCCAGGACGGCCAGCCAGACCGGCGCGCCGAGCGCCCACGCGCCCCGGGCGATCGCGAGCGCCGCCGCCGCCTGCACTAGCAGGATCAGTAGCAGCAGGCGGCGCGCGCTCAGGTTCATGGCCGCTCGCGCATCATCTGGCGCGCGATGCCGCGCAGGATGTTCACTTCTTCCGTCTCCAGCTGGGTGCGCGCGAACAGGCGCTTCAGGCGCGGCATCAGCTTCTTCGGATTGTCGGCGTTCAGGAAGCCGATCGCCACCAGCGCTTCTTCCAGGTGCGCGTACATCCCCTGGACCTGGGCCATGCTGGCCGCCTCGCCGTGGAAGCCGATGCCTTCCTGGGTGCGGTTCTCGCCCTGCGCCGCAAGGCGGCATTCGTAGGCCAGTACCTGGGCCGCCTGCGACAGGTTCAGCGAGGCATAGTCCGGATTGGCGGGAATGTTGATCAGCACGTTACATCCCTCGACGATGTCGTTCGGCAGGCCGACGCGCTCGTTGCCCAGGATGAGGGCCGGGCGCAGGTTCGTGTCCTGCGCCACGTGCGCCGAGAAGCCGCGCGGCGCCCACACGGGCGGCGAGAATTCGCGCAGGCGCGCCGAGACAGCGGCGGCGAAATTGCAGCCCTCCAGCGCCTCGCCGATGCTGTCGACGATGCGCGCGCACTGCAGCACGTCGATGGCGCCGCTGGCGAAGGCCACGGCCTCGGCATCCTGCAGCGGATCGGCGCAGCGCGGCGCGACCAGCACCAGGTCGGAAAAGCCCATCGTCTTCATGGCGCGCGCCACCGAACCGACATTGCCGGCGCGGCTGGTTTCAACTAACACAAAACGCAGGCGTTTGAAAAGAGACGTATCAAGTTCGTTCGGGTTCATTTACAATAGCGGCATCGCGCGGTGACGAGCGTTGAAATCAAGACAAGGCTACAGCAGCCAGGCTCGCGATTTTAACGGCTTCGGCACCGCTTTGCTCTTTATAATTTTCTCTCGTTCAGATCGTTCACGGCGCGTTGGCGCGGTGGGCGTCAGCATTTTTTACGGAAGCTTTCATGCACCCAATGCTCAACACGGCCATCAAGGCCGCCCGCCGCGCCGCGACCGTCATCAACCGCGCCTCGTTTGACCTCGATCGCATCACCATCAGCGAAAAGAGCCATAACAACTTCGTGACCGACATCGACCAGGCATCGGAACAGGCGATCATCGAGACGCTGCTGAAAGCCTACCCCGATCACGCGATCCTGGGCGAGGAAAATGGCGCTTCCAGCAACCTGAACGACGACAGCGAGTACGTCTGGATCATCGATCCGATCGACGGCACCACCAATTTCCTGCACGGCTACCCGAACTACTGCATCTCGATCGCGCTCCAACAGCGCGGCGTGATCACCCAGGCCGTCATCTACGACCCGGTCCGCAACGACCTGTTCACCGCCAGCAAGGGCGGCGGCTCCTACCTGAACGACAAGCGCATCCGCGTGCGCAACCCGGACCGCATCAACAAGGCCCTGATCGGTTCCGGCCATGGCGCCGAGCCGCGCGACCTGGCCGAATACCTGCGCATGTACGAAGTCGTGGCGCCGCGCTGCCACGGCGTGCGCTCGGGCGGCTCGGCCGCGCTGGAGCTGGCCAACGTGGCCGCCGGCCGCCTGGACGGTTTCTTCGAGAAGGGCCTGAAGGTGTGGGACATCGCCGCCGGCTCGCTGCTGGTGACGGAAGCGGGCGGTATCGTCGGCGAATTCAACGGCGAATCGCAATACCTGCACAAGGGCGACGTGATCGCCGCCGGCCCGAAGGTCTTCGCCGGCATGGTCAACCTGCTATCGCCGTTCGCCTGATCGATCGACCGAGGGCGGACGCGCGCCCTTTCGCGTAGAATACGGCCTCGTAAGTCCGGGGAATGCCGCGGGCCTGCCAGGCCGCGCGGCACCCCTGCCGCAAGCTACGCACGTGCCCCCGCCCACGAGGCGCCACGCCTCCCCACTCACCAGCCTGCCCTAAGGCATTGCTGCGCTGGAATTCCCCTGGCGAAACATTTTTAACTATAATGCCGCGTACCTGTGACATTTCGTCCGTGGTGCGTCTTGGCGCGCCGGCTCCAGTACCGGCCGTCCTGTGTTGTGTAACCGATCGGCTGGACTGGCGCCCTCAGGGCGACGCGCCGATCCCAACAGAAAACTTATGTCATTCAATACTCTCGGTCTTTCCGACGCCATCGTGCGCGCCGTCACTGAAGCGGGCTATACCGCCCCGACCCCGATCCAGGCGCAGGCCGTCCCGGCCGTCCTCGGCGGCGGCGACCTGCTGGCTGGCGCCCAGACCGGCACCGGCAAGACCGCCGGCTTCACGCTGCCCGTGCTGCACCGCCTGTCGACCGACGCGGTGGGCGCGGCACTGACCAACAAGACCTCCAAGCGCGCCATCCGCGCGCTGGTGCTGGCCCCGACCCGCGAGCTCGCCGCCCAGGTCGAGGAAAACGTCCGCATCTATTCCAAGTACACGAACCTGAGCTCGGCCGTCATCTTCGGCGGCGTCGGCATCCACCCGCAGATCAAGCTGCTGGCCAACGGCGTCGACATCCTCGTCGCCACCCCGGGCCGCCTGCTCGACCACGTGGCCCAGGGCACCATCAAGCTCGACAAGATCGAGATCCTGGTGCTGGACGAAGCCGACCGCATGCTCGACATGGGCTTCATCCACGACATCCGCAAGGTGCTGGCCGTGCTGCCGCCGAAGCGCCAGAACCTGCTGTTCTCGGCCACCTTCTCGGACGAGATCAAGGCCCTGGCCGACCGCCTGCTGGACAAGCCGGCCATGATCGAAGTGGCACGCCGCAACTCGACCGTCGAAGTCATCGCCCAGAAGATCCACCCGGTCGACCGCGACAAGAAGCACCCGATGCTGGCGCACCTGATCAAGACCAACGACTGGAAGCAGGTACTGGTGTTCACCCGCACCAAGCACGGCGCCAACAAGCTGGTCGAACAACTCGGCAAGGATGGCATCGGCGCGATGGCGATCCACGGCAACAAGAGCCAGTCGGCGCGCACCAAGGCGCTGGCCGAGTTCAAGGACGGCAGCCTGACGGCCCTGATCGCGACCGATATCGCAGCGCGCGGCATCGACATCGACCAGTTGCCGCACGTGGTCAACTACGACCTGCCGAACGTGCCGGAAGACTACGTCCACCGCATCGGCCGCACGGGCCGCGCCGGCGCCACCGGCGAAGCCGTTTCGCTGGTCTGCGTCGACGAGCACCAGATGCTGAAGGACATCGAGAAGCTGATCAAGCAAACGCTGCCGCGCGAAGTGATCAACGGCTTCGAGCCGGATCCGACCGCCAAGGCGCAGCCGATCCAGCTGCGCAGCGGCGCTCCCGGCCATGCGAATGGCCGCGGCGGCCGTCCGGGCGGCGGGCGTCCTGCCGGCGGCAATGGCGGCGGCAATGGCGGCAACAAGCCGCGCACCCAGGCAGCCCCGAGCGGCCAGCGCAGCGGTGGCGGCGGCAACGGTGCACGCACCGGCGGCAACGGCGGCGGAGCAGCCCTGCTGGGCGGACGTCCCCAGTCGGCTGGCCGCGGCAACGGCGGCAATGGTGGCAACGGCGGCGGCAACGGCGGCAACCGCGGCCAGGGCCGCGGCCCGCGCCCGGCCGGCCAGCGCTCGGGTGGCGATCGCTAAGCCCTACCGTAACACGCAACACCTAGCACGCAACACGTAACACCGCGTCGCCCCTGCGCAGGCAGGGGCCCAATTTCTGCAAGCACTGTCACGTCGCATGCAAGATTGGGCCCTGCCTGCGTAGGGGCGACGTTGTTTCATGGTACGTCCGCGCAGATAGTTGAGTACTCAAATACTTTACAAACGTTGTAGTCGTCTATATATTTGAGTACTCAACTATCTCTACTGGGACATTGCCATGAGCACCGACACCCTCACTACGGAATTCGCCCTGCGCATGTCGCGCGCCTGGGCCACGCTGCAACGCCGCCTGGACAATGCCTTGGGCAGCCACCACGGCATCAGCTTCGCCGACTACCAGTTGCTGCTGCAGTTGCAGCGCGCACCGGGCGGCCGCCTGCGCCGCGTCGACCTGGCCGAGAAGCTGGGCCTGACGGCGTCCGGGGTCACTCGTTCGCTGCTGCCGCTGGAGAAGATCGGCCTCGTCGCGCGCCAGAGCGATCCGCGCGATGCGCGCGTCGGCTATGCCCTCGTCACCCCAACCGGCAGCGAGCTCGTCACGAACGCGACCGTCGTGGTCGACAACGTCAGCCGCGCCGTGCTGGGGGGGCCGTCGCGGGCCCAGCTCGAGGCGACCTCGGCTTTGCTGGCGCAGATCGCAGGGGTACAGTCGTCGCCATCGCCGACGCCGACAGCCGGCTGAGCCCCGATCCGACACGGGCACGGGTGAGACGTGTCTGCAGGAACGCGGCGGATCGGATAGCATGTCGGGCTGTTTGTATTTAGTTAAGCAAAGACCGCCATGCCACGATTCGCCGCCAATCTGAGCCTGCTGTTTCCCGAACTGGGCTTCCTGGAACGTTTTGCCGCCGCCCGCGAGGCCGGTTTCGACGGCGTCGAGTTCCTGTTCCCCTACGCGTTCGAGCCGGAACAGATCGCCGGCCGCCTGCAGCGCTACGGGCAGGAACTCGTGCTCTTCAACCTGCCGGCCGGCGACTGGGTGGCGGGAGAACGCGGCATGGCCTGCGATCCGCGCCGCATCGGCGAGTTCCAGGACAGCGTCGAGCTGGCGCTCGAATATGCGCTCGACCTGGGCGTGAAGCGCATGCACTGCCTGTCGGGCAAGCAGCACCCGGCCGTGTCGGCCGAGCGCGCCCATGCCACCTTCGTCGACAATCTGCGTTTCGCGGCGGCCAAGCTGGCACCACACGGCATCGACCTGCTGGTCGAGCCGATCAACGACCGCGACGTGCCCGGCTACTTTCTCACACGCAGCAGCCAGGCCGCGGCCATCATCGCCGAGTGCGCCGTCCCGAACCTGTTCCTGCAATACGACGTCTACCACATGCAGCGCATGGAAGGGGACCTGGCCCACACGCTGCGCCAGTTGCTGCCGCTGATCCGCCACATCCAGATCGCCGACGTTCCCGGACGCCACGAGCCGGGCACCGGCGAGATCAATTACCCCTTCCTGTTCGACCTGCTCGACGAGCTGGGCTACGGGGGCTGGGTCGGCTGCGAATACAACCCGCGCGGCGATACCGTGGCCGGGCTGGCCTGGCGCGACGCACCGGTCAAGCAGCGGGCTTGATACGAGCACACTTGATACGGAGCAATGTCCCTATAAAACGGGTTTGAAAGAATGGGGCCTTTCGGGTTCGGCCTTTTGCCGACCAGAAAGGACCCATGGACTTGCGCCGCATTCCTTTCCTGTTTGTCCTCTGCGCCGCCCTGCTGCTGGGCGGCTGCGCCACCACCAACCAGGTCAGCCTGGGCGAAGTGCGCGAATTCGCCGACGCCTCGGCGCGGCTGGGCGGCTACGGCGAACTCTCGCGCCGCTACCGCGACACCTACGAACGCGAACAGCCCTATCTGTCGCCGGCCGCCGACCGCATCGCCAAGGAAAACGATGCGCGCCGGCGCGCGGTCTACGACGACTTCGTCAGCATCCAGAAGAGCGTGGTGCTGTACATGCAGACGCTGAGCGTGCTGGCCGGCGACGACCGTTACGACCTGTCCGCGCGCATCGACGACCTCGGCAACGGTCTCAAGGCGAATACGGAATCGGGCCTGCAGCAGCGCCACATTGCCGCCTATACGGGGCTCACTCGCCTGCTCACGCGGGTGATCGCCTCGAACTACCAGAACCGCAGCGTGGAGACGATGGTGCGCGACGGCGACGCCGACGTGCAGGTGCTGCTGGACGCGATGATCGCGCTCACGCGCCTGTACGCCAAGACCAACGAAAACGAAAAGAAGACGGTGCTGGGCATCTTCGACGTCGAGATCCCCTTCTCCACCAGGAATTCCGACCGCATGCTGGTGACGCTGGCCAAGGTCCACTACCTGAACAAGTCGACCGAATACCGGCTCGTCGACAAACGCTACGACGTCGCCCTGCAGGGCCTGACCAAGGTCGCGCTGGGCCACCAGAAGATGCGCGAGCACCTGAACGACTTGCGCAGCGACGAATTCCGCAAGCAGCTGGCCGCCTACGTGCGCGACCTGCGCAACCTGCGCGACGCCCTGTCCGAGTGACCCCGAGGAGCCCAGCATGGCAAGCGATCCCCCCAAGCCGAAGGTACCGACCCTGTCCCCGCCTTCGCCCGGCGAAGCGATGGCCAGCGCGCGCCAGGTCGAGGAACTGGCCGACCGCCTGTCCGTCTGCGCGGACAGCATCCACGAGCGCGTGATGCGCGACATCCGCCGCCATGGCGGCGGCACCGTCCCCGACTCGGAACAGGCCGCCGCGCGCGCCCTGCTCGATGCCGAGATCGAATTGCGCCAGCGCGCCAACCGCCTGTATGCGGACGCGGCCGCCTGCATCGTCTCCGGGCTCGGCCGGCCGCAAGCGCAGCTCGTCAAGCTGACGGCGGACGCGGCCGTCAAGATCCGCCACATCGCCCGCATCGGCGACGGCATCACCCTCGTCGCGCGCCTGCTGGGCCTGGCCGCGGCGGCGGCATCGACGGACCCGGTGGCGATCCTGGCGGCGATCGACCGGCTCAAGACGCATCTGGATACGGTGGCGTTGCAGACGCCGTCTGCGCCGGCCTGAAACACCGTCGTCCCTGCGAAGGCAGGGACCCAATTTTGCTAGCGCATCGATAACGCAGGCAGAACTTGGGTCCCTGCCTTCGCAGGGACGACGTGTTTGGGCGCAACTAGTTCAGCACATATGCTGCCCGCCATTGATGGCCAGGTTAGCGCCCGTCATGAACCCCGCCTCCTCGGAAGACAAATAGGCGACCAGGCCGGCGATCTCGTCCGGCTCGCCCAGGCGGCCCATCGGGATCTGCGGCAGGATCTTGTCGCGCATGACCTCGACCGGCACCGCCTCGACCATCCGCGTGCGCAGATAGCCCGGCGAGACCGTGTTCACGGTGACGCCGTGGCGCGCCATCTCGAGGGCCAGCGCCTTCGTGAAGCCGTGCATGCCGGCCTTGGCGGCGGAGTAATTGGCCTGGCCGAAGGCGCCCTGCTGGCCATTGACGGAGGAAATATTGATGACCCGGCCCCAGCGCTGCGCCATCATGGGCTCGATCGCCTGCTTGGTCATGTTGAAGACGCTGTCGAGGTTGGTGTTCAGCACGGCCTGCCAATCCTCGCGGCTCATCTTGCGCAGGCTGCGGTCGCGCGTGATGCCGGCGTTATTCACCAGCACGTCCAGCCGTCCCATGTCGGCCAGCAGTTTCTGCACCATCCATTCGCAGTCGCCGTAGTCCGTCACGTCGACCTTGTAGGCGGTGAAGTGATACCCGTCGTCGCGCTGGGCCGCCAGCCACGCTTCCGGTGTCGCATTGCCCAGCGAGTACGTTACCGCCACCTGGAAGCCTTCCGTCTCCAGGCGCCGGCAGATCGCCGTCCCCAATCCTCCCATGCCTCCAGTCACCAAAGCCACTTTATCTGCGCACATAGCTCTTCGTCCCGTGTCATTCTGCCGCGCGGGCTGCGCAGCAGGAATGAACGAGTCTAGGAGTTCGCACAAAGCGGTTTTTGCGGAAAGTCAAAATCCAGCCAGTCATTTTAGGCTGGCTGGGTAGGCGCCATGCGTAGAGCGGCACTAGCTCATCGGATAATGTCCGGGGCGCTGGCCGGGTCGAAATCGGCCCAGTCGCCGTCCACGATATTGCCTTTGGCGCGCTCGATCTGGGTGGCGCCGAGGCTGCGCAAGACGTCGACCGCGCGGCTTTCCTGGGCCGCATCGTCGAAGGCGACGGCCACCAGCATGCCGGCATGGCGGTTCTCGACGGGTGCGCGGCCGCCCTCCTCCCGTTCGCCGGCATCCTTCATCTTGGAAAAGCTGAACAGCGAGCCGACGTGGGCACCGACGAGGCCGCCGACCACGGGTCCGATCGGTCCCGTGACGGGCGCCGTGGCCGCGCCCGCGACGGCGCCGACGGCGGCACCGGCCGCCGCGCCCTGCGCCACGCCTTCCGGCGATTCCTTGGCGCCCGGGGAATGGATGTGGTCGCCGCCGAGCGGCGTCATGTCGTGCTGGCCCGGCTGGCTCAGGTAGAACCCGCTGATGCGCTCGCCGTCGAAACCGGCGTCGACGAGGGCGCGGCGCGCCTGCGCGACTTCATCCTGAAGCTGGAAGTGCCCTGCAATGATCATGGACATGGCTGAACTCCTCGTGCACCCGATGAGCTGCATGATGCGCGCCGCGGCGCGCCGGGTCTGTACGCGGGCGCACGCAGTCTACTGCCATTGTCCGTAGGCGGCGCCGTAGTGGACGGGTTCCGGCGCCGGCGCCGCGAACCAGTCGCGCGGGTCGACGCGGTAGTAGGACTGGAACTCGGCATACAGTTCCGGATGGCGCGCCGCCAGTTCGTGCGGCTGCTCGAAGAAGCTCTCGGTGGCGACGGCGAAGAACTCGGCCGGGTTGGTGGCCCCGTAGGGGTCGAGCACGTCGCGCTGGCCCCAGTACGTATCCCGGCGCAACAGCGCGAAGTCGCGCGACAGGGTGTCGGACCAGCTGCGGTAACGCTCGGCGCTGCCGAGGAAAGGCGCGCCATTGTTGCTGCCCGACTCGCTGTCGAGCTGGTGGGCGAATTCGTGCAGCACGACGTTGTGCGTGCCCTGAGGCGGCAGGCCGGCGCGGCGCACGTGTTCCCAGGACAGGATCACGCGGCCGTCGCCCCAGGATTCGCCGAGCAGGTCCTGGCGCGTCTCGGTGACGACGCCGGCCGCGTCGGCCTCCCTGCGCGGCACCAGGAAGGCGCCGGGGTACACGAGCACGGCATGCAGGCCCGGATAGACCTTCGTGGGACGGTTCAGCAGCAGCAGGCAGGCCTGGGCGGCGATCGTCACGCGCATTTCCTCGGTGACCTCGAGGCCGGCGCAGCCGACGAAGGTCTTCTGGTGCAGGAACTGCTTGACCAGGCGCTGCAACTGCTGCCGCAGCGCCGGCGCCATGCCGCGGTACTGGTCCACGTTGCGCTCGATGTAGCCGAGCTGGACCTCGTCCAGCGGGCGCGCCAGCACGCGGTGCAGGCGCCAGCGCGGCAGCAGCCAGGCCAGCAGCAGCGCGCCGGCAAGGGCGGCACAGGCGAGAGCGGCTTCCATCATGCCTCCCGGGTTGTTGGCGTCGGGCTCAGGCGCCGGTGCCGGTGCCAGTGCGGGCGCGGCCGAAATGCGCCTCGACGGCGTCGGCATTGCCGATCAATTGCCCGCCGACGAAGACTTGCGGCCACGTCATCTCGCCCGACACGGCGCGCAGCACGCTGGTATTGATCTTGGCATCCTGCGAGATATCGGTGAACACGATGCCATTCGCCTTGAGCACGGCCTTTGCGCGCGCGCAATGCGGGCAACCAGGCTTCGAGAAGATGACCACCGGCTCCGGCGCCTGCGCCTCTGGATTGATATAACGGAGCATCGTGTCGGCATCGGACACCTCGAACGGGTCGCCCTCCTTGTCCGGCTCGATGAAGATCTTGTCGACGATGCCGTCCTTGACAAGCATCGAATAACGCCAGGAGCGCTTGCCGAAGCCGAGGTCGCGCTTGTCGACCAGCAGGCCCATGCCTTCCGTGAAGTCGCCGTTGCCGTCCGGGATCATCGTGATATTGCCCGCTTCCTGGCCGCCTTGCCAGGAATTCATGACGAAGGCGTCGTTCACGGCAATGCACAGGATGTCGTCGACCCCGTTGTCGCGCAATGCCGGCGCCAGCTCGTTATAGCGCGGCAAGTGGGCCGACGAACAGGTCGGAGTGAACGCGCCGGGGAGCGCGAACACGACGACGGTCTTGCCCTTGAACAGGTCGGCGCTCGTGACGTCGCGCCATTGGTCGTTGGGACGCGCCTTGAACGTGACGTTGGGGACCGGCTTTCCTTCCAGTGATGCCGCACTAGGTAACATGGATTCTCCTCATCGATTGCAGGGCGCACAGCGCCGCCTGGACGGCATATGCGTATCCTTGCTGAGTTTTCAATTGCTGTAATAGAAAAAAATCGCCACCCGGCCGAAAGGCGGGGTGGCGTTTGCGATGGCAGCCGGCGTTGGCGGCCTGGCCGCCGAACGGCCGATGGATCAGGCGCGCTCTTTGCCGACCTGGCCCGGGGCCGGGCCGAACAGTGCTGCGACCAGCGGATCGCGGCTGACCGGGCTGCGGTTCACGCGGATCGCATAGTGGGTATCGTCGGCCAGGATGTGGAAGTGGCGGCCGGTACCGGCCATGCTCTGCTCGCGCAGGCCCGGACGTTCCTTACGCGGGGCGGCGCCTTCGCGCTTCGGCTGGCAGATCGCGCCCAGGAAGGCCTTGACGCGATCCGGATCCGGAGAAATACGGTAGACGGCCTTGCCCAGGTAGGTAGCGGTACCCTCGATATAACGTGCCAGCTCGATCACGCCGGCCTCGCGCAGGTCGCGGATGTACTTGCGTGCGCCCGACGGCGAGAATTTCAGGAACCATGCGATCTCGTCGGCCAGCATTTCGTGGGTCTGCAGTTCGCCAATCAGCTTCTGCATGTTCTCGATGCGGCGCTGGGTAGCCGAGGTCGAGCGTACGCGCTCGATCGGTGCCAGCGAAATCGGGGCGCGCTCGGTCGGCTGCGGCGGAACGCGCTCGATCAACGCAGAATTGCTGGAAGTGTGCACTGCGTTGAGGTCGCCTTGAACCGCATTGTGGTGAGTCGCTGCATGCATATTGGTTTACTCCGTATAAAGGACTGTGTTCTGGTGAGGCCCGGACCGTCTCGTGATATGACCGTCTGTCAACAAGTCGGTTCCGCTTAACTATGTACAAGATTGCCTGCCTCACCATCCCTGGTCTGTGCGCCATCCAACATTTCTAAAAATATCTGGAAGTAATTTTCTGGCATGGCGTGTTGACACTCGTCCAAGCCGAGCTCGCTTTGCGGCTACGGCGAAGCACTGCGCTTGATCAGTGCCAGAAATTGAACCCGACCGCCAACCCGGTATCAAACGGAAGCCGACGAACGGCTGGAATGACCAAACGAAACGCGTGCACACCAATCGTGCGCAGCTTTGTTGTACGATTACAACAATATTTTCGAAATAAAAATTGGGTGCATGTGCCGCCCTCAACAGGCCCTACACGGGCTTTATGACATCCATATGGCAGAGCCCATGCGCCTCTATACACCTGTCATACCTATGTATAGCTGCAGCGGGCACGAATATCGGCGCTAATAGCGCCATGTACGACGGTGTTCGTAACATTCAGAAACAAACAGCAACAGTGGTCGAAAAAGCCATGTTGTAAGCTAACCACAACATTCGGCTCTTAGGTGCGCTAGCGCACTGACCCAAGAAAGTGCTGACTTGTAAGCTTGTCATCAACATCACTGCAAGGCATGCGATGTCAAGTACCTTTACAACTTATGGGAGTTACCTGTGAATAATACGAAGAAGATCGCCCTGGCCGTCGCCATTCTGTGCTCCGCCGGTTCGGCGCTGGCCCAAGAATCCACGGCAGTCGTCAATCCGTCCTGGTATGTCGCACCGACCGTCGTCGGCATCAAGCCGGACGGCGACTTTGGCACCGACGACAAGGACTGGGGCGCCGGGTTGAAATTTGGTAAGGCAGTGCACCCGCTGTGGGACATCCAGGCTGGCGCCACCTGGGCCCGCTCGAAGGATGCCGGCAACGACTACCGCCAGGTCCTGGTGGGCGTCGACGCCCTGCTGATGCTGTCGCGCCAGAACTTCCGTCCGTTCCTGCTGGTCGGTGTCGGTGGCCAGCACGACCGCATGGGCCGTCCGGGCCGTGGCGTCGTCGACGGCTGGTCGCCGTACGCAACCGCCGGCCTGGGCTTCCAGGTGGGCATCAACGACCAGTGGACGCTGCAGGCTGACGCCCGCGCCGTCAAGGGCTGGATCGACGACGAAGACAAGTTCGGCTTCGACAAGTCGCTCAACAAGTACGTCTCGGTCAGCCTGAACTACGCGTTCAACCCGCCGCCGCGCCCGGCACCGGCCCCGGCTCCGGCTCCGATCGCAGAAGCCCCGGCACCGGCACCGGAACCGGTCGCTCCGCCGCCGCCGCCGCCGGCACGTTTCGAGAAGGTCACCCTGTCGTCGACCGAACTGTTCGCCTTCGACAGCGCGACCCTGAACCAGCCGCAACCGAAGCTGGATGAGATCGCCGCCGCCCTGCAGGCCGACACCTCGATCACCGACGTCGACATCAACGGCTACACCGACCGCCTGGGTTCGGACAAGTACAACCAGAAGCTGTCGGAGCGCCGCGCCAACGCCGTGCGTGACTACCTGGTCGCCAAGGGTATCGACGGCAACCGCCTGAAGGCCTACGGCAAAGGCAAAGCCAACCCGGTCGTCACCGACTGCAAGCAGAAGAAGAAGTCGGAGCTGATCGAGTGCCTGGCACCGAACCGCCGCGTGGAAGTCGAGCAGATCACCGTCGAACGCCGCGTCCAGTAATGCACGCATGACGGCAGCATGCCGGCGAGGTCTTCGGATTCTTGCCGGCAGCATGCCGCCGCCGGCCCCGGGTTTGCGAACCCGGACGCCGACCTGGGCACAGGCCCGTGAAACGCGCCTTCGGGCGCGTTGTTTTTTTTGGAGGACGTACGATGGCAGTACAAAACTGGGTTCCCTTCTCACGCCAGCTCCTCCACGTGATGCGCTGCGCCATCACCGAATGGATGGAGCACCGGGCCGCCAGCAAGGGTGCGGCCCTGGCTTATTATTCCCTGTTCTCGCTGGCACCGATCCTGGTGCTGGTGATCGCGATCGCCGGATTCTTCTATGGCCAGGAAGCGGCCCAGGGCCAGTTGATCCACGAACTGCGCGGCCTGGTCGGCCCGCAGGGGGCGGAAACCATCCAGGCCATCCTGGCCGGCGCCCGCAACCACGAAAGCGGCAAGCTGGCGACCATCGTCGCTTCGGTGCTGCTGGTCGTCGGCGCGACGAGCGCCTTTTCCGAACTCAAGGACAGCCTCGACGAAATCTGGGGCGTTCCCCCGCCTGCCGATGCCAGCTGGTGGGACACGGTGCGCACGCGCCTGCTCTCGTTCGGCCTGATCCTGACGCTGGGCTTGCTCCTGATGACCTCGCTTGTCGTCTCGGCCGCGCTGACCCTGGTCGAAACCTTCATCGGCAATATGTGGCAATCCGCCACGATCGTGCTGGGCTGGGTGGCCTCCGCCTTCGGCTTCCTCGTCATCGCCGTGCTGTTCGGCGCCATCTATAAACTGCTGCCCCGCATCAAGTTGTCCTGGCACGACGTGACCATCGGCGCCCTCGGCACCGCGATCATGTTCACGCTGGGGAAATATGCGATCGGCCTGTACATCGGCAACAGCAGCACGACGAGCAGCTTCGGCGCCGCCGGCTCGTTGATTGCCCTGCTGCTGTGGGTCTATTACTCGGCGCAAATCTTCTTCCTGGGCGCCGAGTTCGCACGCCAGTATGCGCTGCAGATGGGCAGCCTGCGCAAGAAGGACGTGCCCGGCGCCAAGAAACCGGACGGCAGCGCCGGCGTGCAGACGGCACACTGATCGCTGGTCGCCAACACCCACGAAGCCGCCGCGTCGCTCGACGCTGCGGCTTTTTTACGTCCGCGCCATATTGTTGACTCAGTCAGCAATCAATCGCACAATGGCGACAATGCCATTGCGGAGGCTTACATGCCCGAATCCATTGCCGACGACCGCGTCGCTGCCGTGCGCGCCTTCAACCGTTTCTTCACGCGCCAGATCGGCGTGCTGCGCGAAGGCTTGCTGCACAGCGACTTCACGCTGACCGAGTTGCGCGTACTGTACGAACTGGCCCACCACGGCGACCAGCAGCCAGCGGCCTTGTGCCGCAATCTCGGCCTGGACCGCGGCTACCTGAGCCGCATCGTGTCCGGCTTCGAAACGGCAGGCCTCGTCGCCAAGGTGCCCTCGCCCACCGACGGCCGCGCCAAGCTGCTGCACCTGACGGCACACGGCCGCAGCGTGTACGAACCGCTGGACCGCCGCTCGCGCGACGAGATCGGCGACCTGCTCACACGTTTCGGCGATGCCGACCAGCGCCGCCTCTTGGACGCGATGCAGACGATCCAGGCCTTGCTGGGAGACGAGGACGGATTGAAATACGCGCAGCCGTTCGTGCTGCGCCCGTTCCGCCCAGGCGACCTGGACTGGATCGTCGAGCGCCACCGCGTCCAGTACGTGCAGCAGCAAGGATGGGACGACGGTTTTACGGCGCTGGTACAGGAGATCTGTGCGGACTTCGAACGCAACTTCGATGCGCGCCGCGAACAATGCTGGATCGCCGAGATGGATGGGCGGCCGGTCGGTTCGGTCGCGCTGGCGCACAGCGGCGAGGAAGGCATCGCCAAGCTGCGCCTGCTGCTGGTGGAGGAAGCGGCGCGCGGCTACGGCCTGGGCAAGCGCCTGGTCGAGGAATGCCACCGCTTCGCCCGTGCATGCGGCTACCGCACGATCCGCCTGTGGACGACGAACCTGCAGCAGGAAGCGCGCCGTATCTATGCCGGCATGGGCTATTCGCTGGTGGCCCAGCAAGCCGTCCACGCCTTCGGGAAGGACATGGTCGACGAGACCTGGGAACTGATGCTGTAGTACGGCGAGACGCTGCAACGCAGCCATGAAGGCGTTGCGAGATGCGCCTACTCGCCGAGCAGTTCGGCGATGACTTCCATGCCCTCGACGCGCTCGGCCACGACCTTGATCACGACAACGACGGGCACGCCCAGCAGCAGGCCCCACATGCCCCACAGCCAGCCCCAGAACAGCAGGCTGACGAACACGGCGGCCGGGTTCATCTTGGCGAACTTGCCAGTCATCCAGGTGGTCACGACCATGCCGACGAGGGTCGCGATCGCCAGCGAGGCGCCGGCCACCAGCACCACCATCTGCAGGGACTCGAACTGCATGAACGCGACCAGGCCCGTGACGGCCGTGATCAGCAGGGAGCCGAAGTACGGCATGATGTGGGTGACGCCGGCGAAGATGGCCCAGGCGCCCGCGTTCTCGATACCGACGGCGCGCAGCACGCCCCACATCAGCAGCGCGAGCAGCGCATTGGTCACCAGCAGCATGAACATATAGTTCTGGATCGAGGTATTGATGTCCTCGAGGATGTGTACGGTCACCTTCTTGCGCGTCAGCGACGGTCCCGTCAGCTTGACGAGCTTGCGCTTGAACGTGTCGCCCGCCAGCAGCAGGAAGAACACGAGGAACACGACCATGGTCGCTTGCGAGATGAAGCTGGCCAGGCCCATCGAACCGGCCAGCAGCCAGTCCATCACGCGGAAATTGCTCGACCCCGGCGACTGCGACGCGGACGTGGCCACGGGCGGCGGACCGCGCCGGGCCGGCGCGTGCCGGGCCGCGCCCGCATTGGCGGCCGCCTGCTCGATCTCGGCGGCCGCGGCCTGCACCTGCTGGATCGTCGACGGCTGGCCGTCGGACGCCTGCATGATCATCTTGCTGACCTTGTGCGTGATGGTCGGCAGCTCGTCGACGATATTGAAGATCTCGCCCTGCACGCGCTGCACCGTCAGCGCGAGGCCGGCCAGGATCAGGGCCGTGACGACGGAAGCGCCGACGATGCGCTTGACGTGCCAGCGCTCGAGCCAGCGCACGATGGGGCTCAGGGTATAGGCGATGAAGATGCCGAGCAGGAGCGGCACGAAGAAATTCTTGGCCCACTGGAGGCCGAACACGAAGGCGACGGTGGCGATCACGCCGAGCGTCAGGCCGCGCACGTTGACGTGGACGGGCAGCCGCAGGTTGCCGTGCTGGGCGCCCAGCTCTTCGCCGGTGGGCGCGCCCGCTTCATTGACGAGGCCGGCGGTATGGGCTGCGGAAGGCCCCTCTTCCGTAGGCGCGCCGGGCGCGTCAGGCGGAACGGAGACGGAGACAGCGGCGCCGGATGCGTCGCTGGAAAGGATGCCGGATTTGGCGAGCTGCATATGACTTACCCAAAATAAAAACAGCCTGTGCAACCCGGCGTTGGCGGACAGGGCCGCGCTGTCCGCCTGCCTGGAGCGGCCGGCCGGCGCGGGCCCGTCGATGGGATGCGCGCCAGCCGGTCGTCCAGACCGGCACGGGCTTATTTTACGCGGATGTCGTTCTTGACCGAGGTCACACCCTTCACGCCGCGTGCGATGTCGGCGGCTTTCTTCGCATCTTCAGCTTGTGCCACGAAGCCCGACAGCTGGACGTCGCCCTTGTAGGTTTCGACGTTGATTTCGGTCGACTTCAGGGTCGGCTCGTTGAAGATCGATGCCTTCACCTTGGCGGTGATGGCCGAATCGTCCAGGTATTCGCCGGTGCTTTCCTTGGTCGGCGACGACGAGCAGCCCACGATGGTGAAGGCGACGGTGGCGGTGAAGATGGCGGTGGCGACACGTTTGGTGATGTTCATGGTGAACTCCTTATTGTTAATGGTATTGCAGGTTGTGCTCCGACGAGCGGGATGCGGTGGGAACCGCTTGTAAAGCAGGTTCCGGCATGGTCCTGGCCTTGCAGGCTACGCCCGCCATGGCCATGCCGGAAACGGCTTCGCGCCGTGTGTTGCGTGGATACTTCACTTGCCGAACTCCGTCTTCGCGCCGGCGACGCACTGGTCCTTCGCCGCGCCCGCGAACGCGTCGCAGCGCTCCATGGCGACCTTGTAGGCGGCATCCAGCTTGTCCTCGCGTGCCTCGTTGCGCGCTTCGATCGTCTTGCGGTCGGCCTTGGCATCGGCCTGGGCCGCCACCAGGCGCGCCTTCGCCTGTGCCTTGCAGACGTCCTTGTCGTTGCCCGTGAGGCCGTCGCAACGCACCTTGTCGCGGTCGAATTCGGCGGAGGCGATGCGCATGCGGGCCCGGGTATACGACTTGAGCGTGTCCTCGTAGCGGGCACGGGCTTCTTCCTCGGCACGCACGCGGGCGGCCTTGGCGTCGGCCACGCACAGGTCCTTCGGGTTGCCGGTGATCGCGTCGCACCGGGCGCGGGCATTCTTGTAGTTCGCACCGGCGGCGTCGCGCGCCTGCTGGTAGGCAGCCTTGGCACCCGGCGCCGCGGCACGCGCATGGCTGCTTGCCCACAACAGGGCGGCGGCAAGCAACAGGATCATGTGTGGTGTCCTCATCTTTTTTCTCCTTCTTCAGCACACAGTTGACGTTTTACTCTGCCGTAACGACATTTTCTGTACGCTGACGAACATAGGACACCGCTATCCACGCATTCGCACGAGGCCGGATGGAACGGGTGCGTCATCGCACAGACCCGCCACGCGCGGCTGCCTAATCTGGCATCACAATCTTTGCAGGAGGACAAGTCATGAAAGCATCTCGTAACATTGCCGTCCTGGTGGCGGCCGGCGCGATCCTGGGTGGCTGCGCCAGTAACGAGTCCCGTCCCTATTACGCCAACGATGGCTACCGTGACGGCTATAACAACACGGCCGCAATGGGCTACGGCACGGTCGAATCGATCCAGGTGAGCAGCGGCGAAGGCCGCACCAGCGGTGCCGGCGCGATCGTCGGCGGCCTGGTCGGCGCACTGGCTGGCAACCAGGTCGGCAGCGGTGGCGGCCGTACGGCGGCGACGGTGGCCGGCGGCGTGGCCGGCGCGGCGATCGGTAACCGCGTGGAAGCGAACCGTAATCAGGAAGGCCAGCAGATGTATTCGGTGAATGTGCGCCTGGACAATGGCGAATACCGCAGCGTGGTCCAGGATAGCGTGTACGACCTGCGCGTGGGGAACCGCGTGCGCATCGTCGATGGCCGTGTATATCGTTACTGAGAAGTTTCTTCGCTGACGCAAGCACGTCGTCGCTGCGAAGGCAGCGGCGACGTCTTTGATGTAACTGGCAAAAAAAAGACGGCGTCCAATCGAAGATTGCGACGCCGCTCAAGCCCCACCATATTCGTGACCGGCGCGAAGCGGACCTCGCTCCACGCCTGATGACTGCAGGAAACAGGCCTTGCAGCCTGCCCCCTCAATCGCATCGCTTTCAGTATGCCACGTCGCGCGCACGTTTGCGCTGCAAATACCAGGCTGCCGCGCCGAGGACGGCGGCGACACCCAGTGCTGGCTTGCCGAGGCGACGCTTTCGGATAAAGCCTAACACGGTTAGGGCATAGGGGGCCAGCACTGATACGCTTGTCCCCGTAGGTTTCAACAGTGCATCGGCGCGCGTACGCAGTGCCCAGGTCGCATGATCGATGACCGAGTGGAACATTACCTCGGGCCGCGATGCGGTCTTGATCTGGGCGCGCGCATGGGCGACGCCGGTACGGTAGAACTCGCCTTCGCGCAGCAGGGCGCGCTTGCGTTCTTCATGGGAACCGTGGTGCCCGCTCGCATAACTTCTCTTTTCCATGATGAGCTCCCGTGTTCCTTACATGAGCATGTCGCGGTCGTTGCGCAATTCCTTCATCGTCTCCGGGAAGGCCAGCTTGCCCTGCTTGAGCATCGACAGTCCCTTCATGATGAGGATGGCGGTCAGCACCGCGAACACGACGAACAGCACCAGCAGGATCTTCCATCCCATTTCGTCCCAGGCCAGGGCGACGATGGTGGCGGTGCCGTAGGCCAGTGCGAACCAGGTGAACAGCGCCGCGGTGGCGAAGATCGCCAGCAGTTCGATCACGTGGTTGCGCACTTCCGTCAGCTCGAGCGCGGCGAGTTCGACGCGCGATACCACCAGGCCGAACGCATTCCTGGCCAGGCCGGTGATGCCACCCAGGAGTCCGGGGCTTTGCACGTAGGTGTCGTTGTTGTCCATGGCTTTGCCCCCGACCGAGATTATTTGCGACCCAGGACGACGCCCAGCAGCAGGCCGACGCCCGCTGCGACGGCAACGGTACGCCACGGATTGTCCTTCACGTAGACATCGGTTGCGTGCGCCAGTTCCTTGCCCTTGACCACGGCTTGATCCTGGACCTTGCCGGCCTTGCCGAGCGCGACGTCCAGCATCTGCATGCCGCGTTCGCGCAGCTCGTCGGCCTTGTTGCCGGTCAGGGCCGCGGCGGCGGTCAGCAGCGACTGCGCATCCTTGACCAGGGCCTTGACGTCGGCGCCGGCGTCGTCCAGCGTGCTGTTGGCGGAAGCGGCGTTCAGGTTGGCGCGGGCTGCGTTGGCGTTGGCGCGGAGGGATTCAAGCATGATGTACTCCTTGTTCTTGGTGGGTAGATAAATGGTAGGCTACGCCGTTTCAGGCAAGCAGGTCGCTCATGTCGTCGGCGTGCTCTTCTTCGACGGCGAGGATCTCGACCAGCAGGTTCTTGGTGGTCGGGTCCTTGTCGCCGATCGCCTGGATCATCTGGCGGTAGGACTCGATGGCCACGCGTTCGGCGATCAGGTCGGCGCGCACCATCGCCTGCACGTCCTCGGAATCGTCGTACTCGGCGTGGCTGCGCTGGGTCAGCGTGGCCGGGTTGAAGTTCGGCGAGCCGTTCAGCTGCACGATGCGTTCGGCGATGCGGTCGGCGTGGTCCTGTTCCTGCTGGGCATGTTCCAGGAATTCGGCCTTGATGTGACCCGTGTTCGGGCCGCTGACGGTGTAGTAGTGGCGCTTGTAGCGCAGCACGCACAGCAGTTCGGTGGCGAGTGCCGCGTTGAGCATGGCGATCACCGCCTCGCGGTCGGCCGCGTAGCCTTCGGTGACGGCGCCGTCCTCCAGGTTTGCCGCGGCACGGCGGATTTCCTCGATGTCGAAGCCGTGGGCCAGGTTCGATGCGTTCTGTTCCATGATGAAGCTATCCTTACAGTGGGGGCAAAAAAATGATCAGCGCTGGGCCGCGCGCGGCGGCACCGTGGCGCCCTCGTTCGACAGCACGATCTCGACGCGGCGGTTGAGCTGGCGGTTCGCGGCGGTGTCGTTGGCCGCGACGGGGTACGCT
The DNA here is from genome assembly GCA_963529995.1 of uncultured Massilia sp. GTDB lineage: Bacteria > Pseudomonadota > Gammaproteobacteria > Burkholderiales > Burkholderiaceae_D > Telluria. The sequence goes on along the minus strand of CAUSCY010000064.1, from coordinate 7,039 downwards.
TCGCCGTAGCCGCGCATGTCGACGCGCTGGCGCGGCACGCCCAGGCTGGTCAGGGCCTGGGCCACGGATTGCGCGCGGCGCTCGGACAGGTCCTTGTTGTGCGCGGCGCTGCCGGTGCTGTCGGTAAAGCCTTCGACCAGCACGGAGCGGTCCGGGTTCTGCTTCATGACCTCGGCCAATTTGCGCACGTTTTCCATGCCGGCCGGCGTCAATTCGGCGCGGTCGGTGCCGAACAGCACGTCGCCGATGGTGACGACCATGCCGCGCTCCGTCTTCTGCGCATGCAGCTCGACCAGCAGCGCTTCCAGGCGCGCCGAACGCTCGGCCAGCTGGGCCGCCTGCATCTGCGCGGCCTGGGCCTGCATCTGGGCGTCGGCCACCTGCGCCTGGGCCGCGGCGGCGTCGCGCTTGGCGCGCTCCGCTTCCGCGGTGCGGGCTTCCAGCTGCACGCGGTCGCGTTCGCGGCTGGCGTTGGCGATATCGGCTTCGGCCGTCTTGGCCTTGGCGACTTCCTGGGCGGTGGCGATGCGCTGCTTGGCAACATAGGCCAGGCGGTCGATCGTGTTCAGGTCCTCGCGCTGGGCGGCGGCCTGGTTGGCGCGGTCGAGCGCCTCGCTGGCCTGACGGAACTCGTTCGGCGCATACGAGGACACGGCCGGGTTGTTGTTGGCAGTGACGAAGTCGGCGCGCGCCTCGTCCAGCGTCGGGGTCGTGGTCGGGGTGCTGCTGCAGGCGGCCAGCGACAGCACGCCGGCCAGGGTCAGGGCCTGTACGATGGCTTTCGGGAACGATGTTTTCATGATGGCTTCCTTGTTCTTGTTGTTGAAGAATGGCTTATTGGTTTATTGGCCGGCTTATTGGCCCGAGTTGGCGCGGTCCACTTCCTGGCGCAGCACGCGCAGGTCCTGGTTCAGGGCGTCCGCGGCCGCGGTGGCCTTGGCCGAGTTGGCCTTGCTCTGGGCCAGCTTGGCGTCCGCCTGGGCCTGCACGGCCAGCTCGCGTGCCGCCTTGTAGTCCTTGGCGGCAAGCGCTTGGTTGGCGCGCATCATCTTCTCGCGCGCCGCATTGATTTCCTGCGGCGCCAGTTCGGGCGCGCCGGCCGAGACCGCGTTCTCGACGGCGTTGTGCGATACCGCCACGGCGGCGGTCGCCGGGGTCTTTTCCGGGCTGGCGCAAGCAACCAGCGCAAGCGCCACGGTCACCATGGCGGCATGCAACGGCAGGTTGATCGATTTGATGTCCATGTTGTTCTCCGGTTTTGGTTCTAGGGATAGTGTTGGTAACGTTATAACCCTCTCGCCGCGCTTCATCGGTTCGCTGCCGCACATTGTTACGGCCGAGCTGCAACCGTGGCTGCCCGACGGTGCGGCACCGCACATTGATCACCTTACCTTTCCGTTAATCTGATACCAACACTCAGTTCCCACCAGAGGAAGGCCATGACGACACACACGCATACGGGCGGGCACATGCCGCGTCCGCTGAAGATCACGCTCGGCATCGTCGGCGCCCTGGTGGCGATTCTTGCCATCGCCATCATCATCCTGCTCACCTTCGATTGGAACCGCATCAAGCCGTGGCTCAACGAGAAGGTCAGCGACGCCATCGAACGCCCCTTCGCCATCCGCGGCAACCTCGCCGTGCACTGGGAGCGCCCGGCTGCCAGCATGCCGGCCAACCAGCGCACCTGGCGCGACCACATCCCCTGGCCGCACCTGTACGCGGACGACACCCACGTCGGCAATCCGGCCGGCATGCCCGCCGGCGACACCGCCAGCGTGCGCCAGTTCTCGTTCTCGCTCGATCCCTTCGCCCTGCTCGGCCACCGCATCCACGTGCCGATCCTGCGCTTCGACGGCCCGCGCGTGGACCTGTTGCGCACCGACGCTACCCACTACAACTGGGCCTACCAGAAGAAGGACAAGGAATCGAAGTGGGAGCTCGACCTCGAGCGCGTGGTGCTGAACCGCGGCACGATCCGCCTGCAGGATGCCGTCACCAAGGCCGACATCACGGCCGACGTGGCGACCATCGCCAACGACCCGACCTACGGCATCGGCTTCACCGTCAAGGGCGAATACAACGGCGCACCGGTCGGCGGCGGCGGCAAGACGGGCCAGGTGCTGTCGCTGAAGAACGAGGACGTGCCCTTCCCCGTCCAGCTCGACGTGCACTCGAAGGACACCCGCGTGGCCATCGAGGGTGTCGTCATGCGTCCGACCAAGCTGGAAGGCATCGACATCAAGCTGCGCCTGGCGGCGCCGTCGATGGCGCGCCTGTATCCTTTCACCGGCGTGCTCCTGCCCGAGACCCATGCGTTCGATACGCAGGGCCACCTGACGGGCACGCTGGAAGATGGCAAGTCGCGCTGGGTCTACGACGACTTCAAGGGCAAGGTCGGCGAGTCCGACATCGCCGGCCGTTTCGAGTTCGCCACCGCCAAGCCGCGCAACAAGCTGACCGGCAACGTGCGTTCGCGCCAGTTGCGCTTCGCCGACCTCGGTCCGGTGGTGGGCGCCGATTCCAACGAGAGCAAGCGCCAGCGCGGCGTCGCCGCCGTCCAGCCGAAGGACAAGGCGCTGCCGGTCGAGAAGTTCAATACCGATAAATGGAAGACCATCGATGCCGACGTGCGCTTCGCCGCCGACCGCATCGTCAAGGATGCCGACCTGCCGATCAGCAAACTATCGACCCACATCATCATGAAGAACGGCGTGCTCACGCTCGATCCGATGAACTTCGTGCTGGCCGGCGGCAACGTCAAGTCGGACGTCAAGCTCGACGGCAGTGCCGGCGGCACGTCGCCGATCAAGGCCACGCTGAACGCCACCGCCAGCGGCGTCGAGATCAAGCAGCTGTTCCCGCAGATCGAGAAGATGCAGGCGACTGTCGGCAAGATCTACGCGCAGACCAAGCTGACCGCGACCGGCGATTCGGTCGGCGCCATGCTGGCCGACGCCAATGGCGAAGTGAAGGGCCTGGTGAGCCAGGGCGTGGTCAGCAAGCTGCTGCTGGAAGAAGCCGGCCTGAACGTGGGCAACATCATCCTCACCAAGGTCTTCGGCGACAAGCCTGTCCAGCTGAACTGCCTGGCCGCCGACCTCGGCGTGAAGGACGGCGTCGCCTCCACGCGCAGCTTCGTGCTCGACACGGAAGAGGCGATCGTCGACATCAATGGCTGGGTCAATATGTCCAAGGAACAAATGGACCTGCGCGTGAAGCCGGAGACCAAGGCCGTGCGCATCTTCACGCTGCGCTCACCGTTCTACGTGCGCGGCACCTTCAAGAATCCGGACCTGCAGCTCGACAAGAAGGTGCTGGCGATGAAGGGCGGCGCCGCCGCGGCGCTGGCCGCCATCGTGGCGCCGCCGGCCGCCCTGCTGGCCCTGATCAACACGGGTCCGGGCGAAGACAGCCCCTGCGGCGCACTGCTGGCCAAGGCCGGCGCCGCGCCCAAGGCGCCGCCGCCGGGCAAGAACAGCGGCCCGAAATCCTGAACGTCGGGACGGTTTCGCCAGTGTTATTTGTCGTACAGAGGCGCACGCACGAGGCGGGTAATCTGGCGACGTGATGTGCAATATGCAACGCAACAAGGAAGGTGAAATGAATCGATTGGGCACGACCGCGGCGCTGCTGGCAGCACTCCTGCTGGGCGCGGCGGGATGCGCCAGCAACGGCGGCAGCGTCGCCGAGCGCAAGGCCGAGGATGCGTCAATCACGGCCGGCGTGAAGGCGGCGGTGGCAGCCGACCGGCGGTTAACGGCGACCGAGATCGATGTCGACACCGACCAGGGAATCGTTCAGCTGAGCGGATTCGTCAGCTCGGCAGAGGATGTGGCGGCTGCCGCCGCGGCCGCCCGCACGGTAAGAGGCGTGCTATCGGTCAGGAATGACCTGCGCCTGAAGTAGAAGAGCAAACAACCCCATCGTAAGGAGATCATCATGAAAAACATCAAAACCATCATCGTTACCGCTACCCTCGCTACCGCCACCCTGGGCCTGACCGGCTGCGCCGGCATGTCGCAACAGGACAAGAACACCGCCATCGGCGCCGGCGCCGGTGCCGTCATCGGCGGTGCCGTCTCGGGCGGCAGCGCCCTGGGCACCGTGGGCGGCGCAGCCGTCGGCGGCGTGATCGGCAACCAGGTCAAGACCACGCACTAAGCCGAGCTTCACCACGACGTCGTCCCTGCGCAGGCAGGGACCCAATCTTGCCGGCGTCTCGACGACGCATGCCGATATTGGGTCCCTGCCTTCGCAGGGACGACGTTTTTACGTTCATGATTCTGTCGACGCGGCGTCTTACGCGAACACCGGCGAGGCCACGCCCGCCCCCGCCTCGCGCACGATCTCGTAGCACGTGCATGCGGCGGCGGAAAGCCCTTCCGGGTCGAGGATCTCGATATTCCCGCGGCTGTAGATGATCAGGCCCTGCTGTTGCAAGGCGCTGGCGGCCTTGGTGACGCCCACGCGGCGCACGCCCAGCGCGTGGGCGAGGAATTCGTGGGTCAGGTGGAATTTGTCGGACTGCAGGCGGTCGCGCGTGATCAACAGCGAGCGCGCGAGACGTGCCTCCAGCACGTGGTAGCGGCTGCAGACGGCGATCTGGATCGCCTGCGCCAGCAGCGCATCGGTGTACCGGTACAGCACGCGCTGCAGCGACGGGCTGCGCGCGAACTCGGCGCGCAGGCGCGCGGCGTCGATGCGGCTGGCGGTGCCCGCGCGCTGCACGACGGCGCGTACCTGCGTCGTGTCGTGGCCCAGCGCGACGGTGGCGCCCAGCATGCCCTCTCGTCCGACCTGGCCGACCTCGAGCGTCATGCGCCCTTCGGCCACGGCCATCAGCGAGATCAGGCAATCGTGTGGAAAATAGACGTGGCGGATCGGATCGCCCGGCTCGCACAGCACGTCGCCGATCGCCACCTGCACCTGGTCCAGCGCAGGCAGGATGCGCGCCATCTCGTCAAGCGGGAGCGCAGCCAGCAGCAGATTGGCATTGTGCTCAGCGGCCTGCGGTGGGGCGGCGGAATTCATCGGTCCCTCACGGTTGGACTTCATCGGTTCAAGCTGTGGACTAGATGGATTGATTGGGAGGTGGTCGCACCGCCGGACTGGGGCGTTCTTACATTTGCAAACAACTTTCGTTCAGCTTAACTGCCGCGCCAGAGCAGGTATGTACGGTGACGCACGGAATACTGTGTTGTTGCTGGGGACAATGACGCACCGGCCTCGAGCGCCCTCGATGTGTCACACGATGTGCCACACAGGCGCGCCGGCCCACCGAATCGAAAGGACCCACCATGGACACGCACCACACCCCGCCCGCAAGAGCACGCCAGCACCCGCTCCTGATCGCCGCCGCCATCGCGGTCATCCTGTTCTGTGCAGTCGGCACGGCCGCCATCATGGGCTGGCTGCCCTCGACCAAGGGCGGCAGCCGCGACGCCCTCACCGATGCCGACCGCGCCGCCCTGGCCGCCGACCTGCAGCAGCCGGCGCAGCCGCTGGCCGCAACGGGCCCAGCTCCCGCCTACCCCGCCACGGCGCCGGCCTCAGTGCCTGCGCCTGTGCCTGCGCCCGTGCCTGCACCGGCGCAGGCCTATGCACCCAATGGCTATCCGGTCCAGCCCGAGGCGCAGGCCTATGCCGCGCCCGGCGGCGCCGGCTACGGTGCCAGCGTCGCGCAGGGCGCCACCGCGTCCGGCTATGCGGAACCGGTGCGCGACAGCCATCCGAAGGCGAAGGAAGTGGCCGCGAACTGGTGCGGCACGTGCGGCAACGTCGAATCGGTGCGCACCATTACACGCCGTGCCCAGGGTAGCGGCGTCGGCGCCGCCGGCGGTGCCATCCTCGGCGGCCTGCTGGGCAACCAGGTCGGCGGCGGCCACGGCCGCCAGCTGGCGACGGTGGCGGGTGCCGTGGGCGGCGCCGTCGTCGGCAACCAGGTCGAAGGCAACATGAAGGCGACCACCAGCTACGAGATCCGCGTGCGCCTGGACGACGGCACGCTGCGCACCTTCCACCAGAGCAGCGCGCCGCGCTGGCGCGACGGCGACCGCGTGCGCATCGTGAAGGGCTCGCTGCGCGCGGCCTGACATCGCATCGGCAGCGCGTCCATTCACGCGCTGTGCATCGCTTCCAACCGGGCTGCATGCCCGGTTTTTCGTTGGTAGCGCCGGCTCCGATGTGCGCCTTTTTGTTTACGTTTTCTCAATGTGCGCCAGCGTACGGACCTTTACTGTCGAGCAGGTAAGAATAGTTCTACGCTGCAACAAACATAGCGGACTACTCAACGAAAGGAAGCCACATGAACAGCCTTGCATGGATCGGCATCATCTTCTGGGGACTTCTCGTCACGGGCTTCGGCCTGGCCAGCGTCACGCCGGCGCAGCACGTAGCGTCCGGCGACATCGCCGCGCAGGACGTCATCTTCCTGATCGCGGGCGGCCTGTTGACCTGCCTGATCGGCGCTGCGGGCCTGATGGGCTTCATGGGCTGGATTCCGGGAGTGAACGGTGCGGGCTTGCGAAATGAACAAAAAAACGCGTTGTAATGTACGGCAACGAACGGAGTACGCTGAGTAGAAACGGGATACTGGATTCACGGCAAACGAAACGTCGTTTCAGATAAAAGAGAGGACCCCATCATGCTCTATACCATCGCTGTCATTCTTATCATCCTGTGGCTGCTCGGCCTGGTTACTTCGTACACCATCGGTGGTTTCATCCACATCCTGCTGGTCGTTGCCGTCATCATGATCCTGGTGCGCCTGATCAGTGGTCGAGGCATCTAGCATCCACATCGTAACGCGTAGTACCGACCGATCCGTTTCGCGGTCGCGCCCTGTAGCATACGGGCGTGACAGTGAAACGGATATTTTTTTTGGAAGGAAATCACCATGAAGACGACTCTGATCCGATCGACCCTGTGCGCCACCGCCCTCGCCGTGGCCGCGAGCGGCTGCGCCGACATGAACGCCACCCAGCGCGGCACCGCCACCGGTGCCGGCGTGGGTGCCGGCCTGGGCGCGATCCTCGGC
>CAUSCY010000063.1:0-30583 GCA_963529995.1 uncultured Massilia sp. | reverse complement strand
CCGATGTCCAGGCTCTCAACTAACCGAAACAACCTCTTGCAACTTCACAGCTAGAGCCCCCACTTTTGTAACACATTGGCGACCTCTTGCGTTCGCTCAGGGAATTCATGAGCGGCCTCTTCCAAAATCTTTCGAAGCGCATTGCGAAAAAATTTTTCGGTGTACTTTATGCTAGTCCCAGGATCTTCGGTGTATCCCTCCGTATCGCATACTTCATATGAGATCTGCCCTCCGGGGTCAGTACGAATATTAATATCCCATCCAAGGTCTCCTATCAACCCCTGAGAAGGAGGAAAAAGGTGGTCAAAATGATAATCCAGAGTCAAATTTACGCTCGGGGTGATTATCAACGCAAATACCCAATACAACAGCCTCTCCGACTTATCAGACTGCTCAAAAAGTCTACTCCAGCTCATTTCTTCATCACCTCCGAGTAAATACCAGCACCTGCCTATCAGCGCCTATGGATTTTCCAATCGGATGCGTATCTTTCGCCGGAACTTAAATCCTGCTGAAAATCAGGCTAAAGTCTGAGCAACCGTTTCAGCCACCCCTTTAACTTGTTTGAGTGAGTAACGTACTGAGGCATGGTGCCTTTTTCAAGTCCGACATGTGTCTCCCCCTTCATATGTATCAAATCGCCCGGATATGAAGGATACCCGAGGCACAACGAATCATCGAGAGAAAAAGCCTTTACCGCTGCCACAGCCTCAACACACCAGCGTCCGAAATAAGCTCCGCCTTCGAAATTTTCGCTTCCATAGTCATACCAGTATGGTCGCTCATACATTGCGGTGTCCCGATGCATCCCTCTCTTCGGCAAGCGTTCAAGTTCTTTATACCAATTTTCTACAAAATATTTAAGCAATACAGCTGCTTCTTCCTGTGAATTTGCATTGATTGCAGCAAGTAGACGCGCGTACGGCTTAGGATGGCATAATGTTCCTCCGATTTTTCTGCCTGGCTGCCTAATTGAAATTACACGATCAAGCAGCTCATCCTCGCCCTCATTTCCTATCAACACTACCAAGCGAGTCCACAAGGATTCAGAAATATCCAGTGCAAGTGCAAACCCGACAAGCCAAAAACAACAGATGTAATGATCCAGATTACGCGCCCAGCTGTGACGCATTATTTGGGTTTCTGCGGACCAAACATCCTTACCTAATTCCTCTGCATCCTCCCAAAGTTTAATCAATATATCGAAGTCCATGTTAAGGGCAGAGATGTCGTCGCCCCGAGAATAGCGCCGCATCATTTGTTCGTAGCAGTGAGTGGACATGGAATAGACGAATTGAGGCCTATACGCAGGATTACCCGAAGGCGACTTAATTATTTCCAGTCGTCTTTGCCTTTCTTTTTCAGCAAAGTCGATCCATCGGTTCCAGTACTCCAAATTCCCTACACTATCTCTTATCATTACTTAGCCGTTATTCCACGATCTGCGCCTAGTGCGAGTTGCAGGTCTTAATAGTTATGAAATCGATGTTGCCGCCGGCGCTCAGCGTCGCGTTGGTACCGGCGTTGATCTTGTCGGCCATGTCGATGAGGTCGCGGCGACCATGATGTCAGGCGTGATCGTCGCCACGTTCGACCACGATGTGTAGATACCGCTGTTCGGGCCAAAGTCATAGCTCTCCTTTACGGCCAGCGATGCGTTGCGAATATCGCCGTCGGCCTTCAGTGCTATGACGCCCACCTTGATCGCGCCGCCGGAATGGACGAGATCCTGCACCGCGCGGTCGTTGCCGCCGTCGATCATACCGCGCTCGTTGACGATGCTCTCGGTGATACTCACGCGATTGCCGGTGACGAACACGCCAGTCGGCTTCACTGATTCCTTACGTACCCGCGCTAAGGACTTCTGTGGGACGAGGACCGTCTCAGTGCTGCTGTCCCAGAGCATAACGATCCGACTTCCATTCATACGATGTTGCTGGTCAAGTGGCCGACATAGTCGACGCTCAGTGCCGCGCCGGGTCGCAGGTCGCATTCCTTGGCGACAATGACCGCGTTGCCCAGGTGAATGACGAGTGCACTGCAATGGCTTGAACTCCACGGAAATCGGCGACGACTCGTCTGTAATGTCCTGTATGGACTGACCGCAATGGTCACCGGCGAACTCAAACAACGCCAAATACTTATGGCCTGCCTGTGGAGTAAACACTTGCGTGAACCGGCCGCATTTTCCGAATGTCCTCGTACTTCCCACCTTATCCGACCAGTCGGACCGGCCGAACACTTGCAGGGGTAGGCCAGCCGTTACAGGTATCTCCACCTCTGGATAAACGTTAGCAACGGCACGAGCCTTCTGCTGCATTTTCGCAATAAAGAGTAGAAGTTTCTCACGCAGTAAGGAAGCATCATAAACAGCAGCCGCAAGAACCAGTTTTTCGCACGGCCTCTCTTCCGCACTCGTATGAAAAACGACATTCATGGCATCGCCTTTTGACTTAAATATCACACACGGGTCTTCCTGAGGTCCGTCTTGAGCTACACAAATCATAGGAAGCAAACATGTAAAAGCAAGGACAAATTTCATTGCAGATATCCACCGTGGCCCCCGCTATCAAAATCACACGTACAAAACAACAAAACAACGCTAAATCGTCCGTTACATCGCCCTGCTCGCGTCCGAGACCAAGCTATACGAGGTGACATTAACGAGCGGCCAGCAACGGATGGGTACATGATCCCGCGAGCCTAGATACGTCGGAAATCTCATTGATCCTTCACGACTTATCTCTACTTCTACACCACCGCCGCTGCTCTGTAAAATCAACTAGCAAGTAACGCCGTGTTTCGTTTAGATGCTGTTGCTTTTACGGCACGATGACATCAAACCGACTTGAGTATCGATTCCCCAGAGCAGCAAACACCGCCGAACATAATCAAGAAGCATCATGCCAATTACAATTGACAATAAATATTCGAGCAACCTTCGAGTGCTATTTTAAAAAACCGAATTAGTTCTTTTAATTCAGCCAAAATAATCTCGCCATCGACCTTGCAAATCATTTCTCTTTTATCGGAATCCCAGCCGTAACGAAATTCGATAACTTTACCCTCAACGCCCTCGACGCATGCATGCATATCCCCACGCAACGTGGATGCATACTCGATCATAGCTGAAGTCATAATTTCCTCTTCATACTGAGAAAAATCTGTGCTATACATCCTTTCCAAATCACCCCAGAAGCCCGCATGAAAAAGCCACTCGGATAACTCCTCGGACAGTACAAGTTCACTCCCGGAACTTTCGCCACTCAAATCCACCAGTGCAAAATACGATTTATGCATCTAATCCCCATCGGTGAAGTGTTGACGCCTTTTGAATAACGGAAGTCCATGGCGTCGCCTTTGGACTTGAACATAAGCAGGGCATTTTCTTGATGCAACTCTTGGGAAAAATAGAAAAGCGGAACCAAATATATGGCAACGGAAACGAGTATCATCTCACACCTTAGGATAAACTCGGGATGCGCGTTTGACTCATTGTCATTTATAAACCAGCACAACATAACCAGTCCAGTTCCGTCAGTCGCCGAACAGTTAAAACCTTGTCGCTAAAATATATTCCTCAAGTAAATAAACTTGAAATTATACGTCATCGCTAAATCACTTAAAATTCAAATTCCAATACTTTTCGAGCGACTTCAGCGCCTCTACTCCCACAGGCCCCGCAGTCAAACTCGAATTTTTTATTTCACTGTGTAACTTCTCGTCTAGCTTAACTTCTGAACATCCTGTTGTTATCCAGCGCAAAGATTCTTTGGCAGCATACTCGACATCACTATTGCCACTACCCAACAAGGCTACGAGTACCAAATAGGCGAAACGATTATCTAAATAATTCAACACTTCCGCGCAACGAATGAGCCACGCCGCGCTTTTTTGCGGCAGCTCGTCTTTAAGGCGTTGCCATTCCACTTCACTAAATGACGACAACATATTTCTAGCATCCAGCATCCCGTAATCACTCCAGTAATCATCATTGTGATCCGCACTTAAATCGGCATCAAATATTTTATACATTTTACTTTCTCCAGCCAAACGGATCGCTACAGCCAACACCGCTGGGGTAGCCCGCCCTGACTTTATCGTCAATTTTCATTACCTCGATCTTTACTCCATTTACACTACGTTGATATCACGAGGTACCGTCGCGCGCGCAAGTAACGACGGGCTTCATATCGGCAATCACCTTAATGGCATCCATAATATTCTGCCTACTCCAAGCTTTAGGAAAAAGCGTACTAGTTTTTATTTTTGATACGTTTCCGTCGTCAAATTGAGCAACCAACTTGACCTTACTTGTACCATCGCTATATTCAGTAAGAACCTGCACTGCATATTTCACATTCGAATTATCAATTTCACCAGAGTGAGCACCAATTATCTCGTTTATCAGCGCCCCACCCCTTTTCATTTACAACCCGTTGCCAATACAATATTTTATCTTCCATTTCTGAAGAAATTATCGTAAGAGACGGGCTTTTGGCTGTGCGACTCCACTTCCGATTTGAATTTCTTGAGGCTTACTAGTAAGAACTTCTTGATTCAAGGGCGATGTCTCCGAGCCCGAACTAATAGACCGTGCCGGCTTACTCACCAAACGCAATGTTCTTAGCTGAGTAATAACTCCCTTGGCAGCTACCGGAACAACTGATACGTGGCGCCCGTCTGAATGGTGCTGAAGTCGATGTTGCCGCCGGCGCTCAGCGTGGCCTTGGTGTCGGCGTAGATCTTGCCGGCGAGGTTGACCAAGTCCCGAGCGGGCATGATGTCCCGCATGCCGGTCGACGCGATTGGCGCCACGTTTGACGGCCACGTGTAGCTGCCACTGTTCGGGCCGAAGTCGTAGCTTTGCTTGACGGCCAGCGATTCGTTGCGGATTTCGTCGTCGGCCTTCGGCGCGACGGCGCCGCCCTTGATCGTGCTGCCGGCATTGACGATATCCTGGCCCGTCACCGGCAGAGTGCGCCCGTTACCGCTGTCGATCACGCTCCCCTGGCTGATGATGCTCTCGGTGACGTTGATGCTCACGCCATTGCCGGCGACGAGTGCGCCGGTCGGCTTCACCGATTCTTGCCCCACGTGGGCCAGGTACACCTGCGGCACGACGACCGTTCCGGTGCTGCCATCCGGGAGCATCGTCTGGCTTTCCACCCACACGATGTCACCGGTCAAGCGGCTGACCTGGTCGGCGCTGAGCGCCACGCCAGGGCGCAGGCGAATTCCTGGGCGCCGCTGACCGCGTTGGTCAGCAGCTGCTTGTATATGCTGTCGTCGCTGGCGCCGATGTCGGATCGGCGGCCCGTCAGTTCGGACAACTGCTCGCGCACCATGCGTTTTTCGTAGAAGCCGTCGCCCAGGCGTTTGTGCGTCGTGGCCGGTCCGGCGCCAGCTGGTTCAGCAGATAGTCGCTGCTGGTCCACCGCTGCTGATTGGCGAATTGAGGACGGGTCTCGTACACCTAGCTGCCGCTGGCATCCGGGCTCTTGATGAACAGGCCGTTGGGCGAGACCTTGGTCACGTTGCCCAATCCTGCGCCCTGGACGCCGGCGGCGGAGCGCCCCGCGTCCGGGCCGGCGCTGCTAGCCACGTCACCAAGGCGGGTGCCCTTGGTGCTTGCCCCACCCCACATTCAGGCGCATGTCATTATTGGCGCAGCCGAGAAGCACGCCAAAACCAGCGCCCTAGTGTTAGAACTCGACATATATGCATTCTCCGACCGCTAGCCAAAGCTAGGCAGAAGTACATTAACTAAACGTTTGGGATGCGATACAACAATGCCTGACGAGACATGTCGCGGGGCGTTCCCGTGCCGAACGCGCTCGAACTTCTCGGTGCTGCCCACCGTGGAAGAGCCACTTAAAGAAGCCACTAAACATTGCTGGCAAACGTAAGCCTAAACGCTATTGCACACGCACAAGGTAATGCCCGCCGAATATTAAAAGGTTCCTTAATTGTTTGCATCAGTAAATTTTCCTTACTAAAAAGGCAAGTCCATATGCATTTTCGGATTCGAACGTAAACATCGATCTGGGCGGATAATACTTTGTTGAGCTACCAGGGAAACAATCGACTCCAATGCAACCGATGCGATAGACAGCCGTAAAACCTCTTGCACTCTTTCATCCTCGCTCGGCGTTGACCATACGAAAACTGCTTGCTCGCATGTTATTCAAAAGTTACAGTGAATCTATCCTCTGGCCCCCATTTCATGTCATGCTGAGCCACCTTACTTAATACGTCAACAATTTTTTCAAAATCTGACCCCATCGCTACTCTCGAAGAATCAGCATTTATCCAACGAAAATGCAGTGGCCTGTCAACCCCACTAAGCATATCTCGCAAGGCCTCGCGATTTGAGCCATAAAATCTTAAGCCAAGAGACAATCGGATTGAATTATGAAAATCTTGCTCGGCCTTTATTTTATTGCCATCAATTATAATATTCATAATTATTTCCACTTCCCAACAAAATGGACACTGTCGTAGTGATGCGTTGTAATGGATATCTCGTGCACGCTCCATGAGATAGGCGGATACCTGCCTAGTAACGGCGCAAGCAATCTCGAATCCAATCTATATCGCATGCTGATCGAAATTATTTTTCACCGCGCCACTCGTATCCTTCTCATTTGATACATCCCGATTCAACCCAGCTACCACTTGACTGCCCGTCACGTCAGTAAGACTTAACTGCTTTGCCTCGTCGGTACTCGTTACTACGCTACCGCTGATACCGCTTCGCGTGGTGCTCAAGGCTCTATCCGACGCATTCAGCGCAATCGGCGTGCTCATCCTACTGCGACCGGTCTGCGCAGCCTTCAAACCTCCACCCATACCCGGCAAGATAGGCTTGTCGTTGTCACTCGCAACGCAATAACGGCCGCTCAAGCTGATGCTTGCCCGTCGCTGCTGGTCCACTGCTGCTGGTTGGCGAATTGCGGCCGGGTCTCGTACATGTAGCTGCCGCTGGCATCCGGGCTCTTGATGAACAAGCCGTTGGGCAACACCATGGTCACGTTGCCCAGCTGGCGCCGTCGGCGCTGGCGGCAACGCCGACGTTCAGGCGTGCATCGCTATTGATGTGCTTCAAGCCATCAGTACTCAAATTCAACTTTAAATTTTTTATTATTTAAATTCACTTCAAAATTCATACTCATCCAAGTCAACCCGGACTCGTTCCTCATAAGATCTCTTAGTTTCAAAGCGTCGAAATGCAGCCGCCGGGTTGACTCACCTAATTCTATATTGAACCAGTTTTCATCCCCACCCCGATTCACATAATCAAAAAACAACTCATAATCCGCCCCTTCCAATGTATTTATATCAGAAGAACATCTGAATTTTAAAATAACTGCGTCGCTCGGCGCATTCCGCACCAGTACAGCAGCAATACTTTCATACAATCTCTGATCGAACTCCATCAAATACCTCCGGCTACGTTATTAATAGATCGAGTTATAGGCCGACCATCGCCAATGGTGTATTGTACCTGAAAACTAGCAGGCCTTACTGAGGCGCCTTCATACAAAGGCTGAATCCTTACTGAAACAGTGTTACCTGCCTTGAGCTCATTAGCCCACAAGATCTCCAATTTCTTCCAGCCGCTTTTGTTCAAATTTCCATCCATCGGAACGATATTCAACTTCTCGCCCGGCCCACCAAAAATACTTGCAATTAAATGTCCTCCTTCATCTCCAACGTCGCCACATTTTCCGGCCAAACATTGCTGGTATTTATTACGGTCAAACACTTCGCTAGATAATGTGCCTTCAACTTTTTCTACCCGACCAAGATCGTCAGTGTGATATAGATAGCGATCATTCACATTATAAATCTTGTTCGGCTCTGGTTTATTAAGCACTTTACTCCAGTCACCCTTTTCACCGGAGGCGACTGCAATTTCTATTTTCGGAATCTTCTCCCCGGCGCTTATCACCTTAGCTTCTACGGTCGCGATACGCGCAGCATCGACGGCACGATAACCATTTTTAATAAGTGTTCCCGTCTTGCTAATCGCCTTGCCCGCACCTGGGATGATGTCAAGCACGCTCGTCGGAAATAAAGTCTGATTGGCGGCGTATAGAATGCCGAGAGCCGCGATTTCAGTATCGGTAAGGCCTCCGCGTGCTCCAGCCTCTTCCAAGTACTTCGATATCAAATCTCGCTTTTCGACCAAAGTTTTAACTTCGAGCTTTTCGAGCAACTTCCCAACGCCTTCAAGCCCTTGTTTGCCGTTTTCGGCAACGTACGCCTGCGCCGTGTCGATAGCCTCCTTAACAGCTTTAGTGACATTAGAGTTGTTCTGCATCTCTATTAGAGCCGCTGTGTTTGCTGCAGCGATATCTGCTCCCGCTAACCCGGCAGCACCGCTAACCAACGTACGAACTAGCGCCTCACGGTCTTCTTTTTGCTGATTGGTCAGCTTGTCGACATCTTGCGCTGAAAGAAGGGAGCTGAGAACGGTCGTTCCTGCCACAGCCAGAGCAGCCGTACTGCAATCGGCCCCACCTGCTGCTGCGCCCGCGCACGAAGAGATTGCATGCATTGCGGCATGTGCGGGGCTTCCCTCCTCAATTCCGTAATCTTCCGCAAGCTGTTTGATATCTCGCGCAACAATTGTTTGCGCCCAGTAGACGACACTTTTCCCAATGAATTCCGAACCTGCGGCGGTCACACCACCGCTGCTTGCTGCGGTGATTGCACTGGCGATCTGGCGATACGTACCACCAGCACCCCATTTCTCGTCAAGCTCACTTGCGCTCACTCGAGCATCGATCGCTGCAGACCGAAGCGTATCGATCTCATTTTGAAGTTGTTCTTTCTCTGGCCCGTCCAGCAAAGTTGCAGTGCGTGCTTCGAGTGCATCGGCTTTATCGTCCTTTGCAGCTGCAATTGCCTTCTGCGTATCGATATCTCGGGCACGTTCGATGAGATAGGTGGATACTTGCCCAGCAAATGCACCGGTAATCTCGAAGCCGGCCTGTATGGTCTGCTGATCAAAATTGTCTCTCAGTGCGCCGCTTGTATTCTTCTCATTGGATACGTCGCGATTCAGCCCGGCTACAACTTCGTCACGCGTCAAGCCACCGACAGCTAACTGCTTGGTCTCATCGTTAATTGTTACTACGCCACCACTAATTCCGCTTCGTGTCGTACTCGACGCTCCATCGGATGCACTCAGTGCGATGGGCGTACTCATCCCGCTTCCGCCAGTCTGCATCGCCTGGAGGCCCCCGCTCTCCCCTCCGCTCATACCCGGCAACATTGGCTTGTCCTTATCACCCGCGACCCCATAACTACCGCTCAAGCCGATGCTCTGCCCTTCATAGTTGGCATGGTTCGCGATGTCGGAGACCGTCAGCGTCCCGGTCGTCAGCGAATTCCTGTTCTGATCGATTGCTTCCTGTGCGCTACTGATGACCGCGCCTTTCAGGTCGGTGTTTCCCTTGACGGTGATATCGAACCCACCAGCGCCCGCTCGAATGCCGCTCTGCTCCTGCACACTCGCGTAATCGCTGCTCAACGTCGAATTGCTGAAGCTCCCGCTGACGCTTGCACCCACACCTACGGTACCGCTCGCACTTACGCTCTGGTTCTTGCTGTCGAACTTGGCCTTATCCTGCAGGCTTTCGATATTGAGATCGCCCCCGATGTTGGCGACGACGGTGTTGCCGCTTGCGACGGCCCCCTTGATGTTCGTGTCGCCACCGCTGTCGATCGTCAGCTGGTTGCCGGCCGTGACGTGGGTGTTCAGTTGCGTCGTTCCTTCACCATCCTCCTTGCCGCGTCCCACGCTGGCGCTCGCCGTAAAGCCGATCGACGTGCCGTTGGTGCCGATCGATGCACCAATGCCAGCCGCGGCGCTCATGCTCTTGGTATCGCTGTGCTGGCTTTCGAGGTCTTGCGCTGCCAGCAGGTTGACATCGTTGTCGGCCTTGAGCGTGACGTTCCCTTTCGCGTTCAGGTCGCTGCCGACGATGTTGATGTTGCTGTCCTTGCCACCGCCGCTCGCGACGATCTTGATGTCATTGCCCGCGTTGAGCACGCTGCCGCTGTTGAGCAGGTTGCTAGTGGTCTGCTCGTACTGCGATTCCGAGTGACCAACGGTCAGGCTCACGCTGACATTCACCCCGTTCCTGGCGATGTCGTCCGCAGCATTCTTTGCCGCCAATGCGGTCGTCGCGGCAGCCAGTGCCTGGACGCGGCCATCTTTCGATGCCGACGCCGCGCTCCCCATGCTCTGGAACGTCTGAATCGCATTCACGACCGAGCCACCGACGGCCAGCGTGAACCCGTCCTGCACCGTCTGCTGCTCGAACTTGCCCTTCGAATCATCCTTGCCCGGGTCGATGGTCACACTGCGCCCATCGAGCGTCATGTCCATGGCTGCGGCCAGGTCACTGCCGCTGACCTTGATCGCATCACCCGCGACGATCTTCAAATCGCCGCCGAGCGAACCGACGATGCTGCGCGATTGCCCGCTCTGGGTCGTCGCGTCGAGGTTCTGGTCGGTCGTGGTCGTACGGGTGCCGTAGCTGATCCCGAAACCGCCGCCGCTCAGGAAGCCGCTTTCCTTGACCTCCTTGTGGTGCGATTCGGTCAGCGTGCTGGTCGACGCACCGATATTCACGCTGCCCAGTGCCGCCAGGCTTACGTCGCCGTCGCCGGCGATGGCGCTGCCGAGCACATTGATGTCCTTGCCGGCGCCGATCTCCACGGTCTTGCCTGAGATACTGCTGCCGACCGCCTGGCTACTCGCGACGAAATCGGCCTGCTCCGTCGTCTTGCTCTTGAACGTGCTGCTGGAGGTGCGGTTGATTGCCGTGTCCGACAGGTGGTTCTCTTGTGCCGACACGATGTTGACGCTGTCCTTGGCACTCAGGGCCAATGCGTCGCCGGCGGTCAGGCTGCTGGCGACGATGTTCAGCGAACCGCTGCCCGTGAGTCCCGCGCCCACCTGCAGGCTGCCGCGGGAAGCAATCCCCGCCCCCACCACCGTCTCGTTCTCGTGGATCTGCTTGTCGTACTGCTTGACCCCCGGCTCGTTCTGCACCGAGGTCTTGACCTCGTTGGTGACGGCGGCGATGTTGATGCTGCCGCCCGCCAGCAGCTTGCCGGCCCCGCTGCCGGCGGTGCCGATCGATACCTGGGTACCGGTCAGGTTCAGGTTCCCCGTCGCGGCGATCGTCAGGTCGCCGCCAGTGCCGATCTGGCTGAGCTGGTGCGTGATGCTGCTGTCCTTCTCCGTCACGCCGGCGATCTGCGACTGATACGTGCTGCCCGTCTGGATGGTGCTGAAGTCGATGTTGCCGCCGGCGCTCAGCGTCGCGTTGGTGCCGGCGCTGATCTTGCCGGCCAGGTCGACCAGGTCGCGGCCGGCCATGATGTCCAGCGTGCCCGTCGACGCGATCGTCGCCACGTTCGACAGTGACGTGTAGCTGCCGCTGTTCGGGCCGAAGTCGTAGCTCTCCTTCACGGCCAGCGATTCGTTGCGAATGTCGCCGTCAGCCTTCAGCGCCACCGCGCCGCCCTTGATCGTGCCGCCGGCATTGACGATGTCCTGCCCCGCCACCAGCACGGTGCGGCCGTTGCCGCCGTCGATCACGCCGCCCTGGTTGACGATGCTCTCGGTGACGTTGATGCTCACGCCATTGCCGGCGACGAGCGCGCCGGTCGGCTTCACCGATTCCTGGCCCACGTGGGCCAGGTACACCTGCGGCACGAGGACCGTTTCGGTGCTGCCGTCCGGGAGCATCACGGTCTGGCTTTCCATCCACACGATGTCGCTGGTCAAGCGGCTGACCTGGTCGGCGCTGAGCGCTACGCCAGGGCGCAGGCCGAATTCCTGGGCGGCGCTGACCGCGTTGGTCAGCAGCTGCTTGTAGG
The DNA here is from genome assembly GCA_963529995.1 of uncultured Massilia sp. GTDB lineage: Bacteria > Pseudomonadota > Gammaproteobacteria > Burkholderiales > Burkholderiaceae_D > Telluria. The sequence goes on along the minus strand of CAUSCY010000063.1, from coordinate 18,679 downwards.
TGCTGTCGTCGCTGGCGCCGATGTCGGATTGGCGGCCCGTCAGCTCGGACAACTGCTCGCGCACCATGCGTTGTTCGTAGAAGCCGTCGCCCAGGCGTTTCTGCGTCGTGGCCGGGTCCAGCGCCAGCTGGTTCAGCAGATAGTCGCTGCTGGTCCATTGCTGCTGGTTGGCGAATTGCGGCCGGGTCTCGTACACGTAGCTGCCGCTCGCATCCGGGCTCTTGATGAACAGGCCGTTGGGCGACACCTTGGTCACGTTGCCCAGGCCCGCGCCCTGAACGCCGGCGGCTTGCTGCCCGGCCGACGAGCCGGCGCTGCTGGACACGTTGCCCAGCTGGGTGCCATTGGCGCGCGCGGCGACGCCGACGTTCAGGCGCGCATCATTGCTGGCGCCGCTCTGGCCGGCCAGGCCCGCCGTCGCCGACCCGTTGCCGATGCCGCTGGACGTGGCGTCGGGGCCGGTCGCGGCATCGTTTGCATAGCCGCTGCCGGCGGCCAGGCCGCCCGCCGCCGTCTGGTTGGCCATGCCGCTCGCTGCGGCCCGGATGGCAGCCCCCAGGCCGCTGCTGCCGCCGGCCGCCGAGGCCGCGCCCGCCACTGCCGCATGCGCGCCCGGAGCGCTGCCGGATACCGCGCCGCCTACGTTGCCGCTCGCGCCGTTGCCCGAGGTCGCGTGGGCGCCGGCGGACGAGGCGCCGGATGCGCCGCTGCCGATCACGTTGACGGAGTCGCGCAGATTGCCCACCGTGCCGGCGTTGACGTCGACGAGGCTGAAACTGCGCCCGGATATGCTCACACCCTGGCCGCCCTGCATCTTGCTTCCGACGGCGCCAATGACCGTCGAGATTGACGGCTGCTGGTAGGATACGGACGTGCCGTCCACTGTGTGCCAGGTGCCGTCGAACGTATGGGTGCTGTTCAGCGTGTACGCGGTCTCGCGGATATTGGCATTGCCCGACACCGTGAGGTGGCCGCGGGCCGTGATGTCGCCATATTCGTTGTTCAATGCGCTGCCGACCGTCAGTTGCATGTCGCCGCCCGAGAGGATCTGGGCAGCTGCGCCTGCCCCGGCGGCCAACCGGTCTTCCGTAGCGGTGTGGTGAGCGTCGCGTGATTGCTCCAGCTTCTCCCGCTTCGACTCCAGCGAGCGTACATGGTCACGCAAGATGGTCGTTTTCGGGTCATCGTAGCCAGGCTGGGCGACGATGCGTATGCAGTCAGTGCTGCAATTGCCGTACTGATTCGAGAAGCTGACCGTAGAATTCCAATTCTTGACCCAGGGTGCCAGGTAAGTGATATTGGCAGCAGGCCCGCCCTGGTCTGGATTGGCCTGTCCCCGGTCGCCGCTCTCGTAATAAATGACTTTGGTGCCATCCGACAGGTTGATGCGCTGCTGGGCTCCCTACGCAGAATTCAACCCGGTTCCGGCGACAAAGAACGCCGAGTCGTTGGCGTGCGTCTTGATGACTGCGCGATGGATGGTGTAGCCATCCGGCGTCACGTAGAGCTTGTCCTCGATGACGTCGTCTGGATCGACGAAGTACACCTCGTGCGGATAGTAGTTCGCGGCGGTGGTTTCGTACGATTCGTGGTTGTCGCCCAGCTTGTACCAGCTCGGCATCGACATATGCACCGTCTCGTCGACCGTCTTCACGTGCTCGATCACGATGTTCTCGCGCACGTTGTTCAGCGTCGATGCGTTCAGCGCGAGGTTGCCGCCGGCCTCGATCGTCGACGAGATGTTATTGACGGTGCCGGCCCCACCCGGCGCCCCGATCGTCATGTTCCCGCTGCTGTACAGGGTCGCGTTTCCCGTGTTGTTCAGCGTGCCGCTGACGCCCAGTTCCAGGCTGCCGGTTGCGCCGATCAATGCGCTGCCGCCCGTATTGTCCAGGTTCCCCGTCGCCAGCGTCACATTGCCGCCGACGATGCCGCCCGTGTTGCTCACGTTGGCGGCATTGATGTCGAGCTTCCCGGCGCCGTTGATTTCGCCTGCGTTGCCCAGGTTCCCGCCCGCCTTCAGCACGACGCCGTTGCCCTCGATGCTGGCGCCGGCCTGGTTCGTGATCTGCTGGCCCGACAGGGTCAGGGTGCCGATCGCGCCGAAGGTCGAGGTGTTCGTGATGTTGCCGGTCACGGTCAAGCTCAGGTCGCGGTTCGAATGGAACTGCTGGCCCCCCGCTCCCTGCACGTAGTCGCCGTCCATCGTCAGTGCCAGGTCGCGCCCGCCGAACAATTCGCCCAGCGCCGTCACGGTATGGGTATTGACCGCAAGGTCGCGGTCGGTGGCGATGCGTCCGCCCTGGTTGCTCAACTGCTCGCTCGTCAGTGCCAGGTCGGCGCTCGAGCCGCTGCCGGTGCCGAGCTGGCCGCCGCTGTTGTCGACGACCTTGGCGGTGATGGTCGCGTTCCCGCCGGCGAATACCTGGCCGCTGTTGGTGAACGTGGCGCCGGCCTGGTTGAAGGTCAGCGTGCCGCCGCTGTTCACCTTGCCCTGGTTCGCCAGTTGCTGGGTGATCGCCAGCTCCATATTGCGGCCGGAAGCGATGGTCCCGGCGGCTCCGTTCTGCAGCGTTTGCGCCGACAGGGCCAGGTTGCCCATCGCGGCGATCGTGCCGTTGTTGGCGATATTGCCGCGGCTCGTCAGTCGCGTGTCGCCGCTGCCGGCATTGGTGATCCGGCCGTTGCCGTTGTCGATGGACGCGCCGTCGAGCGTCAGCGTGCCTGCCGTGCCGACGGCTTCGATCGTGCCGCCCGCGTTGACGATATTGCCCGGCGTCGTCAGGGACAGCTTGGCGCCGGCCTGCAGGGTGCCCTGGCTGTTGTCGGCACCACTGGAGAACGAGAACGTCGCGTCGCCATCGGCCAGGATGGCGCCGCCGCGGTTGCTCAGCGCCGGCGCCGTCACGCTGATGTCGGCGCCGGAACCGTCGACGGTCGAGATCTTGCCGCCATCGTTGTTGAACGACGCGGCGCGGAACACGGCGTCGCCGCGCGAGGCCACCTGGCCGCTGTTGACGAACGCCGCGCCGGCCTGGTCGAAGCGCAGCGTGCCGCCGCTGCTGACGGTGCCGGCATTCGTCCACTGCTGGCCCACGTCGACCAGCAGAGAACCGCCGGACGCCACCTGGCCGCCGGTCAGGTTCTGCAGCGTTGCCGCATGCAGGTCGAGCGTGCCGTTGCCCGCGATGGTACCGCCGTTGACGATGCCGCTTGCGCTGGTGAGTGTGGTGGCACCGCTGCCGGCGTTGACGATGCGGCCGCTGCTGCTGATCGAGCGCGCGTCGATGTCGAGCCGACCGGCGGCCGTCTCGATGGTGCCGCTGCCGTTATCCAGCGTGGTGCCGGCGTCGATGTCGGCGCCTGTGCCGCCATGCAGCGTGCCGCCGTTGTTGGCGATGGCACCGCCGCTGTCGGCCAGGAGGAGCCCGTCGGCGGCCGCGGTGCCGCCGATGTTCGACAGGCTGCCGCCGTGCAGCAGGATTGCGGCGCCCGACTGCTGGACCGTGTACAGCTGGCCGCCGTCGTTGGCGATCGTCGCGGCCGTGATGGTGGCCGTGCCGCCGGCGCCCATGCGCCCGCTGTTGCTGAAGCTGGCCGCGGCCTGGTCGAAATGCAGCGTCCCGCCGCTGCTGACCGTGCCGCCCAGGTTGGAGAATTGCTGGCGCACGCCCAGCTCCAGCGCGCCGCCCGCGCCGATCGTGCCGCCGCTGCGGTTCTGCAGCGTGAGGCTGGCGATGTCCAGCGCGCCGTTGCCGGCGATGGTGCCGCTGTTGACGATGCTGGTGGCGCTGTCGACCGTCGTGCGGCCGCCGGCATTGACGATCCGGCCGGCCGTATTGTCCAGCGAGGCAGCCTGCAGCGCGAGGGTGCTGGCGCTGCCGACCGCTTCCAGGGCGCCGCCGTTGTTGGCGAGTGCGCCGCCGACTGTCACTTGCAACCGTCCTTGCGTCTGTACCTTGCCCTGGCTGTTGTCGTAGGCGCCAGTCGCATCGATGGTCGCGTTGCCTGCAGCGGCGACGACGCCGTCGCGGTTGCTCAACACGCCTTCACTGTCGATCGCGATGTCCGCCCCCGACTGCGTGGCGACCTGACCGCCATCGTTGCTGATCGACGCACCGTGCAGCAGGATGCGGCCGCCCGCGACCACCTGGCCGCTATTGGCGATGCGTGCTGCCGCTTCGTCCATCGTCAGCGTCCCGGCGGCGCTGAGCTTGCCGGCATTGTCGAGCGACTGGCCGGCATGCAGTTCGAGCGTACTCCCCGCGGCGATCGTTCCACCGGCATCGTTGTGGATCGTGCTCGCGACGAGGTCGACGCTGCCGTTGCCGGCCAGCGTGCCCGCATTGCGGATGTCGCCGTCCGCCGTGACATGCGTTGCGCCGGTGCCCGCGTTGACGAGTTGCCCGCTGCCGTTATCGACCGACGCCGCCTGCACGTCCAGCGTAGCGCCGCTGCCGGTCACCTCGATCGTGCCGGCGTCGTTCTGCACGCCGCCGCCCGCCGCGAACGACAGGCTGCCAGCCGCATGCAGCGTGCCGCGGCGGTTGTCGGCGTCGCCCACCACCGTCACGGCGGCGCTGCCGTCCGCGACGATTGCCCCGCCGGCATTGGCCATGCTCGCAGACCGCAGCACGATGGCGCCGCCGCTGCCCTGCACCGTCACGATCTGGCCGCCTCCGTTGTCGAACGCTCCCGTGTCGAGCGTTGCATCCGACCCGCTCACGATCTGGCCGCTGTTGCGGACCGTCGCCCCGGACGCCGCCAGCGTCAATGTATCGTGACTGCTGATCGCCCCCGCATTCGCGACGCTCGTCGCCGCGGCGATGTCCAGCGTGGCGCCGGCCGCGATGCTGGCGCCAGCCCCGTTGTCCAGCGCGGACACGGCCATCGTCACGGCGCCGTTGCCGGCAACCAGACCGCGGCTCGACAGCGTGCCGTCCACCGTCACGTCCATCGTGCCGCTACCGACGTTCACGATGCGTCCACTGCCGTTGTCCACGGCGCCGGCATGCAAGGCCAGTGTCGCCGCCGGATCGAGCGCCTCGATCACGCCGGCGTCGTTGGCGAGCGTTCCGCCCGCATCCACCTGCAGCGCGCCGCCGGCCTGCAGCATGCCCCGGACGTTGTCGATGCTGCCGGCGCTGTGCAGGCGCACATCGCGATCGGCCAGGATCGTGCCGCCGCGGTTGCTCACCGAGGCTGCATCGATGCGCATGCCGGCGCCCGAGCCCTTGGCCGTGGCAAATTGGCCGCCGTCGTTGTCGAAGGCGCCGCTGTCGAGGGCCAGTGCACCCTGCGCCACCACCAGGCCGCTGTTGCGCACCGCGGCGTCGTGGGCGGCGATATCGAGCGTGGCGCCGCTGTTCACGGTGCCGGCATTGTCCATGCGTTCGCCGACGGCGACCGTCATCGCGGCGCCGGACGCGATCGTGCCGGACGCCGTGTTCGACAGGTTCCCGGCATCCAGCGCCAGGCTGCCGTTGCCGGCCACCAGGCCGCTGTTCATCAGGCTGTCCGCCGCGCTGACCGTGGTCGCGCCGATGCCCACGTCGACGATGCGTCCGCCGTCGTTGTGGATCGCGTTCGCCTGCACGGTCAGCGTGGCCGCGGCGCCCGTCGCTTCCAGCACGCCGCCGTCGTTGGTGAGCGTGCCGCCGGCAGTTGCCCGTACCGTCTCGACGCCCTGCAGCGTGCCATGGCTGTTGTCGAGCGCTCCCGCCACGTCCAACGCGAGCGCACGTCCGGCCACGATGGTGCCGCCGCGGTTGGTGAGGCTGTCGGCTTGCAGCGCCATGCTGGCAACCGAGCCGGTTGCCGTTGCCAACGTGCCCTTGTCGTTGTCGATGGTGCCGGCGCGGATCGCCACGTCGGCATCGGCCACGATGCTGCCGCGGTTGACGATGGCTGCCTGCGCTTCATCCATGTGCAGGGCTCCGCGGCTGCCGATGCTGCCGATGCTGCCGGCATTGTCCAGGCTCGCATGCACCTGCAGCGCCAGCGCGCCGCCGGCCGCGATCGTGCCTTCGGCACGGTTGACGGCCGCCTGTGCTTCCAGTGCCAGTGCGCCGTTGCCGGCGATCTGGCCGCTGTTGACCAAGGTGGTATCGGCGCGCACGGCCGTATCGCCGCTGCCCGCGTTGACGATACGGCCCGCTTCGTTCAGCAACGCGCCGGCGTGCAGGTCCAGCGTGCTGGCGGCCGACAGGGTCTCGATGCTGCCGGCGCTGGTGTCCACCAGCCCGCCTGCGTCCAGCCGCATATTGCCTTTGGCCTGTACGAGGCCGGTGCGGTTGTCCACCCCGTCTTTCACGAGGAAGGCCGCGTCGCGGTCGACCATGATGGCACCGCCCTGGTTGCGGATGTTCTGCGCGCTCAGCAACATGTCCGCATGCGAGTCCTGCGCCGTGGCGATGCGCCCGCCGCCATTGTCGATCGATTTCACGGTCATGGCGAGGGTACCGCCGGACACGATGGTGCCGCTGTTGCGCACGACCGCATCGGCTTGTTCGCTGTGCAGGCCCGTGGCGGCGCTGATCGTGCCGGAATTCGTCAGCGCACTGCTCACGGCCAGCTCGATGTGCTTGCCGGCGCTGACGGTACCGCTGTTGTCCATGGTGGCCGCGCCGACGGTCAATTGGCCGTTGCCCGCGATCAGTCCGGAATTCGCGATATGCCCGACGGCCGTGACCGCGGCGGCGCCGTCGCCCACGTTGACGATGCGTCCATCCGTATTGTCGATGCTGCCGGCGCGCACGCCCAGCGTGCCATGGGCGCCCAGCGCCTCGACCACGCCCTTGGCGTTGACGAGCGCAGCGCCGATGTCCGCGTCGAGCGAGCCGCCGGCCTGCGCGATGCCGCCGGTATTGTCGACGCTGCCCGACACCCGCAGCGCGGCGTCGCCGCCGGCCATCAACCGTCCGCCCTGGTTGCCGACTTCATTCGCCTTCAGCGCCAGGTCCGCGCCCGCCAGCGCGGCGATCGTGCCGCCGGCATTCTCGACGCGGTCGAGGTTCATCTGCGCACCGCCGCCGGCGGTGATCGTGCCGGTATTCATCCAGGTGGCGTGTTTTTCGTCCGAGACCAGATGGCCGGCGCTGCTGACGGTGCCGCGGTTCTCCAGCCGATCGTGGACGGCCAGTTCGAGCCGTCCGCCGCTGTTGATCAGGCCCGCAGTGCTGTTGTCCAGGATATCGGCATCGATCGCCAAGCTGCCGTTCGCCCCGATCAAGCCGCTGTTGTCGATGCTGCGGTCCGCTTCTATGCGGGAATCGCCGATGCCCGCTGCGCTGATGGTGCCGGCCTGGTTGCCGATCTCCCCGCCATGCACCTGCATGGTGCCGGCGCTGACGATGCTGCCGGACCCATTCTCGATCCGGCCGCCGGCATCGAGCGCGAGGTCGCCGCCGCTACGTACCTGCCCCAGCAGGTTGTCCACGCCGCCCCGTACGGTCAGCTGCGCCGCGCCGTCGGCCTGGATCGTGCCGGACCGGTTCGCGAGGCTGCCCGTCGTCAGGTCGATGGCGCCGGCGCCACCCGCCTCCGTGGCGATCGTACCGCCGCTGTTGTCGACCGAAGCCGACACGAGGTCGATGTCGCGCGCTGCCACCAGCGTGCCGCGGTTCACGACCTGCGCGCCATCCTGCGCCATGCGGAAGCTGCCGCCGGCGCCGATCGCGCCTGCGTTGGACAGCAGGCCGGTCGCGGCCATGTCCAGGTCGCCCACGGACACGATGCGCCCACCCGATTCGTTGCGTACCGTGCGCGCCGCGATCGCGACGTCGCCGTTGCCGCCGATGAGCCCTCCATTGTCCACCGTGGCGCGTGCGCTCACGGTGGTCTTGCCGTCGCCCGCGTTGGCGATGCGTCCGCCCGCGTTGTCGATCCCGGCCGCGCTCACGTCCATACGGCTGTGCGCGCCCAGCGTCTCGATGTCGCCAGCGCTGTTGCCCAGCGTGCCGGATGCCTGCAGCGCCAGGTCGCGGGTGGCCTGGACGATGCCGCGGGTATTGTCGACGGCGCCGTCCGCCGCGATGGCGACGTCGGTGCCTGCGGCGATGGTGCCACCCGCGTTGTTCAGGCCCTCGGTACGCATGTCGACCTTGCCGGCGGCGGAGACGATGCCCTTGCGGTTGTCGAAGTCTCCCGTCTCCAGGCTGGCGCTGCCCCCGGCCAGCCATTTGCCCTGGACGGCGCTGGTCGTGCCGCTGTGCAGGGACAGGTCGCCCGTCACGTTGAGCGCGCTGCCGCTGCCGCTGATGGAACCGGCGCGCAGATCGAGACCGCCGGCGACGTCGAGCAGGCCCCGGTCCATGGCGAAGTCGGCGCCGGCCGCCACCGTCGCGGTGCCGCCGCCGAGCTGGCGCAGGATGCCGCCGGTATTGTCCAGGCCTTCCCTGACGTCGATGGCCAGCCGCCCTGCCTGTACCAGGCCCTGGCGGTTGCTGAAGCTGCCGCTGCCGGCATCGAATGCCGCGCCGACCAGCAGCTTGCCCTGGTCGTTGACGAAACTGTCGGTGCGGGCGGTGAAGCTGCGTACCACGGTCAGCACGCCCGCCGTGTTGTCGAACGCGGGACCGGACACGGACAGGCGGTCCAGGTAGGCGTGGCCGCCATGGTTGTCGAACCGCGCGGTGCCGACGGCGATACCGCCGTTAGCCGTGATCAAGCCGTTCGTGTTGTCCAGCAGCGCGGTCTGGAGCTTGCCGTCGGCGAGCACCGGCGCAGCCGCCGCGGGAACGGCCGCTGCCGCCGGGGCGGCATTGCCGCTGCTCGCCGCAGTGTCAGCGCTGGTACCCGTGCCCGCGGCCACGTTGCCCGTACCGGTGGCCGGCGCGGTGGTGGCCACGGGCTGCGCTGCGCCGCTGGAGGGCGCCGCCGCTGCCGGCGCATCGTCGCGGCCCAGCGTACCGCCCGTGTTGCGCACCTGCGTAGCGTCGACGGCCAGCACGGAACTGCCGGTCTGCACGATGCTGCCGCCATCGTTGCGCACGGACGCTGCCGCCATGTCGAGGCGCTGTGCCGCCACCGTGCCGCGGTTGTCGATGGAGGCGGCCTGCGCCTGCAGTTGTCCCGTGGCGGACAGCGTGCCCGTGTTCTCCAGCCGCCCGCTGGCCGTCACGACCAGGTCGCCGGCCGCGGCGCCGATCTCGCCCGCATTGCGCACGCCGACGCCCGTCTCGGTGCCCACTAGGTAGATGTGATTGGCATACATGCCGCCGAGGCGCGCGACGTCGATCGCGTACAGCGGCGCCCCATCGGCGGCCGGGCGCGCCTGGCTCGACGGCGTGTCGCCGCCCTCCGCGACCTCGTTGACGCCGGCGACGACGTTCAGGCGCTGCGCCCACAGGCCGGCATTGACCTGGACCGAGCGCGCGATCAGGGCCGTGTAGTCGGTGCTGGCGGCATCGAGGCCGGCGCCGTCGATGACGATCTGGCCGCGCTGTACCGAATACCCCGTCAGGCGCCCATCCTCGAGCAGCGGGGTGCCGGTGGTGAGCGTGGCGCGGCTGACGTTGATGAAACCGCCGCCGTCCACGACGATGCCGGCCGGGTTCGCGATCACGGTCTCCGCGCGGTCGCCGGCAACCTCCACGTAGCCCTGCAGGCGGCTCGGATTGCTGGAATTGACTTCGTTGAGGATGACCTTCGCCGTGCCGTGCGTCATCCACGGATTCGCCTGGACCCAGCCGCCCAGCTGGCTCTGCACGTCGGTCCGCGCATTGTTCAGGATGACGCCGCTCTTGGGCACGTCGAACTGCGAATACACGTTGCGCGACACCCCGGCGGCGCTCGGCGTCTGGACGTTCACCTGCAGGACGCCGTTGCCGGCATTGAGCACCGTCGGGCGCTGCTGGCCCGGCGCCCTGGGGTCGGCGATCACCTGCGCGAAAGCGCCGCCGGCCAGCGTCCATCCGCCAAGCCCCAGCGCCAGCAGCCAGGCCATGCGGCGCAATGCCGGCCCACGCAACGCCGCGGGCACGGTGCCGTCGGCCACGTCGCGGCCGGCGTCCTGTCCCGCGCCCTTGCCCTGGCTGCGCGCCGTTTCTCCCACGGCCATGCACATGCCGCGGGTCTTGTTGAAAACGAGTCGGTAGCGAAGTTTGTTCATGGCGGGGTCAGTAGTCGTAGTTCAGGTTGAAGCCGGCCGCGACGCGGGCGGTGCGAAAGCCTTCCGGCTTGAGCAGCGGCGTGCCGGCGAACACGTCGGCCTGCAGGGAGCCGAGCTGGCCGCGCCAGCCGAGGGCGGCGCCGGCCAGGCGCTTGCCCAGCAGGCGCGGCGCGCTGGGGCCGGACACGGTGCCGTAGTCGAGGGCCGCGTACAGCTGCTGGCTGGTGGAGGGGATCGTCCAGACCAGGTCGTTGCGCAGGAGCCAGCCGCGCTCCGCCGACAGGCTCGCTTCACCATCGAAGCCGCGCACCGTATAGCGTCCGCCGATGGCAAAGCGGTCCTGCGGGATCAGCGACGTATGGTTCCATTGGCCGCGCCATGCCGCCTGGTAGGCCAGCGCACGGCCGAGCGGCAGGTTCAGTCCGAGGTCGGCGTTCAGCACGCGCGGACGCGACGTGCCTTCGCCGAACTGTTCTTCCGGCGCGGGCAAGGTGCCGAAGGCCGAGGTGCCGAGCTTCCACGCAAGATTGGCGTCGAGCGTGGCCTGGCCGATGAATTCGCGGTGGCCGACGCCGAACACGAAGCCGCCCATGCGGCGGCGCTGCACCTCGACCTCGGTGTCGTCGATGAAGTTGCGGCTGCGCCGCTGGTAAGCGCGCACCGACAACGTGGTCTTGCGCACCGCATCGCGGTAGACCAGGCGCGCCAGCTTGAATTCGCTGGTGGTGCTGGTGCCGCTGTAGATGTAGTCCTGGTTGGCACCCGCCACCGTCTGGCGATAGCGGTAGTCGTTGAGCTGCAGGCTGGCCATCCACCAGCCGTAGGGAATCGAATAGTGCAGCGCATAGCCGTGCGTGCCGTGCTCGCCGCCCGGACTGTCGCCCGGCAGGCTGTGGTTGAAGGTCGCATAGAACATGTCGTGCAGGCCGGACGGATTGTCGACCGACAGCGTGATGCCGCCCTGGTAGGTGCCGGTCGCCTGGCTGCCGCTATCGTCCACCGAGAGTCCCACGCGGTAGGCACGTCCCCCCTTCCACTTGATGAGCAGGTCGCTTTCTCCCGGCGCTTCACCCGGAACGATCTGGATGTCGGCCTCGGTGCCAGGCACGCGCTTGAAGTTTTCCAGGCCCTGCTCGATCGCGCGCAGGTTCAGCAGGTCGCCGCTGCGCGCCGGCAGCACGGTCGCGTAGCCGCGAGCCGGTGCGTCGTCGGCGAAGCGGATCGTGCGGATCCGTCCCGGCACCAGTTTCAGCTTCAGTGCGCCCGTCGTCAGGTCCTGAGGCGCGGCCAGCACGCGCGTGGTGACCCAGCCGCGTTCGACCAGCGCATTCTGTACCGCCCCCACCAGCGTATTGATCCCCTGGCTGCCGAGGCAGCGCCCGAGTGCCGGACGTGCCGCGGCGAGTGCCCAGGTAAAACGCTGCGCCAGGTCGCCGTCCAGGTCGACCGTATGGATGACGAAGCACGGCGACTCCGCCGGAAAACCCGGCAGCGGCGCCGTTTCCTTGCCCTGCAGGCGCACGTCCGGCGTGGCCTCGTCCTGGCGCCGCTGCGTCGCTTCGCGCTGCTGCTGGCGCTGCAGTTCGCTGCTGGCCAATCCACTGAAATCCTGGGCGAAGGCTGGGCCCAGAAACACGCAGCCGAGTGCAAGGACGCCGGCGCGTGAACCGATGGCAAATACCATTTTATTTCCACAAAGCAATACTAGGGCGAAATTGTATCTACGCCTTATTTCTATGTGGAAACTATTTTTACTTGCTTAATCAGCACATATGCTCAAACAACAAGCTGAGCCACAGGCCATGTAGACCAAGGTGAGATTGTGAGATTTTTGATTTACTTTAACGAAATCAAGCATTTCGTTTGTTGTCGTACTCTCTTGCAGTGTCAGTTCGGATGATTTACGAAGCGATCACCCGCGATTTGACGATCGGCCTTGCTGCTCCAATACGCAACGACAATTCGTGACATTTGGCGACATGGCAAATACATAAAGATAACTACGCTGACATCTGGAGAAAATTTTTCGGGACTGTAGCGCAGGCACCACATCAATACGGCCCCACTGCCATCTCACGCCCGCGCCAGCCCATGCTCCCTGTCGAGCACATACCGGTCGAAATCGCGCGCCATGAACAATCCGCCGTCGTAGACCGAACGCGCTTCCGCCTCAACATCCGCGATGCCCGCCTGGCCCGGTGCCGGCCGCTCCTGGTAGCGCGGGCTGAAATGGGTCAGCACCAGGTGCGGCACGCCCGCCTCCTGCGCCATGCGGCCCACCATCAACGCGGAACTGTGCTGCGGCCCCGGACCCACTTTCAGGCGCACCGCTTCCGTATAAGTCGCCTCGTGCACCAGCACGTCGGCATGGCGCGCTTCGTCCAGCAACAGTTCCGGGCAGTCGTTGTCGCCGCCCACGACGATGCTGCGAGCCCGACGTGGCGTCTGCAGGACGTCGGCCGAGCGCACCACCCGGCCATCCGCCATGACGACGTCTTCGCCGCGCTGCAGCCGTCCCCAGGCCTCGCCGCGCGGCACGCCGGCGGCGCGCAGGCGCTCGGGGTCAAGGCGGCGCTCGACCACGCGTTCCGTGAACGTGTAGGCCCAGGACGGCAAGCGGTGCGACAGTGCCGTCGCGCGCACCTCGAAGTCCGGGACCACGGCGCGGCCCGGCAGCTCGTCGATGGGGACGAAGTCGAGCGCAAAGGGCAGCGCGAGCTCGCTCGTCTCCATCACGGCTTCCAGGAAGCGCCACAGCGGCGGGGGTCCGACGATCGTCAGCGGCGCCGTGCGGTTACTCATCCCGGCGCTGGCCAGCAGGCCCGGCAGGCCGTAGCAGTGGTCGCCGTGCATGTGCGTGATGAAGATGGCTTGCAGGCCGTGCAGCGTCAGGTGCGTGCGCAGGATCTGGTGCTGGCTGCCTTCGCCGCAGTCGACCAGCAGCCAGCCCTTCGATGCGGGCGAGTGCAGCGCAAAGCCGCTGACGTTGCGGGAGCGGCTGGGCGTGCCGGACGAGGTGCCGAGAAACTGGAATTCCATGATGGTCGATGCAGGAAACGATGTCGTATTATCGGCCACGCCCATCCGACGCAGCGTTCGCCTCGTTTCGTCGCCCGCAGAACGGTTTCGCACCGTCCCGGGGTGGCTTCGTCGCAGGCGGCTTGCCCGGCCCCCATCGGGCGCGACACAATAGGTACCCCGATAACAAAGAGGCAATACCATGACGACTCTGGACCGGCTCTTCCCCGCCTGCACGCCCCGCACTCCCGCATGGCCGCGCCTGCGCCGCTTCGCCGACGATTTCGGCTGGACCGTCATCGTCAGCACCTGGGCCGGCGTCATCCTGACGCTGGCCGCGGGTCGGCCGGAAGACCTGTACGAGCAGGTCGTCTATTCGCTGTGCGTCGGCATGGTCGCGCTGGCGATCCTTGACGGCGTGCGGCTGCTCGTGCTGGGCGACCCGGCGCTGCGGCGGCGCTACACGGTGCCGATGCTGCTGCTCGTCGTCGTCACGGCGCCCGTCGCCCACTATGCCGGCATCGCGCTCGGCCGGCTCGTGCTGGGACGCGAGGTGCCCGACCTGGCCGGCTACCCCAGCGTGCCGCGCGTCAGCCTGGTGCTGTTCACGCTGCTCGCCATCTCCGTCGTCGTGCTGCTGGTGCTGGCCCGCGAACGCGTCGACCGCATCAAGGCCGAGCGTGCCGAGGCGCGCACCCGCGCCGAACGCATCGAACGCCAGGCGCTGCAGGCGCAACTGCGGCTGCTGCAAGCGCAGATCGAGCCGCACATGCTGTTCAATACGCTCGCCAACCTGCAGGGCCTGATCGCCATCGACCCGGCCCGCGCGGGCGCCATGCTCGACCACCTGATCCAGTACCTGCGCGCGACGCTGGCCGCCACCCGTCTCGACACGACGACGCTGGGCGAGGAATTCGATGCGATCGAAGCGTACCTCGGCCTGATGGGCGTGCGCATGGGCGCGCGGCTGCGTCACCGCGTGGCGCTGCCGGAGGCGCTGCGCGGCGAGCGGCTGCCGCCGATGCTGCTGCAGCCCCTCGTCGAGAACGCCATCGTCCACGGCCTGGAGCCGCACGTCGACGGCGGCGAGATCGCCGTCGAAGCGCAGGCGCGCGGCGGCATGCTGGAGATCGCCGTGCGCGACACGGGCATGGGCCTTCCCGCCAGCGACGGCACCTCCAGCGGAGGTAACGGCATCGGCCTGGCCACCACACGCGAACGCCTGCAGGCGCTGTACGGCGGGCGCGCGGCCCTCGTGCTGGCGCCGGCCTCGCCGCGCGGGACGCTGGCGCGACTGACCATTCCGCTGGAGGCCGCATGACCGCCAGCGCCCTGATCGCCGAGGACGAACCGATCCTCGCCGCCGTCCTGGCGCAGACGCTGGCGGCGCTATGGCCCGCGTTGCGCCTGCTGCCGGCCGCGCCGAACGGCGCCGCCGCCGTCGATGCCGCACTGGCCCACCAGCCGGACGTGCTGTTCCTCGACATCCGCATGCCCGGCATGAGCGGCCTGGAAGCGGCGCAGGAACTGGCCGAGCGCTGGGACGGTGCCAGGCCCTTCCCCATCGTCGTCTTCGTCACCGCGTACGACGACTACGCCGTGCAGGCCTTCGAGCAGGCGGCGCTCGACTATGTGCTCAAGCCGGTGTCCACCACGCGGCTGGAGCGCACGGTGCGGCGCATCCAGGAGCAGCTGCGCGCCCGCGATGGCGACACCGGCATGGCCGCGCTGGTGGCGCAGATGCGCGCGCTGCTGCCGGCCGCGCAGGGCGGCCAGCACCTGGCGACCATCCGCGCCGCCGTCGGCAGCATGGTGCGGCTGATTCCCGTGCAGGACGTCGTGTACTTCCAGGCGCTCGACAAATACGTGAACGTGGTCGGCACCGACGGCGACGCCCTGATCCGGCTGCCGTTGAAGGAATTGCTGGCGCAGCTGGATCCGCAGCAGTTCCTGCAGGTGAGCCGCAGCACCATCGTCAACCTGCGCCACGTGGCGGGCGCCAGCCGCGACGATGCGGGCAAGCTGGCGCTGCACCTGCGCGGACGCACGGAGCGGCTGCGCGTCAGTCCCCTGTTCGCGCACCTGTTCCGGCAGATGTAGCCGCTCGTCCGGCCACGCTTCGGCGCGCGGCCGGGCCAATTTCCCGATCCGCTCTGGCCCGGTGTCATGGGGCCGTCATGCACGCCATCTATTGGCGGCGTCGTGCCTCGTATCGGCATGACAACAACGAACCGCTCATTTTGATTGCTTTAGAGCAATCGCCAACGTCTTCGGATAAGCCCATGACCTCACGACGCAGTTTCCTGCGCGGCAGCGCCCGCGCGGGCTTCGCCGCCGCCACCTACGCCGCCTTCCCGCCATCCATCCAGCGAGCGCTCGCCATCCCCGCCAACAACGCGACGGGTACCATCCGCGACGTCGAGCACGTCGTGATCCTGATGCAGGAAAACCGCGCGTTCGACCACTATTTCGGCACGCTGCCGGGCGTGCGCGGCTTCGGCGACCGTTTCACCATTCCGCTGCCGGAGGGACGCAACGTCTGGCAGCAGCGCCTGGCGAACGGCAACGTCGTGGCGCCGTTCCACCTGGACGGCAGCAAAGGCAATGCCCAGCGTGCCAACGGCACGCCACACGACTGGAACGACAGCCAGGCGGCCTGGGACAACGGCCGCATGGATCAGTGGCCGCGCTACAAGAACCCCATCTCGATGGGCTACTTCAATGAAAACGAGATCCCGTTCCAGTTCGCGCTGGCCAATGCGTTCACGCTGTGCGACGCCTACCACTGCGCGATGCACACGGGGACCGATGCGAACCGCTCGTTCTTCATCACCGGCACCAACGGCGCCGTGCCCACCGGGACGGCCTTCGTCACCAACGAGTGGGACGCGATCGACGGCGTGGCAAGCGGCGTCAACACCGGCTATACCTGGACCACGTATGCCGAGCGCCTTGAGGCGGCCGGCGTCAGCTGGATCAGCTACCAGAACATGCCCGACGAATGGGGCGACAACATGCTGGGCGCGTTCCGCCAGTTCCGGCGCGCCAACATCGCGTCCGGCTACCCCGTGTCCAGCGGCGGCGCACCCGGCCAGCCGTACACGAACACGGGCCAGGCCGTGCCCTACCGCGCCTACGACGCCGCTACCGACAACGTGAACAACCCGCTCTACAAGGGCATCGCCAACACGCTGCCGGGCACCAAACCGGAGCAGTACCTGGATGCCTTCAAGCGCGACATCCGCGACGGCAAGCTGCCGCAGGTATCGTGGGTCAACGCGCCGTCGATCTACTGCGAACATCCGGGCCCATCCAGTCCCGTGCAGGGCGCCTGGTTCATCCAGGAGGTGCTGGATGCATTGACAGCCAACCCCGAGGTCTGGAGCAAGACCGTGCTGATCGTCACCTACGACGAGAACGACGGCTATTTCGACCACGTGCCCTCGCCGTCCGCGCCTTCGCCCGACGGCAAGGGCGGCTATGCCGGCAAGACCACGCTGGCGCCGGCCGACCTGGCGGCCGAGTATTTCACGCACGGGCGTCCCGCGGGCAGCACCAAGCAGCCCGCGTCGGACGGCCGCGTCTACGGCCCTGGCCCGCGCGTGCCCCTGTTCGTGATTTCTCCGTGGAGCCGGGGCGGCTGGGTCAACTCGCAAGTATTCGACCATACCTCGGTGCTGCGCTTCCTGGAGGCGCGCTTCGGCGTCAAGGAGCCGAACATCGGTCCGTTCCGCCGCGCCGTCTGCGGCGACCTGACCAGCGCCTTCAACTTCGCCACGCCCAACGCCGAGGCACTGCCCGTGCTGCAGGGCCGCAAGGACCGCAGCCAGGCAGACGCGCTGCGCGCCGCGCAGCAGCGCCTGGCGCAGATCGCGCCGCCGGCGTCGCCCCAGATGCCAGCGCAGGCGGCGGGCACGCGGCCCTCGCGCGCGCTGCCCTACGAACTGGCGACCCTGTGCGAGGTGCAGCCCGGCGCCACGATGGCCGCCGTGCAGGTCGTGCTCAGCTTCATCAACAGCGGCCGCCAGGCCGCCGTGTTCCACGTGTACGACCGCAAGAACCTGGCCGCGGTACCGCGCCGCTACACCGTGGAAGCGGGCAAGTCGCTGGCGGACGCGTGGACGCCCGCGGTCGGGGGCGGCTACGACTTGTGGGTGCTGGGGCCGAACGGCTACCACCGCCACTTCACGGGCAGCGCGCTGCGCGCCGTCGCGGCAGGCCAGCCGCGCCCCGACGTGCAGGTGCGTTGCGACGCCGCCACGGGCGAACTGGTGCTGCGCCTCGTGAACGCCGGCACGGCGCCGTGCACGTTCAACCTCGCCGCCAACGCCTATGCGCAGCTGCGGCAGATGCACACGGTCGCGGCGCGCGGCGAACTGGTCGTGCGCATGCCGACGGCGGCCAACGGCTACTGGTACGACATCAGCGCCACCGTATCGAGCCAGCCCGACTACCTGCGCCGCTTCGCCGGCCGCGTCGAGACGGGCCGGCACACGGTCAGCGACCCGGCGCTGGGCCGGGCCTGAACGCAGGGCCGCCTGACGCGCAACCCCATCCAACATCGCAAAGGAATACCATGCATACCATTTTCCGCAACCTCATCCTGGGCGCAGCCATCTCGCTATGCGCCCCGTTCGTCTCGGCCACCGTGCTCACGTTCGACGACATCGTCGGTCCCGACGGCTACGCTGCCGTCCCCGTCAACTACGGTGGACTGGACTGGTCGGGCGCCGGCCTGTCCGTCTTCGCCGGGGAGCAGGCGCCGTTCACGGCCCACTCCGGCCAGGGCCGCGTGACGACGGACTGGATAGACGGGGGCCCGGTCTCCAGCACGATCCGCTTCCTGGTCCCCACCGTGTTCGACGGCGCCTGGTTCTCCGGCTATGGCGACAGCAGCGTGCGCTTCGACATGTACTTCGGCGGCCAGCTGGTCGCCAGTTCGGCATTGCTCCCACTATCGGACACGCCCGCCTTCCTGGACGCCGGCTGGAACGGCGCCATCGACACCGTCGTCGTATCCAGCGCGTTCCAGGCCTCGTACGTGATGGACGACCTCAGTTTCGAGAGCGGCGCGCAAGTGCCGGAACCGGGTTCGCTGGCGCTGGTGCTGGCGGGGCTCGGGGTGGCCGGCGCGGTGCGGGCGCGCCGCTCCAGGCGCTAGGGCCAATTTGCCTGCGGTCTTCCGCTGACAATGAGACCGTCGCCCCTGCGAAGGCAGGGGCCCAAGTTCGTCGCGCCGCCACGCTCGCAAACCTTGGGGGAGTCGTTTCCGGCAATGCCGGGAACGACGGGATAGCGTTACTGGATGAATGGGGCCTGCTACGTACACACGGTGAGACACGCCCTAGGCCGGCGCGCCGCTGCGCGAACGTCCGCGTGCGGCCCGCGGTGCGCGCGGACGGGCGGCCTCGGGCTGGTCCGGATCCGCCGACGCGGCCAGGTCGGCCCAGGCATCGAACCCCACCTTCAAAATGCGCAGGCGGTCGTAGGCGCGTTGCAGCGCCGCGCGGCCCAGCACCAGGCGCAGGGGGCCGCGGCCGCCCGCCACGG
>CAUSCY010000062.1:0-30761 GCA_963529995.1 uncultured Massilia sp. | reverse complement strand
CACCGGGGCGCCGCGGGGGGGCCCAAGGCGTTGGACTAGGTGGTGGCCCCCTCGTCCACGGAGGACACGGCCCACATGAAATTCGGCCGGGGGGCGCCCCCGGGGCGGCCCCGCTGCCGCACCCGCCGAGCCGATGCAACCACCAGGTGCCCGGCTCGGTTTTTTTGTAAAGACCCCATTCATCCCAGCGCGTTGTATTTCCGGCCTGAACGCAGCAAGCCATGCATGCTCACTGTATACTTGAGTGTTTTGGACTGCAGTCCCGGCCGGGACAAAGCCGCGCGCAACGGTTGCCGGGGTTTCGACAGTTCGCCAGTACAGTAGATAACAGCAAGGTGCCGCCAAATGGCAAAGCGTGATTTTTACGAGATCCTCGGGGTCGCGAAAGGTGCTTCGGAAGAAGACATCAAGAAGGCCTATCGCAAGCTTGCGATGAAATACCATCCGGACCGCAATCCCGACAACAAGGAAGCGGAAGAGAAGTTCAAGGAGGTCAAGGAAGCCTACGAGATGCTGACCAATCCGGAGAAACGCGAGGCATACGACCGCTACGGTCATGCCGGCGTCGATCCGAACAGCGGCATGGGCGGGGGCTTCGGCGCCGGCGGTTTCGGCGATGCCTTCAGCGACATCTTCGGCGACATCTTCGGCGGCGGCGCCCGTCGCGGCGGCGGCGGTCCCCAGGTCTACCGCGGCGCCGACCTGCGCTACAACCTCGAGATCACGCTGGAGCAGGCGGCCGGCGGCTTCGACACCACGATCCGCGTGCCGAGCTGGGACAAGTGCGACACCTGCCATGGCAGCGGTGCCAAGCCGGGCACGTCGCCCATCACCTGCACCACTTGCGCCGGCCACGGCCAGGTGCGCATGCAGCAGGGTTTCTTCTCGATCCAGCAGACCTGCCCGAAGTGCCACGGCAGCGGCAAGATCATCCCGGAACCGTGCGCGGCCTGCTGCGGCGCCGGACGCATCAAGCGCAACAAGACCCTCGAAGTCAAGATTCCCGCCGGTATCGACAACGGCATGCGCATCCGCTCGTCGGGCAACGGCGAACCGGGTACCAACGGCGGTCCGCCGGGCGACCTGTACGTCGAGATCCACATCAAGCCGCACCCCGTGTTCCAGCGCGAAGGCGACGACCTGCACTGCGAGATGCCGATCTCGTTCAGCAAGGCGGCCCTGGGCGGCGAGATCGAGGTGCCGACGCTGGGCGGCAAGGTATCCTTCACCATCCCGGAAGGCACCCAGACCGGCAAGACCTTCCGCCTGAAAGGCAAGGGCATCAAGGGCGTGCGCTCGGGCTATGCGGGCGACCTGTTCTGCCACGTCGTGGTCGAGACTCCCATCAAGCTCACCGACAAGCAGAAGGACCTGCTGAAGGAGTTCGAGCGCCTGACCAACGACGGCGGTGCGAAGCACAGCCCGCAAAGCAAGGGTTGGATGGATAAAGTGAAGGACTTCTTCGAGTAAGAAGTCCGAGACCGCTGAACGGTGAAAGCCTTCGGCGGTTTTTTTTGACTGGCGCATGGCCAGTCGTAGGGTGGGCACCCCGTGCCCACGCGTGACGCCTGCATCGTGCTGGCGTCCTGTGATGTTAGGAGCTCTCATGGCAAAAACCCCCACCGGCCTGACGGCCGCCGACCTGTTCGAACGCAACCGCCAATGGGCCGCGGCGATGGTCGAACAAGACCCCGGCTTCTTCAAGGACCTCGCCTCGCAGCAGGCGCCGGAATACCTGTGGATCGGCTGTTCCGACAGCCGCGTTCCCGCCAATGAGCTGCTCGGCATGGCGCCGGGCGAGCTGTTCGTGCACCGTAACATCGCCAACGTCGTCTCGCACTCGGACCTGAACGCGCTGACCGTGCTGCAGTTCGCCGTCGACGTGCTGAAGGTCAAGCACATCATCCTGTGCGGCCACTACGGCTGCTCGGGCGTGGGCGCGGCGCTGAACAACACCCGCGTGGGCCTGGCCGACAACTGGCTCGGCCATGTGCGCGACGTGCGCGACAAGCACGAAAAATACCTCGGCGCCGTGGCCGGCAAGGCTGCCGCCGACCGCCTGGTCGAACTGAACGTGGCCGAACAGGTCATCAACATCGCCCAGACCACCGTCGTGCGCGACGCCTGGGAACGCGGCCAGGACCTGACCATCCACAGCTGGGTCTACGGCGTGCACGACGGCCTGCTGCGCGACCTGGGCATCACCGTCAGCAGCTATACCGAAATCCAGCCGAAGCTGGACCTGATCCTGGCACGCTACGTGGAATCGGGCGGGAGCCACAAGTGAGCCAGCCCGGCGGCGAACTCGAGCGGCTGCGCGGCATCGTGCGCGCCTTCGTCGACGAGCGCGACTGGGACCAGTTCCATGCGCCGAAGAACCTCGCCGCCGCGCTGACCGTCGAAGCGGCCGAGCTGCTGGAACATTTCCAGTGGCTGCGCGACGGCGGCAGGGACGAGCTGGGCGAAGACAAGCTGCGGGAAGTGCGCCACGAGATGGCCGACGTGCTGGTCTACCTGGTGCGCCTGGCGGACAAGCTCGACGTCGACCTGTTCGCGGCCGTGGAGGAAAAGATGGTGCTCAACCGGGCCAAGTACCCGGCCGAGCAGGTGCGCGGCGACGCGCGCAAGTACCACGAATACAAGCGGTGACGTTCGGTGGGCACGTGGTGCCCACCCTACGGCATCGCACCGCATCGTAGGGTGGGCATTACATGCCCACCATGCATGCCTCAGAAGGTTTCCCACTCCTCTTCCTGCTTGGCCGGTGCCGCCGCGCGCAGTACCGCCGCCGACTTTACCACTGCGCGCGTTTGCACGGCGACCGGCTTGGCCTTCGCCTTCGGCACGGCCGTCATCCCACCCACGATCTTGAACGTGCTGACCATCTGCTCCAGCTCGTCCGACTGTTCCTGCATCGACTGCGCGGCCGCCGCCGCTTCCTCCACCAGCGCCGCATTCTGCTGCGTGACCGAATCCATCTCGCCGATCGCCTGGTTGATCTGCTCGATGCCCGCTTCCTGCTCGTGGCTGGCCGACGAGATCTCGGCCATGATGTCCGTCACGCGGCGCACGCTGGCGACGATGTCTTCCATCGTCGAACCGGCCTGCTGCACGAGGCGGCTGCCTTCGTCCACCTTGCCGACCGAGTCGCCGATCAGCGTCTTGATCTCCTTGGCGGCGGCGGCCGAGCGCTGGGCCAGGTTGCGCACTTCGGAGGCCACGACGGCGAAGCCGCGGCCCTGTTCGCCGGCCCTGGCCGCCTCGACGGCGGCATTCAGCGCCAGGATGTTGGTCTGGAACGCGATGCCGTCGATGACGCCGATGATGTCGACGATCTTGCTGGCGGACTCGTGGATCGAGCCCATGGTGGTGACGACGTCGGCCACCACGGCGCCGCCGCGCGTCGCCACGTCGGAGGCCGACTTGGCCAGCTGGTTGGCCTGGCGTGCATTCTCCGCGTTCTGCTTGACGGTTGCCGTCAGCTCTTCCATCGACGAAGCCGTTTCCTCCAGGGCGCTGGCCTGCTGCTCGGTACGGCTGGACAGGTCCAGGTTGCCGCTGGCGATCTCGCCGGAGGCCGTGACCAGCGTCTCGGTGCCGCTGCGCACGCGGCCGACGATGTTCTGCAGCGAATCGTTCATTTCCTTCAGCGCGCCCAGCAGTTCGCCCGTCTCGTCGGTGCTGTCGACGTCGATGCGGCTGGTGAGGTCGCCGCTGGCGACGGTGCGGGCGACGTCGACGGCGCGGCGCATCGGCATGGTGATCGAGCGAGTGATGAACCAGCCCACGGCGATGGCGACCAGCGTGGCCAGCACGGCGACGGCGATCAGCACGTTGCGCGCACGTTCGAAGTCGCTCTGGCCTTGCTGCTGTTCCTTTTCATTGCGGGCGACCTGGGCATCGATCATGTCGGCGATCGTCTGCTGCCAGGCTTTCACTGCCGGCACGGTCTGCCCTTTCAGCAGCGCCAGGCTTTCCTCGTTTTTGTTGGCGCGGCCCAGTTCCTGGACCTTGTTGACCAGGGGGGTGGCCTTCTCGCGTGCTTCGCCGATCTTCGCCAGCAACGCGCGCCGCTCCGGATCGGTGCTCAGCTTTTCCATCTTGTCGCGCCACTGGAAATAGTCCTTCCAGGCCTTGTCGATGGTCGCGGCCAGTTGCGTCATGCCTTCGTCGTCCGTGGTCAGGATGATGTCGCGCACGCCGATCGCAATGCGGCGCTGCGCATCGCGCATGCCGTTCGCGGCTTCCAACTGCACATTGTTGTTGTTGACGATGCGTTCGGTCAGCGCATTGAGCGAATTCATGCTCTTCATGCCCGTGAACGCCACCAGCAACAGCAAGGCGAGCACCAAGCCGAAACCCAGGGCAAGCCGCTGGCCGATCTTCATGTTGGTTAACTTCATGGTTAGTCCTGGTTACTTTGAAAGATGTCGGTAAGTGCACACTGTCGATGCCGGCGGAGGTTGGGGGGCGTTGTGCACTTCTCCACGGAAAGGGTGGCTCCGTTGAGATGGAAGTATGTACGGCAAATGTAACTGAATTTTAGTAGGAGTATTCCTACGGCTCCACTACATTATTGCCTTGTGGAAAATATACAACGGGTCAACAAAATGACCATACAGTCAGTTATCTGCAGTAAGTAGTTGTTCAATTTCTCGAGGCGGCCAGAGGGAAACACGTCGTAAATGTCTTTTTACTGTCGGAGGCTAGCGCGGCTATCTAGAATGGCGTATCGATGGTTCAGGGGGGCTGCCGTTTGTGTTGGCATGGTTTTCGAGTTGCCGTTATGATTTTGCTACTGGTTTCGAAACAGGGAACCTATTCCACTAGTCACTCCACGAGGAACGCAAGCCGCAACGCGCGTTCCTTGATCTGGATTAACGGCCAATCGCACTCGGCACCGAATGCAGTATGATGGTCCGTGTGCGCCTCACTTTACAAAGGTAGAGCCCATGCGCCCGATCGTTCTCGTCCCCGCTTGCACCCGCGACTTCGGCGAACACCCGTACCACGCGGCCCAGCACAAATATGTCGACGCCATCGTCCTCGGCGCCGACTGCGCACCGCTGATCCTGCCGTCGCTGGGGGCATCGCTCGACCTCGAGACGATGCTCGACCTGTGCGACGGCATCATGCTGACCGGTTCAGCGTCGAATGTGCATCCCAGCTATTACTCCGAAGACGTGCTCGACCCGTCGCTGCCGCAGGATCCCGCGCGCGACCAGACGACCCTGCCGCTGATCCGCGCGGCGGTCGAGCGCGGCATCCCGATCATCGCGATCTGCCGCGGCTTCCAGGAGATGAACGTAGCGCTGGGCGGCAGCCTGCACCAGGCGGTGCAGACGGTGCCGGGCAAGTTCGACCACCGCGAGAATCCCGAACTGGGCATGGACGAGCAGTATGGCGATGCGCACAAGGTGGCGCTGGTCGAGGGCGGGATGCTGCACGACATCCTGGGGGCGCCGGAAATCCCGGTGAACTCGCTGCACGGGCAGGGCGTGAACGAACTCGCGTCCAACCTGGTCGTCGAGGCGACCGCCGAGGATGGGCTGGTGGAGGCATTCACGGTGGGGAACTCGCCCGGCTTCACGCTGGCCGTGCAATGGCATCCGGAGTGGCGCATCATCCACAACCCGCATTCCATGAAGATGTTCGGCGCGTTCGGCACCGCCTGCCGCGCCTATCAGCAAGCCAAGCAGGCAGCCAGGCACGCGACGATACGGGACGCCTTATGACACGCGATGCCAGGTGGGCGGTCCGGCCCGTTCCATAGCTTCCCTGTTCCCATCGATGCACCCCGCGGCGTGCGCCGCTACCCCGCGCACGTCCGCTTTCACCAACGAACAGAGAATCATCATGGCTATCCGCGACAATTTTTCTTACAACGATATGGACGAGTGGCTCAACGGCAAGCGAGTCACCGAAATCGAATGCCTGGTCCCCGACTTGACCGGCGTCGCGCGTGGAAAGATCCTGCCACGCGTTAAATTCACCGAAGACCGCGGCATGCGCCTGCCGGAAATCGTGCTGGGCATGACCGTCACCGGCAACTCGCCGGAAAACGACGACGCCTTCGACCGCGCCATCTCGACCACCGACCGCGACATGATCCTGAAGGCCGACCCGGGCACGATCACGATGGTGCCGTGGGCCGTCGACCCGACCGCGCAGGTCATCCACGACTGCTACTTCTCCGACGGCCGCCTGGTCGACTTCGCCCCGCGCAGCGTGCTGCGCCGCGTACTGAAGCTGTACGAGCAGAAGGGCTGGAAACCGCTGGTCGCGCCCGAGCTGGAGTTCTACCTGACCGCCAAGAACATCGACCCCGATCTGCCGCTGCGCGCGCCGATCGGCCGCAGCGGCCGTTCCGAGACCAGCCGCCAGGTCTACAGCATCGACGCCGTCAACGAATTCGACCCGCTGTTCGAGGACATCTACGACTATTGCGACATGATGGGCCTGGACGTCGACACGCTGATCCACGAGATCGGCGCCGGCCAGATGGAGATCAACTTCCAGCACGGCGAGCCGCTGGGCCTGGCCGACAAGGTGTTCTATTTCAAGCGCACGCTGCGCGAAGCCGCGCTCAAGCACGACATGTACGCCACCTTCATGGCCAAGCCGATGGCCGGCGAGCCCGGCTCGGCGATGCACGTGCACCAGAGCGTCGTCGACGGCGCGACGGGCCGCAACATCTTCAGCAAGGAAGACGGCTCGCCGTCCGACCTGTTCCGCTGGTATGTGGGCGGGCTGCAGCGCTACATGCCGTCGGCGATGGCGATCGTCGCGCCCTACGTGAACTCCTACCGCCGCATCGTGCGCCACACGGCCGCGCCGATCAACCTGCAGTGGGGCGTGGACAACCGCACCGTCGGCATCCGCGTGCCGGTGTCCGGCTCGCAGGACCGGCGCGTGGAAAACCGCGTGATCGGCGCCGACGCCAACCCGTATCTGGCGCTGGCCGTCACGCTGGCCTGCGGCTACCTCGGCATCAGCGAGCACCTGGAACCGACGCCGATGGTCGAGGGCAATGCGTACAAGATGAACGTCGACCTGCCGCAGGGCCTGCCGGAAGCGCTGAGCCGCCTGCGCGCCGAGGACCGCCTGCGCGACATCCTGGGCGAGCGCTTCATCGACGTCTATTCCGCCGTCAAGGAACTCGAGCACCAGGAGTTCATGACCGTGATCAGCCCGTGGGAACGCGAGCACCTCCTCCTCCACGTCTGAGTAGTGGGAGCCTCGATAAACCTACTGCGCGTCGGATTTTCGTCCTGCGATGCTCGCCGTACCGTAAGTACGGCTGCGCTTCTCGAACGAAACTCCTTCCGCTCGCTACGGTTTCTCGAGGCTCTGATGCGCAAACGAATGGGAGCGGACCATGGCGGACGACGACACTGCAATCGGAATAAACGTACGCGTGCCAACCCGAGAAATATTCAATAAAGCAGAGCTACAAGCACTCGACAGCGCGCATTACCTGCACCCGTTCACCGACCACAAGGCGCTGCGCGAACGGGGTGCGCGCGTGATCGTGCGCGGCGACGGCATCTACCTGTGGGATGCGGACGGCCACCGGATCATCGACGGCATGTCCGGCCTGTGGTGCGTGAACGCGGGCTACGGCAGGACATCGATCACGCGGGCGGCGGCGCAGCAGATGGACGCGCTGCCCTTCTATAACAGCTTCTTCGGCACCACCAACGTGCCGGCCGTACGCCTGGCCGCGCGCCTGGCGCAACTGGCGCCGGCCGGTTTCGAGCACGTGTTCTTCACCAGTTCCGGCTCGGAAGCCAACGACACCGCCGTGCGCATGGCCTGGCGCTACTGGCAACTGATGGACCAGCCCGAGCGCCAGCTCATCATCAGCCGCCGCAACGCCTACCACGGCAGCACCATCGCCGGCGCTTCGCTGGGCGGCATGGACGCCATGCATGCGCAGGGCGCGCTGCCCATCCCCGGCTTCGTGCACATCGACCAGCCCAACTTCGCGGAGCTTGGCGCCGGGATGAGCGAGGCCGAGTTCGGCCTGCACGCGGCCGGCTGGCTGGAACAGGAGATTCTCGCCATCGGCCCGCAGCGCGTGGCCGCCTTCATCGGCGAGCCCGTGCAGGGCGCGGGCGGCGTGATCATCCCGCCGTCGACCTACTGGCCGCACATCCAGCGCATCTGCGACAAGTACGGCATCCTGCTGATCGCGGACGAAGTGATCTGCGGCTTCGGCCGGCTGGGCGCCTGGTTCGGCAGCGAGCGCATGGGCATGCGGCCCGACCTGATGAGCTTTGCCAAGGGCGTCACCTCGGGCTACGTGCCGCTGGGCGGTGTGCTGGTGGGCGAACGGGTAGCCGAGGCGCTGGTCGAGCGGGGCGGCGACTTCCACCACGGCTTCACCTATTCCGGCCACCCGGTCGCCTGCGCGGCGGCGCTGGAAAACCTGCGCATCCTCGACGACGAAGGGCTCGTCGAACGCGTGGCGCACGAGACGGGCTCCTACCTGAAGACGGCCTTTGCACGGCTGGCGGCCCATCCGCTGGTGGGCCATGCCGAGAGCATCGGCCTGGCGGCGGGACTGAACCTGGTGCGACGCAAGGGCGCGACCGTGCACGACTGCGAGCCGTTCGCATGCGTGCTGGGCGTGGGCATGCTGTGCCGGGCGCACATGTTCGACAACGGCGTGGTGATGCGGGCCGTGGGCGACCGCATGATCGTGGCGCCGCCGCTGGTGATGACGTGCGGGCAGATCGACGAGATGGTGGAGAGGATTTGGGCTTGTTTGGACTTGACGCTGGAGGATGTCGTCAAGCGGGGGTGGATGGATTGAGCGTGGTAATTGGGTCCCTGCCTGCGCAGGGACGACGTGCATGAGTTAGCGGATGAAAAGCCGTCGCCCCTGCGCAGGCAGGGGCCCAATGTTCACTCAAGCACTCAGCACCGTCTTGTGCGGCTCATGCCGGTTCTTGAGCATCTGCGGCGCCAGCGACCCCACCACCATGCCGGCGAGCGCCGCGATCAGGCCCGCCAGCTGGCCCGGGAACGCCTCGCCCAGCGACGAGATCTGCGGGAAGAACACGAGCCAGGTAACGATGCCGGCCCCGATCGACAGGATCGCGCCCTGCGTCGTCGCGCGCTTCCAGTACAGGCCCATCACCAGCGGCACGAAGGCACCGACCAGCGTGACCTGGTAGGCGGAAGACACCATGTCGTAGATCGAGGTGCCGCGCATCGCGATCGCATAGGCCAGCACGAGGGCGGCGAAGATCACGATGGTCACGCGCATCGCCAGCAGCTGCTGGCGGTCGTTCATGCCGGGGCGCAGGTTCTTGAGGATGTTCTCGACGAAGCTGGTCGACGGCGCCAGCAGCGTGGCCGACGAGGTGCTCTTGATGGCCGAGAGCAGGGCGCCGAAGAACAGGATCTGCATGATCAGCGGCATCTGCGTCATGACGAAGGTCGGCAGCACGCGCTGGTAGTCGTTCTTGGCCAGTTCCATCGCATCGTTGCCCATCACGATGACGGCGCAGGCGACGATGAACATGGGGACGAAGGCGAACAGGATGTAACTGGCGCCGCCGATCACGGCGCCGGCCCTGGCGGTCGGCGCGCTGTTGGCGGACATCACGCGCTGGTACACGTCCTGTTGCGGGATCGAACCCAGCATCATGGTCACCGCCGAGCCGACGAAGAAGGCGACGTCGGTGAACTTTGCTTCGGGCAGGAATTTCCAAAGCTCGGCCTTGTGCGCCATGTCGATCACGGCGCCCGTGCCGCCCGCCAGCTTGGCCGAGAACACGGCGATGATCGACAGGCCCACGACCAGCACGATCATCTGGATGAAGTCGGTGATCGCCACGGCCAGGAAGCCGCCCACGACCACGTAGATCAGCACGGCCAGCGTGCCGACGATCATGCCCATCGTCTCCGACATCGCGCCGCCCGTCAGCACGGAGAACACGAGGCCCAGCGCCGTGATCTGCGCCGCCACCCATCCCAGGTAGGACAGGATGATGGCGGCCGAGCAGAACACCTCGATGCCCTTGCCGTAGCGGGCCCGGTAGTAGTCGCCGATGGTGAGCAGGTTCAGTTTATAGAGGCGTGCGGCGAAGAACAGGCCGACGAGGATCAGGCAGGTGCCGGCGCCGAACGGGTCCTCGACCAGCGCGCCCAGGCCGCCCTGCACGAACTTGGCCGGAATGCCCATCACCGTCTCGGCGCCGAACCAGGTGGCGAAAGTCGTCGTGATGACCATCACCAGCGGCAGGCTGCGGCCGGCCACGGCGAAGTCGGCCGTGTTCTTGATCCGCGACCCGGCCCAGACGCCCAGGCCGAGCGTGCCGAGCAGGTAGAGCACGACAGACGAAATCAGGATGGTGTTCATGTGTTGATGCGCCCCGGCAGCGGAAATGGAATTTCGGGTTGGAAAAATTCGCGATTATAGCGGCAGAAAACCCCGGTTGGACTGATTTTATCGGGGCGTGTCGGGATGACAACGGTGGGGTGGCAAGCGTGCGCCGAAAGGGGGCGGATTGCGGGCAAGGATGGTGCAAGCGAGGTGAAAAAGGACCGTTGGCCTACAAACCGTCATTCCCGCGTAGGCGGGAATCCATACTGAGCCAGCCAGCACCAATTCAGCATGGATTCCCGCCTGCGCGGGAATGACGGGTATTCTTGCGTTGGCGCTCAAATGGCCATGTCGCGCAGGACCTTCGACGCCTCCCGGCTCGCCGTCAGCATCGTCCCATCCCGCATCCGGATCAACAGTTGCGACTGCTCGTCCGCCTTCATCGCGTCGACGAAGTCGAGGTTGACGAGCGCCGAGCGGTGCACGCGCATGAAACGGGCCGGGTCGAGCCTGGCTTCCAGCTCCGAAATGCCGATGCGGACGAGGAAGGTGCGGCCGCGCGCGCCGATTGCCGTGTATTTCGAATCGGCCTTCAGGTATGCGATCTCGTGCACGGCCAGCGGAAAGATCTGGCCGCGGTCGCGCACCAGGATGCGTTCGAGGCGGCCGGCCGCGGGTCCAGCGACCTGGCCCAGCGCCGCATCGATGGCCTCGCGCGGCGCGGCCGGCTCGTCCAGCAGGCGCGCCACGGCGGCATCGAAGCGGGCGCGCGTGAACGGCTTCAGCAGGTAGTCGACGGCGTGCAGCTCGAAGGCGGTGACGGCGTACTGGTCGTAGGCGGTGGTGAACACGATGGCCGGCGTCCAGGACAGGCGCCTGAGCACTTCCAGTCCCGTCATTTCGGGCATCTGAATGTCCATGAACACGATCTCCGGATGCAGCTGCTCGATCTGGGCGAGCGCGCTGGCGCCGTCGGCGGCTTCGCCGGCCAGGCGCAGCCCGGGATGGGCGTAGATGGCGTCGCGCAGCACGTCGCGCGCCAGCGGTTCGTCCTCGGCGATGAATACGGTGCGGGCGTTCACGTTGCGGTTCCTTATGCGGTGGCGGTGGGGATGGACATGGTCACGGTGAAGCCGGCGCCGGGACGGGTGTCGATGGCCAGGCCGTTGTCGGCGCCGTATTCGAGGCGCAGGCGGCGGTCCACGGTGCGGATGCCCAGGCCGCTGGACGCGCGCACGGCGTCGAGCTCGGCGCCGGGGCCGTCGTCGCCCACCGTCAGCGTCAAGGCGCCCGAGCGTGCGTCGATGCCCGTGCGGATCAAGAGGCGCCCCGGGCGGCTGTGCGGGTTGAACGCGTGCTTGATGCTGTTTTCGACGAGCGGCTGCAGCGACAGCGCGGGCAGCGAGCAGCGTCCCGCCGCGTCGTCCAGGTCCCAGTCGACGTGCAGGCGCGCGCCCAGGCGCAGGCTTTCCAGTTCCAGGTAGTCGCGCACGAAGCGCAGCTCGTCGTCGAGCGTGACGCGGTCGTTGCCCGTCTTTTCCGTGTCCAGCACGTAGCGCAGCATGTCGGAGAACTGGAATAGCGCGGCCTCGGCGGCGTCCGGATTCCGTCGCGTCAGGGCGATGATCGAGTGCAGGGTGTTGAACAGGAAGTGCGGATTGAGCTTGCTGCGCAGGGCGTTCAACTCGGAGGCGATCAGCAGCGAATGCGCCTGCTGGATCATCAGGGCCTGGCGCTGGCGGGCGGCGTCCAGGCGCACGGCGTGGAAGACGCCGGCCACCACCGTGTACATCATGACCGCGTACAGCGTGGGCCAGACATAGTAGGCGAGCGGCCTGGTGGTGCCGTAGTACATGGCCGGCAGCGTGTACGACAGGAGCGCATACGATGCGGCCAGGAAGGCGTGGATCAGGAAGACGGCGACGGGCTGCACGCGGCGACGCTCGAGTGCGCCTTGCAGTGGCCACAGCAGGGCAAGCAGCAGCGCCTGGGGCACGACCCATGCGACCGGGATCAAGCCTTGCCACTTGAAGCCGGTACCTTCGCCATTGTCGAGCTGGAGGGCCAGCGCGAGCAGCAGCATGTAGGCGAACCAGCCGCCGGCATAGTTGCGCCACATGCGCGAGGTCGGGATGTCGGTGGACGGTCGTTGGTCGGTGAGCTGTTCCATAACAAAAAGTATGCCGCAGAAAGCGGCGCTTGCGGCGGCGATGACGCGAACTGAGGTTGGCAGGGAACGAAGTGAGGGAAAGAGAGGACGACGCGGGCGCGGGCTGCCGATGCGCGGTGCTATAGTGAGCCGCACCGCAAAGGCGAAACCCGATGAGCGCAGCACGCCTGTCCCCCATGATGTCTTCCATGCGCGACTTCCTGCGCGAGCACAACATCCATGAAGTCGAGTGCGTCATCGCCGACATGACCGGCATCGCGCGCGGCAAGATCCTGCCGAGGGACCTGTTCCTGGCCGGCGAGCACATGCGCTTGCCGAAGAGCGTGCTGCTGAACACGGTGCACGGCGAGCAGCCCGACAATGTGCCGTATGTCGGCGCCACCGATCCGGACATGATCTGCGTGCCGGACGCGTCGACGATCCGCGTCGTGCCCTGGGCCACGGAGCGCGTCGCGCTCGTCATCCACGATTGCGAGAACTTCGACGGCAGCCCCGTCGAGCTGGCGCCGCGCGCCGTGTTGCGGCGCGTGCTGGAGCGCTATGCGGCGCAGGGCTGGCGGCCCGTGGTGGCGCCCGAGATGGAGTTCTACCTCGTCGCGCGCACGACCAACCCGCACGAGCCGCTGACGCCGCCGACCGGACGCAGCGGCTTCACGGAGCAGGGGCGGCAGTCGTATTCGATCGATGCCGTGAATGCCTTCGATCCCTTCTTCCTGGAGCTGTCGGCATTCTGCAAGCAGCACGAGCTGGGTGTCGAGACGCTGATCCACGAGGCGGGCGCGGGCCAGATGGAAATCAATTTCGCCCACGGCGATGCGCTGGAGCTGGCCGACCGCGTCTTCCTGTTCAAGCGCGCCGTGCGCGACACGGCGCTGCGCCACGGCATCTTCGCCACCTTCATGGCCAAGCCGATGGAAACGGAGCCGGGCAGTGCCATGCACGTGCACCAGAGCGTGGTCGACGCCAGCGGGAACAATATCTTCTCCGATGCACGCGGCCGGGAGAGCGCGCTGTTCCGCCACTTCATCGGCGGCCTGGAACGCTACGTGCCGCCGGCCACGCTGCTGTTCGCGCCGCACGTGAATTCCTTCCGGCGCCTGTCGCGCTTCCAGTCGGCGCCGATGAACGTCCACTGGGGCTACGACAACCGCACCTGCGGCATTCGCATCCCCAATTCCGGCCCCGCCAGCCGCCGCGTGGAAAACCGCGTGCCGGGCGTGGACGTGAATCCCTACCTGGCGATGGCGGCCACGCTCGCCTGCGGCTACCTCGGCATGACCCAGGGGATCGAACCGGCCGCGCCGACGTCCGACAGCGCCGAGCACGTGCACGGCGAGCTGCCGCGCAACCTGGAGGACGCGATCGGCCAGCTGCGCGGCTGCCCGGCCCTGGCCGACATGCTGGGCCCGCTCTTCGTCCAGGCCTTCTGCGAAGTCAAGGAACTCGAATTCGCCACCTTCTCGCGCGTGATCAGCTCGTGGGAACGCGAACACCTGATGCTGCTCGTCTAGCCAAACGCAACCCCGTCGCCCCTGCGCAGGCAGGGGCCTAATTTATACGCCGCACTGCTCACATGAAATTCGGCCCCCCGCCTGCACGGGGGCGACGGTCTCTTGTTGCACGTTTTTGCATGAACTTGCATGTTCGTGCGTAAACCCGTACAGTGCATGCATTCAAGGAGAAACCATG
Organism: uncultured Massilia sp.; assembly: GCA_963529995.1. GTDB lineage: Bacteria > Pseudomonadota > Gammaproteobacteria > Burkholderiales > Burkholderiaceae_D > Telluria. The sequence continues at coordinate 16,566 of CAUSCY010000062.1, read as the reverse complement.
CAACTTGCGGAAGAACGGCGGCAATCGATCGTGGCACTGGTCGATCGCCAGGGAAAAGTACTGGCGGCCGAACTGGCCCAGCAGTTCCAGACCTCGGAAGACACGATCCGGCGCGACCTGCGCGACCTCGATGCGGCCGGCCTGCTGCGCCGCGTCCATGGCGGGGCGATGCGACGCACGCGCGCCGAGCCCAGCTTCGGCCAGCGCGCCGATGCCGACGCGGCCAGGAAGGGCGTGCTGGCGCGCGCGCTGGCGGAGAGCGTGCAGCCGGGCGATACCGTGCTGGTGGACGCCGGCACCACCAATCTCGCCTTCGTGCGCCTGCTCGAGGACGGTCATGCGGCCACCATCGTCACCAACAGCCCGCGCATCGCGCTGGAACTGGGTCATCTGCGCACGACCCGCGTGATGCTGCTGGGGGGCACGTATGCGGGCCACGCCGATGCGGTGCTGGGCGCGCACACGGTGGCCGAGATCCGCCGCCTGCGCGTGAACCTGGCCGTCGTCGGCGCCTGCAGCGTCGAGGCGGATCGCGGCCTGGGCGCCGGCAATAGCGAGGAGGCCGAGGTCAAGGGCGCGATGCTGGCCGCGGCCAGCCGCCGCGTCGTCGCCGCGCTCAACGAGCGGCTGGAAGCGCCGGCGCCGTTCCTGATCGCGCCGCTGTCCGAGGTCGACCAGCTGGTGCTGGAAGCCGACGTCGCGCCGGACGTGCTGGCACGCCTGCGCCAGGCCGAGCCGGCGCCGGACATTCGCCTGGCGGGAAGGAGCAACCCATGACGACGATGAACGACGGCACCGTGCTGGCCCGTCCGCCGGCCAAGGTGGAAGCGGCGCGCTGGGCGATTTCCCTGATCTTCCTGCTCAATGGCGCCGGCATCGGCCTGTGGGCGGCCCACGTGCCGCTGGTGCAGGCACGCGCCGGCATCTCGACCGGCACGCTGGGCTTCCTGCTGCTGACGATCGCCGGCGGCGCCATCGCCGCGATGCCGCTGTCGGGCTGGCTGTCGGGACGCTGGGGGACGCGCGCCGTGGTGCTGGCCAGCGGCTGGATGTTCGCGATCACGTCCGCGCTCCTGATGAACGTCGGCGACGCGCCCGCCCTGTTCGCGGCGGCCTTCGTGTTCGGCGCCAGCAACGGCCTGCTGGACGTGTCGATGAACACGAATGCCAGCGAAGTGGAAACGGCGCGCGGCATCCCGACCATGTCCTCGTTCCACGGCTTCTACAGCCTGGGTGGCCTGATCGGCGCGGCGCTGGGCGGCATCGTGATCGGCGCCGGTTTCGGCGACGGCCGCGGCGCGCTGGCGGCGGGCGTCATCTTCGCCGTCACGGTGGCGCTGTGCGCGCGCTTCATCCTGGTGGCGCCGCCCGTGGCACACGGCAGCCATTTTGCCGTGCCGCGCGGCCCGGCCCTGTTCCTCGGCCTGCTGGCGCTGCTGTGCTTCGCCGTCGAGGGCGCGCTGGTCGACTGGAGCGCGCTGCTGCTGGCCGAGCGCACGGGCGCCGAGCCGGCATCGGCGGCGCTGGGTTACTCGGCATTTTCCGTCACCATGGCCGCCTGCCGCTTCGCCGGCGACCGCCTGGTGCTGCGCTTCGGCGCGGTGCGCGTCATGACGGCGGGCGGGATTGGCATCTGCGCGGGCCTGCTGCTGGCCGCGACCAGCACCCATTTCCTGCTGTCGGCGCTGGGCTTCGCGCTGATCGGCCTGGCCGCGGCGAACGTGGTGCCGGTGATCTTCTCGGCGGCCGCGCGCGTGCCCGGCATGTCGGCCGGCGGCGGGCTGGCGGCGGTGGCGACGCTCGGTTATGCGGGGCTGCTGCTGGCGCCGCCGATCATCGGGTCTATCGCGGCGCACAGCAATATCGCGGTGGCGCTGGGGGTGTTGTCAGTCGCGGGGATCGTGGTCGCGTTGAATGCGCGTGTCGTGAAACGTTGACGTAGCGTGGGCGCCCCGCGCCCACGCTACATGTATTCCCGCAATACCGTATAACCGATACCCGGCCGCGACTCGACCAGTGCATAGCGGTCCGCCCGCCACGTGATCTCCGGCCCGTCCTGCGGCAAGGCAGCATCGCGTGCCCGCCGCGCCATCGTCACGTGCGGCCGGTAGGCACGCTCTTCGGCCTGCAGGCCCAGGTCCTGCAGCGATTGCGACAAGCCCGCATGCAGGTCCAGCAGCGCCTGCGGCACGGCGTGCGGGGCCAGCACGGCGATGCCGTTGTGCCACAGCTCGGCGCGGCCCAGCTGCAGTTCGAATGGAGAAAAGGGGCGGGCAAAGCCGTCCAGCAGTGCAGGCAGCCGCCCGGACGGCACGCTGCCGAGGAAGTGCAGTGTCAGGTGCAGCTTGGCGTCGTCGACGGGCGCCGCGCCGCGCGGCCAGGTCCACAGGTCGCGCCATGCGCGCAGTTGCGCGCGCACGGCATCGTCGGGCCACAGCGCCAGGAACAGGCGCAGGGAAGAGGAGGGCGTGATTTCGTTCATGCCCCCATGCTACGCTCAGAAGCAGTGTTCCGGCGCCGGGAAGCTGCCGTCCTTGACGGCCGCGACGTAGGCGCCGATGGCCGCGTCGATGCTGGTCTGGCCGTCCATGAAGTTCTTCACGAAGCGCGCCTTGCGGCCCGGGAATACGCCCAGCAGGTCGTGCATGACGAGCACCTGGCCCGAGCAGTCCGGACCGGCGCCGATGCCGATGGTCGGCACGTGCAGCATCTCCGTGACTTCCTTGCCGAGGGCGGCCGGCACGGCTTCCAGCAGCACGATGGCGGCGCCGGCATCCTGCAGCGCCTTGGCGTCGCGCTTCAACTGGTCGGCGCCGGCGTCGGTCTTGCCCTGTACCTTGTAGCCGCCCAGCTGGTGCACGAATTGCGGGGTCAGGCCGATGTGGGCGCAGACGGGAATGCCGCGCTGGACGAGGAAATGCACGGTCTCGGCCAGCCATTCGCCGCCTTCGATCTTGACCATGTGGGCGCCGGCGCGCATCAGCGCGGCGCAATTGTCATAGGCCTGTTCCTTGCTGCCGTAGCTGCCGAAGGGCAGGTCGGCCAGCACGAGGGCGTTCTTGGTGCCGCGCTTGACGGAGGCGGTATGGTAGGCGACGTCGGCCACCGTCACCGGCAGCGTCGAGTCGTAGCCGGCGCAGACCATGCCCAGCGAATCGCCGATCAGCAGGATCTCCACGCCGCAGCGGTCCATCAGCGACGCGAAGCTGGCGTCGTAGCAGGTGAGCATGGCGATCTTGTCGCCGGCGGCGCGCATGGCCATCAGCGACGGAATGGTCACGGCCTTCTGCACGGGCTTGGCGGGCGCAGGCGCCACGTTCGATTGTCCCGGGGCCGCCATGTCCTTGCCACCCAAATATCCGCTCATAATATTCCTTTGAAATCAAAAAAGCCGTCGGGACGACTCACCGACGGCGTAGTGTAATGCGAAGTTCCGGTTCCTGCCGGGGATCCCTCAGGAACGGAAGATGAAGTAGACCGCCCCCAGCATGCACAGCGCCGCCCACAGGTAGTCCAGCTTGAACGGCTGGTCCATGTAGAACACGGCGAACGGCACGAACACGGACAGGGTGATCACTTCCTGCATGATCTTCAGCTGCCCCAGGTTGTACTGGGTCGCCCCGATGCGGTTGGCCGGCACCTGCAGCAGGTACTCGAACAGCGCGATGCCCCAGCTGATCAGCGCCGCCACGTACCATGCCTTGTTCGACAGGTTCTTCAGGTGACCGTACCAGGCGAAGGTCATGAACACGTTGGACAGGACCAGCAAGCCGCCGGTCTGGACGATCACGGGAATCTGCATCAGGACAGCCTTTCGATGGATTGGTCCGCCACGCCCGGCAACAATGAAGCCACGCTGCCGCGGCCGGGCACGACGAGGTCGGGGGCGAGTTCCGCCAGCGGCGCCAGCACGAAGGCGCGCTCGTGCAGGCGCGGATGGGGCACCAGCAGGGTGGGTGCATCGGCAATGACCTGGTCGCCGAACAGCAGCAGGTCGAGGTCGAGCGTGCGTGGCGCATTGCGGTAGGGGCGTTCGCGGCCGTGGGCCTGCTCGATGTCGAACAGGGCTTGCAGCAGCGCGTGCGCATCGAGGTCGGTATCGAGCGAGGCCACGGCGTTGACGTAGTCGTCGCCCGAGGAGTCGATGGGCGCCGTGCGGTACAGCGAGGAAGCCTGCAGGAAGCGCGTCCCTGGCAGGCGTTGCAGGCGCGCGATCGCGTCCAGCACGTTCGCGCGCGCGTCGCCCAGGTTGGCGCCGATGCCGACCCAGGCGATCATTCGGCCGCTGCGCCGCCGTCGTTGGCGGCGACGGTGCCCGTCGCTTCGCCTTCGCCCGTCTTGCGCGGGCCGCGGCGGCGCGGGCGCTTCTTGGCGGCGGCGGGCGCCGTCTCGCGCGCCGAGTTGATCAGGCGTTCGCGCTCGGCCACGTCGCCGGCGTAGAAGGTGGTCCACCAGTTGCCGACGTCGGCATCCAGCTCGCCCGACTCGCAGCGCAGCAGCAGGAAGTCGAAGCCGGCGCGGAAGCGCGGGTGCTCCAGCAGTTTATAAGGCGCCTTGCCGTTGCGGCGTTCGAAGCGCGGCTGCATGGCCCAGATGTCGCGCATGTCGGTGGCGATGCGGCGCTGCAGGGCGAGCTTGTCGGTCTGGTTGTCCAGCACGTCGTCAGCGGCCAGGTGCAGGGCCGGGATCGGCGACTCGCCGGCGGCGCGGTAGGCGTTCCACTTTTCCAGCACCTGGTGCCACAGCAGGGAGGCGAACAGGAAGCCTGGCGACACGCCCTTGCCGGCGCGCACGCGCGTATCGGTGGAGTCCAGCGCCAGCGTCACGAACTTCATGCCGATCGGCTGTTCCAGCACCACGTCCAGCAGCGGCAAGAGGCCGTGGTGCAGGCCGGACGAGCGCAGCTCCTTCAGGCAGGCCAGCGCGTGGCCGCTCATCAGCAGTTTCAGCATCTCGTCGAACACGCGCGCGGCCGGCACGTTGTTGATGAGCGGGGCCATGACGGGGATCGGGGCGCGCGTGGCCGGCTCGATCGTGAACTGCAGCTTGGCGGCGAAGCGCACCACGCGCAGCATGCGCACGGGGTCTTCGCGGTAGCGCGCTTCCGGCTGGCCGATGATGCGCAGGATCTTGGCGCGGATGTCCTCGATGCCGCCGTGGTAGTCCAGCACCGTCTGGGTGGCCGGATCGTAGTACATGGCGTTGATGGTGAAGTCGCGGCGCTCGGCATCCTCGTGCTGCGGACCGAAGTTATTGTCGCGCAGGACGCGGCCGTGCTCGTCCTTCGGCGCGTTGTCGCTGCCGCGGCCGCGGAAGGTCGTCACTTCCAAGAGGTCTTGCCCGAACATCACGTGCACGATCTGGAAGCGGCGGCCGATGATGAAGGCGCGCCGGAACAGGCGCTTCACTTCTTCCGGCGTGGCGTCGGTGGCGATGTCGAAGTCCTTCGGCTTCACGCCCAGCAGCAGGTCGCGCACGGCGCCGCCGACGACGAAGGCCTTGAAGCCTGCTTCCTGCAGGGTCTGGGTCACACGGACGGCATTGCCGGAGACCAGCTTCGGATCGATGCCGTGCTGTTCCGGTCCGAGGATCACGGGTTCGGTGGGGTCGCGTTCGTCTTTCACGCCAAGGATTTTACGGATGAATTTTTTGATCATTGAACAGATGCGTCGAACAGGTGCAGTAAAGGCCAGCCATTGGCGCTTGCGTGTTGGCGCAGCGATGCGCTCGGATTGGTCGCGACCGGATGCGAGACGACCGACAGCAACGGAATGTCGTTGTGCGAGTCGCTGTAAAAATAGCTGCGCTCGAAGCTGTCGAACGGCCGGCCCAGCGTGTCGAGCCAGGCGTGCATGTGGACCACCTTGTTGGGGCCGTGCGACGGCAGGCCGTCCAGCTTGCCCGTCGGGTGGCCCCGTTCGTCCAGTTGCGGACGGGCGGCGAGCAGGTGCTGCACGCCCAGCAGCTTCGCGATGGGGGCGGTCAGCCAGGCGTTGGTGGCGGTGATGATGGCCACCAGGTCGCCGGCATCCTGGTGCTGCTGGAGCAGCGCGCGGGCGGACGGCTTGATGGCCGGCTCGATCACCTCCTTCAGGTACTGGCCGTGCAGGTCGCGCAGGACGGCCGGTTCGAAGCCGGCCAGCGTGCCGAGGGCGAATTCGAGGTATTCGACGGGATCGAGGTTGCCGGCGTTGTACTGGGCGAAAAAGGCGTCGTTGCGGCGCTGGTATTCGTCGGCGTTCACGACGCCCTGGCGCACCAGGAACTCGCCCCACTCGTGATCGGAATCGATCGGCAGCAGCGTATGGTCGAGGTCAAACAGCGCGAGATTCTTCATTCTTTCGTTTCGTTGTGCGGCGCATTGCCTTGGTTTTCCTGCAGCAGCAGGTCGCGCAGCAGCGGGACCGTGACGGGCCGCTGGGTCTCGAGCGAGTACTGGTCGAGGGCATCCAGCATGGTCGACAGGGAGCGCATGTCGCGCTTGAAGTGGGACAGCAAATAGGGTAACACGCTGGCCGACAGCGTCAAACCGCGCGCCTCGGCCGCCTGGGTCAGCGCGGCGATCTTCTGGTCGTCGGACAGGCCGTGGATCTGGTAGACCAGGCCCCAGCCCATGCGCGTGCGCAGGTCTTCGCGCACCGGCAGCACGGCCGGCGGCACCGGCCCTGTACATACCATGTAGGCGCCGTGTTCGCGTACCTGGTTGAACAGGGCGAAGGCATCGATCTGGCGCTGCGGCGAGAGCTGGTCGATGTCGTCGACCAGGTACAGGCTGGCGTCCGGGGCATAGACGAATTCGGCGGCGTCGGCCCCGGCCGCAACGTAGCGCGAGCCGGGCGTGGCCGCCAGGCCCTGCAACAGGTGCGTCTTGCCGGCGCCGGTCTCGCCCCACAGGTAGCAGAAATGCTCGCGCGAGGCGCGCTGCGCGAACTGGTGCATCAGGTGCGCCATTTCGGCATTTTCGCCTATCTGGAAGGTGTCGAGGCTGTACGCCGGTTCGGCGCCTAAATCGAGCACCAGCTGTTTCATCGCGCGATTCTCACGTTTTAAAAAATCAGGTATTTATTGTTATGGCGGTAAAACAGCGTCGTAGCGGGGCCGTTTTGATAAAATAACGGATTGACCTTTGGCCGCCGGCCGCAATGCCGTAACGTGTCGATCGGTCAACCGCCTACTATTTTACCGCCTCCGCTGCCAAATACCATGAGCCAACCATCTAATGTTTCTCTCTCCTACCGCGATGCCGGTGTCGATATCGATGCCGGCGACGCCCTGGTCGAAGCGATCAAACCATTTGCCAAGCGCACCATGCGCGAAGGCGTGCTCGGTGGCATCGGCGGGTTCGGTGCGCTGTTTGAAATCAGCAAGAAGTACAAGGAGCCGGTGCTGGTCTCCGGTACCGACGGCGTCGGCACCAAGCTCAAGCTGGCATTCGAACTGAACCGTCACGACACCGTCGGCATCGACCTGGTCGCCATGAGCGTCAACGACATCCTGGTGCAGGGTGCCGAGCCGCTGTTCTTCCTCGACTACTTTGCCTGCGGCAAGCTGGACGTGCCGACCGCCACCGCGGTGGTCAAGGGCATCGCCACCGGCTGCGAACAGGCCGGCGCCGCGCTGATCGGCGGCGAGACCGCCGAAATGCCGAGCATGTACCCGGACGGCGAATACGACCTGGCCGGCTTCGCCGTCGGCGCGGTGGAAAAATCGCAGATCATCGACGGCACCAAGATCGCCCCGGGCGACGTCGTGCTGGGCCTGGCCTCGTCGGGCATCCACTCGAACGGCTACTCGCTGGTGCGCAAGATCATCGAAGTCTCCAAGCCGGACCTGGAAGGCGACTTCCACGGCCAAAAGCTGTCCGACGCCCTGATGGCGCCGACCCGCATCTACGTGAAGCCGCTGCTGGCGCTGATGGCGTCGATGGAAGTGAAGGGCCTGGTGCACATCACCGGCGGCGGCCTCGTCGAGAACATCCCGCGCGTGCTGCAGGACAACCTGACCGCCGTGCTGGACAGCAAGTCCTGGACCCTGCCGCCGCTGTTCCAGTGGCTGCAGCAGCACGGCGGCGTGGCCGATGCCGAAATGCACCGCGTGTTCAACTGCGGCATCGGCATGACCGTGATCGTCTCCAAGGAAAACGCCGAGGCCGCCATGGCCCAGCTGCAGGCGGCCGGCGAGACCGTGTACCGCATCGGCGAGATCCGTGCGCGTGCCGAGGGCGAGCACCAGACGATCGTCGTTTAAAGCCGAGTAGCAAATACCGTCGTTCCCGGCATCGCCGGAAACGACTCCCCGCGCAGACGGGGACCCAATTTCTGCATGCATCGTCGAAGCGCACGCAAATTGGGTCCCCGCCTTCGCGGGGACGACGTTTTTATGGGCGGCAATGACGCTTTTTGGTCATTCCGGCGCCCGGATATGGTCCACCAGCCCGCTGCTCGCCGCCGACGGCGGCTTGGTCAACAGGCTGACCACGACCAGCGTCGCCAGCCCCACGGGCACCCCGAACACGCCCGCCGAAATGGGCGCGATGTGGAACCAGGCCGCCTCCGCGCTGCCGCCCAGGATCGGGTTCGCGTGCAGCATGTAGTACAGGCACACGCCGAAGCCGGCGGCCATGCCGGCAATCGCGCCGGCGTGGTTGGCGCGCTTCCAGAACACGCCCGCCACCAGCGCCGGGAACATCGTCGAGCCGGCCAGCGAAAATGCCGCGCCGACCAGCGACAGGATGTCGGCCGGCTTCTGCGACGCGGCGTAGGCCGCGATGAAGGCGACGGCCAGCAGCAGCAATTTTGAAATGGTCACGCGCTTCTGCGTGGACGCGCCCGGGTCGACGATCTTGAAGTAGATGTCGTGCGACAGCGCGTTCGAGATCGCCAGCAGCAGGCCGTCCGCCGTCGACAGCGCCGCCGCCAGTCCGCCGGCCGCCACCAGGCCCGACACCACATAGGGCAGCCCGCCAATCTCCGGCGTGGCCAGCGTCAGCACGTCGCCGTCGATGGCGATTTCCGCCAGCTGCACGATGCCGTCGCCGTTGATGTCGACGATGCTGATGAGCGGATTCGCCTTGTCGACATTGGCCCAGTACGACACCCAGGTCGGCAGCGAGGAATACTCCGTGCCCACCACCGCCGTGTAGATGTCGTACTTGGCCAGCACGGCCAGCGCCGGCATCGTCAGGTAGATCAGCAGGATGAAGAACAGCGTCCAGAACACGGACACGCGCGTCTCGTGCACGGAGGGCGTCGTGTAGGCGCGCATCAGGATGTGGGGCAGGGCGGCGGTGCCGAACATCAGGCAGAACACGAGCGCGAGGAAGTTGTTGCGGCGGATGTCCGACTCTTCGCGCGTGTCCCCCGGGAAGGGTTCGGCATGCGGTTCGGGCGGGCGCGCGCGCTCCAGGTTGGCGGCGCGCAGCTCGGCCCAGGTGCGCGCGGCATCCTCGGCGCTGCGCGGATAGTCCATCAGCGCCCGTTCGGCGTTGCGGATTTCTCCCAGCGAGGCATTGCGGCTGCGCGCCGCGTCCAGGCGGCGCTGGGCCTCGATCTTGCCCGTTTCCCAGGAATGCGGCAGTCCCGCCAGGCGCGCGCCGTAGTCGTCGGCGCGGGCGCGGAAGCGGGCCCGCACTTCTTCCTCGCGCGGGTCGATCGCCAGTTGCGCCTCGCGCAGCGCCAGCTTGGGCAGCACGGAACCGTAGGCCACCTGCGGCACCGGATTGCCGGCGAACTTCATCGACAGCCACATCGTCGGGATCAGGAAGGCGACGAGGATGATGATGTACTGCGCCACCTGGGTCCAGGTGATGGCGCGCATGCCGCCCAGGAAGGAGCAGACGAGGATGCTGGCCAGACCGAGGAAGATGCCGACCGAGAAATCCACGCCCGTGAAGCGCGAGGCGATCAGGCCGACCGCATAGATCTGCGCCACGACGTAGGTGAACGAGACGACGATGGTGGCGGCGACCGCCAGCGCGCGCACGCGGTTGCCGCGGCGGCCGTTGCCGTCGCCGTCGCCGTAGCGCACGGCGAGGAAGTCGGGGATCGTGTACTGGGCGAAGCGGCGCAGATAGGGGGCAATGAGGAGCGCCACCAGGCAGTAGCCGCCGGTCCAGCCCATCACGTAGGCGAGTGCGTCGAAGCCGTGCAGGTACAGCGTGCCCGCCAGGCTGATGAAGCTGGCCGCCGAGATCCAGTCGGCGGCCGTCGCCATGCCGTTGAACAGGGCCGGCACGCGCCGTCCCGCCACATAGTATTCGGACACGTTCGACGTGCGGCTGACGACGCCGATGGTGGCGTACAGCACGATGGTGGCGAACATGTACAGATAGCCGATCCACTGGCGCGGCATGCCCTCCTTTTCGAGGATGCCCAGCGCGCCCAGGAACAGGCCGAAGCACAGCGTGAACCACAGGTAGTAGCGCGACAGGCGGCGGAAGTAGCGCCGCGTGCCGTCCTTCGTCGCCGCCTTGGCCGCCGGCGTCCCGGGCGCGTTCACGCGGTCTCCCCGAGGCGGCGCGCGAAGTCGCGGTCGAGCACGCGCATGCGCCAGGCGTAGGCGCCGATGATGGCCAGGTAGATCAATGACGCGCCCTGGGCCGCCAGGTAGAACGACAGCGGCCAGCCGAACACGGACAGGTGTGCCAGGTCGCGCGCGAAGAACACGGTGCAGAAGCTGGTGGCCAGCCACAGCGCCAGCAGCCAGGCGATCAGGCGGCGCGCTCGTTCCCAGTGCAGGATGCGGGCGGCGACGATGCGCGATCGCTGCAGGTCGGGGTCGGCGTCCGGCGCATCGGCGGGAAGAGGATGGGAGTGCTCAGTCGACATCGGGGTCTGGCATGGCAAGTGGCGGGAAGGTCAGCCGGAACAGGCTGCCCGGGAATTTCTTGTGCGTGCTGCGCGGGTTGTTGAAGATCTCGATGTCGGCGCCGTGCTGGCGCGCGATCTCGCGCACGATGGCCAGGCCCAGGCCCGAGCCGGGCGCGCTGGAGCCGAGGATGCGGTAGAAGCGCTCGAACACGCGCCGCCGCTCGGACGGGGCGATGCCGGGACCGGTGTCCTCGACTTCCAGCAGCGCCAGCTTGCCGCTGGCGCGCACGCGCACGGTGACGCTGCCGCCCGCCGGCGTATAGCGCAGCGCATTGTCGATCAGGTTCGACAGCAGCTCGCGCAGCATCATGGCGCTGCCGTCGATCTCGACGGGGGCCTCCGGCTCCTCGTAGCCGAGGTCGATCTCGTGCGAGAACGAGGCCGGCACCCAGTCCTGCACGACGTCGCGCGCCAGCATGCCGAGGTCGAGCGGCTCCAGCGCCACGCCGGCCTGCGGCTGGTTCTCGGCGCGCGCCAGTGCCAGCAACTGGTTCACGAGGCGAGTGGCGGATTCCGAACTCTTGGCCAGCTGCTCGAGCGAGCGGTGGATCTCGCCCGGATCGACCTGGCGCAGCGCCAGTTCCGACTGCATGCGCATGCCGGCCAGCGGCGTCTTCATCTGGTGCGCGGCGTCGGCGATGAAGCGCTTCTGCGCATCGATGGTGTGCGTCAGGCGCGCCAGCATGTCGTTCAGCGAACCGACCAGCGGCGAGATCTCTTCCGGCACCTGGCGCGGGTCGATCGGCGACAGGTCGTCGGACGGCCGCGCGCGAATGCGTTCCTGCAGCTGGGCCAGCGGCGACAGGCCGCGCGACAGCGCGAACCAGACCAGGGCTAGGATCACGGGCAGGATGATGAACTGGGGCAGGATCACGCCCTTGATGATCTCGTTGGCCAGCCGGGCGCGCTTGTCGAGCGTTTCCGCCACCTGCACGAGGGCCAGGCGCGGCTCGACCTTCGGGTCCGCCAGCGGTTGCAGGTTGACCCAGGCATAGGCCACGCGCACCGGCGTGCCGTGCAGGTTCTCGTTGCGGAAGTGCACGCGGCCGCTGCGTTCGGCGTCTTCGACCGGCGGCTGCGGCAGTTCGCGGTCACCGTCGACGGCTTCGCCGCGCGGCCCCGTGATCTGGAAGTAGACGCTGTCGACGTCGTCGGCGCGTAAAAAATCGCGCGCCGTGCCGGGCAGGCGCGCGGCCACCTTGCCGTCCACTTCCTTGACCTGCTGGGCCAGCACGGTGACGCTGTCCTCCAGCGCATGGTCGAACGGCTGGTTAGCGATCGACTTCGCCACCAGGTACGTAATGGCGATGCTCATCGGCCACAGCAGCAGCAGCGGCGCCAGCATCCAGTCGAGGATCTCGCCGAACAGCGAATGCTGGATGCTTTCCTCGGTTTCCGGCTTGGGCGGGATATACAGCGGCTCAGGCGCCGCCGGGCCCCGCGCGATGGCGCCTGGTCCCCGCCTCACTGGCCGCCGGCCGCGGCGGCGGCCTTGCGTGCGCTGTCGGCATAGCGCTCGAGGCAGTATCCCAGGCCGCGCACGGTGGCGATGCGGATGCCGCCCGTCTCGATCTTCTTGCGCAGGCGGTGCACGTAGACCTCGATGGCGTTGTTCGACACTTCCTCTCCCCATTCGCACAGGTGGTCGACCAGCTGCTCCTTGGAGACGAGGCGCCCGGTGCGCGCCAGCAGGATTTCCAGCAGGCCCAGCTCGCGCGCCGACAGGTCGAGCATCTGGTCGTTGATGGTGGCGCTGCGGCCGACCTGGTCGTACACGAGCGGGCCGTGGCGGATGACGGTCGAACCGCCGCCCTGGCCGCGCCGCGTCAGCGCGCGCACGCGCGCTTCCAGCTCGGACAGGGCGAAGGGCTTGGGCATGTAGTCGTCGGCACCGGCGTCCAGGCCGCCCACGCGCTGCTCGATCGAGTCGGCGGCCGTGAGGATCAGCACCGGGAGCAGGGAGCCGCGCGCACGCAGGCGGCGCAGCACGTCCAGGCCGGACAGCTTGGGCAGGCCGAGGTCGAGGATCAGGAGATCGAACTCCTGGGTCGACAGCGCCGTGTCCGCATCCTGGCCATTCTTGACGCAATCGATGGCGTAGCCGGATTGGCGCAGCGAGCGCGTCAGGCCGTCGGCCAGTACGCTATCATCTTCGGCGAGTAGAATACGCATCTTGCATCTCCCTGTTCTTGAACCATTTGCCTACGTTGCCGACATATTGTGTTTGATATTTCGCAACGTGTCGAATGTGTCGGCAGGCGTAAATAAGCCTTGCCAAAACCACTGGGATTTTATACAGTACTTCCTATTGAAATCGCGCGAGCGACCCCTATCTTGGTTCACTCTAGGACTGAATGAATATCATGGACGACAAAAAATCTGCACTGAACGTAGCTGAGAAGGGCAAGGCACTGGCGGCAGCCCTCGCGCAAATCGAGAAACAATTTGGCAAGGGCTCCGTCATGCGCATGGACGCCAATGCCCCGGTCGAGGAAGTACAAACCGTGTCCACCGGCTCGCTGGGCCTGGACATCGCGCTGGGCGTCGGCGGCCTGCCGCGCGGCCGTATCGTGGAAATCTATGGCCCGGAATCGTCGGGTAAAACCACGCTGACCCTGCAAACCATTGCCCAGATGCAGAAGCTGGGCGGTACCTGCGCCTTCATCGACGCCGAGCACGCGCTGGACGTCGGCTATGCGCAAAAGCTGGGCATCAAGCTGGACGAACTGCTGATCTCGCAGCCGGACACGGGCGAGCAGGCACTGGAAATCACCGACGCGCTGGTGCGCTCGGGCAGCGTCGACCTCGTGGTCATCGACTCGGTGGCGGCACTGACCCCGCGCGCCGAGATCGAAGGCGACATGGGCGACTCCCTGCCGGGCCTGCAAGCCCGTCTGATGTCGCAAGCGCTGCGCAAGCTGACCGCATCGATCAACCGTACGAACACCCTGGTCATCTTCATCAACCAGATCCGTATGAAGATCGGCGTCATGTTCGGCAGCCCGGAAACGACGACCGGCGGTAACGCGCTGAAGTTCTACGCCTCCGTGCGCATGGACATCCGCCGTACCGGTTCGATCAAGTCGGGCGACGAGGTGATCGGTAACGAAACCAAGGTCAAGGTCGTCAAGAACAAGATCGCGCCCCCGTTCAAGGAAGCGCACTTCGACATCCTGTACGGCGAAGGCACGTCGCGCGAAGGCGAGATCATCGACTTGGGCGTGGACAACAAGATCGTCGAGAAGTCGGGTTCGTGGTACAGCTATGGTGGCGAGCGTATCGGCCAGGGCAAGGACAATGCCCGTATCTACCTGAAGGATCGTCCGGCACTGGCACGCGAGATCGAGAACAAGGTCCGTGCCGCCCTGGGCGTGCGCGAACTGCCGCCGGCCGCCGCCGGCGACGCTGCGCCGCAGGCCGCGACCGTCGGCGACGACGAGTAATCTGCCGGTGGTGCCTGAAAGGCTGTCGTCATGAGGCAGCCTCCACTCAGCCTGAAGGCGCGCGCGTTGAAGTACCTGTCGACGCGCGAGCACAGCCGGCTCGAACTGGGACGCAAGCTGGCCCGTTACGCGGAAGAGGGCGACGACGTCGAAGCACTGCTCGACTTCCTCGAACGGAACAACTGGCTGTCCCAGGAACGGTTTGCCGAATCGCTGGTCCACCGGCGAGCCGGCCGCTACGGCAACAGCCGCGTGCTGGCCGAGCTGCAGCAGCACGGCGTGAAGGGCGACGACCTCGATGAGCTGAAGGCGAACCTGAAGGACACCGAAGTCGCGCGCGCCAGGGAAGTATGGCGCCGCAAGTTCGACCGCGTCCCCGAGGACGCTGCCGAACGCAGCAAGCAGATGCGTTTTCTGCTGCAACGTGGCTTTTCCCAGAACGCGGTGCGTGCCGCGCTCAAGGGCCATGTCGATGACGAGGATTTCCATGACTGATGTTTTGGTCATGAATATCTGACTATCTATCGATTCGGTGAATGCCTGCCTGCGGTTTTGTTTATGACAGGCAAGTACGACCCGTACGTTGAGGCGCAAGCGTCCAGCGCCATCCGCCGGTATGCTGCCGATCCAGGGCATACTCCTCAAACGGCGTCATGACGCTGCACGCTTGCGCCTTATGCGATCTGCCTCTTTTCTAGCGCAGAGAGCAACATTCCTCCCTCTTTCCTCCGTAAAAACCCTTATATAGCCGCCCTGACGGTGCATCCGCTAACGTGCTGTGCTAAACTTTCATGGTTTAAGCAGCGCCGCAAGAGCGGTTGTTGCCGTAGAAGCTGCGGCAACGTGCATCAGGCACAACGGCTGCAATATTTTTCGCCGCATTCCGGCATTGGTGTTTATGCCCCTGTCTCCACCAGCTCCGCGTCAGCTCCGGCACACGCGCGCCATTACCGTCGAAGCGTTCCTGCGCGACGACGGCATGTGGGACCTCGACGCCTGCATTCGCGACGTCAAGACGCATGACATCGACCTGCCTTCCGGGCGACGCCCGGCCAACGTGCCGGTACACGACCTCAAGCTGCGCGTGACCATCGATCGCGACATGGTCATCGTCGACGCAGAAGCTGCGTCCGATGCCGTTCCCTATCCCGGTTTCTGCGACACCATCACGCCTGCCTACAAGCAGCTGATCGGTTTGTCGCTGCTGAAACATTTCCGTTTGCATCTGAAAGACCGCCTGTCCGGCGTCCTCGGCTGCACCCACCTGACCGAACTCGCGCAAGTCCTGCCCACCGCGGCAATCCAGGCCTTCGCCGACGACGAGATGGCCAACCGTCCGGGCGAGACCGCGTCCGAACGGCCGTATGAACTGGACCGCTGCCATGCACTGCGCCTCGACGGCCCCGTCGTCGAAAAGTATTATCCGCGCTGGGCTTTGAAGGCGGTACCGGGGTAGTATCGCGATTTCTCGCTTTTTATTTATTCAACCGTATTTAATCAGTAACGAAGAAGGGAAGCCAGCATGAAGATCCATGAGTATCAGGGCAAAGAAATCCTCCGGAAATTCGGAGTGACCGTTCCGCGCGGCATTCCGTGCATGTCGGTCGACGAAGCCGTCAAGGCAGCTGAAGAACTCGGTGGCCCGGTCTGGGTTGTCAAGGCACAGATCCATGCTGGTGGTCGCGGCAAGGGCGGCGGCGTGAAAGTCGCCAAGTCGATCGATCAAGTACGCGAATACGCGAACCAGATCATGGGCATGCAACTGGTCACCCACCAGACCGGTCCGGAAGGCCAGAAAGTCCGCCGCCTGCTGATCGAAGAAGGCGCCGACATCAAGCAGGAACTGTACGTCTCGCTGGTCACCGACCGCGTTACCCAGAAGATCGTCCTGATGGCGTCGTCGGAAGGCGGCATGGACATCGAAGAAGTCGCGCACAGCAACCCGGAAAAAATCCACAACGTCGTGATCGAACCGTCGGTCGGCCTGACCGATGCGCAAGCGGACGACGTCGCCCGCAAGATCGGCGTGCCGGAAGGCTCGATCGCCGCAGCACGTGTCAACCTGCAAGGCCTGTACAAAGCCTACTGGGAAACCGATTGCTCGCTGGCTGAAATCAACCCGATGATCGTCACCGGCGACGGCAAGGTCATCGCCCTGGACGCCAAGTTCAACTTCGACCCGAACGCCCTGTTCCGCCACCCGGAAATCGTCGCCTACCGCGACCTGGACGAAGAAGATCCGGCCGAAGTCGAAG
>CAUSCY010000061.1:0-31028 GCA_963529995.1 uncultured Massilia sp. | reverse complement strand
GAAACCTTATGATCCGAACTATATGACGGCTTGACAGGCAAGACGGTATCTACGGTTTGTTCCCGCGCAGGCTCAGGGGCGGAACAGCGCCTCCGGTTTCCACGGATCGTAGGTCCCCACATTCCACACATGGCCCTCGGGGTCGCGGCACATGAAGCCGCGGCTGCCGAATTCCGTATCGGACGGTTCCTGCAGGATGATCGCGCCGGCATTGCGGGCGCGTTCGCAGACGCGGTCGGCATCGTCCACCTGCAGATAGACCGTCTGCGTCTCGCGTCCATCGACCTGGTCCGGCTGCACCAGCACGCGGCCATAGTCGTCGTCCTCGCTCACCGTGCCCAGCATGATCATGCCGTCGCCCAGGGTCAGCTGGGCATGGGCGATGGCGCCGTCGATGCCGGGAACGGCTACCTGGCAGACGAAGCCGAAGACTTCGCCGAGCCAGTCGATGGCGGCGGGGGTATCGCGGTAGCGCAGGCAGGGGATGGCGATCGACGGCATGGCGGCTCTCCTTGAAAGGTGATGTCCCATGCTACCAGCGTTGCATGAAGATTCACATCTGCTGGAACAGATAGGTGTGATTGCGGCTCACTTCGATCTCGCCCGCATGGCTGCGCAGGCGCAGCATGTGGCGGCCGCGCGCATCGCGCACGACTTCGCTGATGGCGTCCACCCGCACGAGCGTCGAGCGGTGCACGCGCCAGAATTCGTCCGGATCCAGCTCGTCCAGCAGTTCCTTCAGTGTCTTGCGGATGAGGAATTCCCCGCCCGCCGTCTGCACCCGCGTGTACTTCTCGTCGGACTGGAAGAACAGCACTTCGCGCGTGCTGATCATGCGCAGGCTGGCCCCCACCTGGGCTTGGATCCAGCGCAGGTAGTTCGGCCGGGCCGGCTTGCCCTGGTGCTCCAGCAGCGTCGTCAGGCGCGCCAGTTGCTGGCCGATGTCCTGCGTCGCGGGCGCTTCCCCCGCACGTGCCTGCAGGCGCTTGCGGATGCGCGCGCAGGCGGTGGCCAGGCGCTCCGGCGACACGGGCTTGAGCAGGTAGTCGAGCGCGCCCTGTTCGAAGGCGTCCAGCGCGTACTGGTCGTAGGCGGTGGCGAACACGATGTGCGAGCGCGCATACAGGCGCTTGGCCGCCTCGATGCCGGACAGGCCGGGCATGCGGATGTCGAGGAAGGCGATGTCGGGCGCGTGCAGCTGGCCCAGTTCCACGGCTTCGATGCCGTTGGCCGCTTCCGCCACGATGGCGAGTTCCGGCCACACGGCCGCCAGGCGCGCGCGCAGCAGGTCGCGCATCGGGGCTTCGTCGTCGGCGATCAGTGCCGTCACGGCGCGTTCGTTCATACGGCTTCGTCCTCCATCATCTTGTACGGAAGCCGGATCGCGGCGCAGGCGCCGCCGCCTTCCGGCATCGAGATCGCGAGTTCGGCCTGTTCGCCGTACAGCAGCTGCAGGCGCTCGCGGATGTTCGCCAGGCCGACGCCGTCGTCCGCATGCGGATCGATGCCGACGCCGTCGTCGCAGACCTCGACCTGCAACGTGCTGTCCACGACGCCGGCGCGCACGACGACGGTGCCGCCGGCGATCTTCGGCTCGAGCCCGTGCTTGATGGCGTTCTCGATCAGCGTCTGCAGCATCATGGGCGGGAAGGGCGCGCTGCACAGGAAGTCCGGCACCTCGAAGCGTACCTGCAGCCTTTCCTTCATCCTGGCCTGCATGATGGCGAGGTAGGCGCGCGACAGCTCGACCTGCTTGCCGAGCGTGGCGCCGCCGCGTGCGCGCATCTGCGGCAGCGTCGAGCGCAGGTATTCGATCAGGTGGGCATGCACGCGCGCCGCTTCGCGCTGGTCGGTCTCGATCAGCTGGCCGATCAGGGCCAGCGTATTGAACAGGAAGTGCGGTTCGACCTGGGCCTGCAGCGCGGCCATCTTCGCTTCCATCAGGCGCCGCTCCAGCGTGGCCACATTGGCCTGCAGCGTGGCGTCGCGCGCCGCCAGTTCGGCCTTGCGCTTGCCGCCGGCCAGCACCTTCACGCCGAACGACACGAACATGTACCAGAACGCCGGCTCCGGCGTGTTCACGATGATGAAGAAGGCCCACGCCAGGAACCAGGTCAGGAACAGCTGGCGCCATTCGACGACGGCAAGCCAGTCGAAGAAGCGCCACCACAATTTGCTCGCTTCGTTGACGGCGTCGCGTACGAAGTCGAGCGTACGGTTGATCTGGCTGGCGCGCATCGTTCCTCCGGTCCTTACTGCTTGCCGTACGAACCGTCGGCGTGCTCGCGCATGGTGCGGCGGCGGTCGATGACGAAGGCGCCGGCCACCAGCTTGACGAGCATGAACAGGACGAACAGGAACAGGGCCAGCGGCAGGATGCTGATCAAGAGGGCGAGGCCGAGGCAGCAGGCCAGCATGGCGGGCCAGGGCATGGCGACGATGGCGTCGAGGGCACGGCGGCAGGCCTGCACGATGTCGCGGGCGACGTCTTCCATGGTGGCGGCGAATTCGCGGAACGTGGTGTGGCGCATGGGATTCTCCCGGTGGCTGTGGCGATGGTTTCACTATACGGCCGGCGTCCGCCGCCTTCCAGCGGAGGCCGACGAAGCGTCGAAAACATGGCACAAACGGTCGTGCAGCCCGATGGACGGTATGCGTTGCGGATATGCAGCCGATAAGCAACAAAATGCCATGAAATATCGAGCCATTTTGATGTAGATCAAATTATGCAAAATAAATCCAAGCAATTCCGGTAAATCGAAAATGGCTTTCCATTTTATCGATGGGACTATATCTCGAATAATTGCCGGTTTTCGCGATTCGCCTTCTTGATGCGCTGGATATTCTTGAAAATACATGATCACGGCGCCTCGGTATTCTTTTCTTTGGATCGGGTTATAAAGGATTTCCTAGTCAATTGCTCGGGAATTAAATTGTCGAATCCACGCTGAAAAGGTGCATGAAGGCCATATTCTCCCGTACAGCTAGCGCTTCTTTCTTGCACCAAGCTGACGGCGCGACGCCTCGGGCAGGGCATTTTGTCCCAGTGAACGCCATCAAGGAAATATCCATTTGGTTGAAATGGGTATTTTGAGTAATTTGGGGAAATCTGTAAATCCTCCCGTCCTTGTGGTCGATTGCCGCCGAATTGCATCGTGACGTATGATTTTTTCGTTCGAAATAATGTGAATGGAATCGGGCGAATGGGATCGAGCGAATGCGATGGCAATGTGGAGTGGCGTTCATGAAGAACATAGTTAATGCAACGTTTTTATTGACGCTGCTGTTGTGGTGGCACGGGGCGGCCAATGCCCAGACGGCGGCGGCAGACCGGATTCCGGACACCATGGAAGCGCGCGTGCAGGCCTGCGTCGGCTGCCACGGCGCGCAGGGGCGCGGCGTCGAGAACGTGTACTTCCCGCGCCTGGCGGGCAAACCGGCGGGCTATCTGTACAACCAGCTGGTCGCCTTTCGCGACGGCAGGCGCAAGTACGTGCCGATGAATTACCTGCTGGCCTACCTGCCGGACGACTACCTGATGAAGATGGCCGAGCATTTCGCGAGCCTGAATCCGGCGCCGCTGGTGCAGCCGGCCCCGGCCGTCGCCCGGCCCGCGCAGATGCTGGACGACGGCAAGCGCATCGTCACGCAGGGCGTGCCGGGCAAGAAGATTCCGGCCTGCACCGCCTGCCATGGCACGGAGCTGGGCGGCCGCGAACCCGGCGTGCCCGGCCTGCTCGGGCTGCGCGCCGACTATGTCAGCGCCCAGCTGGGCGCATGGCGCTTCGGCATCCGTACTGCGATCGCGCCGGACTGCATGCAGTTCATCGCCTCGTCCCTGAGCGAACCCGAAGTGGCGGCGGTGTCCGCCTACCTCGCCTCGCTGCCGGTCAGCACGGCGCGCCCGCTGCGCGAACCGGGCCTGCGCCTGCCGATTGCCTGCGGCAGCCAACCCCACGGCGACCGGCCCCAGAAGTAGGAGCAAACCATGGTTTATCGAATGTCCATCCAGACTATTGTTGCGGCAGCCGTGGTGGCCACGGCGGCGCACCTGCCGGCGCAGGCGCAGACCACGCCCGCCAGGCCGGCAGCGAAGGCCGCGGCCGTCCCGGCCGCCCAATCCATCGTCGAGCGCGGCCGCTACCTGGCGCAGGCCGGCGACTGCATCGCCTGCCACACGGTGCCGGGCGCGAAGATCTTTTCCGGCAACCGCGCGATGCCCACGCCGTTCGGCACGCTGTACGCGCCGAACATCACGCCCGACCGCGCGACCGGCATCGGCAACTGGTCGGCCCAGGATTTCTACAACATGATGCATACGGGCCGCTCGCCCAAGGGCTACCTGCTGTACCCGGCGATGCCGTTCGCCTCGTACACGAAGGTGACGCGCGCCGACAGCGACGCCATCTTCGCCTATCTGCGCTCGGTGCCGGCCGTGCGCCAGGCGGCGCGCGAGCACGAGCTGCGCTTCCCTTACAACAATCGCGCCTTGCTGATCGGCTGGCGAACGCTGTACTTCAACGAAGGGGAATACCAGCCCGACCGCAACAAGCCGGCCGACTGGAACCGCGGCGCCTACCTGGTGCAGGGCCTTGGTCACTGTTCGATGTGCCACACGCCGATCAACGCGCTGGGCGGCTCGTCGCAGGAAAAGGCGTTCCAGGGCGGCCTGATCCCGATGCAGAACTGGTACGCACCGTCGCTGACGTCTAACCGCGAGGCCGGCCTGGGCGACTGGGCGCTGCAGGACATCGTCGACCTGCTGCAGAAGGGCGTGTCGCACCGCGGCACCGTCTACGGACCGATGGCCGAAGTCACATACAACAGCCTGCAGCACATGAGCGACGAGGACGTGCGCGCGATGGCCGTCTATCTGAAAAGCCTGCCGGCAGACCAGGGCCCGGCCTCGGACCCGGACCAGGCACCGGCGCGCGCCGACACCAACCAGGCGTTCAGCGACGGCAAGCGCATCTACGGCCAGCGCTGCGCCAGCTGCCACGGCGAGCAGGGCAAGGGCAAGCTGCCGCACTACCCGCCGCTGGCGCGCAACCAGTCGATCGGCATGAGCTCGGCCGTCAATCCGATCCGGATGGTGCTGAACGGCGGCTATCCGCCGGGGACGAAACGCAATCCGATGCCCTACGGGATGCCGCCGTTCGCCCATGAACTGAACGACAACGAGATCGCGGCCGTTGTGACCTATATCCGTACCGCCTGGGGCAACCGCGGCGCGCCGGTATCGGCCCGCGAAGTCAACCAACTGCGCTCGGCGACGGTCGAGTAATACCAGCAATGGATACAAGTAATAAAGAGGAACGAGCATGATCGTGGAACAGATCGACAAGGACGGCATGGCCGACGAGCAGCAGCGCGTCGATGCCATCGTCGCCCAGGGGCCGCGCGGCGCCTTCGCGGTGGCGGGAGCCGCCGTGGCCGTGGTGGTGGCGCTGTGGCTGGTTTTCTACTTCCTGGTGTTCGTCGCCAGGGGAGGCGCCTGAGATGGATACGCTGGACCCGAAAGCCCATGAAGGTGCCGACGTCGCCGCCGCGGCGGAAGCGCGCTGGGTCGTGGTGGTGGCCGTCATCGTGCTGTTCCTGGTCGGGATGATGGGCTACATGAGCCTGCACTGGGCGACGATACCGCCGGTGCGCACCGAGACCATCGACCCGGCCACGCTGCACATCGCCGGCGAATTCATCGAGTCCAACCTCGGCACGGTGGCGGAGGCGGACGGCTCGGCCACCGTGCGGGTGCTGGCCAACCAGTACTCGTTCACGCCGCAATGCATCGTGGTCCCGGCCGGCATGCCGGTGCAGATCCGCGGTACCGCGGCCGACGTGGTGCACGGCTTCTCGGTCAGCGGCACCAACGTCAACGTCATGCTGGTGCCGGGCTATATCACGAACTTCCGCACCCGGTTCGAGAAGACGGGGGACCACCTGATGCCGTGCCACGAATTCTGCGGCACCGGCCACGCCGCCATGTGGGCGCACGTGAAGGTGATCGGCAAGGACGAATTCATGCGCCGCTCGCGCGAGCTGGATGGAAAGGGGATGAGCTGTGTTCAGTAACGATACCAAGCGGCTGGTGCTGGGCCATTTCTGGTTCGCCTTCGTCGCATTCTTCGCCGCGCTGCTGCTCGGCGAGTGGCAGATGTACATCCGCAGTCCCTTGAGCGCGTGGATCGGCAATCCCGAGCTGTACTACCGCTCGGTGACGGCGCACGGTTCCGCAATGGGCTATGTGTTCCCGACCCTGGTGGCGATGGGCTTCGGCTACGCGATCGTCGAACTGTCGCTCAAGCAGACGCTCGTCGGCCGGCGCTGGGCCTGGGCGGGGCTGGCGCTGACGGTCGTCGGCACCATCGTCGCGATGGCGCCCGTGTCCGCCGGCCTGGCCTCCGTGCTGTACACCTTCTATCCACCGCTGATCGGCCACCCGGCCTATTACATCGGCGTCGTGCTGGTGGTGGTCGGCTCGTGGATCTGGGTGGCGCTGATGTCCGTGAACCTGCGCGTCTGGCGCAGGAGCCATCCCGGCGAAAACGTGCCGCTGCCGATGTTCGCCAACCTGGCCGGCGCCTACCTGTGGGCCTGGACCTCGATCGGCGCCGCCATCGAGATCCTGTTCCTGATCCTGCCGGTGGCCCTCGGCTTCAAGTCGACCATCGACGCCGGCCTGTCGCGCGTGTTCTTTTCCTGGACGCTGCACGCGATCGTCTATTTCTGGCTGATGCCCGCCTATATCGCGTTCTACACGCTGGTGCCGCGCGCCATCGGCGGCCGCCTGTACAGCGACATGATGGGGCGCGTTTCCTTCATCCTGTTCCTCGTGTTCTCGATGCCGATCGGCGTCCACCACCTGTTCCAGGATCCGCAGATCGGCTCCGGCGTGAAGTTCCTGCACGCCGTCTTCACCGGCATGGTCTCGGTGCCGACCTTCCTTACCGTGTTCACGATCGTCGCCTCGGTCGAGATCGCGGGGCGGCTGCGCGGCGGCAAGGGGCTGCTGGGCTGGGTCAAGGCGCTGCCCTGGCATAACCCGATGATGCTGGCGGTGGCCTTCTCCTTCATCCTGCTGGGCTTCGGCGGTGCCGGCGGCTTGATCAACATGAGTTACCAGCTCGACTTCGCCGTCCACAACACCCAGTGGATCACGGGCCACTTCC
Organism: uncultured Massilia sp.; assembly: GCA_963529995.1. Classification (GTDB taxonomy): domain Bacteria; phylum Pseudomonadota; class Gammaproteobacteria; order Burkholderiales; family Burkholderiaceae_D; genus Telluria. Next base: position 23,859 of record CAUSCY010000061.1, on the reverse strand, counting down.
ACCTGATCTTCGGCGGCGCCATCGTCATCATGTACTTCGCGCTGGCCTACGACCTGTGGCCGCACCTGACCGGCCGCGCGCTGGTGCAGGGCCGGATGATGAAGGCCCAGCTGTGGCTGTGGTTCGTCGGCATGATCGTGCTGACCTTCCCCTGGCACGTGGTCGGCGTCATGGGCATGCCGCGCCGCATGGCCTATTTCGACTACAGCGATCCCGAGCTGGCGGCGCAGGCCGTCAGCGTGATCGTCACCTTCTGCGGCGGCCTGCTGCTGGTGGTGTCCGGCCTGCTGTTCCTGCTGGTGCTGCTGCGCGGCCACCGCAGTGCCGCCGTGGAATTGCCGGAATTCCGCTTCGCCCAGCCCGTGCACGCCACCGGCCGCCTGCCCATCGCCCTCAACAGCTATGCGCTGTGGCTGGTGCTGATGATCGGCGTGTCGATCCTCAACTACGGCTATCCGATCGCGCAGCTGCTGGCGCTCAAGGAGACGTCGGTGCCGGCCGTGCCGGTGGGAGGTACGCCATGAACGAACGCCTGTTCTCCTTGAAAAACCGCTGGTTCACGATCAGCGTCGGCGCGACCATCCTGATCGCCGTGCTGTCCGTCGCCGTCGGTTTCGTGTGGGTGCCGCGCGCGCATGCCGGCGATGCCGTGGCCTCGCTATGGGATTCGATCTGCAGCGCGGCCGGCGCGCCGGCGCGCTACCGCAACGCCGCGCTGCAGGACGACAAGGCGCTGTTGCCGACCAGCGTCATCGTCAGCAGCGACATGATGGGACCGCCGGACGCCGTGTCGGTAGGCCGCGGCGCCACGCTGGCCCAGTCGTGCAGCATGTGCCACGGCGCGCGCGGCACGGCATCGGCCGGCACCGAGGCGCCGCACCTGGCCGGCGAACCGGCGTCGTCGACCTACAAGCAGCTGCGCGACTTCAAGTCGGGGCACCGCGAGAGCGTCGTCATGCAGGCGCTGGCGACGAACCTGAGCGACCAGGACATGCGCGACCTGGCCGCCTTCTACGCCACGCAGCAGCGCGAAACGCTGGTCGCGCATGCCGACGTACGGCAGGAAGTGCCGCAGCTCGTCAGCAACGGCGCGCCGCTGCGTAATATCGGCGCCTGCGCCACTTGCCACAGCCCGGGCGTAGGCCGCGTCGCCACGCCGGTGCTGGACGGCCTGACCGAGGGCTACCTGAGCGCGCAACTGACCGCCTTCCGCGCCGGCCGCCGCGCCAACGACATCAACCGCCAGATGCGCAATGCCGCGCATGGCCTGACGGACGCCGAGATCGCGCTGGTGGCGCGCTATTACGCGAACCGCTAGCGTACGCTGAACGACCGCGCGTCTCCCCGGCCTTCGCCCGGGAGACGCTTCGTCGCCTTCCATCCCCCGAATCCTGCATTCCGTCGCAAACCGACCCGCTTCACAGTGCGCGTGCTTCATAGTATTTTTAGCAAGGCCGCATCGGCCGTGCCTGACGAATACCACCATCCAATCCATTGTGAGGTCCGCATGCTACGTACCACCCTCGTCGCATTGTTCGCAGTCGCTTTCGCCCCGTCCGTGTATGCCCAGTCCGCGCCGGCGCCTGTCGCCCAGGTGCCGCTGATCGAGCGCGCCAAGCTGTTCGGCAATCCCGGCAAGATCGCGGCCGCCATCAGCCCCGACGGGAAATGGCTGTCCTGGATCGCCCCACGCGACGGCGTGCTCAACGTGTGGGTGGCGCCGATCGGCAAGCCGGACCAGGCCAAGCCGCTGACGGCGGAAAAGACGCGTCCGATCCGCAGCGTGTTCTGGGCGCCGGATTCGAAGTCGCTGCTGTTCGTGAACGACAACGGTGGCGACGAGAACTTCCTGCTGTACGGGGTCGACGTCGCCAGCGCCAAGCAGAAGGTGCTGACGCCGTTCGAAAAGACCCGGGTGCAGGTGGTGAACATCAGCCGCCAGGTGAAGGACCGCATCCTCATCGGCGTCAACAACCGCGATCCGCGCTGGCACGATGTCTACAGCCTCGACCTCGGCAGCGGCAAGCTGACGCTCGTGCACAAGAATACGGGGGACTACGCGGGCTTCGTCGCCGACGAGCAGCTGGTGCTGCGCCTGGCCGTCAAGAGCCGGCCCGACGGCGGCAGCGATTACTTCCGCGTCGTGAAGGACAAGGTCGAAGAGACGCCGGTCGCCCGGGTCGACCTGGACGATGCGCTGACCACGTCGCCGCTGGGCTTCACGACGGACGGCAAGACGCTGTACTGGAACGATTCGCGCGGACGCGACACGGCCGCCCTGGTGGCGCAGGACGTGGCCGGCGGCACGGCCAGGGTGGTGGCCCAGGATGCCCGCGCCGACATCGCCTCCGGCCTGTTCGACGTGCGCACGGGCCAGGTGCAGGCCTATGAAGTCGATTTCCTCAAGCACGAATACGTCGCGCTGGACAAGGAGATCAAGGCCGACCTGGACTACCTGAAGCGGGAGATGAAGGGCGACTTCCAGGTGCGCTCGCGCACCGATGCGGACGACAAGTGGATCGTCGACCTCGACCCGGTGTCGGCGCCGCCCTCGACCTGGCTGTACGAGCGCAAGGGCAAGCGCCTGACCAAGTTGTTCACGGCCCGTCCGGAACTGGAAGGCGCACCACTGGTCGCCATGTTCCCGCAGGAGATCAAGGCCCGCGACGGCCTGAACCTGGTGTCCTACCTGTCGTTGCCGAAGGCGGCCGATCCGAGCGGCAGCGGCAAGGCCGCGCGGCCCGTGCCGATGGTGCTGCTGGTGCACGGCGGCCCGTGGGGGCGCGATACCTATGGCTACCGCGGCTACCACCAGTGGCTGGCCAACCGCGGCTATGCGGTGCTGTCCGTGAACTACCGCGGCTCGACCGGCTTCGGCAAGGGCTTCATCTCGAAGGCCGACCTGCAATGGGGCCGCAAGATGCACGACGACCTGATCGACGCCGTCGAGTGGGCCGTGAAAAGCGGCGTCACCACGCGCGACAAAGTCGCCATCATGGGCGGTTCCTATGGCGGCTACGCCACGCTGGCCGGCCTGACCTTCACGCCCACGACCTTCGCCTGCGGCGTCGACATCGTCGGCCCCTCGAACCTGTTCACGCTGCTGCAGACGATCCCGCCGTACTGGGAATCGGGCAAGCAGCAGTTCTACAAACGGATGGGCGACCCGACCACGGAGGAGGGCCGCGCGCTGCTGAAGGAACGCTCGCCGCTGAACTTTGCCGACCGCATCCAGCGCCCGCTGCTGATCGGCCAGGGCGCGAACGACCCGCGCGTGAACGTGCGCGAGTCCGACCAGATCGTGGCGGCGATGAAGGAGAAGAACATTCCCGTCACCTACGTCGTGTTCCCGGACGAAGGCCACGGCTTCGCCCGTCCCGTCAACAACATCGCTTTCAATGCGGTGGCCGAGAACTTCCTGTCGACCTGCCTCGGCGGCCGTGCGGAAGCGATCGGCACGGCGCTCGCGCCGTCGACGGCGCAGGTGAAGGAAGGCGCCGCGGCGGTGCCGGGCCTGCAGCAGGCCGCCGCGAAGTAAGAACCTGTCCCGGTAGGGTGGGCACCATGTGCCCACCGGATGCTTGCGTCACGGCGCACGGTGGGCACATGGTGTCCACCCTACGATGATGTGCGTCTACCGGTAGCGGCGCAGCAGGCCGTAATTGACCGTATCGGCCGGCTCGCCGTGCACGATCCAGCGTTCCGGCATATAGCCTTCCTTGCGGAAGCCGAGCTTTTCCAGCACCCGCGCGGACGCGATGTTGCGCGGGTCGATGTCGGCCTCGATGCGGTTCAGGCCGAGCACGTCGAAGCCATGGTCGACCAGTGCCTTCAATGCCTCGCTGACGTAGCCGCGGCCCCAGTGGCGGCTGCCGATCGCGTAGCCCATTTCGCAGCGCCGGCTCGCCTCGAAGAAGTGGTGCAGCGCGCAGTTGCCGATCAATTCGCCCGTCTCCAGCAGCTCGATGCCGAAGCGCAGTTCGCTGCCGTCGGCACCGGCGGCGCGGATGCGGGCGATGGCCTGCACCGCCTGCTCCATGTTGGTCCACGGTTCGCTGCTCCAGTAACGCGTGACCTCGGGATCGGAAAACACGGCATAGTGGGCTTCGGTGTCGCGTTCGTCCATCCGGCGCAGCTTCAGGCGCGGCGTGAACAGTTCGGTCTGGCTCGGGGTGGGCATGGGTTCTCCTTATTCTGTCTGCAGTCCGACGGCGGCCAGCACCATATGGGTGATCAGGCGTTCGCCGTCGTCGAAGTCGTGCGGCGCCAAGGGGTTGCGGTCCAGCGCCAGCGCCATCTGCGCCGCGAAGTCGGCATACGACTGCGTCATGGCCCAGATGGCGAACAGCAGGTGGGTGGCGTTCACGGGCGCGACCTTGCCGTCCGCGATCCAACGCTCGAACACGGCGATGTCGGCGCGCAGCAGCGGCACCACGCGGTCGCGGATCTGTTCTCCATAGACCTTGGCGCCGCCGATCACTTCCATCGCGTACACGCGCGAGGCCAGCGGCTGCTCGCGCGAGAACTTCAGCTTGGCGCGCACGTAGGCGCGCAGCACGTCGGCGGGATCCTTGCGCGCGTCGGCCAGGCTGGCCATGCGCGCCAGCCAGTCGTCCAGCACGCCGTCGAGCACGCGCCGGTACAGCAGTTCCTTGGTCGGAAAATAATACATCAGGTTCTGCTTTGACAGGCCGGCGCGCTCGGCCACGGTGGCGATCGACGTGCCTTCGAAACCGCATGCGGCGAACAGGCGCACGGCTTCCTGCAGGATCGCCGCCTCGACCTTGTCGCGGTTGAGGACGCGGCGCCTGGCGCTGGAGGTGCGCACGGCGTTGACGGTCGGCGGCGCGTTCATGGCTGCTCCCGGCGGATGGCGTGCAGGAAGCCGGAAAGCGGCGCCTCGCAGGCATAGGCGACGTTGAAGCGGAACCAGGCGCCGGAGGGCGGTTCGAGCGAAAAGAATTCGCCCGGCGCCAGCAGGATGCCTGCGCGCAGCGCGCGCTCGGCGATGCAGCGGCCGTTCCACTGCGGCGTGACGGGCCCGGTGAAGCCGGCACTGACGAACATGCCGCCGCGCGGCAGCGCGAGCGGCGCCAGGCCCGCTTCCCCGAGCCGTTCGATGCTGCGCTCGCGCGCGTCGCCCAGTTGCGTCACCAGGCGCTCGACCTGCCTGCGGTAGGAACGGCTGCCGACGGCGTCGTGCACGGCACGCTCGTTGACCTCGGACGTCGTCAGCCCCGTGAGCATCTTGATGCGCACCAGTTCCGGCACCAGCGAGGACGAGGCGCAGATCGAGCCCACGCGCAGCACGGGCGACAGCGTCTTGGAAAAGCTGCCGATGCGGATGACGCGGCGCAGCCCGTCCATCGCGGCGAGGGACGCTTCGCCGCGCGCCGCCAGCTCGCGGTAGATGTCGTCTTCGACCAGCCAGAAGTCGAACTGCTCGGCCAGGCCCAGCAGCCGGTGCGCCTGCGCCTGCGACAGCGAGGTGCCGAGCGGATTCTGCAGCACGGTGTTGACGAACATGAGCTTGGGCGGCGTGGCCGCGGCCCGTTGCGCGAGCACGTCCATGTCCAGGCCGTCGGCGCTGCGCGGGATGCCGACGGCGACGCAGCCGTGGTGGCGCACCAGGGCCAGCAGGTTGCTGTAGCCGGGGTCCTCGACGAACACGACGTCGCCGGGGCGCGTCAGCGTACGCAGCACGAGGTCGAAGGCGTGGGTCGCGCCGTGCGTCAGCAGCACCTGTTCCGGTTCGACGGCAAACAGCTCGGCGGACAGCGTGGCGGCCAGGCGCTGGCGCAGCGCGGGAAAGCCGAGCGGGTGGCCGTAGCCGCGCAGGCGGCCGGCCGGGATCTTCATCGCATGGCGCACGGCGTCCGGCAGCATCGATTCGCCATACCACTCGGGCGGCAGCCAGCCGGCGCCGACCGGCAGCGCATCGGCCTGGCCTGAATACAGGTCGGGCGTGAGCGCGTCGACGGCATGGCTGGATGCGGGCAGGCAGGGCGCCTGCGGCGCTTCCGCCGCGCCGCGCGCGACGAAGAAGCCGGAGCCGCGGCGCGAGGACAGCAGGCCCAGGTGCAGCAGGCGGTCGTAGGATTCGACGACCGTGAACGTGCTGACGCCATTGACCTTTGCGAATTGTCGAACCGAAGGCATCTTGGTGCCGACCCGCAGTTCGCGCCGGCTTACCATTTCCGCGATCGCGGCCACGATCTGGTCGACCAGGCTGCCGCGGCGCTGGCGCTCGATCGCCAGCACGGGCCAAGCCGGGACGGTCCCGCTGCCTTCCTTGTTCCCTTGTGCCCTCGTGTCGTCCATGCGCGCTCCACCGGTGCGACGCCGCCAACTGTACTGGTTATGCTTCCAATACGGTTGGCCGTTTTTCGCCGTTTGTGTATATGTGCCGCCGTTATCCTGCTGACTATTATTGCATCATGATTTTGCCAACTGGTAAATCTTTGGCGAAAAGATACTTGGGGAAGCCACATGAACGAAACACGACCCGCATCGATGTCATCCTTCTGGATGCCATTCACGAACAACCGCGACTTCAAGGCGGCGCCGCGCCTGCTGGTCTCGGCGAAGGGGATGTATTACAAGGACGTCGACGGCAACGACATCCTGGACGGTACCGCCGGCCTGTGGTGCGTGCCCTGCGGCCATGCGCAGCCGAAGATCGTGGCGGCCGTCAGCGAGATGGTAGGCCAGCTCGACTTCGCGCCGACCTTCCAGATGGGCCACCCGGCCGCCTTCGACCTGGCCGAGCAGCTGATGGAGTACACGAACCACAAGTTCGGCCACGTGTTCTACACGAATTCCGGTTCCGAAGCCGTCGACACGGCGCTGAAGATGGCGCTGGCCTACCACCGCGCGCGCGGCGAAGGCAGCCGCACCCGCCTGATCGGCCGGGAACGGGGCTACCACGGCGTCGGCTTCGGCGGCCTGTCGGTGGGCGGTATCGGTCCCAACCGCAAGGCCTTCGGGCCGCTGCTGCCGGGCGCCGACCACCTGCCGCACACGCACGACCTGCGCAGGAACGCATTCGTGCGCGGCGAGCCGGACTTCGGCGTCGAGCTGGCGGACGAGCTGGAGCGCCTGGTCGCCCTGCACGACGCGTCCAATATCGCCGCCGTCATCATCGAACCCGTGTCCGGCTCGACCGGCGTGCTGGTGCCGCCCAAGGGCTACCTGAAACGCCTGCGCGAGATCTGCACCAAGCACGGCATCCTGCTGATCTTCGACGAGGTCATCACGGGCTTCGGGCGCCTGGGCACGCCGTTCGCCGCCGACTACTTCGACGTCGAGCCGGACATGATGACGACGGCGAAGGGCATCACCAACGGCACCGTGCCGATGGGAGCCGTGTTCTCCAAGGCCTTCATCCACGATGCGTTCATGGACGCGCCGCCCGGCATCGAGCTGGCCCACGGCTATACCTATTCCGGCCACCCGCTGGCCTGCGCGGCCTCGATCGCCACGCTGGCCGTGTTCAAGGAACAGGGCATCCTCGCGCATGCGCGCGACATCCAGCCCTACTGGGAAGATGCCGTGCACGCGCTGAAAGGGCTGCCGCACGTGATCGACATTCGCACCGTCGGCCTCGTGGCCGGCATCGAGCTGGAACCGATTCCCGGCAAGCCCGGTGCGCGTGCCTATGCGGCGTTCAAGAAGGCGTTCGCCGACGGGGTGCTCATCCGCGTGACGGGCGACATCATCGCGCTGTCGCCGCCGCTCGTGCTGGAAAAGCAGCATATCGACGAATTGTTCGGCAAGCTGGCGGACGTCCTGCGCAACCTGGACTGAACGAGGATAAACAATATGGAGATGATCGGACACTACATCGGCGGCAAGGCGCACGCCGGCACGGGCGGACGCCATGCCGACGTGTTCAACCCCGCGCTGGGCGAACCCTGCGCGCGCGTCGCGCTGGGCTCGCGCGAGGACGTGGATGCCGCCGTGGCGGCGGCCGGCGCCGCTTTCCCGGCCTGGGCCGCCACGCCGCCGCTGGCGCGGGCGCGGATCTTGTTCACTTACCTGCAGCTGTGCCGGCAGCACACGGACGACTTCGCGGCGCTGGTCGTGCGCGAGCACGGCAAGACCTTCGCGGACGCCCAGGGCGAGGTGGCGCGCGGCATCGAGGTGGTCGAGTTCGCGGTGGGCATCCCGCAACTGCTGAAGGGCGAGTACACCGACCAGATCGCGCGCGGCATCGATGCCTGGTCGATGCGCCAGCCGCTGGGCGTCGTCGCCGGCATCACGCCTTTCAATTTCCCCGTGATGGTGCCGATGTGGATGTTCCCCGTCGCCATCGCCTGCGGCAATACCTTCGTCCTGAAACCGTCCGAGCGCGATCCGTCGCCGGCGCTGCTGCATGCGCGGCTGCTGCAGGAGGCGGGCCTGCCGGACGGCGTGTTCAACGTCGTGCAGGGCGACAAGGTGGCCGTCGACGCGCTGCTCGACCATCCTGGCGTGGAAGCGCTCAGCTTCGTCGGCTCCACGCCGATCGCCGAATATATCTACGCGCGCGGCACGGCCGCGGGCAAGCGCGTGCAGGCGCTGGGCGGCGCCAAGAACCACATGGTCGTGATGCCCGATGCGGACATGGAGATGGCGGTCGATGCGCTGATCGGCGCGGCCTACGGTTCCGCGGGCGAGCGCTGCATGGCGATTTCGGTGGCGGTGGCCGTGGGCGATGCGGGCGACGCGCTGGTGGCGAAGCTGGCCGAGCGCACGGCGGCCCTGAAGATCGGCGACGGCATGACGGAGGGCGCCGAGATGGGCCCCGTGGTCACGCAGGCCGCCCGGCAGCGCATCGAGAAACTGATCGGCGAGGGCGTGGAGCAGGGCGCCACCCTCGTCGTGGACGGCCGCGGCTACCGCGTGCCGGGCCGCGAGAACGGCTTCTTCGTCGGCGGCACGCTGTTCGACCACGTGCGGCCGGAGATGTCGATCTACCGCGAGGAGATCTTCGGCCCCGTGCTGTGCGTGGTGCGCCTGCCGGACATCGGCAGCGCGCTGGAACTCATCAACCGCAACGAGTACGGCAACGGCGTGGCCGTGTTCACCCGCGACGGCGGCACGGCGCGCGAATTCGTGCGCCAGGTCGAGGTCGGGATGGTCGGCGTGAACGTGCCGTTGCCGGTGCCGATGGCCTTCAACAGCTTCGGCGGCTGGAAGCGCAGCCTGTTCGGCGACCACCACGCCTACGGTCCGGAGGGCGTGCGCTTCTACACGCGCCACAAGGCCGTGATGCAGCGCTGGCCGAATACGGCCGGCAGCGGGGCGCAGTTCGCGTTTCCGCAGATGAAGTGACGTTTCGCGGTGTGGTGGGCACGTGGTGCCCACCCTACGGGTCATCGGCAACGCTTGCGTAGGGTGGGCACCCCGTGCCCACCGGCGCACCACCATAACGAAAAAGGGATGCACATGATCGAGTCGCTCCAGCACCTGCCGCCCCCCACGGCCACGCACGGCGCCCTGTCCGAACGCTTCGGCGATCTCGCGCCGCCCCTCACGGCCCGCCAGTCGGCGATCGAGAGCGCGCGCTGCCTGTACTGCTACGACGCGCCGTGCACGCGCGCCTGCCCGACCGGCATCGACGTGGCCAGCTTCATCCGCAACATCGGCGACGGCAACGTGCAGGGCGCCGCCGTCAACATCCTCAAGCAGAACATCTTCGGCGCCAGCTGCGCGCGCGTCTGTCCCACCGAGATCCTGTGCGAGGATGCCTGCGTGCGCAACAACGATGCCGAAGGCCAGCCCGTGAAAATCGGCCTGCTGCAGCGCTACGCCCTCGACAACGCCCGCTTCGACTGTCACCCGTTCCAGCGCGCCCCGGCTACAGGCAGGACGGTCGCCGTCGTCGGCGCCGGGCCCGCCGGCCTGTCCTGCGCGCACCGGCTGGCGATGCTGGGCCACGACGTCGTCGTGTTCGAGTCGCACGCCAAGGCCGGCGGCCTGAACGAATACGGCATCGCCAGGTACAAGCTGCCCGGCGACACGGCCCAGCGCGAAGTCGACTTCCTGCTGTCGATCGGCGGCATCGAGGTGCGCACCGGCATGACGCTCGGCGTCAACCTGCACCTGGCCGACCTGCACGCCCGCTACGACGCCGTGTTCCTCGGCATCGGCCTGGGCGCCAGCCGCCGCCTGGGCTTGACGGGCGAGGATGCGCCGGGCTTCGCGGCCGCCATCGACTACATCGCCACGCTGCGCCAGGCGAGCGACCTGGCTGCGTTGCCGGTACCGCGCCGCGCCCTCGTCATCGGCGCCGGCAACACGGCCGTCGACATGGCCGTGCAGCTCAGGCGCCTGGGCGCGGACGAGGTCACGCTGGTGTACCGGCGCGGCGTCGAAGCCATGAGCGCGACGGGCCACGAGATCGACATCGCGCTGGCCAACGGCGTGGCGATCCGCACCTGGGCCGCGCCCTTGGAGATCTTGCGCGACGGGGCCGGCGCCGTGCGCGGCATGCGTTTCGAGCAGACCCGCATGGACGAGGGACGCCTGGTCGGGACGGGCGCCGTCCTCGAGCTGGCGGCCGATGCCGTGTTCAAGGCCATCGGCCAGCACATGGAGACGGCGGCGCTGCAGGACCCGCTGGCGCGCGAGATCGCACGCACGGGCGGCGACAAGATCCGCGTCGATGCCGCCTTCCGCACGGCGCTGCCGGGCGTGTACGCGGGCGGCGACTGCGTGGCGCCGGGCCAGGACCTGACGGTGCAGGCGGTCCAGCACGGCAAGCTGGCCGCGCTGGCCATCCACGACGACATCCTCACCAAGACGGGGGCAGCATGGCCGACCTGAGCATCGATTTCTGCGGCATCGCCTCGCCGAATCCGTTCTGGCTGGCGTCGGCGCCGCCGACCGACAAGGCCTACAACGTGGTGCGTGCCTTCGAGGCGGGCTGGGGCGGCGTGGTATGGAAGACGCTGGGCGAGGACCCGCCGGCCGTCAACGTGTCCTCGCGCTACTCGGCCATCTACGGCAAGAACCGCGAGGTCATCGGCTTCAACAACATCGAGCTGATCACGGACCGCAGCCTGGAAGTGAACCTGCGCGAGATTGCCCAGGTGAAGAAGGCGTGGCCCGACCGCGCATTGATCGTGTCGCTGATGCTGCCCTGCGAGGAAGCGCCGTGGCGCGCGATCCTGCCCCTGGTCGAGGCCACGGGGGCGGACGGCATCGAGCTGAACTTCGGCTGCCCGCACGGCATGCCGGAGCGGGGCATGGGCGCGGCGGTGGGGCAGCAGCCGGACCTGATCGAGCTGGTGACGCGCTGGTGCAAGACGTACACGCGGCTGCCCGTCATCGTCAAGCTGACCCCCAACATCACGGACGTGCGCGCGCCGGCGCGGGCTGCTCTCGCGGGCGGGGCCGACGCCGTCTCGCTGATCAATACCGTGAATTCGATCACGCACCTGGACCTGGACCGGATGGTGGCGTTCCCCATCGTCGGCGGCGCCAGCACGCACGGCGGCTATTGCGGCGCGGCCGTCAAGCCGATCGCGCTGAACATGGTGGCCGAGATCGCGCGCGACCCTGCCACGCGCCATCTGCCGATCTCGGGCATCGGCGGCATCGGCAGCTGGCGCGACGCGGCCGAATTCATCGCGCTGGGCGCCGGTTCGGTGCAGGTGTGCACCGCGGCGATGCTGCACGGCTTTCGCATCGTCGAGGAGATGAAGGACGGCCTGTCGCGCTGGATGGACAGCCAGGGCTACGCGAACGTCGCGGCGTTCGCGCGCAAGGCCGTGCCCAACACGACGGACTGGAAATACCTGGACATGAATTACCAGGTGATCGCCCATATCGACCAGGACAAGTGCATCGGCTGCGGCAAGTGCCACGTGGCGTGCGAGGATACGTCGCACCAGGCGGTGGCGAAGCTGGTCGTGGCGGGGCCGAAGGGAGAAGGGCGGCGATACGAGGTGATCGAGGCCGAATGCGTCGGTTGCAATCTGTGCGAGATCACCTGTCCCGTCGAGGGCTGCATCACGATGGTACCCCAGCATAACGGCAAGCCGTATATGAACTGGACCCGGGACGGACGCAATCCGCGTGCGGAGGTAGCATTGGGCGACGCGTGAGCCTGCGAAGGCTGGCACTGGATTTGCTCATCGTACGGTGGGCACATGGTGCCCGTACGTGATGACGCCGCGTAACCCTGATGGAGACCGCCCGATGACCGACAACGACCTCTGGAACGAAGACCTCGCGCCCACCAGCGCAGCCCAGCGCACCTGGCGCTGGTACCATTTCGCCGCCCTGTGGGTCGGCATGGTGATGTGCATCCCGGCCTACACGCTGTCGGCCAGCCTGATCGAGGCCGGCATGTCGGCCTGGCAGGCCGTGCTGACGGTATTCCTGGCGAACGCCATCGTGCTGCTGCCGATGCTGCTGATCGGCCACGCCGGCACCAAGTACGGCATTCCCTACGCCGTGCTGGCGCGCGCCGCGTTCGGCACGCGCGGGGCGAAGCTGCCGGCCCTGATGCGCGCCATCGTCGCCTGCGGCTGGTACGGCATCCAGACCTGGTTCGGCGGCAGCATGATCTACACGCTGCTGGGCGTGCTGATGGGGCACGAGATCGGCGGCGAGCGTATCGCCGGCCTCGGCATCAACGGCGCGCAGCTTGCCTGCTTCCTGGCGTTCTGGGCGATCCAGTTCTGGTTCATCGTGCACGGCATGGAATCGATCCGCAAGCTCGAGACCTGGACGGCGCCGTTGAAGATCGCCATCTGCTTCGTGCTGCTGGCCTGGGTCTACCAGAAGGCGGGCGGCTTCGGCCCGCTGCTCGACAAGCCGTCCGCCTTCGTGCCGGGCGGGGCGAAGGAGGGCCAGTTCTGGACCACGTTCTGGCCCTCGCTGACGGCCATGGTCGGCTTCTGGGCCACGCTGGCGCTGAACATTCCCGACTTTACCCGCTTCGCGCGCAGCCAGCGCGACCAGGTCGTGGGCCAGTCGGTGGGCCTGCCGGTGCCGATGGGTCTGCTGGCGGCGCTGGCCGTGATCGTCACCTCGGCCACCGTGGTCCTGTACGGCAAGGCGCTGTGGGATCCGGTCGACCTGGCCAGCCGCATGACGGGCGTGGCCGTGCTGGTGGCGCTGATCGTGCTGCTGGTCGATACGGTCAGCGTCAACCTCGCCGCCAACCTGGTGGGCCCGGCCTACGATTTTTCCGCGCTGGCGCCGCGCACGATCTCCTACCGTGCGGGCGGCTACCTGACGGCCGCCATCGCCCTCGTCATGATGCCGTGGAAGATACTGGAATCGACCCAGGGTTACATCTTCACCTGGCTGATCGGCTATTCGGCGCTGCTGGGCCCCATCGCCGGCGTGCTGATCGTCGATTACTACCTGATCCGCAAGACCGCGCTGTCGGTCGAGCACCTGTACCGCGACGACGGTGCCTACGGCTACTGGAACGGCTGGAACCCGGCGGCCATCGTCGCCTTCGTCGCCGGCGTGCTGCCGAACATCCCCGGCTTCCTGAACGCGGCCTTTCCCGAATCCTTCCCCGGCGTGGGCGCCGGCTTCAAGACCCTCTACACCTATGCCTGGTTCGTCGGGATCGCGGTCGCCGCGTTCGTCTACGGACTGATGATGAAAGGCCGCGCCGTCCCCGCGATGCGCCCGGCCAATTCGCTGGATTGACCCGAGGAGAAGCGCATGACTGTCTTGATCAAGGGCGGCACCGTGGTGAACGCCGACCGCGCATTCCGTGCCGACGTGCTGTGCATGGGCGACAGGATCGCCGCCGTCGGCGAGCGCCTGGACGTGCCGGCCGGCGCGCAGGTCGTCGACGCCGGCGGCCAGTACGTGATGCCGGGCGGGATCGACCCGCACACGCACATGCAGCTGCCGTTCATGGGCACCGTCACGGCCGACGATTTCTATACGGGCACCGCGGCCGCGCTGGCGGGCGGCACGACGACCATCATGGACTTCGTGATCCCGGACCCACGGCAGCCGCTGACGGAGGCATTCCACGCCTGGCGCGGCTGGGCCGAGAAATCCGCGGCCGACTACACCTTCCACGTCGCCATCACCTGGTGGGACGATTCGGTGCACGAGGACATGGGAACGCTGGTGCGCGAGCACGGGGTCAACAGCTTCAAGCACTTCATGGCCTACAAGAACGCCATCATGGCCGACGACGAGACGCTGGTGAAGAGCTTCCGCCGTTCCCTGGCGCTGGGCGCGATCCCGACCGTGCATGCGGAGAACGGGGAGCTGGTGTACCAGCTGCAGCGCGAGCTGCTGGCCAAGGGCATCCGCGGACCCGAGGCGCACCCGCTGTCGCGGCCCCCGGAAGTCGAGGCCGAGGCGGCCAACCGGGCGATCGCCATCGCCAACGTGCTGGGCACGCCCGTGTACATCGTGCACGTGTCCTGCGCCGAATCGCTGGACGCCATCGCCCGCGCCCGCGCGCGCGGCCAGCGCGTGTACGGGGAGGCGCTGGCCGGCCACCTGGTGATCGACGACAGCGTGTACCGCAGCCCGGACCTGGAATACGCGCGCGCCCACGTGATGAGCCCTCCGTTCCGGGCGCCGCACCACCAGGCCGCGTTGTGGCAAGGTCTGCAGGGCGGCAACCTGCACACGACGGCAACGGACCACTGCACCTTCTGCGCCGCGCAGAAGGCGGCGGGCCAGGACGATTTCACGCGCATCCCGAACGGCTGCGGCGGCGTGGAAGAGCGCATGGCCGTCGTCTGGGATGCGGGCGTGGGCACGGGACGCCTGACGCCGTCCGAATTCGTGCGCGTGACGTCGACGAACGCGGCGCAGATCTTCAATATCTACCCGCGCAAGGGCCACGTGGCGGTGGGCGCCGATGCCGACCTGGTGGTATGGGATCCGCTGGCCACGCGCACGCTGTCGGCCGCGACGCAGCATTCGCAGGGCGGCTTCAACGTGTTCGAAGGCCGCACGGTGCGCGGCGTGCCGACGCATACGGTGGCGGCCGGCAAGGTCGTCTACGCTGACGGCGACCTGCGCGCGGAACGGGGTGCGGGCCGCTACGTGGAGCGGCCCGCGTTCGCTCCCGTCTCTGCGCCGGCAGTCGCTTGAGACCCTGAAACGTACGGCAACCTGGAGGATGGAACCATGAACGACCTGCGCATCGATGGCCAGCGCCTGTGGCAATCCCTGATGGACCTGGCGAGGATCGGCGCCACCGACAAGGGCGGCGTCAAGCGCCTGGCCCTGACCGACCTGGACCGCCAGGGCCGCGAACTGGTGATCGGCTGGGCGGAGGCGGAAGGGCTGGCCGTCTCGGTCGACCGGATCGGCAACGTCTTCATGCGCCGCGAAGGCAGCGACCCGTCGCTGCCGCCCGTGGTCACGGGCAGCCACATCGACACCCAGCCGACCGGCGGCAAGTTCGACGGCAACTACGGCGTGCTGGCCGGGCTCGAAGTGGTGCGCACGCTGAACCGCCAGGGCATCGCGACCCGGGCGCCGATCGAGGTGGCGTTCTGGACCAACGAGGAGGGTTCCCGCTTCGTGCCCGTGATGATGGGTTCCGGTGTGTTCTGCGGCGCCTTCAGCCTGGAGACGGCCTACGCCGCGCGCGACGTCGACGGCAAGACCGTGGGCGAGGAACTGGAACGCATCGGTTACAAGGGGACGCAGGAACCCGGCGATCATCCGATCGGCGCCTATTTCGAGGCGCATATCGAGCAGGGGCCCGTGCTGGAAGACGCCGGCCTCACCATCGGCGTGGTGCCGGCCGTGATGGGCCTGTCCTGGTACGACTGCACGGTGAGCGGCATGGAGGCGCATGCGGGTCCCACGCCCATGCAGCTGCGCCGCGACGCGCTGCAGGTGGCCACGCGCATCATGCAGGAGACGGTGGCGATCGCCGACCGCCATCCGCCGTACGGCCGCGGCACGGTGGGCATGGTGCAGGTGTTCCCGAACAGCCGCAACGTGATTCCCGGCCAGGTCAAGTTCAGCATCGACCTGCGCAACGTCAGCGACGAACTGCTGGGCCGCATGCACGACGAGATCGCGGCGTATGTCGAGCGCGTGCGCACGGAGACGGGGCTCGCGATCGTGCTCGAGCGCGTGTCCCACGTGCCCGCCTGTCCGTTCGATCCGGCCTGCGTGGGCGCCGTGCGCGCGGCGACCGAGCGGCTCGGCTACCCGGCCATGGACGTGGTCTCGGGCGCCGGACACGACGCCGTCTACGTGGCGCGGCGTGCGCCGGCCGGCATGATCTTCGTGCCCTGCAAGGACGGCATCAGCCACAACGAGATCGAGGACGCCCAGCCGGCCCACCTGGAGGCAGGCTGCAACGTGCTGCTGCATGCCATGCTGGAGCGGGCCGGCATCGCGGACACCGCGGCCGGCGCCGCGGCCGTCGCGAATGCGGTCGCGACTGTTGCATAGGGTAATTGCTGCACTGCGGCTGGCCTGTGGAGCACTCTCGTAGCATACTGTCATGACGAGATGTTCCGATTCCTTGTTGCGCAGGGCGCAGACGGGAGCTGCATGCTGAAGGGGTATTACGAAACGCCGCTGGTGCTGGCCTCCATCCTGGTGGCGATGGCGGCATCGTACGCGGCGCTCGGATTGGCGGGCCGGGTCGCCCAGGCCCAGGGCCGCGCCGTGCTGGCCTGGACCGTGGGCGGCGCCGTCGCCATGGGTTCGGGCATCTGGGCCATGCACTTCATCGGCATGCTGGCGTTCCGGCTGCCGATCCCGACCGGCTTCGACATCCCCATCACCGTCGTGTCCCTGCTGCTGCCGATTGCCGCGTCCGGCCTGGCGCTGTGGCAGGCCGGACGTGCCGACCTGGAGCCCGCGCGCCTGGCCGGCTGCGCCGTGCTGATGGGGCTCGGCATCAATGCGATGCACTATACGGGCATGGCGGCGCTGCGCATGGCGCCGGGCATCGTGTACGACCCGCTGCTGTTTTCCCTGTCCGTGCTGATCGCCGTCGGCGCCTCGGCGCTGGCGCTGTGGATCGCGTTCAAGCTGCGCCGCAACGGGCCACGCGTCTGGATCGCGCGGCTCGGCGCCGCCGTCGTCATGGGCGCTGCCATCGCCGGCATGCACTACACGGGCATGGCGGCGGCCGGCTTCCCGGAAGGCAGCGTATGCCGCGCCGCGGACGGCGGCGTCGATCATGCGGGCGTGGCGAGCCTGGTCACCGTCGCGACCCTGTGCGTGCTGGCGCTGGCGCTGGCCATGTCCGTGTTCGACGCGCGCCTGCAGGCCAAGGGGCGCATGCTGGCCGTGTTCCAGGCCATGGCCGAGGAACGTCAGCAACTGCTGCTGCGCGAGCGCGCCGCGCGCGACGAGGCCGAACACCTGAGCGCCATGAAGGACGAATTCCTGGCCACGCTGTCGCACGAGCTGCGCACGCCGCTCAACGCCATCACCGGCTGGGCCGCCATGCTGCAGCGCGGCGGCAAGGACGCGGCCACGGTCAAGCGCGGCCTCGACACCATCGAACGCAATGCGCGTGCCCAGGGCCAGCTGATCGACGACCTGCTCGACATGAGCCGCATCGTCTCCGGCACCCTGCGCCTGGAGGTACAGCCCGTCGATCCGGCACGCATCGTCGAGTCGGCGCTCGCCACCGTGCATCCGGCCGCCGCGGCCAAGCAGATCGTGCTGCGTCCGGCGATCGGACGCGATATCGGCGGCAATGCGGGCATGGTGCTGGCGGATCCCGCGCGGCTGCAGCAGGTGATGTGGAACCTGATGTCGAACGCCGTCAAGTTCACGCCGGCCGGCGGCACCGTGCAGGTGCTGCTGGCGCGCGACGGCGACGACGTGGTGCTGCGCGTGATCGATTCGGGCGCCGGCATCGACCCCGACTTCCTGCCGCACGTGTTCGACCGCTTCCGCCAGCAGGACGCGTCGATCACGCGCCGCCACGGCGGGCTCGGACTGGGCCTGTCGATCGCGCGCCAGCTCGTCGAGCTGCACGGCGGTACCATCCAGGCCGACAGTCCGGGTCCGGATGCGGGCGCCACGTTCACCGTGCGCCTGCCGCTGCTGCGCGAGCCGGCGCCGGCATTGCGGCCGGCATCCGCTCCGGTGCATGCCACGACGTCCCAGGCCGGGCCCGGAGCAGGCCTGGTCGACCTGTCGGGTGTGAAGGTGCTGGTGGTCGACGACGCGCCCGATACGCTCGACGTGCTGGAACGGATCCTGAAGGTCAGCGGCGCCTCGACGATGACCGCATCGAACGCCGGCCGCGCCCTCGACCTGCTCGAGCGCGAACGTCCCGACGTGATCGTCAGCGACATCGGCATGCCCGACGTCGACGGCTTCGAGCTGATGCGCAGCATCCGCCGCCGCGACGGCACCGTGGGCGGCGTCCCGGCCATCGCCCTGACCGCCTTCACGCGTCAGGGCGACCGCGACCGCGCGTTGCAGGCCGGCTTCACCGACTACATGGCCAAGCCCGTCGAGGCGGGGATGCTCGTCGCGCGCATCGCCGAGGCGGTGGGGCCGCGCAGCCACGCGGCGCCGGCCGCATGAAGGGCTGCCGCAATTCGCAGGCCGATAACGGGAAGTTCAAACGCGACTGTTGTATCCTTTTCCGCATTCATTGAGAGGATGCCCATGCCCCGTTCGCTGTCCGCCGCCACCCTGCTTGCTGCACTGTCCTGTGCTCCGCTCCTCGCCATGCCCATGCTGCCTGCCCATGCCGCCGCCGATGCCGCCATCCCGGCCGCCGAACGGCAGGTGAATGCGCTGGCCGTGCGCTTCTACGACGCCCGCGCGCGCTTCGATCCGCTGCTGTACGCGACGGCCAACGGCGACGGCCGCTACGACGACCAGCTCGGCATGGCGATCGCGCCGCAGGTGCGCCAGCGCTACCTGGCGCAGAACCATGCCTTGCTGGAGCAATTGCAGGCCGTCGACCGCGCCAGCCTGTCGCCGGCGGCGCAACTGAACCGTGACATCCTGGAATCGGAGATCCGCAGCCAGCTCGACCTGGAACGCTTCCCGGAGCATCTGCTGCCACTGAACCAGTTCGACAACGTGCCCAGTAACCTGGCCAACTATGCCGGCGGCACCGGCTCCCAGCCGCTCGGCACGCCCGCCCAGTACCGTGCCTACCTGCGCCGCCTGGAGCAGCTGCCGGCCTGGATCGACCAGGCCGTCGCCAACATGAAGGAGGGCATCCGCCTGGGCGTCGTGCAGCCGAAGATCATCACGGAGCGCATGCTGCCGCAGTTCCGCCAGCTGAGGAGCGGCACGCCCGAGGCGAGCGTCTACTACACGCCCATCAAGAACATGCCGGCAAGCTTTCCGGAGCAGGACCGGCGCCAGCTCACGGCTGGCTACCGCCAGGCCGCCGTCGCCATCGATGCCGCGCTGGGACGGCTGAACGCCTTCCTGGAGAAGGACTACCTGGCCGCCGGCCGCGCCAGCGCGGGCTACGGCGCACTGCCGGACGGCGCCGCCTGGTACCGCGCGCGCATCCGCAACAACACGAACCTCGACCTGGCGCCGGACGACATCCATGCGCTGGGCCTGAAGGAAGTCGCGCGCATCCGCGCCGAGATGGCGAAGCTGGCGCGCGACGACATCCATGCGCTGGGCTACGACGGCCCGCTGGACCAGTTCCCGCACTGGGTCGCGGCGCAGCGGCGCTTCAAGCCCTTCAAGAGCGAGGCGGAGGTGCTGGCGCGCTACCGCGACATCTATGCGACCGTCGAAGGCAAGCTGCCTGCCTACTTCACGCTGCTGCCGAAGGCGAAGCTGGATATCCAGCCGGAGCCGGAACTGACGCGTGCGACGGCGTCCGACCACTACACGCCCGTCGCCGCCGACGGCTCGCATCCGGGCACCTTCTGGGCCGTCGTCAACGACCCCAAGGAGTACGAGACGACCGGCATGGCGACGCTGCTGCTGCACGAAGGCATACCGGGCCACCACCTGCACGCGGCGCTGTTGAAGGAACTGCCGCTGCCGGACTTCCGCAAGTTCTTCACCGAGCATCCGAGCGCGGCCGCCTACACGGAAGGCTGGGCGCTATACTGCGAGACGCTCGGCAAGGAGTTCGGCCTGTACGACGATCCCGCTTATTACTACGGCCACCTGAACGACGAACTGCTGCGCGCCGTGCGCCTCGTGGTCGACACGGGCATGCATGCCCAGGGCTGGTCGCGCGAGAAGGCGATCGCCTACGCGCGCGAGGTGCTGGGCTACGACGAGGCCCAGGCGGCCAACCAGATCGAGCGCTACATGGTGTGGCCGGGCCAGGCGCTCGCCTACAAGGTCGGCGCGCTGAAGATCCTCGAGTTGCGCGAGCGCGCCCGCAAGGAACTGGGACCGAAGTTCGGCTACGCGGGCTTCCACGCCGTGGTGCTGGGCGACGGCACGCTGCCGTTGCCGATCCTGCAGGCGCGTGTCGAACGCTGGATCGCGGCGACCAAGTAGCGCACGCCATGCCATGACGGTGCGCTTCCTCCCCGGCCAGTTCTACGGCGAGCGCCAGGACGACGCCCGTTGCGGCGTGTTCGACCTGAGCGTGCTGGAAGCGACGGCGCCGGAGGAGGAAGTGCGCGAGCACGTTCACGCGGACGCGCACTTCGTGCTCGTGCTGGCGGGGACCTATATGTCGGCCGCGCAGGGCGCACCACGGCATGCGCGCGCGCCGGCCCTCGTGTACAACCCGCCGGGCGTCGTGCACCGCGACCGTTTCCTGGGCGGGCAGGGGCGCTTCATGGCCGTCTCCATCGATCCCGCGCGCCTGCCCGACGCCGCCGAGGTGCGCGGCATTCCGCCGGACGCCAGCTACCTGCAGCGGCCCGCCTGCCTGCGCACGGCCTTTGCGCTGGCGCGGCGCATGCAGGGCCGGCCCGACGCGGCCCTGCTCGAGGCGGGCGTCTGGGAACTGCTGGCCGACACGGCCGCGCTGGCGCCGCCCGCCATGCGCCATCCGCCGCCCTGGCTGTACCGCGCCTACGAAGCCGTGATGGACAGCGCCGGCAATGCGGGACTGTCGATCGGCACCGTGGCGGCAGCGGCTGGCGTGCATCCGGTACACCTGGCGCGCGTGTTCCGCGACACGCTCGGCTGCTCGCCCGGGGAACTGCTGCGCTGGCGCCGCATCGACCATGCCTGCGCGCTGCTGCGCCGCTCGCGCCTGGGCATGGCCGACATCGCTGCGACGGCGGGCTTCGTCGACCAGAGCCACATGACGCACGCCTTCCGCCAGCGCTTCGGCCTGCCGCCGGGCGCATGGCGGCGCAGGATGTTTGAAGGATACAAGACCGTGCCGCCGCTGCCCGTCTAGACTGCCGCTTTCGACGAGGAGGAACCATGTTGCGATACGCGATTGCCGCCGGCCTGTTCCTGGCGGCGGCCCATGCCGGCGCCGCCGGCTTCGACGACGTCACGGCCGCCGTCAGGGTCGGCGATTTCCAGCAGGTGACGAGCGTGCTGGTGGCGCGCCACGGCAAGGTCGTCTACGAGCAGTACTTCGATGCCGGCGGCGCGGCGGCCGCGCGCAATACCCGCTCCGTCACCAAGACGGTCGCGGGCATGCTGGTCGGCGCGGCCGTCGCGCGCGGGCAGCTGCGCCTGGACAGCCCCGTGCTGCCGTACTTCAAGGACCGCATGCCGCTGGCAAATCCAGACCCGCGCAAGGGCCGCATCGTGGTCGAGGACCTGATCACGATGAGTTCCCTGCTCGAATGCGACGACGACAACCAGTACTCGCGCGGGAACGAGGAACGCATGTACCTCGTCGAGGACTGGAGCCGCTTCTATCTCGACCTGCCGATCCGCGGCTTTCCCGACTGGGTGCCGAAGCCGGACAAGCAGCCCTATGGCCGCGCCTTCAGCTATTGCACGGCCGGCGTCACGCTGCTGGGCCCCATCCTGGAACGGGCGACGAAGCGCAGCGTGCCCGCTTTCGCCGACGAGGTGCTGTTCAAGCCGCTGGGCATCGTCGGCGCCACATGGCAGATCCAGCCGCTGGGCACGGCGATGACGGGCGGCAGCCTGGGCCTGCGCACGCAGGACTTGTGGAAGCTGGGCCAGCTATATTTGAACGGAGGCCAGTGGGACGGCCATCAGGTATTGCCGCGCGCATGGGTCGAGCGTTCGGTCGCGCCCCATGCGAACGTGCGCGAGGGGGTGGACTACGGCTACCTGTGGTGGCTGCAGACCTTTGCGTCGGGCGGGCGCGCGGTGGCCAGCCATGCGATGTCGGGCATGGGCGGCAACAAGGTCTATGTGCTGCCGGCGCTGGATGCCGTGGTCGTCGTCACCACCACGAACTATAGCGTGCGCGGGGCGCATCCTTTGACGGAGAAGTTGCTGACGACGCTGATTCTTCCGGCGCTGCCGGTGGAGTAGGCCTGCATGGTGGGCACGTGGTGCCCACCCTACGATACCGACGGTCCCTCATCGTGCAGGTAGCCGCGGGCGTGGGCCGCGGCCGGGTCCTCGAAGATGGCCATGGCCGTCGTCATGCGCCGGAAGCCCAGGCCCGCATAGAAGCCTTCCTTGCCCGGCACGGCGTACAGGAAGATCTTCTTGTGGCCCCGGGCCAGCGCCAGCAAATCGGCGACGAGGGCGCGGCCCAGCCCCCGGCCCTGGTAGTCGGGCAGCAGCGCGACGTCGCACAGGTAGGCGACGTCGACGCCGTCCGCCAGCACGCGCCCGGCCGCCACCAGTTTTCCCTCGTCGAACACGAAACGCTTGAACATGCTGTTGCCGAAGGCGCGGCGCAAATCGTCCGGCTCCTTGCGCGCCAGCGGCGCAACGCGGTACAGCTCGGCTAGTTCGTGCCAGTCGACGTGCTCGAGCGAATCGGTCCAGACAAGGGACATGCGGACACCTTTCAAACGCAGGAACGGAAAAAGTCGAGCAGCACGGCGGCGGCGATATCGGCATCGTCGGCCGTCATGGTCTCGAGCGGGTTGTGGCTGATGCCGCCGTTGCCGCAGCGCGTGAACAGCATGGCGACGTCCGTCAGGCCGGCCAGCGCCATGGCATCGTGGCCGGCGCCGGACGGCAGGTCGAAGCGCGGCAGGCCGGCCCGCTCGACGGCGGCGCCCAGCCGGTCCATCAGGCCCGGTGCGCACGGCACGGCGGCCGCCTGCACCAGCGTCTCGACCTCGTGGGCGATGCCGCGCCGTGCGCAGATGGCGGCGATGCCGTCCAGGATGTCCTGCACGGCGGCCAGGCGCTCGCCATCCTCGGCGGCGCGGATATCGAGCGACAGGCGGCAGCGGCCCGGGATCACGTTGACGGAACCGCCCGGCACGGCCAGCTGGCCGACGGTGCCGACCAGCGCACCGCGTCCGCTGCAGCGATGCTCGACGAGCAGCACGATCTCGGCGGCGGCCGCGGCGGCGTCGCGGCGCATGGTCATCGGCGTCGTACCCGCGTGGCTGGCCACGCCCGCCAGATCGACCAGGTAGCGCGAACTGCCGGCGATCGCCGTGACGACGCCCAGCGGCAAGCCGCGCTCCAGCAGCACCGGTCCCTGTTCGATATGGACCTCGACATAACCGAGCAGCGTGGCCGGGTCGCGGGCGATGGCGGGAATGGCCTGCGGGTCGTGGCCGGCCGCCCGCAGCGCGGCGCGCATCGTGATGCCGTCGGCATCGACCTGGTCCAGCTGCGCCATGTCGAAGCGTCCTGCCAGCGCGCTGCTGCCCAGGAAGGTGCTCCTGAAGCGCACGCCTTCCTCTTCGGCGAAGCCGACGACCTCCAGGTGGAAGGGCAGGCGTTCGCCGCGCGCGTGCAGGTGGCGCACGATGGCCAGCGGCAGCAGGATGCCCAGGCGGCCGTCGTACTTGCCGCCGTTCCTCACCGTGTCGTAGTGCGAGCCGGTGAGCAGCGTCTTCGCATCGGATGCCGCCG
>CAUSCY010000060.1:0-31371 GCA_963529995.1 uncultured Massilia sp. | reverse complement strand
TTTTTTTTTTCCCGCTCCGGGGGGGGCCCCCCGCCCCGGCCGCCCCCCGCGCCCCCCCCCCCCCGGCCCCCCCGCGCCGCTGCGCCGGCACTGGTTCCCGAAGACGGCCTGCCGTTCCTGCAGCAACTGCCCGAGCCCCTGCGCAGCGAGGTGCCGCGCGTGGCATTCGGCGGCTATATGTACTCCGCCAATCCGGCCGACCGCCTGCTCATCGTCGACAAGGTGCTGCGCCACGAAGGCGAGGAAATCGCGCCGGGCCTCGTGCTGGAAAAGCTGCTGCCGAAGACGGCCGTCCTGAACTACCGTGGAACCCGCTACCGTGTCCCGTACTGATCGCGTCGACGGCAAGGCGGTGCCGGCCGCATCCACTCCGGAGCGCCTGCAGGAGGCGGCCGGCGGCAAGGTGATGGGCGTGATCGGCTGGTCCGGCAGCGGCAAGACGACGCTGCTCGAATACCTCGTCGGCGCCCTGGCGGGCGAGGGCGTGCGCGTCAACGTCATCAAGCACAGCCACCACGACATCGTGCTGGAGCCGCCGCACAAGGACAGCGCGCGCATGCGCACGGCCGGCGCGGCCGAGGTGATGATCGCGTCTCCCTACCGCACCGCCATCATGCGCGAACTGCGCGGTATCGAGGAGCCGCCGCTGGCCGAGCACCTGCGGCGTCTGTCGCCGGCCGACCTGACGCTGGTCGAAGGCTACAAATGGGAGCCGCTGCCCAAGCTGGAGGTGTACCGCCCCGAGGTCGGCAAGCCGCCCGTGTATCCGGACGACCCGCACATCGTCGCCGTGGCGTCAAGCGCGCCGGCACCCGCCACGCTGGCGCAGCACGTCGCCTGGCTCGACCTCGACGATCCCCAGGCCGTGCTCGGCTGGATGAAGGCCTATCTCGGCCTGGCGGCAAAATAACGCTAAAGTTACATGATGCCGTGTCGTTAATGATGGATAGCCCATTCCGGGCGGAATAGACAGGAGAACACCATGGATGCGATGGGTATCGCCAAACTCGCCACCAGCCTCGCCGATACCGGCCTGCGCCAGGAAGTCGGCATGACCATGCTCAAGAAGGCGCAGGACATCCAGGCATCGTCCGCCGCCCAGCTGCTGGAAGCCGTGCAGGCGTCCGCGCCGGCGCAGCAGAACCTGCCGCCGCACCTGGGTAATCACGTCAATACGACCGCCTGAACAATTCGTCACGATTCCTGTCAACGGACGGGCGGCCCGCGCGTTATCGGCTCACGTACTCGGCGCGCTGGGCAGGCCATACAACAGTAGTCCGCTCGAGCCCTGCCACCGCCGTGCCCGGCCGATGTCCTTGCGCTGTTCGACATCGGTCTGCACGGTCCACAAAGGCCGCCCCCGCCGGCGTACGCATTTCTTTCAGGTATCGCTCTTTTCCCTTCAATATCCGCCGTCCATTCGCTAGAATCGGCTGGCGTGATATTGACGCGTGCCTCAACGGAGATCTACATGAATAAACGTCAAGCCCTGGTCGCCGCCGCGCTCGCGAGCGTGTGCGCCGCCAATGCATCCGCATCGGGCCAGATGGGAACGGCCGCCGCCGACCAGGAAAAATGCTACGGCGTCGCCAAGGCCGGCCAGAACGATTGCGGCACGGCCGTGCACGGCTGCGCAGGCCAGGCCGCCGTCGACAACGACCCGGCTGAATGGAAGATGGTGCCCAAGGGCAGCTGCGAAAAAGCCGGCGGCAAACTGACCGAACCGAAGGTCCAGCAGCCCAAGCAGGACAAGTAATCCCGATGACGCCGGCCGGCCATCCCACGGCAAGCGGCGTGGGCATCGGCCTGCGCGTGCCGCATTACGGCGCCTTTCTCGAACGGCGGCCCGGCGTCGGCTTCATCGAAGTCCATACCGAGAATGTCCTGGCGCAATCCGGCCGCGACTGGCACGTGCTCGACACGCTGCGGCGCGACTACCCGGTCAGCCTGCACGGCGTCGGCCTCGGGCTCGGCTCGGCCGCCGGCTTCCCGGACGAGCACCTGCGCCGCGTGGCCGCGCTGGTGCGCGCGGTGGAGCCAGCCCTCGTTTCCGAACACCTGAGCTGGGGCGCGCTCGGCGACCGCCAGTTGAACGACCTGCTGCCGCTGCAGCTCGACGACGTGGCGCTGGCCCTCGTCGTCGCCCGCGTCGCGCGCGTGCAGGACGTGCTGGGGCGCCGCATCCTCGTCGAGAACGTCTCCACCTACCTGCGCTTCACGGGCGACGCCGTCGGCGAGGCCGAGTTCCTCGCCGAACTCGTGCGCCGCACCGGTTGCGGCATCCTGCTCGACGTGAACAACCTGTACGTCAACCAGCGCAACCACGGCGAGGATGCGCTGGCTGCCCTGGCCGCGCTGCCGGCCGACAGCGTGGGCGAGCTGCACCTGGGCGGCCACCTCGACACGGGAACGCTGCTGATCGACCACCACGGCGACCGTGTCGCCGCTCCCGTCTGGGCGTTGTACCGCGCGGCATTGGCCCGCTTCGGCGCGGTGCCCACGCTGATCGAGTGGGATACCGATATTCCGCCGCTGGACGTGCTGCTGGAAGAGGCGGACATGGCCAGCGCGATCGCACGGGAGAGCAGGGCGCCGGCCGCGTCCGTGGACGGCGGCGTACCGGCGCGGCAGGCCGTGCCCACTGCGGCCCTCGGCGGCGGCGACTTCGCCGCGGTCCAGCAAGCCTTCGGTGCCGCGCTGTTCGAGCGCGACCGTGATGCCGCCCTGGCTCCGTGGCTGAAGGGCGACCCCGGCCGCCTCGGCATCTACCGCGGCAACCTGGCGGCCAACTGGCAGCGCGCGCTGTCCAATGCCTATCCCGTGCTGCGCCAACTGGTCGGCGACGACTTTTTCGACGGGCTGGCGCGCGTCTACGGCCGGGCGCATCCGTCCGCTGATCCCGACCTGAACCGCTTCGGCGCCGCGCTGCCGGTCTTCCTGGAAGGGTTCGCGCCGGCCGCCGACTACCCGTATCTGCCGGACGTGGCGCGCCTCGAATGGCTGGTGCACGAAGCGCATTATGGGCCGGATGCCGCGACGAACATGGCGCCGGCGCTGGACGGCTTCGATCCGGACCGCTTCGAGGCGAGCCGCGCACGGCTGCATCCCGCGCTGCGCCTGCATGCCTCGCCGTGGGCGACGCCGGCCCTGTGGCTGGCGCACCAGGACGGCGCCGGGGACATGCCCGCAGCGCTGCGCCGCGCCAGCCACGCGCTGGTGCTGCGCCGCGGCTGGCAGGTCGCGGTGGTGCCGGTCGATGCGGCCGAGCATGCGGCGCTCGCCTGCCTGATGAAGGGCGGGACGTTCGGTCAGGCGCTGGATGCGGCGTTCGCGGCCGACGAGGAATTCGACGTCGGAGCGGCCCTGCGGCGCTGGCTGGTGCCGGGCTGCGTGACGGCGATCGTGGAAGAGTAGAAAAAGAACGGCGCCGCGAACGCGGCGCCGGCGGGATGCTCAGTGGTAGAACGCGCGCAGGATGCGCGCCTCGCCGCTGTCGTCGTGGTGCAGTTCGTTTGCGGCGCGCGTCGCTTCCATCATGCGGTTCAGTTGATCCTCCTCGAAACGGGCCAGTTCCTCGTTTGCTGCGGTGAGCGCCGTGGCCAGCTTGGCGCGGGCGTTCTGGTACACCATGCCGGTGTAGTGATCGGTGTTCTTGAGCAGTTCTTCCGCGTTTTCGATGACGAGACGCAGGTCGCCGATCAGTCGCTGCTGCGTCGTTGGGCTGTAGTCCGGGGTATCCATCTTCTTCACCTTTGGCGAATGTTACGTATTCAATATAAAGAAGGAGGTCTGCCCAAGTTTGTCTGCGCGCAAACCAGCAATTTCCAGCCGGGGACGGCTAGTCCGGCGCCCCCACCGGGAGCATCGGGCAAGCCGCATGCGCAGCGCGTTCAGCGCACGTCGATCCGGATATCGCCCAGCGTCACGACCTGGCCGGCGCGGATCTTGGCCGTCTTGCGCAGTTCCTTCTTGCCGTCGACCGACACCGCGCCGCTGGCGACCACGTGCTTGCCGGCGCCGCCGCTGTCCACCACGCCCGCCAGCTTGAGCAGCTGGTTGAGCTCGATGAACTCCGATGTCAGTTCAAATGTTGTCTTTTGCATATTGTATCCCTGGTTTTTTTTGGGTGGCGTACTGTTGAGCCCGACCTAAAAGCGTCGTCCCCGCGCAGGCGGGGATCCAATGTTGCCAATGCTATCGCACGGCATGCAAAATTGGATCCCCGCCTGCGCGGGGACGACGGCAATGTTCTTGGCCTCAGGCCTGTTCGGGCCGGGTCATCTCGATCGGCACGATCCACTGGTCGAACTGCGCCTCGTCGACGAAGCCGGACTGCAGCGCGGCCTGGCGCAGCGTCAGGCCGTTGTGCTGGGCCGTCTTGGCGATCTGCGCGGCGCGATCATACCCGATATGCGGGGCCAGCGCGGTCACCAGCATCAGCGACTGCTCCATCAGCTCGCCGATGCGCTTGCGGTTCGGTTCGATGCCCTTGGCGCAGTGCTCGTCGAACGAGCGCATGCCGTCGGCCAGCACGCGCGCGCTCTGCAGGAAGTTATGGGCGATCATCGGCTTGAACACGTTCAGCTCGAAGTTGCCCTGGGCGCCGCCGACGGTGATGGCGACGTCGTTGCCGAACACCTGGCAGCACAGCATCGTCAGCGCCTCGCACTGGGTCGGATTGACCTTGCCCGGCATGATCGAGCTGCCCGGTTCGTTCTCGGGGATCGTGATCTCGCCCAGGCCCGAGCGCGGACCGGACGCCATCCAGCGCACGTCGTTGGCGATCTTCATGAGGGCCGTGGCCAGCGTCTTGAAGGCGCCGTGCGCCGCGACCATGGCGTCGTGGCCGGCCAGCGCCATGAACTTGTTCGGCGCCGACTTGAACTGCAGGCCCGTGCGCGACGAGATCTCGGCGGCGATGCGGTTGGCGAATTCGGGGTGGGCATTCAGGCCGGTACCGACGGCGGTGCCGCCCGCGGCCAGCAGCAGCAGGCCGGGCAGGGCGGCCTTGATCGCGTGCTCGGAGAACTCGAGCTGGGCGACGTAGCCGGAGAATTCCTGGCCCAGCGTCAGCGGGGTGGCGTCCTGCAGGTGGGTGCGGCCGATCTTGACGATGTCGGCGAAGTCGCGCGACTTGATCTCCAGCGTGCCGCGCAGCCGGGCGAGCGCCGGCAGCACGTCCTTGGCGACGGCGATGGCGGCCGCCACGTGCATCGCGGTGGGGAACATGTCGTTCGAGGACTGGCCCATATTCACGTGGTCGTTCGGGTGCAGCAGGCGCGCTTCTCCCCGTTCGCCGCCCAGGATCTCGGAGGCGCGGTTGGCCAGCACCTCGTTCATGTTCATATTGCTTTGCGTGCCGGAGCCGGTCTGCCACACGGACAGCGGGAATTCGCCCGGGTGGCGGCCTTCCAGCACCTCGTCGGCCGCCTTGATGATGGCGTCAGCCTTGTCCTGCGGGAGCTTGTGCAGCGAGCGGTTGACGGCGGCGGCGGCGCGCTTGACCTGGGCCAGCGCGGCCACCAGTTCCGGCGCCATCTTCTCGCTGGAGATGTGGAAATGGTGCAGCGAGCGCTGGGTTTGTGCCCCCCAAAGTTGACCGCTCGGTACTTCGATCGGTCCAAAGCTGTCCTTCTCGATCCTGTTTTCCATAGACGCGTCCTGTTTTTGCAGAGTTGGCAGAAATGTCGTTAAAGAGTGTACCGCAACAGCCGTTAATGACGCTGAAGCCCCTACTTTTTGCATGCCCATGGCCCGCCGCACCCGCCGCTCGATCACCATCCTCCTGACCACCGCCGTCGCCGCCGGTGCCTTCCTGGCATCTGCCCGCGCCGCCGAGCTGGGCGATGCCCGGGTCGCGTCCCACATCGGCCAGCAGCTCGTCGCCGACGTCGAACTGACGATGATCGAGGATCCGGCCGCGCCGGTCCAGGTGCGCCTGGCCAGCCCCGAGGTCTACCGCGGCGCCGGCATCGCCGTGCCGCCGGCGCTGTCCAGCCTGACCCTGACGGTGATGCGGCGCGACGGCCGCCAGTTCCTGCACGCGACCACGCTGCGCCCCGTCGACAGCGATCACCTGCACCTGTACGTGGAACTCGTCGACAAGGGCCAGCGCGCGGTGCGCCTCGTGACGCTGTGGCTGACGCCGGATCCGAATCCGGCCCCGCCGCCTGTGCCGCTGCCCGCGCCAGCTCCCGTGTTACTGCCGCCGACGGCGGCGCGGCCCGCGGCGCCCGCACCTGCACCCGCTCCCGCGCCGGTCGCGGCACCGAAGCGCGAGTTGAAGCCCGACGTGAAACCGGCAGCGCCGGCTGCCGCCGCCGCGCCGAAGCTGCCGCGTCCCATGCCCGCGTTCAAGCTGCCGGCAGCCGGCCATGCGGACGCCAGGCCCGCGGCCTGTTCGGCCCAGGCCGACGAATCGAAGGCGTGCGCGGCGCTGGGCACCAAGAACGACGAGTTGCGCGCGCAGCTCGGCAAGCTGGAAGAGAAGGTCAAGAGCCTCCAGGCCAAGCTAGGGATGCCAGGGGCGGCGCCGGCGCACGATGCCCCGGAGAAGAAGGACGAGGCGCACCCCGTCGCGCAGGCCGAGACGCCGGCATACGGGGACAAGCCCGCGCCGGAACAGGCGAAGCAGGAATCCGATCAGAAGCCCGAGCAGAAACCTGAGCACGACGCGCATCAGGAAGCGCAGGAGGCGCACGCGCCGCCGCCGGAAGAAAGCAAGCCGGCCGTGCCCAAGCCGATCTCCGCGATCAAGCCGCTGGTGCCGCGCAAGCCCAAGGCCAAGGACGCGCCGGCGGACGAGGGCGGCATGCCGTGGGGCTGGATCGGCGGCGCGGCTGCCGTGCTGGCGCTGGCCGGCGGCGGGACCGTGGCGCTGCTGCGGCGCCGCAAGCGCGGACAGGATCCCGACCTGCCGACGGCGCCGGGCGCGCTGGACCGGCTGAAGGAACGCTTCGCATCGCGCACGAAGGCGCCGCAGCCGGCCGGGCAGCAGGAACCGAAACCGGAAAAAGAAGCCGAGCCCAGCCTCGAATAAACTTATAAAAAATTTATCTATACAAGCGAATGATTTCCGTTATACTGGGTTCCGTTGATCTCACCGATCACGAACGGACCAGGATCCGGCGCAGCCACCACCGATAGCGTGGCGCGACCACCGGATGACCGCTGAGGAAGCGCCTGGTTCCGGAAGCGGTTCGCCTGCCGGCAGAGTGCAGGTGGACGCCGGATGCAACCGGCACGAGGCGATGCCAGGGGATGCCTGGTAGTCGCTCTCCCTCTTCAGGCCGGTCGGCACTGCCGACCGCCATCCCGAAAAACCCGCGCAGGCGTCGTGCCGCGCGGGTTTTTTCTTGCCCGAGCCGCTCAGGCTAGCGCCTTGGCCACCAGCGGCGCCAGCGGCGTCGTCGGCCGCCCGATCAGCTTGCTCAACTGGTGCCCGTCGTCGAACAGCCCGCCCTGGGCCGCCCCGGCATCGGAACTGGAGACCAGCTCGGCGAGCCCTTCCGGCAGGCCGATCTGCAGCAGCAGCTGCTTGTAGTCGGACTGCGGCAGGTCGCGGTAGGCGAGGGGCTGGCCGGACTGGCGCGCGATCTCGGCCGCCAGCTCGGCCAGCGTGTAGGCGTCGTCGCCGGCCAGTTCGTAGACCTTGCCGGCCTGGTTGTCGCTCGATGCCAGCACGGCCGCGGCCGCGGCGGCGTAGTCGGCGCGGGCGGCCGAGGCGATGCGGCCGTTGCCGGCGCTGCCCGGCAGGGCCCCGTGCTGCAGCGCCGGCTTGATCGCGCCCAGGTAGTTTTCCGTGTACCAGCCATTGCGCAGCAGGACGAAGGGCAGGCCGGAGGCGCGCAGCAGCGCCTCCGTTTCCTTGTGCTCGGCGGCCAGCGGCAGCGGCGACGTGTCCGCATGCAGCAGGCTCGTGTAGGCGATCAGTCGGACGCCGGCACGCCTGGCGGCGTCGATGACGGCGCGGTGCTGCGGGACGCGCTGGCCGACGGCATTGCCCGAGATCAGCAGTACCTTGTCGGCGCCGGCGAAGGCGGCATCCAGCGTGTCCGGCCGGTCGTAGTCGGCCTGGCGGACCTGCACGCCGCGCGCGGCCAGGTCCTGCACCTTGGCCGGGTCGCGCACGGCGGCGACGATGTCGCCGGCGGGGACGCTGTCCAGCAGCGATTCGATGACGAGACGGCCGAGTTGGCCGGAAGCTCCGGTGACGACGAGCATTGCGCACTCCTTGTTCGAATTGGATGAAAATGCATCATAGAACCTGCGCTCACTTTTGGTAAGTACGCACTTTCTGGTAAGTATTAGGAGATAATTGATCCGATAACATCGAAGGGGGAGAAATGAGCGAATCGCTGACCGACCGCGTCCGCCGCGGCGACCTGTTTTCCGAGTATTGCCCATCGCGCGAGGTGCTGAAGCACGTCACCAGCCGCTGGGGCGTGCTGTTGCTGGTGGCGCTGATGGACGGCACCCAGCGCTTCAGCGAACTGCGGCGCAAGGTGGGCGGCATCAGCGAAAAGATGCTGGCCCAGACCCTGCAGTGGCTGGAACAGGACGGTTTCGTGCAGCGCATCGCCCACCCCGTGGTGCCGCCCCACGTCGAATACCGGCTGACGCCGCTCGGGCAGGAAATCGGGCGCAAGGTGGGCGAGCTGGCCGACTGGATCGAGGGGAATATGGGCGACATCCAGGCTGCTCAGCGCAAGGTCGCCGCCGCCGAGGCGCGCGCCGCCTGAGAGCGCGAACAAGACCCCATGGCGGCGTTGCATCGTCTCGCCGTACACGCGTACTGTCTTCGACGATGCGCCTTGCCCTGGGGTCTTGTTAGGAGCTCTACATCGCAGGCAAGAAAAAGCCCCTTTGGATGCCGGCCTGCGGGCCGGATCGGAAGGGGCTTCGTGCGCCGGTCGGGACCGGCTGGGAGAGGAAAGGCTTAGTGGGCAGCGCTCATGGCGCGGTCCAGCTGGCCCATCCAGGGTTCGGTGACGTCGCGCACGGCGCGGTCGTTGGCCATGATCTGCTTGAGCAGGTCGATCTTGCGCTTGCGCTGGTCGCCTTCCAGCTTCGGCACGCCGTTGCGGGCGGCGGCGGACTGGATCGCGCACTGGGTCTCCAGGCGGGCCAGTGCTTCCATGTCACCCTCGACGGCGGCAGCCGCCATGCGGCCCGTCAGGGCGGCGATGTTTTCGTACATTGCGAGGACTTCATTGGACGTCATGGCTGTTTCCAGTAGCTGAAACACCGGCCGGATTGCCGGTTCTCTGTTCGTTTACGGATGAGCTGCGAAGAACTTTAGGGTTGTTCTCAATATTTTTTGAAAATTTTTCTGGCAAGAGGATTGTGCCTCCCATCGTATTTAGATGGCGCACGCAATGCAATCGAAACTTTGCCCTGGGCCTCCGGTCCAAGGCGTCGGCGGGCGCGGGCGTCCGACCGTCAATACGGCGGTTTGCGCGTGGCAAGCTTTCTTGCGCCCCACTACAATGGAGCGATCCAATCAATCCGAAGGAAACACATGAAGACCAGCTGGACGCCGATCAAGACCGCCATCGTCCTGGCCCTGTGCAGTGCCACGTTCGCCGCGGCACCGTCGTTCGCGAGCGGACAGGCCGCACCCCAGGCAGCGCAGGGCGCCCCGGCGCAGGATGCCGCCGCCGCGCTGCGTCCGGGCGACGATTTCTTTGCCTGGGCCAACGGCGAATGGCTCGCCAAGACCGAGATCCCGGCCGACCGCAGCAGCTGGAGCGAAATGGCCAGCCTGGCCGAGAATACCAACCAGCGCATCGTCAAGCTGATCGAGGACACGGCCGCCGACAAGCGTGCCAAGGGCGAAGCCCGCAAGGTGGCCGACTACTACGGCGCCTACATGGACGAGGCCGCCATTGAGAAGAAGGGCGCCGCGCCGCTCAAGCCGGTGCTGGACAAGATCGCCGCCATCAAGGACAAGCAGGCGCTGGCGAGCGCGCTGGGCGCCTCGCTGCGCGCCGACGTCGACCCGCTGAACAATACCGATTTCGCCACCGAGAACCTGTTCGGCCTGTGGGTATCCATCGGCCTGCACGAGCCGGAGCGCAACCGTCCCTACCTGCTGCAGGGCGGCCTGGGCATGCCCGACCGCGCCTATTACCTGGATGCCAGCGAGCGCATGGCCGGCCTGCGCACCCAGTATCAAAAACACATCGCCGCCATGCTGAAGCTGGCCGGCTACGCCGACGCGGATGCCGAGGCGTGCGCCGCCAAGGTGTTCGCGCTGGAAGTGGACATCGCCAACGTCCACGCCAGCCGCGCCGATTCGGCCGACGTGCTCAAGGCCGACAATACCTGGACCCGCAAGGATTTCCAGGCCAAGGCCCCGGGCATGGACTGGGATGCCTTCTTCAAGGCCGCACGCCTGTCGGACCAGGACAAGTTCATCGTCTGGCATCCGGGCGCCGTCACCGGCGAAGCGGCCCTCGTCGACAAGATCGACCTGGCCACCTGGAAGGACTATCTGGCCTTCCACCGCATCAACCAGATGGCCGGCGTGCTGCCCAAGGCCTTCGTCGACCAGCGCTTCGATTTCTACGGCAAGGCGCTGAGCGGCACGCCGCAGCAGTCGGTGCGCTGGAAACGCGCGCTGGGCGCCACCAACGAGGCGATGGACGAGGCGGTCGGCAAGCTGTACGTCGCCAAGTACTTCCCGGCCGAGAACAAGGCGCGCCTGCAGGCGATGGTGGGCAATATCGTCGTCGCCTTCGGCAAGCGCATCGAGAAACTGGACTGGATGGCGCCGGAAACCCGTGCCCAGGCCCAGCAGAAGCTCAAGACGCTGTACGTGGGCGTTGGCTACCCGGACAAGTGGAAATCCTACGAAGGCCTGAAGGTGGCGGCCGACGATGCCTTCGGCAACGCCCAGCGCGCCGAGGAATTCCATTACGCCCAGGAGATCGCGGCACTGCACAAGAAGCCGGACCGCAAGGCCTGGTCCATGCCGCCGCAGCTCGTGAATGCCGTCAACCTGCCGCTGCAGAACGCATTGAACTTCCCGGCCGCGATCCTGCAGCCGCCGTTCTTCGACCCGAAGGCGTCCGATGCGACGAACTACGGCTCGATCGGTGCCATCATCGGCCACGAGATCAGCCACAGCTTCGACGACCAGGGCGCCCAGTTCGATGCCCAGGGCCGCCTGCGCGACTGGTGGACGAAGGCCGACCTGGAACACTTCCAGGCCGCCTCGCAAAAACTCGTCGCCCAGTACAACACCTATAAACCGTTCCCGGACCTGGCCGTGAACGGCCAGCTGACGCTGTCGGAAAACCTGGCCGACCTGGCCGGCCTGTCGGCCGCCTACGATGCCTACAAGGCGGCGGGCGGCAAGGCTACGGGCGAGGACGGCGACCGCCAGTTCTTCACCGGCTTCGCCAACAGCTGGCGCAACAAGGCGCGCGAAGCGGCCGAACGCCGCGGCATCCTGACCGACGGCCACGCGCCGCCGCAGTACCGCGCCGCCACGGTGCGCAATATCGACGCCTGGTACAAGGCGTTCGACGTGCAGCCGGGCCAGAAGCTGTACCTGGCGCCGGAACAGCGCGTGCGCGTCTGGTAAGCGGGCAAGGATAAGCGGGCAAGGATATCCGCGCGGTAACGTGCGGCGATCGGGTGGATGACGGGGCTAGCATGGTCCCGTCATCCACTTTCATTTTGTATCCATGAACGAGGACTTCCACGACATCGCCCGGCGCACGCTGCATCACTACGACCGCGTCGCGCGCCGCTTCTTCTTCGGCACCATCGACCACGACGTCAGCCAGAACATCGATGCGCTGCTCGATGCGATCGAGGCCCCGGCGCCGTGCACCATCCTCGACTTCGGCTGCGGCCCCGGGCGTGACCTGCGCACCTTTGCCGAACTCGGCCACCATGCCATCGGCCTGGACGGCAGCGCCAAGTTCGTCGCCATGGCCAGGGACTACAGCCATTGCGAGGTCTGGCACCAGAACTTCCTCGAACTGCGCCTGCCCAAGACGATGTTCGACGGCATCTATGCGAACGCCTCGCTGTTCCACGTGCCGCGCGCCTTCCTGCCCAAGGTGCTGGCCGAACTGCATGCCGCGCTGAAGCCGGGAGGCGTGCTGTTCAGCTCGAATCCGCGCGGCAACAACGAAGAAGGCTGGAACGGCCCGCGCTGGGGCAGCTTCCACGATTATCCGGCCTGGGAGAGCTATCTCGTCGCGGCGGGCTTCACGGCACTGCACCACTACTACCGCCCGCAAGGCTTGCCGCGCGAGCAGCAGCCATGGCTGGCGAGCGTCTGGCGCAAGGCGTAAAACCTTGTTTCTCGGAAATGTGGCGGCTTTGTTAAGTTGCGAACAGAATGATGACCTTCATTGTCTTAAGATGAACTCATGCCGCTTCAACACGGAAGCAGCACTTCACTGACGAAAGAAAGGAGTTCATGATGAACGACGATCAAATCAAAGGTAAAGCCAAAGATATCGGTGGCAAGATTCAGGAAGAAGCCGGCAAACTGGTCGGCAGCAGCGAGCAGCAAGCCAAAGGCCTGTCCAACCAGGTCGAGGGCAAGACCCAGGAAAAAGTTGGCGACCTGAAGGACGCCATCGACAAGGGCAATCGCTGATCCTCTGATCATCACGGACGCTTCGGCGTCCCGTAGATCGAACGGCCGCTTCGCGCGGCCGTTTTCCATTGTGCGGCGGATCCGGTGGGCATGTGATGCCCACCCTACGCGTGCTCATGTAGGGTGGGCACCATGTGCCCACCGTTCGCACATCAACCGCTCTTTGCATCCGGCTTGTCGCCGAGAATATCCTCGACGTACAGCATATTCACAAGCACCATCAGCACGGCCGTCAGCGGCGTCGCCAGCGCGACCCCTGCAAAGCCCAGCAGCATGCCGAAGATCAGTTGCATGACGATCGTCAGCGCCGGCGGGAGCTCGACGGCGCGTGCCTCGACCAGCGGTTGCAGGACGTAGCCCTCGACCGTCTGCACGGCGAGGAACAGCAGGATCACGTACAGCGCCATATCCGGCCCCATCGACAGGGCGATCAGCACGGCGGGCACGCCCGCGATGATCGGGCCGACATAGGGGATGAAGTCGAGCAGGCCGGCGATGATGCCGAGGATCAGGCCGAGCGGCACGCCCAGCATCGCCAGGCCCACCGAGGTGGCGACGCCGACGATGACCATCGAGATCGTCTTGCCGACCAGCCAGCGCGCCAGGTTGTCGCCCAGCGTGTCCAGCACCTGGGTGGCGCGCTCGCGCTTGGCGGGCGGCACGAGGCGTACGACCCCTTTCTTGTAGACGTCCGGCGAGAACGCGAAATAGATGCCGACGAAGAGGATGATGGCGACGTTGCCGATCGCCCCCAGCAGGCCGCCGAAGAACAGGCCGGCGTTCGGCACCATCTGGCTCATCTGCTGCGTCATTTCCTTGGGATCGGGCAGCTCGCTGGCGATCTTGTCGAGCAGCGGATGGCGCTGCACTTCCTGCTGCAGGCGTTCGATCGATGCCGGGATCTGCTTCGCGAGCTCGCTCGACTGTTCCGAGATCTGCGGCGCCATGGCCCAGCCGCCCAGGCCGATGATGGCGGCCAGGGCCAGCACGACGACCACGAGGGCCAGCTTGCGGTTCCAGCCGAAGCGGCGGTGCAGCACGGCGCTCAGCTTGTACAGCAGGATGGCGAACAGGATGCAGGCGAACACGAGCATCAGCGCATCCGCCGCGATGACGACGGCGGCCGCCAGCGCCAGGAACAGCACGGCCATGCCGTCGATCAGGGCGTGGCGGCGCATCAGCCGCCGTTGCGACGGCGCCGGTTTGGCCTCGGGCGGGGACGGCGGGTACATCGATTTTTCTTCTTGCATGGTAGGGGCTGCTCCTTGTTTTTGTAACAAAATGCTATCAGCAGGGGCGAGCCGCCGTCGCGCGGATGGACTGTGTGCGTGCGCTAACTGAGCAGTATCGCCGGACTGGATAAGATGGCATCCAGACATCGCCACACGGCGCATGCATTACACAAAGGAGAACACCATGAACAAGGACCAGATCAACGGCAAACTGCAAGACATCGGCGGCAAGATCCAGGAAGAAGCTGGCAAACTGGTGGGCAGCGAAGAGCAGCAGGCCAAGGGCCTGAAGAACCAGGTCGAAGGCAAGACCCAGGAAAAGATGGGCGACCTGAAGGAAAAGATCCACGACGCGACCAAATAATTGGTTGAAGCGTGCATGGTGGGCACCGTCATTGATGCCCCCGGCATCAATGACCCCACCCTACGAAAAAGGCCGCGGGTATCCAACCCCGCGGCCTTTGTTTATCGTGCGTAGGGTGGGCATCACATGCCCACCATTGTGTCGCCTACAAATTACTTCTGTTCCGGCATCAGGTTCTTCTTCATGAAGGCCTCGATCATGCCGTACACATGGCGCTGGCCCGCACGCGACGAGATGCCGTGCTTGGCGCCCGGATAGGTCATCAGCTCGAACTGGACGTTGCGGTTCACGAGCGCGTCGATCATGCGCGTGGTGTTGGTGAACAGCACGTTGTCGTCGGCCATGCCGTGCACCAGCAGCAGCTTCGACTTCAGGCCGTCCAGGTGCGCGAACACGCCGCTTTGCTTGTAAGCTTCCGGGTTGCTCTTGGGCGTGGAACCCATGAACTGCTCGGTGTAGTGGGTGTCGTACAGCGACCAGTCGGTCACCGGCGCCACCGACACGCCCGCCGCGATCTTGTCCGAGGCTGCCGCCAGCAGGCGCAGCGTCATGAAGCCGCCGTAGCTCCAGCCGAACACGCCGATGCGCTTGCTGTCCACGAAGCTCTGCTTGGCCAGCCAGTCGATGCCCGTGACCTGGTCTTCGACTTCATGCTTGCCCAGTTCGCCGTAGATGACGTCGGTGAACTTGCGCTCGCGGCGCGAGGAGCCGCGGTTGTCCAGCGTGAACACCACGAAGCCCTGCTGCGCCATGTACTGCTTGAACATATTGCCCCAGCCGCGCGTGACCTGCTGCGAGTGCGGGCCGCCGTAGACGGTCAGGAACACGGGGTAGCGCTTGGCCGGATTGAAGTCGGCCGGCTTGATCATCGCGTAAACCATGTCCTGGCCATCCTTGGACTTGATCGTGCCGAACTCGGTCGGCAGCAGGTCCGGCAGGTATTTCGCGAACGGGTGGTCGACCTTGACTTCGTTATGCGCGAGCCACTCGACCATGCTGCCGTCGGCGCGGCGGATCGAGACCTGCGCCGGGGTCTTCGGATCGGAGAAGGTGTCGACGAAGATCTTGCCGTTCTTGGCGAAGGTGTCGTCGTGCCAGCCGTCGGTCTTGGTGATGCGCACCGGCTTGGCGGCATTGCTGCCGTCCAGGTTCAGCGCGTAGGTCTGCTTGTCGGTCAGTGCGTCCTTGTTCGAGGCGATATACACCTTGCCGGCGTCTTCGTCGACGGCCAGGACGTTGTCCACGCCCCATTCGCCGCTCGAGATCGGGTGCAGCACCTTGCCGTTCAGGTCCACCAGGTACAGGTGGTTGCGGCCGCTGCGCTCGGACGCCCAGATGAACGCCTTCTGCTTCGACAGGAAGCGCAGGTCGTCATGGATGGCGACCCAGGTGGTCGAGGTTTCCGTCAGCAGCGGACGCTGGGCCAGCGTGGCGGCGTCGACGGCGACGAGGTCCAGGCGCTTCTGGTCGCGCGACTGGCGCTGGTACACGAGGGTCTTGCTGTCCGCGCTCCAGTCGGCGCGCACCAGGTAGATGTCCTTCTCGGCGCCCAGGTCGACCTTCTTCTGCGCGCCCGTGGCCGGGTTCACGACCATCAGGTCGATCGTCACGTTCGGGTCGCCGGCGGCCGGGTAGCGCTGGTCGATGACTTCGGTGCGGTCGGCAAAGATCTCGAAGCGGCGCGCCACCGGCACCTGCGCTTCGTCGTAGCGGCGGTAGGCGATGGCGGAATCGTCCGGCGCCCAGTAGTAGCCGGTCTTCTGGTCCATCTCTTCCTGCGCGACGAACTCGGCCTCGCCGTTGTGGATGGTGTCCTTGCCGTCCGTCGTGAGCTGGCGTTCCTTGCCCGTCGACAGGTCGATCACGACCAGGTTCTGGTCGCGCACGAAGGAAACGTAGCGGCCCTTCGGCGAGATCTTCGGATCGATCACGTTGCCCGAGGCGACCTTGCGCGCGGCATCCGGATGCGCGGCATCGACCAGGTACAGGTCGCCCGCGATCGGCACCAGCAGCTGCTTGCCGTCCGGCGACCAGCTGTAGCTCAGGATGCCGGACAGGCTGGCCGTGCGCATGCGCTCGCGGCGCGCCTTCTCTTCCAGCGACAGGTTTTCGTTGGGAACCAGCTTCTTGGAGTCGACCAGGCGGTGCGTGGTCTTGTCCTTCATGTTGTACTCCCACAGGTCCAGCTGGAACTGGTTGTCGGGACGGCCACGCAGGAAGGTCACGCGTTCGCCGTCGGGCGACACGCGCAGGGCGCGCACGCCAGGACCGGACAATGCCGGATCGGCATGGATTCGGTCCAGCGTCAGGCGCTCCGCGGATGCGGGAGCGGCCGACAGGGCGGCGGCGAGGAGGCAGAAGAGAAGGCGCATTGGATGGTCTCGGGCTAAAAGATTATTTATGTGCAACGGCCGAGACGATAGCAGAACGGGATGCGATGCGCTGTAAATATCATGCATATTGCCCATGCCGGCGCATCGGGCAGCCCTCTGCCCGGAGCACTATTTCTTGTTCGGGCAACTTGCCAGTTTGTCGAGAAGCCGCCCGCGCATCTGCTCCAGGTGCCGTATCTGCGCGTCCATCTGCGCCAGATGCGTGTCGGCCAGCGCCTGGATGCGCGCGCCGTCCGGTGCCGGCGCATTGACCTCGGCGATCAGCAGGCGGAGCTCGTTCAGGCCGACGCCGAACGATTTTCCGATCGCGATCCATTCCGCATCGCTCACATCCTTGTCGTCGAACGTCCGGTATCCGTTGCCGGCGCGTTTGCCGACGAAGAATCCCTTCGAGGCATAGAAACGGATTGCCGATGGCGACATGCCGACCTGTCTTGCGAATTCGCTGATGTTCATGGGACCCCTTGACCTTCAAGTAACTCGAAGGATTATTGTAGAGCGCATCGCAAACCAGGAGGTGGAACATGGCTTTGAATGTGGAACGGCATGGACCGTATGCGCTCGTGACGGGGGCATCGGCAGGCATCGGCGAGCAATTCGCACGCCAGCTGGCGCAGCAAGGATTCGATCTCGTCCTCGTCGCACGACGCAAGGACAGGCTCGAGGCGCTCGCGGCGCAACTGCGCGCACGGCACGGCGTGCAGGTCAGGGTGCTCGACATCGACCTTGCGCGGCCCGACGCCGCAGAGCAGCTGTTCCGGGCGACCGTCGACGTGCACGTCGGCCTGCTGGTTCTGAATGCCGGCGTGTACGGATTCGGCGGCTTCTTCGAGAATGGCTTGCCGTACGACGAGAACCTGCTGCAGCTGAACGTGACGGTGCCCTTGAAGATGGCGCATCTGTTCGGAAGCAAGATGGTCGAGGCGGGGCGGGGCGCCATGATCCTGGTCGCCTCGACGGCCGGATTCGGGGCGATGCCGTACAACGCCACCTATGCCGCCTCCAAGGCCTACCTGCTCGCCCTGGGCGAAGCGCTGAACTACGAACTCGCGCCGCAAGGCATCGATGTGCTGGTGCTGGCGCCAGGCATGACGAAGACGGAAGGACAGCAAGCCATGCGCGGCGTGGGCGCGAACGGGATCAACGTGCCGCTATCGAGCAGCGAGGACGTGGTGCGCGCCGCGCTGGCCAATATCGGTCGTTCGGCGCTGGTCGTGCCGGGATGGCTCAACCGCTTCATGATCGGGGCGACGAAGTACCTGCTGTCGCGCCGGGCGCAGACGGC
Organism: uncultured Massilia sp.; assembly: GCA_963529995.1. Classification (GTDB taxonomy): domain Bacteria; phylum Pseudomonadota; class Gammaproteobacteria; order Burkholderiales; family Burkholderiaceae_D; genus Telluria. The sequence continues at coordinate 13,475 of CAUSCY010000060.1, read as the reverse complement.
GCTTTACGGCAAGGCGATCGCGAAGGCCATGCGCTAGGCCGTACGCGGCGGCGCGCCTATTTCGTCATCAGCCAGCAGGCAATGCACAGCATGACCATCCCCGCGACCTTGGAGGGCGACACGACTTCGCCGAGGAACTGCATGCCGAACAGCGCCACCGTCACGATCGTGAAGGCCGTCATGATGGGGTAGGCCAGGCTCATGTCCAGGCGGCTGAGCGCCTGGCCGTAGCAGAAGAAGCCCAGCACGTAGCTGCCGGCGGCGCCGGCCAGCCAGCCGAGCTTGACGACGTCCGCGTAGCTGGCATAGCCGGACGATTTCTTCAGCAGGAAGGTGGCGGTGGCGCTGAACAGCGAGGCGACGGCGCACCAGAGATAGCCGTGGAAGGCGGGCGAGGTAGTCATGGTCGGACGCGGGCGAACACGGCGATGGGGATCAGGAACGGATACAGGCTCCAGATGGCGCGGCCTTCGATGCGGACGGACAGCGCGGCATACAGCGGCGGCAGCGCCATCATCAACAGGATCCCTTTCAACGGGCGGATCCGCTCCGGCACATGCTTCCAGCCCAGGCACGCCAACGGCACGACGAGGATGCCGGCGCCGAGCAGCGACAGCAGCGAGCGCGTGTCGCGCAGGGCGGCGATGACGGTGCCGATGTTCGGCGCCCAGACGTACGAAGGCAGCCCCGGGAACACGTACCAGCGCACGACGACGAGCCAGGCGGCGGCCAGTGCCAGCACGACGCCGCCGCGCACGAGACCTACCCGTCCGAACGCCAGCAGCCAGGCGAGCAGCAGGATGTTTTCTTCCCTGACCGTGGTCGCGAAGAAGCCGCCGGCCAGGGCCAGCCACGGCTGGCAGGTGACGACGCCCAGCGCGAAGACGGCGCGTCCGAGGATGGCGCCGGGATCGGTCAGCAGGTAGGGCGCGTACCAGAACGTCGGCACCGACACGATGGCGAGCAGGCCGGCAGCGACGACGCGGCGCCGGTCGCAGCCGGCCGCGTGGACGAGATAGGCCAGGACCGTCGCGGTGCCGGCGGTCGCCAGCCAGTTGAGGACCGCGAAGCCGTTGCGCACGTCGCCGGGCCAGAGCGCGGCCAGGCCCGGCATGGCCAGGCGATAGGGGAACGGCGCGCGCAATGCGGAGAACGGCACCTCGCCGCGCAGGAAGCGCGCGGTATTGAAATAGGCCAGCGAATCTTCGACCGTGCCGCCCCAGCGCTGCCACATGACGGCCAGCGACACGGCGCAGAATGCCACGGCAAGCAGCATCCAGTAACGCAAGGACAGCTTGCCGTCGGCGGAAAACGTGTCGTCGATACTGCGGTTCGTCTGCATTTAGTTGCGCGAAGAAAACAATAATTTTGCGATTATGACATCTTCGCGGCAACGGCGCCGATAATTCGTGCCGCCAGGGGCACGTGCCAGCGATCTGTCCTCAAGCGGCCTGCGCCTCGCGCACGCGCAGCTTCGACAGCTTGTGCAGCGACCACGACAGCAGCACCGCCGCCACCGTCAGTCCCAGCACGAGGCCGATCCAGAAGCCCGTCGCCGCCATCGGCTGCGCCGGCGACCACGGGAACCAGGCCGGCGCCAGGCCCAGGATCCAGCCGACCGGCAACGCCACGCCCCAGAAGGCGATCATCTGGATGATCATCGGCGAGCGCGTCACCTGGTAGCCCCGCATGGCGGAGGCGGCGGCCACTTGGGTGGAGTCCGACAGCTGGAACAGCGCGGCGAACAGCAGCAGCATCGCGCAGGTGGCCTGCACGCCGGGATCGGACGTGTACATGGCGACGATCTGCCAGCGGAAGACCAGGATGAACAGGGCGGACAGCACACCGAACGCGATGCACATGCCGGTGCCGGTCCAGGCGACGAAGCGGGCGCGCACCGGATTGCCTTCGCCCATCGCCTGGCCCACGCGGGTCAGGGCGCCGATGCCGAAGCTGAGCGGCACCATGAACACGAGCGAGACGAAGTTCAGCGCGATCTGGTGCGCCGACACCTCGATCACGCCGAACCTTGCCACCAGCAGGCTGACGATGCCGAAGGCGCTGACCTCGGCGAAGTGGGTGACGCCGATCGGCAGGCCCAGGCGCAGCATGGCGCCGAGCTCGGCCCAGTCGGGGCCTTCCCAGTGCGCGAACGGATAGGTCATGCGGTAGGCGCTCGAGACCTTTATCCAGGCGACCATCGCCGCCAGCATCAGCCACACGCCGCTGGCCGTCGACACGGCGCAGCCGAGCGCGCCCAGCTGCGGGAAACCGAGGTTGCCGAACACGAGCAGCCAGTTCATCAGCACGTTGTACAGCAGGCCAAGGATGGCGATGACCATGATCGGCTTGGTCTGGTTGATGCTGGTCGTGTAGCCGTACAGCGCGCGGTAGCAGGCGAAGGCCGGCATGCCGAGGCTGATGATGTGCAGGAAGGTCTTGGCGCGGTCGGCCACGTCCTGAGCCAGGCCGATGTGGTCGAACAGCAGCGCGCATGCATTCGCGGCGAGGCAGCCGGCGATGCCGACGATGGCGCCCATCCACAGCGATTCGCGCACCGCGTGCGAGATGCGGTCGTAGCGGCCGGCGCCCATCTCGTGCGCCACCACCGAGTTCACGGCCATCATGACGCCCATGACGGTGACGAGGACGATCGACCACACCGAGGTGCCGAGCGACACGGCGGCCAGCTCGGCGGCGCTGACGTGGCCCGTCATGGCGACGTCCGCCACGCCCATGCCGACGGTGGCCAGCTGGCCGACCAGCATCGGCCACGACAGGCGCCACAGGGTGGCGACTTCGGCGCGGACGGGGTGGGATTGATGCTGGGCGGATACAGTCGACGTCATGGTACGGGCGATAGGCGAAACCCATGATTTTACTGATTGTTGGACAACACCGCGAGGCGGACGCGCCCGATGCGATGCAACTGGGGGCATCCGGGATTGCGTTGCGGTGTGCCGCGCCGCGCTGCACCACCCGCTGCGAACGGCTAGCGCGCCTTCTTCAACAGGCCCAGGAATTGTGGCCGCATCGTTGCGCCGAAGTCGCGCCAGGGGATGGCGATCTCGATGTCGCCGCGTCCCAGGCCGTAGTCTTCGGCCTGGCCGGTAATCGTGAGCTGGTCCGCGGACAATCCCCAGTTGTCAGGATCCAGTGCCTCGCTATCCGTCTCCGGCGACCCGGTCGCGCCTTCCTTCGCCAGGTAGCGCCGCGCGCCCTTGCGCAGCGTGTCGCGGTAACCGGCAGCGACGAACATGTCGTCCGGGCCTACCTTGCCTGGCCTCGACAGCCACCGGTTCAGGTGCCGGGTGCTGTTCGACGGGTGGGCGGCACCCCACGTCATCTCCATCAACGTCTCTTGCACACTCAGCAGGTCGGGCGATACGAAGTCGACCTTGTAGTAACGGCCGGTCGTCGTCAGGCCGTCGCACTCGGCAAGCTTCCTGCGCGTGGCCGGGTCCGGGGTGTCGGCGCCACGGGCGTCCTGCAGCCGATCGCATTCGTTGACGTGCGCGACGGCGGCGGCGTCCTGCTGCGCGACGTGCCAGATGGCGTCCACCTCGCGGTTGTAGGCCGCTGCGCCCGGCAGCGGCGATAGCACGTAGGGCGGCATGTGCTGGCCATCGATTTCCAGTAGCATGACCCCGTTCACCGTCGACAGCGCGGTCTTCAGGCGGTCCAGGCGGGTGCGCATCGCCGGTCCGAGGTCGTCGCTGCGCGCCCGGCTCTTGAGCCAGTTGCGTTGCGATTGCTGGAGCTTGGACTGGTAGGGTGCCGGGACCTTGCCCAGCAGCGTGCGATAGGCCTCGCTGATCTCTTCGTCGAGGCGGCCCAGTTCAGGATTGGCGCAGATCGCCTTCTCGCTGCCGGTGCGGGCCATGGCGCAATCGAAGCTGGCTGCCTGCGCGCCGCCTTGCCAGAGGCAGGCGACAAGCAGGAGCATGGGAATATTCTGGTGTTTCATCATGGTTGAAAAGCAAGGTTTTCGCCATCATATCGTGGATAATTTCATTTCACCATTGGGAGCAAGCTTGTGGAATACAAGGATTACTACCAAGTACTTGGTGTCGACAAGACGGCATCCCAGGCCGACATCAAGAAGGCGTACCGCAAGCTGGTGCGCCAGTACCACCCGGACGTCAGCACGCACAAGGACGCCGACGCGAAGACCAAGGAAATCAACGAAGCCTACGACGTGCTGGGCGACGCCGAAAAACGCGCCGCCTATGACGAACTGGGCAATATGCCAAGAGGTGGGCCGGGCGGGCAGGGCGGTTTCCAGCCGCCGCCGGACTGGGGCACGCAGTTCGACTTCAACGGCGCCGGCGCCGACGATTTCTTCAACGACCTGTTCGCCCACGTGGGCCGGCGTTCGCGCGCGGGCGGCGGGGCCGGCGCCGGTGGCGCGGGAGGCTTCGGCGGCGGCTCGTTCCGCATGCCGGGCGAGGACATCCACGCATCGATCGCCATCGACCTGCGCGACGCCTACCAGGGCGCGACGCGCACGATCAGCCTGCGCGTGCCCCAGCACGACGAGCAGGGCCGCACGACGATGCAGGAAAAGACGCTCAGCGTGACTATTCCGAAAGGCGTCACGCCGGGCCAGCAACTGCGCCTCTCGGGACAGGGTCATCCGGGCTTCGGTGGGGGCCCCAACGGCGACCTGTACCTCGAGATCCAGTTCAACCCGGACCCCTGCTACCGCGTCGAGGGCACGAACGTGTACGAGAACGTGCCGGTGGCGCCATGGGAGGCGGCGCTCGGCGCGTCGGTTTCGGTGCAGACGCCGTCCGGTACGGTCGAGGTGACGGTGCCGAAGGGATCGCAGTCCGGCCGCAAGCTGCGCCTGAAAGGACGCGGCATTCCGGCAGCGACGCCGGGCGACCTGTACCTGATCCTCGACGTCGTGCTGCCGCCCGCCGACAGCGACAAGGCGCGCGCCCTGTACGAGCAGATGGCGCGCGAGATGGCCTTCAATCCCCGTGAACGAGTAGGAGCGTAAACGATGCAAGCGAACAGGAGCCTTTCCGGCGTGCTGCTGGACGACGCGGCGCTGACCCTCGACGAACTGGCGCGTGCCTGCAACGTGGAACCGGACTGGGTGGTGCGGCATGTGCAGGCCGGCGTGCTGGGCAGCGGCGAAGCCTTCGTCAGCACCGTGCAGGTGACGGGCTGGCGTTTCCGCAGCGGCGACCTGACCAGGGCCCGCCGCCTGTTGCGCGTGGAGCGCGATTTCGATGCCAACGAAGACCTGGCGGCCCTCGTGGTCGATATGGGGGACGAGATCCGGCGCTTACGGGCGCGGCTGCACGTGTTAGGGGTCAAGTGACGGCGATGGTGGGCACGTGGTGCCCACCGTACGCGGAAACATCCGTAGGGTGGGCACCACGTGCCCACCTTCCTGCCGGCAAACGAACCGGGGCTTTGCGCTAGAATCGACTAATCTAGCGCAGAGTCTCCATGTTCAAGTTACCCACCACCGCCACCGCCCCGTTCTGTCCATCCGAAGTGTCCGGCACCGTCACCGTCCCCGAGCACTACCCCTTCTGGAAGAAAGTCGTCCGCTATGCAGGTCCCGGCCTGCTCGTCTCGGTCGGCTACATGGATCCGGGCAACTGGGCGACCGCCATCCAGGGCGGCTCCCAGTTCGGCTACAACCTGCTGTTCGTCGTCGTGTTGTCCAGCCTGGCGGCCATCGTGCTGCAATGCCTGTGTGCGCGCCTGGGCATCGTCACCGGCAAGGATCTCGCAGTCCATTGCCGCGAACAGTATTCGCCGGCCACGGCCAAGGGCTTGTGGGTGTTCGCGGAATTGTCGATCATCGCCTGCGACCTGGCCGAGGTGCTCGGTTGCGCGCTGGCCTTCCACCTGCTGCTGGGCGTGTCGCTGCCGACCGGCGTGGCATTGACGGCCCTCGATACCCTGATCGTGCTGGGCCTGAAGGGCAAGGGCTTCCGCCAGCTCGAGGCGATCGTACTGGGCCTGATCGCCACCATCGGCGTCTGCCTGTTCGCCGAGCTGGTGCTGGTCAAGCCGGACGTGCACGCCGTGATGGCGGGCCTGGTCCCGTCGCTGCAGAAGCTGGCCGACCGCGACGCGCTGTACCTCGCCATCGGCATCCTGGGCGCCACCGTGATGCCGCACAATCTGTACCTGCATTCCTCCGTCGTGCAGACGCGCGTGGTGCGCCTGGGACCTACCGGCGGCCAGGCCATGCGCCTGAAGGAGGCGATCGGCATGTCGCGCATCGACACCATCGTCTCGCTGGGCATCGCCCTGTTCATCAACGGCGCCATCCTCGTGCTGGCCGCGGCCGCGTTCTACAAGCCGGGCGGCGGCAACGTGATGGAAATCGAGCAGGCCTACGAACTGCTGGCCCCCGTGGCCGGCACGGCGCTCGCGGCCTTCCTGTTCGGCCTGGCGCTGCTGGCGTCCGGCCAGAGCTCGACCTTTACGGGCACCATCGCCGGCCAGGTCATCATGGAAGGTTTTCTCAAGCTGAAGATCCCGTGCTGGCAGCGGCGCCTGATCACGCGTGGCCTGGCGCTGGCGCCGGCCATGGTCGGCGTGCTGACGCTGGGCGACCATGCGATCGGCAAGATGCTGGTCGCCAGCCAGGTCGTGCTGAGCATGCAATTGCCGTTCGCGATGTACCCGCTGATCCGCCTGACGGGACGGCGCGACCTGATGGGCGAATTCGTCAACGCCTGGTGGACGTCGGCGCTGGCCTGGTTCCTGTTCGTCGTCATTTCTTCGGCCAACGTGTGGATGGTGTGGCAGGCGTTTTCAGCTTGATGCGCAGCGTAATTTACTGCTGAGTTCGACTCATCCGCGGAACGTGCATATGCGTTCCGCGCGCCACGTTTGTCGTTCAAAAACTAGAATCTCCTTTCCATCTAGCTCATTCACCAACGCTAAAAGGAGCATTCCATGGCTAACACCAACACCCAGGCCCTGAAGGGCAAACGCGTCGCCATCCTGATGACCGACGGCGTCGAACAAGTCGAATACACGGGCCCGCGCAGCTTCCTCGAACAGCAGGGCGCACAGGTCACGCTGGTCTCTCCGAAGTCCACCGGCGACGAGATCCAGGGCTTCGACCACCTGACCCCGGACCAGAAATTCAAGGTCGAGTTGGACGTGCGCGATGCCCGTCCGGCCGACTTCGACGCCCTCGTGCTGCCGGGCGGCGTCGCCAATCCGGACCAGCTGCGCCTGTCGATGGAAGCGATCACCTTCATCCGCGAATTCGGCCGCGAGGACAAGCCGATCGCCGCCATCTGCCACGGCCCGTGGACGCTGATCGACGCCGACCTGGTCGACGGCAAGCGCGTCACCAGCTGGCCGACGCTGCAGCTCGACCTGCAGAACGCCGGCGCCGAATGGACGGACGAACAGGTGGTCGTCGACGGCAAGCTTGTCACCAGCCGCAAGCCGGACGACATCCCCGCCTTCAACCAGGCCATCCTGTCCGAACTCCAGTCGCAGACCAAGCACTGAGCCATTGGTTCCACGCTGCGTCGCGCCGTGCGACGCGTCTGCCGCCCCCTGCCTAGAATGGACTCGATTCGTGACCAATCGACGGTGGGAGGCAGTATGGAGCAGCAACAGACGAGTAGTCCCCCGCAAGGCAAGCCCCTGCAGGGCAAGCGCATCGCCATGCTGATGGCGGACGGCGTGGAACAGATCGAATACACGAGCCCGCGCGCCTTCCTGGAAGGACAGGGCGCGACGGTCGTGCTGCTGGCGCCCAAGGCCGCCGGCGATGAAATCCAGGGCGTCGACCACGACCAGCCGGGCGGAAAGTTCCGCGTCGAGCTCGATGTGGACGGCGCCAATCCCGCCGACTTCGACGCACTGGTGTTGCCCGGCGGCGCGGAGAACCCCCGCCACTTGCGCGCGAGCCCCGCGGCCATCGACTTCATCCGCGGTTTCGACATCGAGGCAAAGATGGTGGCGGCGATCTGCCACGGCCCGCTGTCCCTGATCGACGCGGGGATCGCTACGGCCAAGCACGTCACCAGCGCGCCCGCCATCAAGGAAGAACTGCAAGCGGCCGGCGCCGAGTGGACGGACGACCCGGTGGTCATCGACGCGCGGCTCGTCACCAGCCGCACGCCGGGCGACCTGGCGGCGTTCAACGATTCCATGCTCAAGGAATTGCTGGTGGCGGAGGGGGATGATCCAGGCCCGACCTCTTGAACGCATTACATCCTTACACAAATGGATTGCTCAAGCGATTGATTGACCGGCATCAAGCATTCAAAAAGTAATGGCCGACTTGGCCCGGATATCATGGATCCATACATCCATCCGGACAGGGAGACCCCATGGTTGGCGTGCTGATCGCAGAACCGAACAGCCTGTTGCGGCTCGGGTTCCGGTCCGTGCTGGCGAACGATGCCTCGGTCACCATCGCCGCGGAGGCCGTCGACGAGCTGCAGCTGTTCCGGGCCTTCGTGGCCGTCCCGCACGAAGTGGTTCTGGCCCCGCTCGGGCTGCTGCAGCGCATCGGATTGCGTACGCTGAACCAGTTACGCCAAGCAAGGCCGGCAAGCCGGCTGCTGGTGCACAGCTACGATACGGACGTGGGCTTCGCTGCTGAAGCGCTGCGCTTCGGTGCGTCCGGATTCCTGTCGAACGGGGCGGGCGTTGCGGAGTTGGGCGTGGCGATTGCTAAGGTGGCGAGCGGTCAGGCGTATATCGCTGCGGCGATGGGCGATGAGTTGGCGACGCACGTTTGCTTTCGTGCCGTGAACCTGGAGCGCACAGCGCTGAGGGGAACGGAACTGAAAGTGGGGATGATGCTCGCTATTGGCCTGGACGCGTCCAGCATCGCAAGGCAACTGGACATGACACCGGCCCGGGTTGCGATCTACAAGGCCAGGATCCTGAGAAAGATGGACGAGCCCGGAATGAGCGAGCTGCTGCGCTGTGCGATTGTTAAAAGCGTAACGGTTCCTGCAGCAGCTTCGGTATGCCATCACCGATAGTCACCTCAGAAACGAGATTCCTGCTGTGATTACAAATAGGCCGGGCAACTGGGACCGTGGCCTACTGCTCCGGTGCAATCACCTTTGGGAGCCAGAAAGCGCCGCCGCTCAGTGCGGCGGACCAGCACCGCTGGATACAGGGCAGTATTTTCCATTCGTTACGTTTCTTTTCAAATCATAGCGTATGATTCTTGGCAATCTTCTTATTGTTGCCATGATGAACCCTGGGCGATTCAACTATTTTCCGAACCCGAAGAAAGCTGTTATCGCATTGCTTGTCATCGGCTCACTCTCGGGTTGTGTGCTGCCATACCGGCAAGTAGCACAGAAGACTTTTACGCCACTGCCTTTCGATCAGGCGGAATATGACCGTCTTCCTAAAACGGGTACAGGCGTGGTGAGAGGGCGGATTGTCGGAAGAAGCGCCAATGGCGACGTCAAGAACGGGTCGGGTGCAGTCTATTTGATTCCGCTGACAAAATACCGACGCCAATGGTATTACGAAGCTTTTGTCGGCAACAAGCTTGCTGCCAAACCTGAAGATCCCCGCTATTACGGTTACGATCGGTTGAGGATGGCCGATTTCGACGGGCGGTTCGAATTCAAGGACGTACCTCCAGGACCCTACTATGTCGTCAGCATCATCGAGTGGAAGGAAGAATCGACCGACCGCAAACTGCGCCACAGGGGAGTGACCAATACGAAACGCGAAAAGGCCGGTCTCGAAATCATGGTGCAAAACGACGCCGTCAAAGAAGTGCTCCTTTATCGATAACCATCCGCTACATGAACTGGACAAAACATGACAAGAATCTCTCTCGTCTCCGCGCTCTCCCTTGCTTTCGCTAGCGCCGCCCATGCCGCCGACCAACCGCGCAGCGTCCCGCCATTCACGTCGATGAGCGTCCAAGGACCGTTCAACGTCATCGTGGAAGGCGGTAAGGGACAATCGCTGCTGGTGCGCGGCAGCGACAAGTTCGTGAAGGATGTGCTCACCGACGTCGTCAACGGCCAACTGGTCGTGCGCATGCGCGACAAGAACTACGGCACGCTGCGCGGCGACCAGCACATCGTCGTCACCGTGCCGCAACTGCGCGCGTTCAGTTCCGAAGGCGCGGGCGAGATCCGACTGAATCACATGCAGGGAGAGCGTCTCGAGGTCAACTTCCGCGGGGCGGGCGAGTTGCGTGTGGGCGGCGAAGTGAAGACCTTCAAGATCCAGGCCGAAGGGGCAGGCGAGGTCGATACGAAGGACCTGATCGCCAACGATGTCGACCTGGTCCTGCGCGGCGTGGGGAATGCGCGCGTGACGGCCAGGAACCGGCTCGACGTGCAGGGGCAGGGCATGGGGAGCGTGACGTATTTCGGCAGGCCGAAGACTGTCAACAAGTCGATGGCGGGGTTGGGGGAGCTGAGGCAGGGGGATCGGTGACGGGCACTTGCTGATCCTGGGAGCCACACTCTCACAGGATCAGCGCCGTGGTGAGCACCGTTATTTGGATGTCACAGATGGTTGTACCAGTGCTCTTCGGAGACGATGTGGATGCCGCAGCCGTCATTGTTGTATTCGATCGCCTTTTCGATCTTGCGTCCGTGGGTGGAGTGCGCCCAGTTCTCGTTGCCAATGTCACCGATCACAAGGTAGTTAAGCTTCTTGGTGATCGTATTGGCCGCTACGCCGCCGCGTTGTTCGATCTGCTCGGAACACCATGCGCGCGTGCCGGCATTGAAGGCACCCGTGAAACAGAAGACGCGGCTTTCGAATATGATCGGATGCGCTGGCTGAGTAAGCGGTAGTGCGGTGCTGTTGCTGTGCAAGCCATTTTGTGGGGCGGTATTGCCGCCAATGGTTTTCATGAGCATGTCGAGAAGCTCGCCTTCTTCTGCCAAACTCATCGATCCTTTTGCTGCGATTTCCGCCAGACGTGGATAAAGTGCCTTCGCCGGCCACATATTGGCAGCGTGCCGATTCGCGTTCATCCACGACACCAGAAAATTTACCTCGTCTTGCGTCACGATGCCATCGGCCATGACGCCTTTGACGATCCCGATCAGCTCGTCGATCTGGCGGTCTGCCACTGCGCTGCTACGGAATAAATAGATGAGAGGGTTTTCGGTCGATCCCATTTTTGCCTCGGACATGAGCGGCATCTCAGCGTGCCGTTTCGCCTGAAAATCATATCGCGTGAAATTGACGAAAGACTCTCCAATTTTCACGGCGAGCAATCGGTGTGACATGAAAGCCATAGGCGCTTGCATGCCGATTACTTCAGCGGCCAGAATCATACTTCCCGCGATGACCATCTGCCGACCTTCTGCTGGGTGTCCTTCCACTTGACCTTCGAGAATTTCAAGCCACGGCCATCTCCAGCGAGCTCCCCGCAGAGAATGCCGGCGCAATGTGCGGTCTGCACGTTCTCCATTTCGACCTTGAAATACTTGATCGGCTTGCACTTGATCCATCCCTGATGTTCGACCGACTCGCCTTTGATCCTGTCCAGTCCCAGGTGGAAATCCGCTGCCATGGTGCCTCCATTGTTGATGATCAGGCATCTTCACAGGGTTGCGCTTATGCAGCTCGGAGGTAGTCGATCGCTACTTGAATCGAGGAACATGACTGGTGCTTACCTCACGCATTGCAGTGCCGGTGGTTGTGTTGCCGGGCCCGTTAACAGCTGACCGCCAGCATGCAGGATGCCTCTCTTCAAGTGATAGTCAACTGTAGGGCTAGCACCGAGTCGATACGATAGGTGGAGTGCGTCGCTATCTGTGACATTGCGTGAACTTCCACGACTACATGATAGGTATGATGGCCGTCGTCCAACCAGCCACTAAGGAAGAACATGCCCAAGCAGATCGTCGTATTCCTTGACGGGACCGGCAATAACGGATGGACTGACAGCTCCAAGCGAACCAATGTATTCAAGCTGTACCAGCAAGTCGAGCAATCGACGCCACTCGTGCACTACCTACCTGGCATCGGTACGGACCCGCAACCGCTAACCAATATGTTTCGGGCGTTACGTGCCTGGGTTCGCAATAAGTGCCACCAAGGACTTGGCATCGGTGCTACCGAGCGTCTGAAGGATGCCTATCACTTCATCGCACAGCACTACGAACCCGACGACCAGATCTTTCTGTTTGGATTTAGCCGCGGTGCTTTCCTCGCGCAGATTTTGGCCGGTTTCCTTCAACGCGTTGGCCTTCTGTTCCGTCACCCGCCGCCAGGATATACGGTCGAACAAGCTTTCTGGCTGTATTGGGCCGACGGCGATGGGAGGCTATTTGCGCACTTCCTGCGCAAGGTTATGCCTGCTGGGGTTGGCACAGACGGTATTCGAACGCATTTCCTGGGTCAGTGGGATGCGGTTGAGTCGATGGACATTGCAGGCATGGGGGCCTCCAGCGAAGCTTGGTTACGCGAGATCGCCGCACGCGAGCGCACCAAGCCGTTGCCGCAATGGATTGGCCACGCACGTCACGCCATCGCTCTGCACGAGGTACGCCAGCCGTTTGAGCCACTGCTGTGGTCGGGTGTCAGCCGAAAACCGCCGCGGTTTAAGTCGCCGAAATTGGAACCACAGACATTGAAGCAGGTCTGGTTTGCCGGCGCACATGCAGACGTCGGCGGGGGGTACGCGTCCGAGGATGGGGCTGGCACCCGCTACTCGGACATCAGCCTGTACTGGATGTGGTGCCAAGCCAGAGCTGCGGGCCTGCCCCTGTGTGCGCCTCCATGCCCTGCATCCCCGCGGTCCGATGACGTACCCCACACACCGCCGTCGCTCCTGTTCGGCGGGCGCCCTGCGCGCGTGCGTCCTGCGTTGGCAGAACTTGCGGCGGCGCCGCGCGAAGGAGAATACTTGCACAGTTCGGTGTTGGAGCGCCTGTGGCAGCCAATCGAGCAAGCCTATCAGCAGGCTGGCAATGCGATGCGTATCGCGTGGCGCGACGCGGATGAGGCTGCGATACGGTTCCACTATCGCTTGCGCTTCGGCGACTCCGAACCGCCAGTTCTGGCGCCAGCGGGAATCCAAGCGGCCGTGGGTAAACTTGAGGCCTTTCTTGAAGGCGAAAGCACACTGTCGGACGAAGCACTTGTGCAATATGCAAGCCTCGCGCTTGCGTTCAAGGCGCAGTTGCTTGAGCGTTACGTGGATCGCAGTGCCTACACTGCCGTGCCGGCGCGCCGTATCGTCGCGGCTGCCAACGCCTTGCGTGCGCGTTTCGTGGAACCGGACCTTACGAGGCTGTGGCAGGACTGGTACTCGCAGGACAGAACTCTTTACCATCTAGCGATGCAGCTCAGATTGCCTGAAAAGTCACTGCCAGCGCCTAAAGATACTGGCAAGATCTGAAGGAGCGGTGCGATTTTCCTTGAAGTGGCGAATTGAAGAGCCTTTGCGCTTGCCGGCGCAGAGTCGCTCTGAACCGCCCCGGATTTTGTAGAGGCTCCATTGTTTGAGAGAATGGAGTCAT
>CAUSCY010000059.1:0-34598 GCA_963529995.1 uncultured Massilia sp. | reverse complement strand
GCACCGGCCAGGGCCGGCGTCGCGCCGCCCGGCATCGTCGCCAGCGGCGCGGCCGGGGCCAGGCGCTGGGTCGCGATGCGCATCAGGGGACGCAGGATCAGGAACCAGCCCAGGATCGCGCCGATCGCCCACATGGCCCAGCCGGTCATGTCGACCACGTTGTCGCGTTCCTGCCACCACGGCTCGGCGGCCACCGGCGCCGGGAAGTTCAGCGAGGACACCGCCAGCACGTCGCCGCGCTTGGCGTCGATGCCCAGGCCGCTGCGCAGGATCTTGTCGATGTTGGCGATTTCCGCCGCGGTCCAGCCGGTCTTCGGCGTCGTCGCCGTCGCATTGTTCAGCACCACCGCCACCGACAGCTTCTTGAGGCGGCCGCGCGAGCGCTTGATCTGGGTGATCGCGCGGTCGTAGGCGTACTGGCGGGTGGTGGCGTTCTTGCGCGCGCTGCCGTCGTCGGACTTCGCGTCCGCGCCCGCGGCGGCGTCCGTGGCGACCGGGTTCTGCGGCACCGGCGGACGGTTCGACAGGGTGCCCGGCACGCCCATCGGCATGCGGTTCTTCTCCATCTCCTCGCGCATCGCCTCGCTCGTGACCTTCGGCGCGGTGCCATAGGTCTCCTGGGTTTCCTCGACCTTGTCGTTGTCGACTTCGGCCGTCACGCTGACCTTGTAGTTGCCGGCACCGAGCACGGGCCCCAGCAGTTCGTTGACGTTGGCGCGGGTCTCGTCCTGGAAGCGCTTGGCGGCGGCATCGCCCTGGGCGGCGCCGTCGAAGCCGTCGGCCAGGTCGACGCGCGAGGACAGGTAGTTGCCGTTCTGGTCGACCAGCGACACGCGCGCCGGCGACAGGCTGGCCACGCTGCCCGAGACGAGGTTGACGACCGCGGCGATCTGTTCGTTCGACAGGGTCTTGCCCGGCTTGAGCGAGACGACGACCGAGGCCGACGACTTGTCGCCGTCGCTGGCGACGAAGGAGGTCGACTTGGCGATCGCCAGGTGCACGCGCGCCGAGGCGATCGCGTCGATCGTCAGGATCGACTGCGCCAGCTCGCCTTCCAGGCCGCGCCGGAAGCGCACGTCCTGCACGAACTGCGACACGCCCAGCGGGTCGTTCTTGTCCATCAGTTCCAGGCCGGCCGGCAGCTGCGCGGTCACGCCCTTGGCGGCCAGCAGCATGCGCACCTTGCCCAGCTGCGAGGAGGGGACCATCACCTGGCCCGACTCGGGGTGGACGCGGTAGGGCACGTGCTCCGCTTCGAGCACGCTCATCATGTCGCTGGCGGCGACCTTTTCGCGCGCGCCGAACACCGGCTTGTAGCCCGCCTGGTCGTTCCACATGTACAGCATGAGCGCGGCGGTGATGCCGATGGCGAGCACCAGCATCGGGGTCAGGTTCTTCGACAGTGCCGGCGGCATGGCCATGCGCTTGCCGGCGAGGGCGGTTTTGAGGGCAGCAATCACGTCGCTTCTTCCTGTCAGACCGGCAGCTTGAGCAGCTCGTCGACGGCGCCCATGACCTTGTTACGAACCTGCATCAGCATCGAGAACGACAGGCTGGCCTGCTGCGACGACAGCATGGCGCCGACCAGGTCGTCGCTCTTGCCGCTGTCCACCGCCGCCATCGCCTCGCCGGCAGCGCGTTGCTCGTTGTCGACGCCGATGACGGCGTCCTTCATGGCCTGCGTGAACGAGACGTTGCCGTTATTGCCCTGCACAAGCTGGCCCGCGTCCATGGCCGGGGCCACGGAGAGGCGGCTGGCCTCGTTGTTCAGCGCGGCAAGGTCCGCGCGAATCAGACCGGCAAGTTCAGTTCCCATCGTGTTGGACTCCATGCTGATGCGTTTGATGATTGGTAAATGTTGCGGACCGACTATCGGTGAAAAATTGTTGAACAATCCATTGTATTACTTGAATTGTTAAATTTTCAGTGTCTCGCCGCCGCTTGGTTTCTCTCCCGGAACAGGAGAGAATAGCTGCTGTCGCTGTGTTGCCTTGAACGTTACCCTGAGCGAGTTTTTGATTTCCCGGGCATTGATGCTGCATCTTACCGTAGGGCAACCGGTAAATCAAAGAGGAATATCATCAGATGCGACACAATTTCCCGGGTATAATAGTTTCCCAGAGGAATGAAAAGATAGCATCAACGCTTACCATCTTTTTAACTAAAAATGCCAACTGCCACCCCCGACACCACTACGCCGCACCAGGTGCTGGACCCCTGCCTGCTGGGGCGTCCCGTGCACCTGCTGCCCCAGTTCGGGGCGCGTCTGCAGGATGACCTGGATGCTGCAATGCAAGGTAGCGCACGCCGTTACTGGGCCGGCTGGCGCCTCGACCGCGCCGAGTTCGGCCGCGTTCCGCAGGATGCTTCCTTGCGCTGGATGGCCGTCGCGGGCGCCATGGGCACCGTTTCCGTGGCGTTCGAACGTTGTTTGTTGTTGACACTGTTGGAGCGGCGCTACGGTGGCCGTCGCGTCGTTGCAACGCCGCGTGCCGACCAGGATGAGCGTCGCAGCGAGCGCGTCACGGCCACGGAAGAGCGCCTGAACGTCGTGTTGACGCAACAGATGGTCGATTTGTTGTATGCACGCGTCGCCGCCAGCGCGGCCATGGACGTTGCGCCGCAGCCGGTGGCAGCCAATGCGGTGGGCGCGGCAACCGTTCCCGGCGCGAATGGCTGGGCGGTCGAGGTCGTCGTGCGCAATACGGACGACGAGACGCGCCGCTTCTGGATCGCGCCGGATCAACAATTGATGGCCGCGATCCTGGGCAGCCTGCGCCCCGAACAACCCCGCGCGCATGCCGCGCGCGGACCGTCCGAACCGCTCGCGGCCAAGCTGCAGGTCAAGCTGGACGGCCGCCTGGTCAGCAAGGAAATTACCCTTGGCGCGCTGTTCGACCTTAAAGTGGGCGATGTGATCCCCGTGAACGTCGGCCGCGCCGAAGTGCTGCTCGACGAAGCGCGCCTGTTTACCGCCGCCGTCGCCGAGAGCCGGGGCAAGCTCTGTTTAACCTCTTTTGAAGATGCCGAATAAATGGACATGAACCTGAACGACCAATTCGCCGCCGGCGGCGATCTGATCATCGACGACCTGGCCGGCGACGAGGCGGCCGCTCCGGCGGAAAGCCCGCGCGCTTCGCGCCTGCCGCAGATGATGCGCCGCATCCCGGTCACCCTGACGCTGGAAGTGGGCTCGGCCCGCGTCTCGCTGCAGGAACTGATGGCGATCGGACCGGCCAGCGTGATCCCGCTCGACGCGCTGGCCGGCGAGCCGCTCGTCATCAAGGTCAATGGCGCCCCGATCGGGCGCGCCGAAGTGGTGGTCGCGGGCGAGCAGTACGGCCTGAAGGTGATCGACCTGGACGGTCTCAACCTGGACATGCTCGCGCCATGATGCGTTCGACGAGCGGCGCGCAGTCGCGCCGCTGGATGCCGGCGCTCGCCGGCGCCGCATTGTTCCTGCCATTGTTGCTGGCTGCCGCCGGCGCCGCGGCGGCCCCGCAGGGCCCGGACGTGCTGCCGGGCGTGATCCCGGGCTCGACGAGCGGCCTGACGGTGAAGTCGCAGATCCTGGTCCTGATGACCATCCTCGGGCTGCTGCCCGTGATGATCATGATGATGACCAGCTTCACGCGCTTCGTGATCGTGCTGTCGCTGCTGCGCCAGGCCCTGGGCCTGCAGCAGGGCCTGCCGAACCGCATCGTCACGGGCGTGGCGCTGATCCTGACGCTGCTGGTCATGCGTCCGGTCGGCACCCAGGTCTGGAACGAAGCCTTCGTCCCCTACGACAAGGACCGCATCACGCTGGAACAGGCCCTCAAGACGGCCGAGGTGCCGCTGTCGCGCTTCATGCTGGCCCAGACCAGCAAGACGGCGCTGGCCCAGATCGCGCACCTGGCGGGCGAGCCGGCCGAGATGGAACCGATGCAGCGCGGCTTCACGGTCAAGATGGCCGCCTTCGTGCTGTCCGAATTGAAGAGCGCCTTCCAGATCGGCTGCATGCTGTTCATTCCCTTCCTGATCATCGACCTGGTGGTGTCGTCGGTGCTGATGGCGATGGGCATGATGATGCTGTCGCCGCTGGTGATCTCGCTGCCGTTCAAGCTGCTGCTGTTCGTGCTGGTCGACGGCTGGACCCTGACCGTGAATACCCTGGTCAGCAGCATCCACGGCGTCTAGCCCCGCCGTTCAACGTGTATTCGTTCGCCTCATGACTCCTGATATCGCCGTCGACATCGTGGTCGAAGCCCTGCAGCTCGTGATGCTGCTGGTGATGGTGCTGGTGCTGCCCGGCCTCGTGGCCGGCGTCATCGTGGCGCTGTTCCAGGCCGCCACCCAGATCAACGAGCAGACCCTGAGCTTCCTGCCGCGCCTGCTGGTCACGCTGCTGGCGCTGATCCTGACCGGCCACTGGATGGCGGGCAAGCTGATGGATTATTGCGTCGCCGTGTTCCAGCGCGCGTCGCAACTGGTCGGATAGTGCCGGCGTGATCGAAGTCGTCAACCTGCTGCTGCCCTTGATCGGCGCGTTGTGGTGGCCGTTCTGCCGCATCATGGCGATGCTGTCGACGGCGCCCGTGATCGGCGAGGCGTCCGTGCCGCTGCCGGTGCGCGCGCTGTTGTCGGTGGCGCTGTCGTTCATGATGCTGCCGCTCACGCGGACCGGCGCGATGCCCGACCCGTTCTCGCTGGCGGGCGTGGTGGCGATGTTCGAGCAGGCCGTGATCGGCGGCACGATCGGCTTCGCGCTGCAGATGACGATGGCGGTGGTGAACATGCTCGGTTTCCTGGCCTCGAGCCAGGTCGGCTACTCGATGGCGCAGATGAACGACCCCATCAACGGCCAGCAGTCGGACGTGATGTCGGCCCTGCTGGGACTCGTGGCGATGCTGGTGTTCTTCGCCGTGGACGGCCACCTGGTGCTGGTCGGCGTGATCGGCCAGAGCTTCCATGCCTGGCCGGTGGGAGGCGGCTGGAATCCGCTGCTGCTGCAGGCGGTGGCGCTGAACGTGGGCTGGGTGATGTCGGCGGCCGTGCTGCTGGCGCTGCCGCTCGTGTTCTCGACGATGGTGGTGCAGATCGGCTTCGGTTTCCTGAACCGCGTGGCGCCGTCGCTGAACCTGTTTTCGCTGGGTTTTTCGCTGGTGACGATCTTCGGCCTGATGATGCTGGTGCAGGTCGTGCGTTTCGTCCCCGAACATTACGTGCAGCTGACCAACCAGGTGCTGGAGATGCTGCAGCAGCAGATGAGGGCTGGCCATGGCTGACAGCGGGAGCGGCGGCGACAAGACAGAAAAGGCCTCGAGTCAGAAGCTGCGCAAGGCGCGCGAGCAGGGCCAGGTGGTGCGCTCGAAGGACCTGGCCACGGCGGTCGGGATCCTCGTCAGCCTGAAGCTGTTCGTCGCGCTGCTGCCGGGCTACCTGGAATCGTTCCGCGCGCTGTTCCACCTCGTGTACGTGCCGCTGGGCGCGGCCGGGGCCATGGAAAACGCGCTGTCGGTCGTGTTCGGCGCCGCCGCCATGCTGCTGGTGAAGATGGTGCTGCCCCTGCTGGGCGTGCCGCTGGCGATCGTGCTGGCCAGCGTGGTGCCGGGCGGCTTCGTGTTCGCGACCAGCAACCTGGTGCCGAAGCTGGACCGCTTCGACCCGCTGCGCAACCTGGGCCAGCTGGCCTCGGCCAAGCACTGGACTACCGTGGCCACCTCGGTCGCCAAGTCCGTCGTGCTGGCGATCGTGCTGGTGCACGTGGTCAGGTCGGGCCTGTCCGCCTGGGTCGAGCTGCAGCGCATGCCGCTGTCGGACGGCCTGGTCAAGGGCGCGGGGATGATGCTGGACGGGGTGATGGCGCTGGTCGCCGTGTTCCTGCTGTTCGCGATCATCGACGTGCCGCTGCAGTCCTTCCTGTTCGCGCGCAGCCAGCGCATGAGCAAGCAGGAAGTGAAGGAAGAATACAAGAGCACCGAGGGCAAGCCCGAAGTGCGCGCGCGCATCCGCCAGCTGCAGCAGCAGATGGCGCGGCGCAACGTGAACAAGACCGTGCCGACGGCTGACGTGGTGATCGTCAACCCGGAGCACTACGCGGTGGCGCTGAAGTACGACGCCGACCGCGCCGAGGCGCCGTTCGTGGTGGCCAAGGGCGTCGACGAGATGGCCTTGTACATCAAGGCGATCGCGACGAAGCACAAGATCGAAACCCTGACGCTGCCGCCGCTGGCGCGCGCGATCTACAACACCAGCCAGGTCCAGCAGCAGATCCCGGCGGCGCTGTACCAGGCGGTATCGCAGGTACTGAACTACGTGCTGCAATTGAATGCGTTCCGTGCAGGCCGGCGCCAGGCGCCCCCGCGGTTCCCGAATGAAGTGGCCGTGCCGGCCCATTTGAGCGAGGTAAAAGAAACATGAACCAGATCCAGAGCCTGATTGCCGAGCTGCGCCGCCACAAGTACGCCACCCCGGCGTTCCTGCTGGCGCTGCTCGCCATGATCATGCTGCCGCTGCCGCCGGTGCTGCTGGACGTCCTGTTCACCTTCAACATCGTGCTGGCCCTGATCGTCATCCTGGTCTCGGTGTCGGCCAAGCGTCCGCTCGACTTCTCGGTGTTCCCGACCGTGATCCTGGGCACCACCCTGATGCGCCTGGCGCTGAACGTGGCGTCCACGCGCGTGGTGCTGCTGCACGGCCACGAGGGCACGCATGCGGCGGGCCAGGTGATCGAATCGTTCGGCAACGTCGTCATCGGCGGCAATTTCGTCGTCGGCCTGGTGGTGTTCGTGATCCTCATGATCATCAACTTCGTCGTCGTCACGAAGGGCGCCGAACGTATCTCCGAAGTGTCGGCGCGCTTCACGCTCGATGCGCTGCCCGGCAAGCAGATGGCGATCGACGCCGACCTGAACGCAGGCCTGATCAACCAGGAAAAGGCCCAGCAGCGGCGCCAGGACGTGGCCACCGAGGCGGACTTCTACGGCGCCATGGACGGCGCCTCGAAGTTCGTGCGCGGCGACGCGATCGCCTCGATCCTGATCCTGCTGATCAACATCATCGGCGGCGTCGCGATCGGCTCGCTGATGCACGACCTGTCGTTCGGCGACGCCTTCCGCCAGTTCGCGCTGCTGACCATCGGCGACGGCCTGGTCGCGCAGATCCCGGCGCTGCTGCTGTCGGCCGCCGCCGCGATCCTGGTCACCCGCATCAGCGACTCGGGCGACTTCGAGGACCAGGTCAGCGGCCAGCTGCTGGCCCAGCCGAACGTGCTGTACTCGGCCGCCGGCGTGATGGTGATCCTGGCCCTCGTGCCGGGCATGCCGTGGTTCTACTTCATGGTGTTCGCCGCCGCGCTGGGCTACGTGGCATGGCGCCTGTCCAACCGCGTGACGGCGCCGGACAATACCAACGTCGCCGCCCTCGAGGCCGCGCTGCGCGACGAGCGCGCGCCGGAACTCGACTGGCAGCAGCTGCCGGTGGTGCAGCCGATCTCGGTGGCCGTGGGTTACAAGCTGGTGCACCTGGTCGACAAGACCCAGGGCGAGGTGCTCGTCAAGCGCATCAAGGGCGTGCGCCAGAGCCTGTCGGAACAGATGGGCCTCTTGCTGCCCCCCATCGGCGTGCGCGACGACCTGACGCTGCGCCCGAACCAGTACGCGATCGCGATCAACGGCACCGTCGTGGCCGAGGGCGAAGTGCAGCCGGATTCGCTGATGGCGATCCCGTCGCCCAATGTGTACGGGGAGCTGGACGGCATCCCGGCGATCGAGCCGGCGTTCGGCATGGCCGTCACCTGGATCGAGCCGGACCAGAAGGCGCACGCGCTGGGGCAGGGCTACCAGGTAGTCGAGGTGGCCAGCGCCATCGCCACCCATACCTCGAAGGTGGCGCGCGACTACATGTCGGAACTGTTCCGCCACGAGGACGTGCCGGCGCTGATGGAACGCCTGACGGCGCTGTCGCCCAAGCTCGCCGGGGCGCTCGACAAGGCCCTGACGCATACCCAGCTGCTGCGCGTGTTCCGCGTGCTGCTGGCCGAGAACGTGTCGCTCAAGGACATCGTCGTCATCGCGACCACGCTGCTGGACAGCGCCGAAACGACCAAGGATCCGATCCTGCTGGCGGCCGAGGTGCGCTGCGCGCTGCGGCGCCAGATCGTCTCTGGCCTGTACGGCAAGAAGAAGGACATGCCGGCCTTTAACCTGTCCGGCGAGCTGGAAAACATGCTGCTCGGTTCCCTCAACCAGGCGCGCCAGAACGGCGGCGGCAAGGTCGTGCTGGACAACTACCCGATCGACCCGCAGCTGCTGTCGCAGCTGCAGCTGAACATGCCGGTGGCGCGCGAACAGATGAAGCAGCAGCACACGCCGCCGCTCCTGCTGGTGCTGCCGCAGATCCGGCCGCTGCTGGCCCGCTATGCGCGCCTGTTCGCGCCGGGGCTGCACGTGCTGTCGTATAACGAGATTCCCGAGAACCGCGAAGTGTCGATCGTCGGGACGGTGGGCTGAGCGACGAAAACGCGAGGCCGGGTGGACGGCAAAAGACGTTTCTCAGCTGGTCAGGCCGGTTCCGGGAATGCCGCGGCCGGCAGTAACAGTGCCAGTTCTGCCATCGCGCGAAATACCGGTAGGCTGAGCGCCTCGGCCGCTTCGGCCGACGGCAGGCGGGCATGCACTTGCCCGTCGGGCAGCGTATCGCGATAAGTCCACGCCAGCACGCGCAGGCCGGCACGCTGCACGGCCTCGTCGAGCTGCGGCTGCATCCAGCGCAGGCGTGCCACGGTGCGCAGGTCCGATGCGCACAATTCCATCTTGATCCCATCGGTCAGCGGCAGCGCCTGGATGGTGACGACGGTCCCGTCGTCGAGTACCAGTTCCAGGCGCAGGGCGGCGAGGCCGCGGCGGCGCCGCTTCGGCTGGCCCGCCGCTTCCTCGTCCGCGGCGAGCACGCGCAGGTGCTGCTCGCGGGCGCCGTTGGCATGCACGGTGAAGCGCCAGGCGTCGAGCGGCGTGGCGGGCAGGTCCGGCTGGCGCAGCATGCGCGGGTCCTGGCCGCTTTGCAGCAGGGCGGTGGGTAGCTGGCCCTCGCGTGCCTGCTGTTCGCGCGCCGCGACCTGCGCGCCGTAGTTGCGCACCATGCCGCGCCAGTTCGCCGCCAGCGCGGCGCCATCCTGGGTCGGCCAGACCAGCTGGCGCGACATGGCCAGCTGGTCCGGCCGCATGGCCGCCCCATCCTGGCCGGGGGCCGCGTCGCCGCCCTGCGCCAGGCCCGGCGCGGGCTGGGCGGCCGGCAGCGCCAGGGCCTCGGCCTCCGCCTGCAGCAGCACGGCGGGCAGGGCGGTGGCAACGGGGCCGACGGGCGGCACGGCCGGAACCGGCACGGCGGGCGCGGGGAGGGTCGAGGTGGCGGTGGGAATCGTGAGACTGGCCATGATGTCGGCAGGTTGAAAGTAAAAAGGCCAACCGTGCGGTTGGCCTTCGAAACATTCCGGACGCTAGCGCCCGAAGCGGCCCATTACTGGAGCAGCGACATGACCATCGAGGACATGCTGTTGGTCTGCTTCAGCATCGCGGTGCCAGCCTGCAGCAGCATCTGGTTCGAGGTCATGTTGGCCGATTCGCTGGCGAAGTCGACGTCCATCAGGAGACCGGTGGCGTTCTTGGTGTTGGTGCTGACGTTCGACAGGTTGTTGTAGACGTGGTCGAGGCGATTGGCCGCAGCGCCCAGGCCCGAACGCAGGGTGTTGACCGAATCCAGCGCGGCGGTCAGGTTGCCGATGGCGGTGCCTGCGGCGGCGGTCAGTTCGCTGCCGGCGGTACCGGAGTAGGTGCTGACTGCGCTCGACACATTGGTCTGCACGGTCGACATCGCCGACGACAGGTCCACGTCCATGGTTTCGGTCGACGAAGCGCCGATCTGGAACGTCATCTTATTGGAGATCATGGTACCTGCATCCGAGGTCTTACCAACCAGCAGCGTCTTGCCGCCGAAGGTGGTGTTCTTCAGGACGTTGGCCAGTTCCTTGCCCAGATCGTTGTATTCCGCCTGCATGGCGGTCTTGTCCTGGGAGGTCGACGAACCGTCGGCAGCCTGGGTTGCCAGGTCCTTCATGCGGATCAGCATGTTGCTGACTTCGTCCAGCGCGCCTTCGGCGGTTTGCAGCATGGCAGTGGCGTTCTGGGTGTTGCGCATGGCGACGGCCATGCCCGAGCTCTGGGCTTTCAGGCGCGAAGCGATCTGCAGGCCGGCGGCGTCGTCCATTGCCGAGTTGATGCGGTAGCCGGTCGACAGGCGGGTCTGCGAGGTCGACAGGGCCGACTGGTTACGGGTGATGGCGTTTTGTGCCGACAGTGCAGCGTTGTTGGTGTGAAGGCTCAGCATGGTTGGCTCCCTTGAATTCAGTAATCCGGCTGTCCGGTGTTCGGTAATCTGTGAGATTCGTGCGAGATTGTCTCGCTCTCACAAGTACAAGACGACCGATTAAAGTCGGGCATTAAGTGCCATGCGGAAATTTTTTAATTTTTTTTGCGGCGATGCAAAGAAAGCAAGGAAGAGTCCGCGTCCGCCGGCACCGGCCAGCAAAAAGCCGGCACGAGGCCGGCTTCGGAAGGGGCGCGGGCGTGCGCTCACTCGGGCTGCAGCGCCGCGCGGATCACCTGGCCGACCACGTGGATCTTGTCGGCATCCATGGTCTGGCCGGTCGGCAACACGATGACGCTCGCGGCCACGGCCTCGGTGGCTGGCAGCAGCAGGCCGGCATGGGGGAACAGCGAGCGGTAGGGTTCCATCTTGTGGCAGCCGGGCCAGAAATAGCGGCGCGCCAGGATGTTTTCGGCGCGCAGGGTATCGACCAGGCGGTCGCGCGGCATCGCGCAATCGGGAGCCACCTCGACGATCACGTACTGGTAATTGTTGCGTTCGGCCTCATCGTACTCGAGCAGGCGCACACCCGGGATGCCGGTCAGCTCTTCGCGGTAGGCACGGTAGTTGGCGCGGTTGGTCGCGATCACGTCGTCGACGGCCTTCAGGTTGACGAGGCCCATGGCGGCGGCGATCTCGATCATTTTGCCGTTGGTGCCCGGATAGCTGACCTGGTCCAGGCCGGAAAAGCCGAAGTTGCGCATCAGGCGCATGGTGCGCGCCAGCTCGTCGTCGTCGGTGACGACGGCGCCGCCCTCGAAGGAATTGAAGAACTTGGTCGCGTGGAAGCTCAGCACTTCGCAGGCGCCGAAGCTGCCGATCTTGCGGCCGCCGTGCGTGCAGCCGAAGGCGTGGGCGGCGTCGAACATCAGCTTCAGGCCGCATTCGTCGGCGATCGCCTGCAACTCCTCGACCGGCGCGGCACGCCCCCACAGGTGCACCCCGATGATGCCGCTGGTGCGCGGCGTGATCATTTTGCGCACGGCGGCCGGATCGAGCGTGTGTGTGGCCGGGTCGATGTCGGCGAACACGGGGGTGATGCCCTGCCACTGCAGCGCGTGCGCGGTAGCGACGAAGGTATAGGCCGGGACGATCACCTCGCCCTCCATGCCGAGCGCGCGGATCGCGATCTCGAGGGCGATGGTGCCGTTGCACATTGCGACGCAATGCTTCACGCCCAGGTGCGTGGCGACTTCCTGTTCGAATTGCTGGACCAGCGGGCCGTCGTTGGACAGCCAGCGGCGGTCGAAGATATCCTCGACGTGGCGCATGAAGGCGTCGCGGTCGCCCATGTTCGGGCGGCCGACGTGCAGTTGCTCCCCGAAGGCGGGGGCGGCTCCGTTGATGGCCAGGTCGGCGCGGCGGCGTATCGATTTCACGGCGGCTCCTTCAGGCGGCGGATTGGGCGGACTCGGGTACCAGCTCGGACAGCTCGACGCGCAGCGGCGCCGGCGCTTCGCCCGCACACCAGCGCTGCCACATCTTGCGCAGTCCCAGTTCCAGGCCGGCGGCGGCCACGCCCGGATAGCCGAGCACGGACTTCAGGAAGCGGTCGCGCATGGTGGCGCGCATTGCGGCCAGCGCCGACAGGTTCTGCGACAGGAACACGCCCAGTTTGACATAGGTTTCGTCGTCCTCGGTAATGAAGGTGTTCAGGCCCAGGTGGGTCATGAATACGGTGGCGGCATAGCTGGGGTTGGTCGCACCCACGGTCGCCAGCGTCGGCACGCCCATCCACAGCGCGTTGCCCACCGTGGTCGAGCCCGTGTACGGGAACGGAGACAGGCAGATGTCGACATCGTAGTGCTGCCGCATGTATTCGTTGGTCTTTGCTCGCGGCCGGAACAGCAGGCGCTCGCGGCCGACGCCTTCGGCCGCGAACCAGTCGATCAGCACGTCGTCGATGCCGGTCTGCATGCCGCCGAGCAGCATCTTCGAATCCGGAATCGCATGCAGCAGCTTCGACCACTGGGCGATGACGCCGCGGTTCAGCTTGCTCGCACGGTGGAAGCTGCCGAAGGTCAGGTAGCCGTTCTTCAGGGCCGGCAGGCCGTTGACCTCGGGTGCACCCTGTTCGGGCATGAACGCCGTGCCCATCGGCAAGCGTACGATCTGCTCGCTGAACTGGTCGTCGTAGCGCCCTTCGGGCAGCAGGAAGCGATCGGCCAGGATATAGTCCATCGCCCGCAGGCCGGTCGTACCGGCATAGCCGATCCAGGTTGCCTGTACCGGTGCCGGCTTGCGTGCGAAAAGTGTCAGGCGGTTCAGGCCCGAGTGACCGGAAAGATCGATCAGGATGTCGATCCCGTCTTCGCGGATCAGCTTGTCTGCCTGCTCATCGTTCAAGCCGACGATGGGGCGCCAGGCCTTGACCAAGCCGCGGTTCTTCGCGGTCATCCCATCCTCGACGACGTTGTTGTAGTAGACGTAGAGCGATACCTGCTCGCTGTCCGCCATGGCTTCGAACATCGGCGTGACAAAACGCGACACCGCATGGGTGTACAGGTCGCCCGATACGAAACCGATGCGTAGTTGGCGGTGGGGGTCGCGGTCGTTCGCGTGCGGTCGCTGCAACGAGCGCAGCGGCGTTTCCCAGCGTTCGCCGAACTCGAAATGCTTGCGTGTCAGTTCCGTGCCGTCGTGGCAGGAATGGCTCAGCATGAACAAGGCGATGCTGTGGTTATGGGGAGAAGGTTCGAGTTCCAGCATGCGCCACGCCAGTGACACGGCTTCTTCCCATTCACCCATGGTAAACAGCGCATGGGCCAAGTTGCGCAGCGCCGTCATGTTGTCGGGTTGGAGTTCGACGGCGTGGCGCAAGATGTCCAGGGCGGAAGTCAGGTCGCCACGAACCTGTTCCGCGCCGCCGAGGTCGGCGAGCACGGCCGCATCGTCCGGCCTGAGTTCGCGAGCCCGCTGCAGTGACGCGGTAGCGGCGTCCTTCTGCTTGAGCGCCTGATGCGCCAGACCCATCTGGTGGTGTGCCTTGAAGTGGTCTGGACGGCGTTCGACGGCGGCGCGGTAATGCTCGATCGCGTTCTCGTAACGGTGCAGGGAATGCAGCAGGAAAGCCAGGTCGTAATGGGCATCGACATGGCCGGGATCCAGCTCGACGACCCGCCGCAACATGCCGATGGCTTCCTCGTTCTTGCCCTGGCGGTGCAGCACGGCGACCAAGCT
This sequence comes from uncultured Massilia sp., assembly GCA_963529995.1. GTDB lineage: Bacteria > Pseudomonadota > Gammaproteobacteria > Burkholderiales > Burkholderiaceae_D > Telluria. Next base: position 21,014 of record CAUSCY010000059.1, on the reverse strand, counting down.
CAATAGCATGGCCGTATTGTCGGGAGCCAGTTCGACGGCACGGCGTGCGCTTTGCTCGGCATCGATCGGATGGCCTGCGCGCAACAGGGTATCGGCCAAGCCCTTGTGCAGGTCGGCAGTGTCCTGGAAGCGCAGCGCCTGACGATAATAGTCCTGGGCCGCATCCAGTTCGCCGAGTTCCAGCATGGCTGCTCCTAGGACCGCATGCAGCCCCCTCAATTTCGGATTCAGGTCGAGCGCGCGGAGCACGCTGGCCGCGCCTTCGGCCAACTCCCCTTGCCTGAGCAGGGCAATGCCCAGCAAGGCATGGGCGTTCGCGTCGCGCGGGTTCATCCGGACTGTGCGGCGGTGCTGTTCGATCTCGTTGGTAGGAAGGGGTACGGCGATGGAATTCATGAGGACCTTGCGTGCGCTAAAGATCGGCAATCACTGTCGTCGGCAGTGGGCCATGCGGTTGGAATTTCTTTGTGGAAATACTCTTCGTTGCGATTTTAAATGCACGGCGGGGCGAAGTGGCGGATTTGTTGCGGATAGCACGACAAATTTTTCGATTCGTTAGCAGAAGATAATCGCTTCCCCGGCCGGCGCCATGCATCCGGGACACCGTCGTCCCGCGGCTTGCGCATGGCCTTCACGCCCGCCCGGCGGATGGTCTACAATGCAGGGTTCGACCATCGCCGAATACCCCATGAAATCAGAGGCTTACAAAAGCAGGCGCTTGAGCGTGGCGCCCATGCTCGACTGGACCGACCGCCATTGCCGCGCGTTCCATCGCCAGATCACGCGCCATGCCTGGCTGTACACCGAGATGGTGACCACCGGGGCGCTCGTCTACGGCGACGCCGAGCGCCACCTGCGCTTCGACGACATCGAGCATCCGGTCGCCCTGCAACTGGGCGGCAGCGATCCGGCCGACCTGGCCAAGAGCGCGAAGCTGGGCGAGCAGTGGGGCTACGACGAGATCAACCTCAACTGTGGCTGCCCGTCCGAGCGCGTGCAGAAAGGCGCGTTCGGCGCCTGCCTGATGCAGGAACCGCAACTGGTCGCCGATTGCGTCAAGGCGATGCGCGACGCCGTGTCGGTGGACGTCACCGTCAAGCACCGCATCGGCATCGACTACCAGGAAGAATACGGTTTCGTGCGCGACTTCGTCGGCACCATCGCCGACGCCGGCTGCCGCACCTTCATCGTCCACGCCCGCAATGCCGTGCTCAAGGGCCTGTCCCCGAAGGAAAACCGCGAGATCCCGCCGTTGCGCTACGCCGTCGCCTACCAGCTCAAGCGCGAATTCCCGGAGCTGGAAATCATCGTCAACGGCGGCATCAAGACGAACGACGAGATCGCCCTGCACCTGGAACACGTCGACGGCGTGATGGTCGGGCGCGAGGCCTATCACAACCCCTATGTGATGGCCGGCTGGGATGCGCGCTTCTACGGCGACGACGCGCCGGTCAAGTCGCGCGAGGAAGTGCTGGAAGCGATGATCCCCTACATCCGCCGCGAACTGGAACGCTACGGCCCGCTGGGCTTGAAGCTGAACAGCATCACGCGCCACATGCTGGGCCTGATGGCGGGCCTGCCGGGCGCGCGCGGCTTCCGCCAGGTCCTGTCCGACTCGCGCAAGCTCGCCTCCGGCGATCCCGAACTCCTCCTCGAAGCCGCCGGCCGCCTGCGCCAGGCTGCCTGACCCTCGCTTTTCCTCCCGCCTTTTCCACGGTGACGCAGCCCTGCGTCACCGGTATGTTTACCAATAGCCACACTCCCTGTTACTTATTGTTGCAATGGTGAAATCGTTTCCGCAATTGCTCTTGCTCAATGGAAAGAAGAGAACCATAATCGGGGTTCTTCTCGACACATGACCGCTTGTCATGTTGTTGTATAGGAATTGTATCGTTGTTGTAGCGAAACACTCCTGCTGTTGTGCATGGTTTCTGTCTTCAGAGACACTTTTTTGCTTTATCCTCAAGAAATACGCGAAATTCCACCCAAAAGTTGGTTTTTCGCAAATAAATACGGCAGCCGCTCGGCGGATCCGAATAATTGAAACTGGGAAGATAGGGAATGAATCTTGCAAACATGAAGGTCGGCGTGCGACTTGGCCTGGGCTTTGCGCTCGTGCTGGTACTGCTGGTCATCGTCACGGTTGTCGGCATCGTGCGTATGGCACAGATCCAGAACCGCCTGGATCACGTAGTCAGCGTCAGCAACGTCGTGAACCGCCTGGTCGTCGACATGCGCCATAACGTCAGCGAGCGCGTTGCGTCGCTGCGTACCCTGACCCTGATGACCGATCCGGCCGACATGGAACCGGAATTGGCCCGCTTCAAGGACGAAACCGCCAAGTACGACGCACTCCAGCAAAAGCTGAGCGCCAAGTTCTCGGAAGAAGCCTCGGACCAGGAAAAAACCCTGTTGAAACAGATCAAGGAAGCGGAAGCCGTCGCCATGCCGGCGATCGCCAAGGCGTCCGAGCTGTACCTGGCCAACAATGCCATGGACGCGACCCGCGTCATGATCAAGGAAATCCGTCCGGCCCAGAAGAAATGGCTGGAAGCGCTGGACCAGCTCGGCGCGATGGAAGACAAGCAGAACGCCCAGACCAAGGTCGACGCGGAAGCGCAGTTCTCGAATGCCCGTAACTTCATGCTGGTGCTGCTGGCCGTCGCCGTCGCGATCGGCATCGCCGCCGCCACCTTCATCACCCGCGGCCTGCTCAAGCAGCTGGGCGGCGAACCGGACTACACCGCCAAGATCGCGGGCAGCATCGCCCACGGCGACCTGTCGATCGCCATCGAGACCGACGCCTCCGACCGCGGCAGTCTGCTGACTGAAATGAAGCAGATGCGTAACAGCCTGGTCGACATCGTCAGCCAGGTCCGCCGCGGCACCCACACCATCACTACCGCATCACGCGAAATCGCCGCCGGCAACGCCGACCTGTCCTCGCGTACCGAACTGCAGGCCAGCTCGCTGGAAAAGACCGCGTCGACGATGGAAGAACTGACCTCGACCGTCAAGCAGAACGCCGACAATGCCCGCGAAGCGAACCAGCTCGCCGCGGCCGCGTCCGACGTGGCCCGCAAGGGCGGCGCCGTGGTGTCGCAAGTGGTCGGCACGATGGGCGAGATCAACAGCTCGGCCAGCAAGATTGCCGACATCATCGGCGTGATCGACGGCATCGCCTTCCAGACCAATATCCTGGCGCTGAACGCCGCCGTCGAGGCGGCCCGTGCAGGCGAGCAGGGCCGCGGCTTCGCCGTCGTGGCATCGGAAGTGCGCAACCTGGCCCAGCGCTCGGCTGCCGCCGCGAAGGAAATCAAGACGCTGATCGGCGACTCGGTCGACAAGATCAGCCGCGGTTCCAAACTGGTCGGCGAAGCCGGCGTGACCATGGACGAAGTGGTCGACAGCGTCAAGCGCGTCACCGACATCATGAGCGATATCGCCGCCGCCAGCGCCGAGCAGAGCGCCGGCATCGAGCAGGTCAACGTGTCGATCATCGAGATGGACGGCATGACCCAGCAGAATGCGGCACTGGTCGAGCAGGCTGCCGCCGCCTTCCAGAGCCTGCAGGACCAGGCCGCGGAACTGCAGCGCGTGGTCAGCATCTTCAAGCTGGCCGCCGGCGAGGAAGCCGCGGCCGAGCCGGCACCGGCAGTATCGGTGTCGACCGCGGTCGTGGCGCGTGCCCCGGCGACCCAAGCCGCTCGTACGGCCCGCCCGCAGCTGAAGAAACCGGCTGCGACCGCCGGCAAGGCGAAGGCCGCCAAGGAACAAGGAGACGAGGCGCCGGCAGCATCGGCGCAGACTTCGAAGAAAGTCGCTGCGGCCGCCGCCAGCGACGATTGGGAAGAATTCTGAGCCGGCAGGCTCGCTAGATCGGCCGGCGTTCGCGCCGGCATTTAAAAAAAACTTTATTTTTCAGGGGAAACTATTATGTCCAATAAGAAATTCGTCGCTAGCCTGTTCGCCGCTCTGTCCTTCACCGCTGTTGCAGCGCCTTCCTTCGCCGCCGAAGTCCCGGCCAGCTTCGACCCGTCGAAGTGCAAGGTCGAGTACCCGAAAGCATCGCTGATGAACGAAGAGCAGGGCACGACCTCGATGTCGTTCCTGGTCAATGCGGACGGTTCGGTGTCCGACTCCAAGCTGGACAAGTCGAGCGGCTTCAAGGGCCTGGACAAGGCAGCCATCAAAGGCCTGTCGGCCTGCAAGTTCAAGCCGGGCAGCAAGGACGGCGCACCGGCCCAGACCTGGACCAAGGTCGACTACGCCTGGAAGCTGGACTGATCGTTTCCCGCTCTCGCAACAACCGGCCTTCATGGCCGGTTTTTGTTTTTGCACGCCCATTTCGGCGGTGTGTAACCCATCTGTTCCCACTTGTTTCGATTGTAAGAACTTGCTTCAATCCAGCCGTGTGCGCCTTCTCCTGGCTATAGTGAAGCCATGCAAACACAAGAAGGAGAAGCACCATGAAACGCATCCTCTGCGCTACTGCCGCCGCTCTGATCAGCACCGCCGCCTTCCTGCCGGCCCAATCGTTCGCAGCCGACCGCGTGGTTGTGATCCGCGAAGCGCCGCCGGCGCCGCGCCATGAGGTCGTGCCGCCGGCCCGCCACGGCTACGTGTGGGCACCGGGCTACTGGAACTACAGCGGCCATCGCTACGTGTGGGTGAAGGGCCATTGGGAACGTGAACGCCACGGCTACGCCTGGCGCCGTCCGGAATGGCGCAGCGACGGCCATGGTGGCTGGACGATGCATCGCGGCGGCTGGGGCCGCGGCGACAACGACCGCGACGGCGTGCCGAACCGCTTCGACGACCGTCCGAACAATCCGCACCGTTCGTAATCCGCGTAGTTCGTAATCCGCCTTGACGGGCGGGCAGCAGAAAAAGGCGCAGCACGGCTGCGCCTTTTTTCATCCGCCGGTGACCTGGTAGCGCGCGGGCCAGACGGTCGTTCCTGCCTTGACGTCGCGATAGATGTCGGCGCCCACGCCGACCATGGCGCCTTGCCCGATATGGCGCGCCTGCAGGATGTTGGCGCCGGCACCGATCAGCACCTGCTCGTCGATGCGGCAGTCGCCGCCGATGAAGACCTTCGGCGACACGATGGTGTGGCGGCCGACGACCGTATGGTGGCCGACGATGGCCGAGGTGTTGAGCAGGCAGAATGCGTCGATGCGCGCATCGACGCTGACGACGACGCCATGTGCGACGAAGCTGCCCGCGCCGATGCGCGCGCCGTCCGAGACGACGGCATGCGGCGACACCAGCGCGGGGAAGTCGAAGCCGAGGGCCGCTAGCCGCTCCGCCAGCGCGGCGCGCTGGGCCAGGCCGGCCTGGTTGACGGCGCCGAAGCCCAGCACGATGCCGTCGTAGTCGCCACGGCGGCGTTCCAGCTCGTCCAGGTAACCGCAATAGCGCAGGCCGACGCGTCCTTCGCCGGTGGCGTAGTAGTCCTCGACCGTGTAGCCGCGCAGGCGCGCCACTTCCAGCACCTCGCAGGCGAAGCCGCCGCCGCCGACGATGGCCAGCGTTTTTCCCTTGCCCACCTTATCCATGAACGCACTCATACGAGGAACTCCACGATGTCCTTGTTGCGCGAATAGGCGAATACCACCTGGCGGCCGCCGAACAGCACGGCCGGCACGGGGCCCAGCACCTTGACCATGCGGTGCGCGCGAATCTCCCGGTCGACCGCCTCAAGGCTGTCGGCCTCGTAGCACAGGTGGTGGTAGCCGCCGCCCGTCTTGTCGAGGAAGCGCCAGGTGAACGATTGCTCGCCGGCCGGGCAGATGAACTCGATGTTGATGTTGTCCAGCGCGTACAACGCCAGTTCCGCCTGCTGGATGGGATCGAATACCTTGTCGACCAGGCGCAGTCCCGGCAGTGCGCCGGCCGCGGCCTCGATCGAGCGGACGACATAGCCGATGTGATGGACCTTCATGCCAGCGTCGCTCCACCGTCGACGGTGAGTACCTGGCCCGTGACGTGCGAGGCCGCATCGGACAGCAGGAAGCCGGCCAGCGCCGCCACCTGTTCGGGCGCGACCAGGCCCAGCGGGCTGCGCCGCTCCAGTTCGGCGACGAATTCCTCCGTGTAGACATGGGCCTGGGCACCCGTCATTTCCGTGCGCATGAAACCCGGCGCGATCGCGTTCACGCGCACCGGTGCCAGCTCCAGCGCGGCGCCGCGCACCATGGCGTCGAGCGCGGCCTTGCTGGCGCCGTAGGCAACGATCCCGCGCTCCGGGCGGTTCGCGGCCACCGAGGAGATGGCGACGAAGGCCGCGCCGGAGTCCGCATGGACCCGCTTCGATGCGAAGGCCTGCAGGACGGCCATGGCGCCCAGCACGTTCACGCGGAACAGGTCTTCGGCGCGCGCCAGGTCTACGCCGCGCAGCGGTGCGATGTACTGTTGGCCGGCGCAATAGACGACGTGGTGGATCGGGCCGGCCTCGCGCACGATGCCGGCGAACAGGTCCTTGACGCCGGCAAGGTCGCCGATGTCGAAGGTACGCGCCACCACGTGCCCGTTGTCGGCGGCCAGCGCGTCCAGGCGCTCGCGCCGGCGCGCCACGGCGAACACGCGTTCGCCGGCCTGCGCGCGCTGCGCCGCGATGGCGGCGCCCACGCCGCTGCTGGCACCGATGACGACGGTCGTGCGCACGTCAGGCCGGCACCAGGGCGAGGATGTCGCCCACGGTCTTGAAGCGTTCGAAGTCGGCCGGCGAGACGTCGACACGCTTGCCGTCGAGCCAGTTCAAGATCATCAGCACGGCCATCGAGTCGTACTCGGGGATGGATTCCAACGGGGTGTCCATGGCCAGCGCTTCGCCGGTATCGATCACTTCGCTGAACTCGTCGAGGAGGGCGCTCATCGTCATTCCTTTCTATCGTCGATGATAACGGGTGGGGCATAAAGGTCGTCCACGTCGAGCACGGCGGCGCCCCAGCTCAGGCCGATGCCGAAGCCGGACAGCAGCAGTTTCTTCCGGCCGTTGCGGTGCAGCTGCGCCGACAGGAAACCATTGATGGTGCCGGGGATCGATGCCGAATTCTGGTTGCCGTAGACGGCCTGGGTCTGGTCCGGAACGCGTTCCTCGGGCAGGCCGAGGCGCTTGCGGATATTGTGCAGGATGTACTTGTTCGGCTGGTGCAGCACGAAGTAGTCGATCGCTTCCGGTGCCACGCCGGCATGCGCGAAGATTTCCGTGAACATCGTCGGCACGACCTTGATCGTGAAGTTGAACACTTCGGCGCCGTTCATGTACATGGAACCCAGCGGGCCGCGCGGCTCGGCTTCGTCGCGGATGCCGCTGCCCGGGATGTAGAGCGCGCGGTGGCCGGCGCCGTCGCTGTGCAGCGCGAAGTGGCCGGCGGCGTTGGCGCGCGTGACGAGCGTGGCCGCACCGGCATCGCCCATCAGCGGCGCAAAGGCGCGGTCGTCCTTGTCGGCGAAGCGCGAGGCGACGTCGCCGACCACCAGCAGCACGTTCGACAGGCCGCCGGCGACCAGCGCGAACGCGGCGTTCAGGCCGTAGACGTAGCCGCTGCAGCCCAGCGCGATGTCGTGGGCCATGACGTCCGTGCTGCAGCCGAGGCGATGCGCCAGGTGGATCGCGGTGGACGGCGCGCGAAAGTCCGGCGTCTGCGTGACCATGATGACGGCGTCGAGCGTTTCGGGCGCGACGTGCAGGCCGTCCAGCAATACGCGCGCGCTGTTCAGGCACAGGTCGCTCGTGGTGACGCCGGGGGCAGCGATGTAGCGGCTCTGCAGCCCGAGCGTCTTTTGCAGACGCTCCAGTTCCGCGTCCGTGAAACCGAATTCATCGCGCAGGCCGGCCGCCGTGCGCAGCATGCCGCCGACGGTGGTGACGACGCCGGCGATGCGCGCCGTCTGAAAGCTCAGTTTCGCCATGTCAGCCGCGCGCCGCCGCGTCCGCGACGTAGCGGCACCACGTGCCGAAACGCAGGAACGGCGAGCGCGCCGCATCCATCAGCGTTTCGTCGGCCAGCATGACGTAGCGTCCCAGCCCGATCTCGAGTTCCGTCTCGGTCGCCATTACGACGTTCAGCAGGGCGAGCGAGTCGAAATAATCCATCAGGTTGGTGTCGGCTTGCGGTGCGCCGAGATTGTCGACGCCGGCGTCCTTGGCGACGCGCTGCACGACGTCAGCGAGGGTCTGTTCGATGTTCATGTGCTTGATTCCTTTGTGTCCGCATACGCGAACGAGATATAGGCAGGATCGTCGACGGCGCGTTCGAGCCGGTAGTCCTTGCCGCCATCGGCGCGTGCGCTGCCCGGCACGAAGCCGAGGCGGTCGTACAGCGTCGCGACCTGCATGTTCTTCGAGCCGGGCCGGTAGCGAGCGCGCAGGCCGTGCGCGGCCGCCGGGTGGCGCGCCACCATCGCCAGGATCTTGTCTTCCACGCGGCGGCCAAGGACGCGGCAGCTCAGCAGGAAATTCACGATCTCCCCTTCGACGAGGATCAGCACGCCGACGATGCCCATGTCGCCGAATTTATCACGGACGTGGAAGTCGAAGACGGTGCCGCGCCGCATGAACTCCTGGACGTCGCTTTCCGACAGGCGCTCGCAGGTCAGGTTGAACTGGTTGGTCTTGTTGACCAGCTGCGCGATGCGGTCCAGGTGCTTGTCGTCGTTGACGGCGCAAGTGACGAGGATGTCGAGCGAGGCGATGTAGTCCTCGAGCGACTGGAAGCCGGTGCGCGCGGCCTGGCGCGACTGCTCGGCGCGGTACTGCGCGCTCTTGTCGCGGTCCTCCGCCGTGATGCGCAATGCCTGTAGACCGGGAATGGCGGCCAGCACGCCTGCGCCGGTCAGGAAGCTGTTCGCATCGAACTGCACGCACTGCACTTCCGGCAGCGTCGAGCGCACTTCCTCGATCTCGAACGGGCTGTCGTCGATGAAGACGAAGCTCGACAGCCCGAGGTTCAGGTCGTCGGAGATCTGCGCGATCGACACGCTCTTGCGGTCCCAGTTCGCCTTGACGCTGGCGAAGTCGGACAACGCGAGGGGCATGCGGCGCCGCTCGAACAGCTCGGCGATGTCGTCCGCATTGTTCTTCGTGACCAGCGCCAGCAGCACGCCGCTATCCTTCAACTGGCGCAACTGCCGCTGGAAGATCGCGTGGACGATGCCCGGGTAGTTGCGGTCGATCTTGATGCCGTCCGGTCCCTCCTCGCCCAGCACGCCGCCCCACAGCGTGTTGTCGGCGTCGAGCACGCAGACCTTCTTGCGCGGCTGCTGGTACTGGCGCACGCGCTCGAGGACGAGCTGCGCGATGCGCGCCACCGCGGCCGGGCTGTACGGCGACTGGAACACGAACTTGTTCTTGGTGCGGTAGAACTGGCTGCTGCCCATCTCGAGCGCGACGCCGCACAGGTCGAGCACCGCCACGTCAGGCACGTCGGCCGCCAGGTGCGCGATCGCGGCATTGATCTCCATGACGGCGATGCGCGCGGCGTCCGTATCGGCCTGGTGGAAGTGCAGCGCGTGCTGAGGAAGCACCAGGTTCGACACCAGCAGCCTGGTCGCGTTCGATGCACGGAAGGTGCGGATCTGCCCGGCCAGTTCATCCAGGCGCGCGCGTGCGCCGGCGTCCGCATACACGTCGACGAAGTAGTCGGTATCGAGCAGCAGGACGGCCATGTCCGCATCGCAGCCGTGCAGCAGGAACTGGCCGACCTGCCCCAGATCACCGTACTGGAGCGTCCAGTCACCGGTTTCTTGCAGGATCTCCGGCAGCTTGCCGAATACCTGGCCGACGGTATTGGAAACGATCTGTAATTTCATCTGCCGACGCGGGGAGGGGAGGATAGTTGATGCAGGGCATTATACTGCGTCCGCCCGGCGGTGATCTCGTCGAATGTTGCTTCTGGGATACGGTGGCTGGAGATTTCCATTGTCGGAATGGAAAGGGCTTCCGGGGGCGGACAAAACAAAACGGGCCGCAGCGATGAAGCGTGCGGCCCGTTCCGGGAATTCTTGGGGTGGCTGATGGGACTCGAACCCACGACAACAGGAATCACAATCCTGGACTCTACCAACTGAGCTACAGCCACCACTGACTTGCTTTTTTGTCTCGTTATTGCCGAGACAGAACGAGATTATATAGGGTGATCCCGTTTCTGGCAAATCTATTTCTCCAGTAGTGCAGAGCGGAGCCGGGCCGGGCAGGGCATCCTTCATGCGTCGTCGAAGGTCGCCTCGTGCACGGGCGGGTCGATGCCGACCAGGACGTTGAACGCGGCCGACAAGGCGGTGGCGCTGGCGCTCGTATAGGCTTCCAGGCTGCCGGGAGACGCGTCGGCGCGCAGCAGCCCGCCGGCCTCGAGCAGGCGCACCAGCTGGCGCGTGACGGCTTCGCCCGTGTCGACGAGGGTGATGCCCACGCCGCCGGCTTCCAGCGCCACCTGCTCGATCGATGCCTTTACCAGCGGATAGTGGGTGCAGCCCAGGACCAGGGTGTCGACGCCCTGTTCGACCAGCGGCGTGACGTAGCGGCGCAGCATGGCCGTGGTGCCTTCGGCATCGTTGGCCTCGATGCGTTCGACGAGGCCGCGGCAGGGCTGCAGCAGGAACTCGGCCTGCGTCGCCGCGCCGACTTCGTCGCGCAGGCGCAGGAACTTGGCGCCGGCCAGCGTGCTCGCCGTGGCCAGCACGCCGATCTTGCCGTTGCGGCTGGCGGCGGCGGCCGGCTTCAGGCCCGGTTCGACGCCGACGATGGGCATGTCGGGGAAGTGCTCGCGCAGCACCTTCACGGCGGCGACGGTCGCCGTGTTGCAGGCCACCACCAGCGCCTTGATGCCGCGCGCGACGAGGAAACGCGCCACCGCGAGCGAACGCGCGGCCAGCACCTCGTCGGACTTGTCGCCGTAGGGCGCGTAGCCGGCGTCGGCCACGTAGATCAGGTGTTCATGGGGGAGCCGCGCGCGGACGTGGCGCAGGATGGAGAGGCCGCCGAGGCCGGAGTCGAAGACGCCGATGGGGGCGTCAATGGATGGTCGTGATTCGTTCATCGACGTAGGGTGGGCACCACGTGCCCACCATGGTTGCGTATCCGTTCACGCTCAGGTGGGCACGAAGTGCCCACCCTACGATTTATGCCGCGTTGACGGGAATACCCTTCAGCGACTCGATCTTGGCCGCCCACTCCTTCGGACCGGTCGTATGCACCGAGGTGCCCGTCGAATCGACGGCCACGGTCACCGGCATGTCCTTGACTTCGAACTCGTAGATCGCTTCCATGCCCAGGTCCGCGAAGCCCAGCACCTTGGCCGACTTGATCGCCTTCGACACCAGGTAGGCCGAACCGCCGACGGCCATCAGGTACGCGGACTTGTGGTTCTTGATCGATTCGATCGCTGCCGGGCCGCGCTCGGCCTTGCCGATCATCGCGATCAGGCCCGTCTTCTCGAGCATCATGTCGGTGAACTTGTCCATACGGGTCGCGGTGGTCGGACCGGCCGGGCCCACGACTTCGTCGCCGACCGGATCGACCGGGCCGACGTAGTAGATCACGCGGTTGGTGAAGTCCACCGGCAGCTGTTCGCCTTTCGCCAGCATGTCCTGGATGCGCTTGTGGGCGGCGTCGCGGCCGGTCAGCATCTTGCCGTTCAGGAGCAGGGTCTGGCCCGGCTGCCAGGACGCGACTTCTTCCTTCGTCAGCGTGTCCAGGTTCACGCTCTTCGATTTTTGCGTGTCCGGGGTCCACTGCACGTCCGGCCAGGTCGACAGCGCCGGCGGTTCGATGTAGGCCGGGCCCGAGCCGTCCAGCACGAAGTGGGCGTGGCGGGTGGCGGCGCAGTTCGGGATCATCGCGACCGGCTTGCTGGCCGCGTGGGTCGGGTACATATTGATCTTCACGTCCAGCACGGTGGTCAGGCCGCCCAGGCCTTGCGCGCCGATGCCCAGCGCGTTGATCTTGTCGCACAGCTCGATGCGCAGCTCTTCCAGTTTATTCTGCGGGCCGCGCTGCTTCAGCTCGTACATGTCGATGTCTTCCATCAGCGACTCTTTCGCCATCAGCATCGCCTTCTCGGCCGAGCCGCCGATGCCGATGCCCAGCATGCCCGGCGGGCACCAGCCGGCGCCCATCAGCGGCACGGTCTTGAGCACCCAGTCGACCAGCGAGTCGGACGGATTCAGCATGACGAACTTGGTCTTGTTCTCCGAGCCGCCGCCTTTCGCCGCCACTTTCACGTCGACGGTATCGCCCTCCACCAGTTCCATGTGCACGACGGCCGGGGTGTTGTCCTTGGTGTTCTTGCGCTCGAAGTGCGGGTCGGCGACGATCGAGGCGCGCAGCTTGTTGTCCGGGAAGTTGTACGCGCGGCGCACGCCTTCGTTGACGGCGTCGGTGACGGAGCCGGTGAAGCCCTCGAAGCGCACGCCCATGCCCACCTTCAGGAACACGTTGACGATGCCGGTATCCTGGCAGATCGGGCGCTTGCCTTCGGCGCACATCTTGGAGTTGGTCAGGATCTGCGCGATCGCATCCTTGGCCGCCGGGCTCTGTTCCGCCTCGTAGGCGCGCGCCAGGTGCTGGATGTAGTCGGCCGGGTGGTAATAGCTGATGTACTGCAGTGCGGCGGCGACCGATTCGATCAGGTCGTCTTGTTTGATGACAGTCATGAGGATCTCGCTAGGGGGACTTGGGTTGTTTTAGTGGTGCTTGGCGTTGTCGGCGGTGGTCGACATGATGCGGTCGGTGTACGCGATCGCCATCGCTGACAGCAGGAAGGCGATATGGATCACGGTCTGCGCGACAAGGGTCTTGACGTCGTATGCGCTGGCGTTGATGAAGGTCTTCAGCAAATGGATCGAAGAGATGCCGATGATCGCCATCGCCAGCTTGGTCTTCAGGACCGACGCGTTCACGTGCGACAGCCATTCCGGCTGGTCCGGGTGGTCTTCCAGATGCATGCGCGACACGAAGGTCTCGTAGCCGCCCACGATCACCATGATCAGCAGGTTCGAGATCATGACGACGTCGATCAGGCCCAGCACGACGAGCATGATCGTCGTTTCGTTCAGCTTGGTCGGCGTCGGCGCGTTCGGCACGGCGACGGCGGCGATGATGTGCTTCAGCGCTTCCTCGCTGCCCATCGCGGCCATGACGAGGTCGACCAGCTCGACCCAGAAATGGTAGACGTAGACGCACTGCGCCAGGATCAGGCCCAGGTAGAGCGGCAATTGCAGCCAGCGGCTGGCGAACATGAAATTGGCGAGCGCCGAGCGCTTCCTGGTGGCGGCAGGGGATTGTGGTTCGTACATCGAGAAGAGGACTCCGGTGAAGCAGCGGAAAGACAACTCGGCATTCTACACCCGTCGAGCTCCGCTGGCACCTTCCTTCGGCATTCCGGAAAGCTTGCTAGAATGACCTTGGGATACCGAAGCGAGGCCGCCGGCGCCGATGGACATGCTCCATGTAAGCGATCAGTAAGCGAGCCCGCATAAGGTATGTGGCAAAACTACCAGGATCCCGACCTGCGGCCCGCGCCCGGCCGCCGTATCGATCGGGGATCTGTATTACTAAGGAGACTAGTATGGCCGAGAACGAGAACAGCCTGCAGGGCCTGCAGGAACACCGCGTATTCAACCCGTCCGCGGAATTCGCCGCCCAGGCGACCATTTCCGGCATGGAGGCGTACAACAAGCTGTGCGCCGAAGCCGAACAGGACTACGAAGGTTTCTGGGCCCGCCTGGCCCGCGAGAACATCGCCTGGAACAAGCCGTTCACCCAGACCCTCGACGAGTCGGACGCGCCCTTTTATAAATGGTTCGCCGACGGCAAGCTGAACGCGTCGTACAACTGCCTGGACCGCAATATCGAGAACGGCAACGGCGACAAGACCGCCATCATCTTCGAAGCCGACGACGGCACCGTCACGCGCGCCACCTACCGCGAGCTGCACGAGCGCGTCGGCAAGTTCGCCAACGGCCTCAAGTCGCGCGGCATCAAGAAGGGCGACCGCGTCATCATCTACATGTCGATGTCGATCGAAGGCGTGGCCGCCATGCAGGCCTGCGCCCGCATCGGCGCGACGCACTCCGTCGTGTTCGGCGGCTTCTCGGCCAAGTCGCTGCAGGAGCGCATCGTCGACGCCGGCGCCGTGGCCGTCATCACGGCCGACGAGCAGCTGCGCGGCGGTAAGTCGCTGCCGCTGAAGGCCATCGTCGACGAGGCGCTGGCGATGGGCGGTTGCGAGACCATCAAGGACGTCATCGTCTACAAGCGCACCGGCGGCAACATCGCCTTCCAGGAAGGCCGCGACACCTGGCTGCACGACCTCGTCGCAGGGCAGAGCGCCGAGTGCGAGCCGGAGTGGGTGGATGCGGAACATCCGCTGTTCATCCTCTACACCTCGGGCTCGACGGGCACGCCGAAGGGCGTCCAGCACTCGACCGGCGGCTACCTGCTGTGGGCGATGCTGACGATGAAGTGGACCTTCGACATCAAGCCGGAGGACGTCTACTGGTGCACGGCCGACATCGGCTGGGTCACGGGTCACACCTATATCGCCTACGGCCCGACCGCCGTCGGCGCCACGCAAGTCATCTTCGAAGGCGTGCCGACCTACCCGCACGCGGGCCGCTTCTGGGAAACCATCGCCAAGCACAAGGTCAGCATCTTCTACACGGCGCCGACGGCGATCCGTTCGCTGATCAAGGCCTCGAACGCGGACGAGAAGGTGCATCCGAAGAGCTTCGACCTGTCCAGCCTGCGCCTGCTGGGCACCGTGGGCGAGCCGATCAATCCGGAAGCCTGGATGTGGTACTACAACAATGTCGGCGGCGCGCGCTGCCCGATCGTGGACACCTTCTGGCAGACCGAGACGGGTGGCCACATGATCACGCCGCTGCCGGGCGCGACGCCGATGGTGCCGGGCTCCTGCACGCTGCCGCTGCCGGGCATCATGGCCGCCATCGTGGACGAGTCGGGCGCCGACGTGGCGAACGGGCAGGGCGGCATCCTGGTCGTCAAGCGTCCGTGGCCGTCGATGATCCGCACGATCTGGAACAATCCGGACCGCTTCCGCACCGCCTACTACCCGGAAGAGCTGGGCGGCAAGTACTACCTGGCCGGCGACGGCGCGATCCGCAACAAGGACACGGGCTACTTCACCATCACGGGCCGCATCGACGACGTGCTGAACGTCTCGGGCCACCGCATGGGCACGATGGAAATCGAGTCGGCGCTGGTGGCGCACTCGGTGGTGGCGGAAGCCGCCGTGGTCGGCAGGCCGGACGAAACGACGGGCGAGGCGATCTGCGCCTTCGTCGTGCTCAAGCAGGCACGCCCGACGGGCGAGGAAGCGAAGAAGCTGGCGGCCGAGCTGCGCAACTGGGTCGGCAAGGAAATCGGTCCGATCGCGAAACCGAAGGAAATCCGCTTTGGCGACAACCTGCCGAAGACGCGCTCCGGCAAGATCATGCGCCGCCTGCTGCGCGTGCTGGCCAAGGGAGAAACGATCAGCCAGGACGTGTCGACGCTGGAAAACCCGGCCATCCTCGACCAGCTGAAAGAATCTGCTTGAGTGCAAGCCGATTTAGGAGTTTAATCTCCTGACAGATTGCAGAGTTAATGCCGCGCCGGGCAACCGGGGCGGCATTTTTTTATGCACTTCCGTTTTTATGCGCCATCGGTATCGCTGCCGCCACCGAAGGCCTTCATCAAGGCTTCCCGGTCGATGGCCGCTTTCCCGCTGCCGGCCGCGGCACGCCCGCGCGTGCCGGTGAACTCTTCCTCGATATTGTCGCGGTAATAGCTCCACGGCGAGCTTGAGCCCGACAGCTTGCGCCAGGTTTCGCTGCCGACGGCGGCATAGTCGATGGCGGTGCCGTCGTCGAATTCCACCCGCAAGGTGCGTTCGCGCTGGTCGTAGCCGATGGCGCGCAGTTTGCCGGCGTTGATCTTCTTCATTTCCATCGTGGGCTCCTGGATGATGAGGCGTCGTCCCTGCGCAGGCAGGGACCCAATGTGAAGTAAACGACACCGAAGCTGAACCGTTGACCGACCACCCACGTCATTCCCGCGCAGGCGGGAATCCATGCTGAGCGTCCTCGATCAACTCAGCATGGGTTCCCGCCTGCGCGGGAACGACGGGCCAACTTACAGTTTCTCCATCTGCTGCCGAGCATACCCCGCCCCGGCACTATTCGGCGCCAGCTCCAGATACGTCTTGTACGCCGTCTTCGCCTTCGCCCCATCCCCCGCGCGCGCGTACGCATCGCCCAGGTTCATGTACGCGATCGCCCGCGACGGGTCCATCCTGATCGCATTCTCGAACCAGCGCGCCGCTTCCGAGAACTTGTCCTGCTTGTAGTAGACGAAGCCCAGATTGTTCGCCGCCAGCGCGAAGTTCGGCCGCAATTTCAGCGCCTCGGTGAACTGCGCCTCCGCCTGCGCGTACTGCTTTTCCTTGTACAGCTGCAGCCCATGGTCGTTGGCGCGCTGCGCCTGCTGGCGACCGGAGACCGGCACCGCGGCCGGCGCCGTGATCGTCGCCGTGCCGCCCTGCAGATCCTTCACGACGACGGTGGACGAGGGCGCGGACGCTTTCGCATCCAGCTTGCTGTTGAGCGCAATCGCATCGTTCGACAACTGGGCCGTGTTCGTGTTCAGGAATTCCGTCTCTTCCGGCAGCTCGAACACGAAGTCGCCGCCTTCCGAGCCGGGCAGGCTGCCGAAGGCCGGCGTCTGCTGCGACACGCTCGACACAGCCGGCGCCACATAGGCCGCCAGCTCGGTCGCGGTAATCAAGCCGTCGCCATTCAGGTCGGCCTTGCCGCCCAGGCCCTGCATCAGCGTCCAGGTGAACACCGAGTGGCCGTTCGGGCCGCCGTCCGACACCAGCTGGTCGGCGCCGCCGGCCGTCAGCATCTGGCGTCCCAGGCGGCGCGCGTTATCGCGCAGGAAGGACGCGTTGGCGCCGCCGCGCGTGAGTCCCAGGCCGCTGTAGCAGGCATCCATCACGAAGAACGCGTGCTTGGCCTGCAGGCTCTCGGCGATGTTTTGGATTTCCGTCATCGGAATCGCATCCGTCGCCAGTTGGTTCGGATCGGCGTCGTAAGGAATGATGTAGCCGAGGTCGCGCCCGGAACTGAGCTTGCGCGTGGCGCCGTGGCCGGCGAAGAACACGAAGATGCGGTCGTTCGGCTGCAGTCCTCCATGCGCCAGTTTGTCGTGGAAGGCGGCCAGGATGCCCGTGCGCGTGGCCTGTTCGTTCTTCAGGGTGATGACGCGCTCCGGCGCAAAGCCGAACTTCTGCACCAGCAGCTGGCCGACGCCTTCGGCATCGTGCACGGCATACTGCAGGCGCGGCCACTTCGGATAGTTGTCGACCCCGACGAGGATCGCCCACGAATTCGCATACCCGGTGGCGGCAGCCCGCGGGACGGGCGCCGGCGCGGCGCTGGCGCTGGCCTTGAAGGTCGCGCCGTCCCAGCCGGCGAACTGGTAGCCCTCGGCCGCCAGGCGCTCCAGGATCGCGGGCAGCGCCTTGACGGTGCGCTCGTGGATGTCGTGGAACAGGATGATGCCGCGCCCCTCCTTCTCCACCGCGCGCAGCACGCGGTCGGCGATGGAGGAGGGCACCGGGTCGGCCCAGTCGAGCGAATCGATATTCCACATCACCGACTTCAGGTGCGCGTTCTCCAGCAGTTGCAGACCTTCCTTGTTGCGCGCGCCGTAGGGAAAGCGGAACAATTCGGAGCGCTGCGGATCGACGGCTTTCAACAAGGTATCCGTATCGAGGATTTCCGAACGCAGCCCGGCGCCGGTCTGCTTCGACAATTGCGCATGCGAGAAGCTGTGGTTGGCGAGCACATAGCCCTGGGCTTTCAGCTTGCGGCTGACGGCCGCGCCGGCATTGAGCCTGGCGGCGCCGTTCGCATCGAGCGTGCCGAGGTTCCTGCCGACGCTGAAGAACACGGCCGGCGCATCGTACTGCTTGAGGATGGCGGCGATTTCCTCGCTGTAGCGGCGGTGCGGACCGTCGTCGAAGGTCAGCACGATGGTCTTCTTCGCCAGCGCCTTGCCGAAGATCTCCGCTTCCTCGCGCGCTTTTGCGGGCGCTGCCGGCTCGGCCGGCTCGGCCGGTTGGGCGGGATCGGGCTTGGCGGGGTAGGGCAGCACGATGCCGTAATCCTTGAGGATGCGGTCGCGCTGGTACAGCGTCTTCAGGTAGGCGACGTAGCTGTCCCACTTCTCGCGCTTCAGGGCGATGGAGCGCGATTCGTAGCGACCGAATACCGCGCGGATCTCCTTCTCGTACATGCGCTCGACTTCGGCCAGCGCATCGAGGTCTTCCGAGATCCGCTTGTGCAGCTTGATCGCGGGTAGTGCCGAATCCTGGGCGACGCGGTCGAGCAACGACTGCATCGTCTCGCGGAAGGCCAGACGGTCGGCATCGTACAGGCCTTCGCCCGATTCCACGTAGTCGAGCAGGCCGCCGACCTGGTCGAAGCGGCGCGCATCGTTCGACGCAAGCAGCCGGCCGAAGGCGTCATCCACCTTGGCGATGCGCTCCTGGTTCTCGTGGAACAGCTGCTGGCCGACGCGGTTCGCCTCCGCCCGCGCCTCGGCGGACAGGGCATCTTCGTCCAGCGTCAGCACGATCATCTTGCGGTAGGCGTCGAGCATCTGGCGCATGTCGGACGCGATGACGCTGGTCTGCAGCGACTGCGCGGTGCTATTGGCTGGCTGCTGCGGTGCGGGCGGCGTGTCGGACTTGCGGGTGACGAGATAGGTACCGCTGGCGGCACCGGCTGCGGCGACGGCGAAGATGATGGCGTAGAGGGATTGGCGTTTCACGGCGGGGCATTAGCTCGGATGTGAGAAAGTTTTATCTGAGCAACAATACCATTATTGCACTACTGTGGGCCATCTAATCCAGGGGCTGTGGTACCGCAAACAACACCCCGTCGTCCCTGCGAAGGCAGGGACCCAAGGTCAGGTTGCGCACTCGTGCACGACATGACCACGGAACACCCTTGTACTGCCGGGAATAGTTGCTATAATAGGCGGCTTCGCAGAGATGCGAAAACCCATCAGGAGAGATGGATGAGTGGTTTAAGTCGCACGCCTGGAAAGCGTGTATAGGTTCATAGCCTATCGGGGGTTCGAATCCCCCTCTCTCCGCCATGATACCTAAAGCCCCTCCAAAGGGGCTTTTCAATTTCTTCCTACCCCCACATTTACCCACACCTGCGGGCCTTTGGTTGCGTTGCATTGGCGGCCATGAGATAGTGCGTATGAAGTAAAAATTAATTTACGGGAGAGTTCCATGGCGGCCGCCAGCCACGTTGCAGCGTATCTGATTACGCGTGCAATGAAGGAAGATGACATTGGGTTGTCGAACCTCAAGTTGCAGAAGTTGCTTTATTACTCGCAAGGCTTCCACCTTGCGCTATACGGTACACCGTTGTTCGAAGAGCAGATTGAAGCTTGGACTCACGGACCAGTTTGCCCACCGATCTATCGTGAGTACAAGCGCTATGGGAGCTCACCAATCGATGTCGCTCCTGAGGTACCTGGTGATGCACTGACCGAAGATCAGGCTGAACTTCTTGAAGAAGTTTTTAGTGTGTTTGGTCAGTTCAGTGCTTGGAAGCTACGCGATATGACTCACGAAGAGGCTCCTTGGTTAGAGTACGAGGATGAGGGCGGCGTGATCCCCCATGAGGCTCTGCAGAGGTACTTCAAAACTCGCATTAACTGATCATGGCTAAGCCTCGACGGATTAAAGATGTCAAGCCTGACCGTGGGCAAAAGATCGCAGCCGTAGCTCCAGTCGACTACGAAAACAATCCGCCGATGTTTTCGCTTGAGCGGATTCAAGCGGGAGAATTTTGCTTCTCCGAACTCAGTGTCGATCATAAAGCCGCTTTCGGTGAGGCAATTTATCGTAGGCGCTCACTTGCCTGGAAAGACATCAACCAAGCAGGTCGGCACGGGCTCGGCTTCGAGAAGATCGCCAAAACTAGTATCCGTGCGCCTATCCCGCGCTTCATCAGTGATGAGTTTGACCATTTCCTCGCGTTCCGCTTCAACGGCTTACGTCCAATGGTTGGCTACCGTGTACGAGACGTCTTCTATGTCTTGTGGTTCGACTCGAACTTTTCTCTATACGATCACGACTAACCTTCGAGATGGACTAGCGTCCCAGGCTTCTTCACCAATGCCAAATTCTCATGTTTCGTCGGCGATATCGCTCTTCGCTTAATGAAACCAAATGGCGGGCAACCGAAACATGTTTGTTTCGGAACGAGTTACATCTTAAGTACTCTATGTCTTGCCAGAAGCCCTCAACAGATTCGATCAGTTGTTCCAGTATATCTTCATTAAGGGTCACAGTGCTGAATGGAGGTGCTTTGGATGTTGGTCTGGAAGATTTAGGCGCCAGGGGCGTCGGAAACAGTGATGACTCACTTGCAAATGGGACTGGCCACAACGATGGCGCTAGTTTGTAGAGCCGCTCCGAAGAATCACCATCGCCGTGACGAATTGCGTTACCAAGATTTTGCAACAGATCCAGATCTTGGTATGAATCGAATGCCTCCATCGGGATAGCAGTGAGTCGCTGAAAATGACTTTGAAGACCAAATTTACTGCTGGACCAGTGTGCTTTGTAGAGCGGAGTAATATCTTCCTCCCTGTTCAAGCCCTGTTCCAAATTAATCAACAAACTGCGAAATCCTCTCTCCCACATTGAGTGCACTGTAAGCACATACCCTTTGATGGTGGCCTGAAAGAGTTCTTCGAGATCGGGCGCCAAGAAAACTGAAGAGGGGTCCTCGCTTTGATTGTTCTTCTCAATTTCTCGAGTGATCGACTGTATAGACGGGCGTACTACAGAGTCTCTAAACAACCTCAGTGCGCGATCATGCACCCCAGGAAGGCGCAGCGACTCATGATCAAATAATGCGAACTGAACCGCCCCGGATTTTGTAGAGGCTCCATTGTTTGAGAGAATGGAGTCATG
>CAUSCY010000058.1:0-35619 GCA_963529995.1 uncultured Massilia sp. | reverse complement strand
GCGGCCGCCGGGTGCGGCGTGGCGGCGGCGCCGTCGCCCGTCTGCGGCAGCGTCAGCACGACGCGGTCGAACGAGCCGGAGTCGCGCAGCTCGGCAATCAGCGCCAGGGCCAGGGCGACGAGCACGGCGCCGCCGCCGGCCGCGATGGCCCAGCGCTGCCAGCGGCTCAAGCCGGCGCCCAGGCGCGGACGGCCCGGCGCGATCATCGCGGCCAGCGCGGGATCGGGCTGGGACGAGGAGATGCCGGGCAGGGGAGAGGATGCCGCCGCCGTGGCGACCGGCCGGTCGGCGCGGGCGGCCGGCGGCGCGTCCTTCTGCGGCACGGCGGCCGGTGTGACGGGAGCGGGTGCCGACGGCGGCTCGACGGGAACGGACTCGGCGAAAACAGGCTCGGCCGAAACCTGCTCGGTAGAAACCGGCTCGGCAAGCACTTCCGCCGGCATCGCCTTCACCGCCGGTCCCAGCGGCACGATGCCCAGCAGAGCACGCAGCGCCTCGATCGTCTGCGGACGCGCAGCCGGATCCGGCGCCATGCAGCGGTCGACGGCCGCCTTCAGCGACTCGCTGTAGCCGCCCAGGTCGGCGCGTCCGGCCAGCGGGCCCATCGGAGCAAGCTCGTGCGTGACGGCATAGTGGACCACGCGCGCCAGCGCCGCCAGGTCGTCGGCGACGCTGCCGTCGAGGGGAGCACCCTCGGTGGGAATCAGCAGCGGTTCGCCGTTGTCGTGGAAGACGATGGTGTCGGGGGTGATCGGGCGGTGCGGCATGCGCATCGCGTACTGCAGTTCGAGCGACTGCAGTACCTGGCGGAAGATCTTGCGACACCACACTTCGTTGACCTGGCCGGGACTGTACTCGACGATGTCCCGGACCGTGCGGCCTTCGATGTGCTGGTGGTCGGTTCCGATGGTGGATGGGCTGGTCATTTTGTTAATCCTTGTCAAAATGATGCCAGATTTACCGGATCGGCGTGTGCCGCGAACTCAACCGTGCGCGGCTGTTACAAACTCAGGTTTCGATGAAGCGCATCTTGAAGTTGCGCCCCTTGATCGTGCCGAAGTCGACGCCCAGCGGATTGCCGTTGTTCAGGCGGTCGAAGGCGTCCTGGGCGATGCGGCGGTCCAGCGCCACGTAGCTGACGAATTCGAAGATATTGATCTTGCCGACCTGTTCCTTCACGAGGCCGGCGTCGCCCGTCAGGGCGCCCAGCAGGTCGCCGGGGCGCAGCTTGTCCTTCTTGCCGCCGGCGATGCACAGCGTCATCATCGGCGCGGGATCGGCCGCGCCGTCGCCGTCGTCGAGGTCGGCAAGCGTGCACCAGTCGGCCTCGATGCCCTGCATCTCCTCGATCAGGCGCACGAAGCGCTTTTCGTTGGGCGCGGCCAGCGTCACCGCGAGGCCGGTCTCGCCGGCGCGGCCCGTGCGGCCGACACGGTGCACGTGCACTTCCGGATCCTTCGACACGTCGACGTTGATCACCAGCGCCAGGCCGGCGACGTCGATGCCGCGCGCGGCCACGTCGGTCGCGACCAGCACGGTGCAGCTGCGGTTGGCGAACAGCACCAGGGTCTCGTCGCGGTCGCGCTGTTCCATTTCGCCGTACAGCGCGCGCGCCGTGAAGCCCTGCGCGCGCAGCGCCTCGGCCAGCTCGCGGCAGCGCGCCTTGGTATTGCAGAAGGCGATCGCCGATTCCGGCTCGTAGTGGCGCAGCACGCGCGCGACGGCGTCCTCGCGGCCGTCGAAGCCGATCTCGACGAAGCTCTGGTCGATCTGGTTTGGCGTGTGCTGGGTCTCGACGGCGACTTCTTCCGGATCGGCCAGGAATTGCTCGGTCGCCTGGCGGATGTCGTCCGGGTAGGTTGCCGAGAACAGCAGCGTCTGGCGGTGCTTCGGGCATTCGCGCACGATGGCGGCGATCTCGTCGTAGAACCCCATGTCGGTCATGCGGTCGGCCTCGTCCAGCACCAGCGTGCGCAGGCGTGCCAGGTCGAGCGTCTTGCGCTGCAGGTGGTCGCGGATGCGGCCCGGCGTGCCGACGACGATATGCGCGCCGAATTCCAGGCTGGCGATCTGCGGGCGCATCGAGGTGCCGCCCGTCAGCGTGACGATCTTGACGTTGCCGATGCCGCGCGCCAGGCGGCGCAGTTCGCCCGCGACCTGGTCCGCGAGCTCGCGGGTGGGGCACAGCACCATGCCCTGGATGTCGAACAACGCCGGGTTCAGGCGCAGCAGCATGCCGATGCCGAACGCGGCGGTCTTGCCGCTGCCGGTCTTGGCCTGGGCGATCAGGTCGCGGCCCTGCAGGGCCAGCGGCAGCGTGGCCGCCTGCACGGGCGTCATCTGCTTGTAGCCCAGCTGGTCGAGGTTGGCGAGGAAAGGGGCGGCCAGCATCAGGCTGGCGAACGAGGTATCGGACATGGTCGGTGACGGCAAAGCCGCATTGGCGCGGCACGAAAAAAACGCCGTCTTCGAGACAGCGCGACGAGGGTAATGTGTATTGTATGGCGGGCCGGGCCCGCCGTTCAATCCGGCTGCCAGACCGGCAAGCCGGTCAGGTCGAGGTTGGGATCGCGCTTCCAGACCGGCAGGCCGGACGCATCCGTTTCTTCCAGCAGGACCAGCTGCTCCTGCTTCAGGGCCGCGCGGCGCGGACGCGGTCCGCGCTTGGGCGCCTCCTGCACGGGAGCGGGGACAACGGCATCGGTCGGTGCGGCAGGCTCGAAGCCCGGCAAGTCGAATGTCGCGTTGTCTTTCTTGTCTCTCATGCGCGGTAACACTGAATGCTGAAGCCACGAAAGCCGGGCCCAGAAAACAAAAGCCCGGCTGCGAGAGTCGGGCTTCTGTAAGTATTTGGTTGCGGGGACAGGATTTGAACCTGTGACCTTCGGGTTATGAGCCCGACGAGCTGCCAGACTGCTCCACCCCGCGTCTGAGAGCGTCATTGTATCCTAGACGCCGCCAAAGCGCAAACCGGGATTGCCGATGAGCTATTTCGCTTTCAAACGCCACAGCGATGTCACTTCGCGCGTGCGTGCCTGGGCGAGCGGATCGTCCGGGTCGCTGGCCTTCGGGTGCGTCGGACGGATGTCGTGGCGGCCGGTAACGGCGAGGCCCGCATCCGCTATCCATCCCAGCAATTGTTCGCGCGAGCGCAGGCCCAGGTGTTCGGCCAGGTCGGACACGATCAGCCAGCCTTCGCCGCCGTCCAGCAGGTGGTCCTTCAAGCCGGCCAGGAAACCCTTGAGCATGCGGCTGTCCGGATCGTAGACGGCGTATTCGATCGCCGAGCTGGGTTTGCCCGGCAGCCAGGGCGGATTGCAGACGACGAGGTCGGCGCGGCCCTGCGGGAACAGGTCGGCCTTCACCAGCTCGACTTGGGAGGCTAGTCCCAGGCGCTCGATATTGGCGCGGGCACAGCCGAGCGCGCGCTCGTCCATGTCGGTGGCCAGCACGCCCTGCAGGCCGCGGCGCGCGAGCACGGCCGACAGCACGCCGGTGCCGGTACCGATATCGAACGCCGTCGTGGCACCCGGCGGCAGCGGCACCTGCGCGACCAGTTCGACGTATTCGCCGCGCACGGGCGAGAACACGCCGTACCAGGGGTGGATGCGCTCGTCCAGCGCGGGGATGAACACGCCCTTGCGACGCCATTCGTGGGCACCGATCACGCCCAGCAGTTCGCGCAGCGAGGCGACGTACGGTTCGGCGGCCGGGCCGTAGGCTTCCAGGCAGGCTTCGTGCACGTCCGGCGCGCGCCGCAGCGGAACGGCATGGTCGGCCTCGAACGGGATCAGGAGCATCGCGAGCGTGCGGGCACGCTGCAGCTGCGCGAGGCGGTGGCGGTGGAACAGTTCGGTGGGCGTGGGCGGCGCCTTGGCGGCCTTGGCCTTCGACGCCCGCTTGTTGCGGTCGCTCTTGCCGTCGACGCGGCGCACCAGCGCCTGCAGCAACTGGCGCGCATTCTGGAAGTCGCCGCGCCACAGCAGGGCGGTGCCGTCGAGTGCGAGGCGGTAGGCGGCATCGGCGTTCATCGTGTCGTCGGCCAGCACGACCTTCTTCGGCGCCGGCCAGCCGCTTTCCGAGCGCCAGCGCGCCGAGCGTTCCTCGCCGTTTTCCGTCCAGTGGATGCGCGCCGCGCCGTCGGGAGTGTTATTCAAGGCGATCAATGGTGGTGGTGCCAGTGCAGTTCGTTCGATTCGACGAAAGACTTCACCGCCTCGGCATTGCCGATGGCGTGGCGCTTGATCTCGCCGCAGTCGCAGATGCCCTGGTAGGGCGTGATGTGCGAGCAGGCCGAGGTTTGCTGCAGGAAGACCTTGACCGGCTTGGTGCACTTGGCGCACTTGAAGGTCAGGATACGGGCGGGTTTGGACATGGTAATCAAGAGAAAAAGTCAGAACGTCGTCCCTGCGAAGGCAGGGACCCAAGTTCCGTGTGCGTTACGGCTGCGCTTGAGAAATTGGGCCCCTGCCTGCGCAGGGGCGACGGTGGGAGGCGCTAATTGTAGCACTCTCATTGCACGCTGATCGCGCTGCTGCCCCCTCCCGACGGCCGCACCAGCACCTTCGTCGCGATCCGCTCCGTCATCTCCTGCACGTGCGAGATCACGCCGACCTTGCGGCCCAGCGACTGCAGCGCGTCCAGCGCATCCATCGCCACGCCCAGCGTGTCGCTATCGAGGCTGCCGAAGCCCTCGTCGATGAACAGCGACTCGACCTTCACCCGGTTCGACGACAGCGAGGCCAGGCCCAGCGCCAGCGCCAGCGACACGAGGAAGCTTTCGCCGCCGGACAGCGAATTCACGGAGCGCACCTCGCCGCCCATGTCCTGGTCGCGCACCATCAGCGCGAGCGAGGGGCCGGCCTGGCTGACGACGCGCTCCAGCCGGTAGCGCCGCGCCAGCTGGGCCAGGTGGGCATTCGCATAGCCGAGCAGGACGTCCAGCGTGAACTGCTGGGCGTAGTTGCGGAACTTCTTGCCGTCGGCGGAACCGATCAGCTCCGCCAGCTTGGCCCAGCGGTCCTCGACGGCGCGCTGCTGTTCGATCCCCGCCATCATCGCGCTGGCCCGTTCGCGCCGGCCGTCGTCTTCGCGGATGCGCACGGCCAGCGCCGCCGCCGTCTCGTGCACGGCGCCGCGCTCGGCCTGTACGGTGCGCAGCAGCTCGGCGACGGCGGCCGCGTCCTGTACCGCTGCATCCGGCGGCGCGCCTTCCTGGTGCTGCAGGCGCTGGGCGCGCCGTTCTGCGAGCACGGCGCCGGCCTGGCGCGCGGCCGCATCCAGTTCCAGCAGGGCCGCGCGTTCCTGGGCGATCCAGGCGGCGCCCACCTGCAGCAGGGCCGCGAGCTGGGTTTCGTTCTCGACCGGCTCCAGGTCCGGGCCGCCGTCGGCAAAGTCCTGGATCCAGGCCGCCAGGCGCTCTCCGGCGTCGGCCAGCTCGCCCTGCAGGTCGGCGATGCGGCTCGTGGCCTGGGCCTGGGCGGCGCGCACGCGCGCTTCCTGCTGGGCCGCGTTGAGGCTCGCGGCCTGGCAGGCGTTCACGCCTTCGCGGGCGGCTTGCACGGCGGCGGCCAGCGCTTCCTCGACGGCGCCGACGGCACGGCCCTCGAACAGCGCGGCGCGCTGCGTGCGGCGCGCCGCGAGGTCGGCATCGACGCGGTCGAATTCCGCCCGCGCTTCCTGCAGGCGGCGCGCGCCGGCATCGAAGCGGTGCGCCAGCGCCGCATGTTCCGCTTCCAGCGTGCCGATGGCGCCGGCCAGGCGCGCCTGGCGTTCGGCCCGGTCGGCATAGGCGCGCGCTTCCTCGGCGCGCGCCGTGCGCCAGCCGGCCGGGTCGCGCTGCCACTGCAGCTGCCAGCCGTCGCCGATGGCCTCGGACAGTACCGGGTCCAGTTCGGCCAGCACGTCGGCCAGCGCCGCCGCGGCGGCGTCGCGGCGGGCGGCCAGCGCGGCGATGTCGGCATCCATTTTCGCCAACTGTCCCTGCGCGGCCTGGGCGGCATCGAGCAGGCGTGCGTGTTCGCGGTTGGTGGCATCCCAGGCCTGCTGGGCGGCATCGCGCGCCAGCACGGCACGGCGCAGGGCGCCGTCGCGGCCGTCGAGCGCTTCCAGGTCGGCGCGCAGCGCGTCCAGCTGCGCCGCGAACCAGCCGGCGCGTGCGTCGCCCTCGGGCGCCTGGGCCGTCAGCGGGCTCTCGGCCCACTCGGCGTCCAGCTCGGCCAGCAGCGTCGCCAGCTGGGCGCGTTCGCGCGCCAGCGCGGCCAGGCGTTCGCCCGCCGCGTCGAAGGCGGCGCGCTGGTCGGCCTGCAGGTTCAGGTTGTCGCGCTGGGCGCGGCGCTGGCCGGCCAGTTCCGCGGCCAGGTCTTCCAGCACGGCGTGCAGGCGGTCGTCCTGGTGGCGGTACGGATGGTCCTCGCCGCCGCACACGGGGCAGGGCTCGCCGTCGACGAGCCGTGCGCGCAGCTTCTCGACGCCGTCCGCGCACGCCAGTTCCGCATTCTTGAGCATGCGCTCTGCCTGGGCCACGGTCGCATCGAGGGCGATGCCGGCGCTGCGTGCCGCTTCCAGGCCCTGGGCCGCGTCGCCGCGCAGCTTGTCGTGCCGGGCGGCCTGCGCGTCCAGTTCTTCCAGGCGTGCCCGGCTGGACGCCAGCGCCTGCCAGGTCTTGTCGAGCGAAGACAGTTGCTCGCGCCGTGTTTCCAGCGCGCGCCGTTCGGCCAGCAGCGCGTCGCCGTCGAAGCCTTCCAGCACTTGGGCCGTCTCGCGCCGTGCCCCGTCGCGCAGGTCGAGCAGCTCGATCGACGCGGACAAGGCGGTGGCCGTGCGCTGGGCCGCAACCGCGGCCTGCTCGGCGCCGGCCTGCGCATCCGCCAGCGCCGCTGCCGCCTGCGCATCCTGGCGCGCGGCCTGGCCGGCGTGCTGCAGGCGCTGGTCCCAGCGCGCCCATTGCGCCGCCAGCACCTGCAGGCGGCCTTGCGCGGCGAGCCAGTCGCCCGTTTCCTGCAGCGTGCGCCGGCTGGCATCCAGCTCGGCCGTCTTGGCCTGCAGCACGGCCTGCGCCTGTGCGCCGTCCGCCTGGGCGGCGGCCAGCGACTGGCGCGCCGTGCCGTGCGCCGGGGCCAGTGCGTGCAAGGCGGCATCGAGCGCCTTGGCCTCGTCCAGCAGCGGCTTGGCGGCGATCTGCGCATCCTCGGCCGCTTCCAGCTTGCGCTCGGCGTTCATCAGGCCGCGCGCGGCCGCCTGCTGGGCTTCGAGGGCACGCGCCAGCTCGTGTTCGCCGGAGGCGAGCACCGACTGCGCCTGGCGCTGCTCGGTGGCCAGGCGCGTCAGGTCGCCGACGAGGGCGCGCGCCGGCTGCACGGCATCCAGCGTCGCCAGGCGGCGGCGCCGGTCGGCTGCCGCGTCGACCTGGGCGTGGGCGGCCGCGAGCTGGCCGTCGGCCTGGGCTTCGCCGGCGCGCAGGCGTTCCAGTTCGTGGTGCCAGCGCAGCTGGCGCTCCAGCGCGTCGCGGCGCGCGTCGACCTCCCGCAGCTGCGCCTGGGCCGCGCCATGGTCGTCGTCCAGCTGGCTGCGCTCGCCGGGGGCCAGCGGGGCCTGGTCGTGCAGGCGCGACGTCAGGCGGCGCAGCGCTTCCTGCTCCTGGCGCCAGCGCTCGAACGCGCGGCGCGAGATGTCGCTGTAGACGGCGCTGCCGGTCAGCGTCTCGAGCAGCTCGCCGCGCTCGTTCTCGTCGGTGCGGAGGAAGGCCGAGAATTCGTTCTGCGCCAGCAGCACGGAACGGGTGAACTGTTCGAACGACAGGCCGATGCGGCGCTCGATCTCGCCCAGCACCTCGGTCTTGGTGCCGCCCAGTGCCAGCAGGGCGGGCAGCGTGTGCAGGCTCATGGTGGACGGCTGCAGCGCGCCGGACGCGCGGTTGCGCGAGCGCCGCACGCTCCAGCGCGCGCGGTAGCGCTGGCCGTCGTTGCCGATGAAGTCCACCTCCGCGAACGCGTCCGCGCTGCCGCGGCGCAGCAGCGTGCGGCGGTCGGCCACGGACAGCGTCTCCTCGCCGACGTCGGGCAGGTAGTTGCCCACGCGCGGCCCCTTGATCAGGCGCGGGGTGGCGTCGTACAGCGCCAGGCACAAGGCGTCGAGCAGGGTGCTCTTGCCGGCGCCGGTCGGCCCGCTGATGGCGAACAGGCCGCTCGAGGCCAGCGGTTCCGCCTCGAAGTCGACCTCGAAGTCGCCGGCCAGCGACGCCAGGTTCTTGCCGCCGATGCGCAGGATCTTCATGCGGACTCCTTGCCGGGGGCTTTGTCGTCTTGCGGGAGCAGCAGTTCCGCGAACGCGGCCAGCTGCTCGTCCGGCGCATCCTCGCCGAAGCGTTGCTGCCACAGGCGGCGGAAGATGTCGTCCGGCTGCAGCTGCGCCAGCTGGTCCAGGCTCAGCGCCGGTTCGATGCCGGCGCTGGTGACGACGCGCCGGGTCGGCTCGATCTTCGCCAGGCGCACGGGCTTGCCTTCCAGTGCCGCCTCGACCTGGGCGCGCAGGCCCGGTTCGGGACCGTCCAGCAGCACCCGCACTTCGAGGTAGGGCCAGGCGTGCGGCGGGGCGTCCGGCAGGTCCAATCCCACCAGCTCGGCGATGACTTCCTTCAACGGCGCCGGCTTGGCCGGCACGCGCAGCAGCTCGACGGCGCGCGGCACGAACAGCGGTTCGATCGCGCCGGCCCTGGCGCCGTCCAGGTCGATGCGCAGCACCTGGTGGCGGTAGCCGACCTCGGAAAACGACAGCGGCAGCGGGCTTCCGGAATAGCGCAGGTGTTCCTGCCTGCCGACCCGCTGCGCGAGGTGCAGGTGGCCCAGCGCGGCATACGCCGTGTCGGCATCGAACATCGACGCCGGCAGCGCCTCGGTACCGCCGATGACGATGCGGCGCTCGGAATCCGGCGACGCGTCGCCGCCCACCATGTGGCAGTGGCCCATCGCCACGATCGCTTCGCCGTCGACGGCGCGCTCCTTGGCCAGCGCGTGCGCCTGCCGGTAGAGCAGGGCGATGCCGGCCAGGTAGGCGTCGAAGGCGTCGGCCTGGGCGTCGTCCTGGCCTTCTGCGGCATCGTCGGCCGCTTCGCGCACGATGCGCGGCACGTCGCCCGGGCGCAGGAAGGGCACGGCCACGCACCAGGCACGCACGCTACCGTCCTTGTCCGTCAGCGGCACCAGCAGCCGTTCCAGGTCGATCTCGCCGTCCGGCCCGCGCACGACGTTGCCGACCACGCGCGTGCCGTGCGCTTCCAGCAACGGCCCCGGCGCTTCCAGGCGGCCGGCGGAATCGTGGTTGCCGGCGATGACGACGATGTCGAGTCGCGGCGAACGCGCGCGCGCCTGCTGCAGGAAGCGGTACAGCTGGCGCTGCGACGCCGCCGACGGATTCGCGTTGTCGAACACGTCGCCCGCGATCAGCAGGGCGTCGATCTCCTGTTCCACGAGGGTGTCGAGCAGCCAGTCGAGGAAGCGCTGGTGTTCGTAGGTCCGGTCGAAATTGTGCAGGGTCTGGCCGAGGTGCCAGTCGGAGGTGTGCAGCAGCCGCATGGGAGTTGATTGGATGCAACGGAAGGGGGTGTTAGTATAGGCTAGAGCGTGCCGGCCTGTAAAAGTTCTTGGAATGCCTGAATGAGCGAACCCATCCTATCCCCCGGCGCGGCCCGTGCGCTGCACCTGGCCGCGCAAGGCATGCTGCAGTCGCGCCGCGCCCGCGCCACCAAGGACGACGTGCTGGCCGCGATCCGGCGCATGGGCGTGCTGCAGATCGATACCATCAGCGTCGTTGCGCGTAGCCCCTACCTGGTACTGTGGAGCCGCCTGGGCGACTACGACCCGTGCTGGCTGGACGCGCTGCTGGCCGAGGGCAGGCTGTTCGAGTACTGGGCCCACGAAGCCTGCTTCATCCCCATCGAGGACTATGGCCTGTACCGCCACCGCATGATCGATCCCGGCTCGCTCGGCTGGAAGTTCGCCGGCGCCTGGATGCGCGAGCATCCGGACCAGGTCGAGCGCGTGCTGGAACACATCCGCGAGCACGGCCCGGCGCGTTCGGCCGACTTCGAGCGCAGCGACGGGCAGGCGGGAGGCTGGTGGCAATGGAAGCCGGAGAAGCGCGCGCTGGAGGTGCTGTTCACGGCCGGCGTCCTGATGATCGCGCGGCGCCACAACTTCCACCGCATCTACGACCTGGCCGAGCGCGTGCTGCCCGGCTGGGACGACGCGGCCATGCCGTCGATGGCGGACACCCGGCGCAGCTTCGCCCTGCGCGCCGTCAAGGCGCTGGGCGTGGCCAAGGCGGCCTGGGTCCCCGACTACCACCGCACGCGGCCGCCGCACGTCGGCCTCGGTGCGCTGGCCGACGAAGGGCTGCTGCTGCGCGCCCGCATCGACGGCTGGAAGGAACCCGTATTCGTCCATCCGGACCACGCGGCGCTGCTGGAGCAGGCCGCGCAGGACCGGCTGGCGCCGACCCTGACCACCGTGCTGTCGCCGTTCGACCCCGTCGTCTGGGACCGCCGCCGCGCCCAGGAGCTGTTCGGCTTCGACTACCGCCTGGAATGCTATACGCCGGCCGACAAGCGCCGTTACGGCTACTTCTGCCTGCCCCTGCTGCGCAAGGGCGCCCTGGTCGGCCGCATCGACGCCAAGGCGCACCGCAAGGCCGGCGTGTTCGAAGTGAAGTCGCTGGTGCTGGAGCCCGGCGTGCGCCGCAGCGAGCGCCTGCTGCGCGACCTGGCCGCCGCGATCCTGCGGTGCGCGCGCTGGCACGGGTGCGCGCAGGTGACGCTGGCGCATGCGGCGCCGGACGGGGTGGCGGAGCCGCTGCGGGCCTGGTTCGATGCCGCGACGGTAGAGGAGGCGGCCCGGTCATGAGATTCGACATCTACGGCCGCTTCCAGGTCGAGGTCCGGCGCGAGCACGATGCCTGGACGATCCATCGCCTGGAGTCCGGCAAGCGTGTCCGGATGGATGAACTGGTGATTCCCGGGCACCTTGCCGAGGACGAGATCGTCATCTACCTGGACGACATCTTTCATGAACTGGCGCGGCCCGGGCGGGACATCGCGCCGTTGCGGACCTAGTCTGTCGCGGCGCCGGCCAGCCTTACCATCACAGGTTGCCCGGCCCGCAATCCCGACGACGACGCATCCGGCCGCGCCTCGACCAGGAACACGGGGCCCGGCCGGTCCGGCTCGCTCTGGTGCGCGACGAAGCTGATCCGGGCCGGCAGGCCGTCGCCGCAGCCGTCGCAGGACAGCACGACGGCGCGTCCCGGTGCCAGCCCCTGCAGGCGTTCGCGCGGCACGTAGAAGCGGGCGCGCAGCTGGCGCTGGGCGAGCAGGGTCAGCACGGGTTGGGAGACCGCCACCATGTCGCCCTCGCGCACCATCACGTCGGCCACCTCGACGTCGTCCGGCGCCGTGCGCACTTCCTGGCCGGAGAGCGCGAACAGGGGCGCACCGGCGGCCGCGCGCTCGCCGCGCCGGACATAGACGCGCTCGACGCGGCCCGCCTCCACGCTGGCGAAGGGCACCGCATCCGCCTCCGCATAGCCGGCATAGCCGTCGGCCGGGCTGGCGCCGTGGCGTGGATGGCAGGCGGCCAGCAGCACGGATAGTAGGAACGGGAAGACGGCGACAGGCAAGCGTTTCATCGGGGGCAGCGGGGCAGGGCGGGGAATGCAAAACCGGCCCAGATTAGCATGCCGATCCCCTTCCTTGGCCATCCGTTACGGTTTGTTATAGATCAAAGGATGCCCCGCGCGCCTCCTTACACTAAAACCTTTCAGGCCGACGACAACACCATATTCCCTCAGGCCTGGCCATCAACCTTCCCATCCAGGTTTCCGTGCCGCATGGCTCGCGGCCGGCATCCGATTTGGCGAAACGACTCGTGGAGACCGAATGCTGACGTCGACTTATACCCTCGTTGCCCTGTCCGTCGAGCAAACGACGGCACGTAGCGCACTGCAATCGCTGCTGGACGATCTGTACGCCTTGCCCGGCGATTTCGCCACCCTGGCCGCCGGCCGGGCCGCGCAATTATGCGGTGCGCTGCGCCGTATCTATGAAGACTGCCACTGGCGCAAGCTGGACAAGTTCCTGGTGCCGGCGCTGCGCCGCTGTACCGAAGCGGCCGACGGCCTGCTGCGCGAGCTCGAGCAATTGAGCATGCACGCGGCCGAGGCCATGGCCGCGGCCGAAGCCTGCATCGGCAGCGGCGGGCGTGCCGTCCCGCGCGCGCCGTTCCAGGCCGCGGTGGAGCGCTGCGTGGCCGCCCTGCGCCATCGCCTGGAACGCGAGGAGCACGAACTGTTTCCGCTGGCGCGCAGCCGGGTCGGGCGCGATGCCTGGTTCGCCATCGCCAACCAGATGCTGGCCCACGACGCCTATGCCCAGGAACGGCGCGCGGGACCGCGCCAGCGGCACTCCGCCATCGACCCGCCCGGCATGGAAGCGGCCGGGCACGGGCCGCAAGAGCGGCGGCCCGAGCAGCGCGAGGAGCGCCGCCAGTCGGCCCTGCTCATGCATTGATGATCGCGCCGGCGGCCCGGGCAAGCGGGCCGGTCGCACGCGCCGGCCCGGCGGCGCGAAGCCATCAGGGTTCTTTGTTATGATGGCGATTTTGGAAGTGCGATTTCATCATGTTCGAGTTCCTATTCAAGCGGCCGAATAACGGCAAACCCGGAGACAAGTCCGGCGACAAGCCGGCTGGACAGGGGCCTGGGACGCCGGCTGCCGGGTTGCCTGCCGGCAAAACAGCGGCCGCACCTGCCAAGACGTCCGCCGCGGGACCGGACGGCGCGCATGCGTCGCAGCGCGCCTTGCAGGCCGAGAAATTGAGCCGGATCGGCGGCGACGAGGCCGCCGCGGTGGAATTCATCCTGCAATGCGAATTTTCCGAACTGCGGCTCGCTGCCGCCGAGTTCGTCCATAGTCCGGCACTGGTCGAGCGCGTCCATACGGCGATGCGCAACACCGACCGCCGCGTCGCCAAGCTGATGCAGTCCCGCCTGGAAGCCCACCGCCACCGCGAAGCCGAGCACCGCCGCGCCGAAGCGGCGCTCGAACACGCCCGTGCGCTGCAGGCCGACGTCTTGCTGACGCCGAACCACGTGGCCGAACTGGACCGCAAATGGTCCGTCATTTCCGCCCCCGAGCTGCAAGCCGATTTCGAGGCCGTGCGCGCCGCGCTGGCCGCACGCCTGGAAGCGCAGGTGCAATTGCAGCGCGCCATGATCGACCGCCTGGCCGCATTGCGCCGCCTGGCCGGCGACACGCTGCCTGCCGCCGAGCTGGCCGGCCGCGTCGAGGTGCTGGCCCAGGAACAGGCGCAGGCGCTGCAGGCGCCCGAGCACGCCTCGCTGCCGCGCGGCCTGGTGGCCGAATTCGGCGTGGAACACCAGAAACTGCTGGCCAGCCTGCAGGTGCTGGAAGCGGGCCAGGCCGCCCTGGCGGCGCGCGCCGCCTTCCTCGACGCCCAGGCCGCGAAGCCGGTGGCCGAATTGAACGCGGATGCGCTGCGGCGCGAATGGAAGGCATTGCCGGCGCTGCCGCAGGATGAGCAGGGCGGCGAACTGCAGCGCCGCTTCGACGCGCTGCTGGCGTCGCTGCCGCAAGCGGAAGGCCGCAAGCCGAAGGAAGCGCGCGAGCCCAGGCCGGCGCGCCAGGACGTAGCGCAGACGCAGACGCAGGCGAACGCGAACGCGAACACGGCGGGTCAGGAGCGCGCCAGGCCGCGCGGCGCCGACCAGCACTTCATCGACACGATGGATGCGATGGAAGCGGCCCTGCAGCAGGGCTCGCTGGGCACGGCCGCCGAACTGGACAAGACCCTGAAAGAAGCGAAGGACAAGGGCATGCGCCTGACGCCGGCGCAATCCGACCGCCTGGCCCACGTGCGCGCCGAACTGAAGCGCCTGTCCGACTGGGCGCGCTGGGGCGGCAATGTCTCGCGCGAGGAACTCATCAAGAGCGTCGAGGCACTGACCACCCAGAACCTGGCGATGAGCGAGCTGGCCAAGAAGGTCGGCAGCATGCGCGACCGCTGGAAGGCCCTCGACAGCCTGTCCGGCGCCGCGCCCAAGAGCCTGTGGGAGCGTTTCGACGCCGCCTGCACGGCCGCCTATGCGCCGGCCGCAGCCCACTTCCGGCACCTGGCCGACGAGCGCCACGCCAACGCGGCGCGCGGCCAGGCGCTGGTCGACGAGGCCAATGCCGAGGTCGCCCGCCTGCAGGAAGGCAGCACCGACTGGAAGCACCTGGCGAGCGCCGTGCAGCGCCTGCGCCTGGCGTGGAGCCACCTGGGCGCCGTCGACCGCAAGGAAAAGAAACGCCTGGACGGCCTGTTCTCCGCGGCGCTGAACGTGCTGCAGGCGCCGCTGGAAGCGCAGCGCAAGGACGAGATGGGCGAGCGCGAACGGCTCATCGAGGAAGCCGCCGCGATCGATCCGCACGACCGCCACGCGCTGGACGCGATGCGCGCGCTGCAGGCGCGCTGGCAAGAGCATGCGCGCGCCCTGCCACTGGAGCGCAAGGCCGAGCAGGCATTGTGGCAGCGCTTCCGCGCCGTCTGCGACGAGGTGTTCCAGCGCCGCAAGGAGAGCATGCACGAGGCCGACATCGAGCGCCGCGCCCACGAGGCCGCCAAGGAGGCCATCAGCGCACGCCTGGAAGCGGCGGCCGCCGACGTCACCCCGGCCACGGCCGGCAAGCTGCTGCGCGAGGCGCAGGCCGAATGGCAGGCGATCGGCCCGGTGCCGCGTGCCCATGAAGGACGCGTCGAGAAACGCTATCACGCGGCCGTGGCCGCCGTGCAGCACCAGCTGGACCAGGCCCGCCGTGCCGCCGGCGTCGCCCAAGCCGGCAAGCTGCGCGACAAGCTGCGCCTCGTGCAGGAGCTGGAGCAGGCCGTCGCGGCAGGCGCTGCGCCGGCGGAAGGACAGGATTGGGAAGGCCGCTGGAACGCCTTGCCGGCCGTGGACGCGGCGCTGGATGCCGCGCTGCGCTCCCGTTTCGAGGCTGCCCTGGGCGCGCTGGCCGGCGACCCGGCAACGAGCAGCGCCCATGCGGGCCTGCTGGCGCGCAACCGCGAGACGCTGCTGCACGAGCTGCTGCGCCTGGAGATCGGCGCCGGCATCGACAGCGGCCCGGAATTCGCGCGCGAACGCCTCAAGCTGCAGGTCGAGGTGCTGCAATCCTCGCTCGGTGCAGGCAACGGCGCCGCCAATGGACACCGGGGCAAGGGCGGCGCGAACGGCAATCCGGACGGCGACGCCGCCGGCCGGCTGCGTGCCCTGTACGCGCTGCCGGCCCTGATGGACGCGCGCACCGCATCGCGCATCGACCAGCTGTCGCTGCGCCTGGCAAAGGACATGGCATGATCGAGGTAAGGGTACAAAGCGAGGATTTCGACCTGGGCGCGGAAATCGCGCGGCTGCGGGCGAACGATGCGCGCATCGGCGCCGTGGTGAACTTCGTCGGCACGGTGCGCGACATGAACGACGGCGACAAGGTTGCCGAGCTGGAGCTGGAACACTATCCCGGCATGACGGAACGGGCGCTCGAGGACATCGTCGAGCAGGCGCGCGCGCGCTGGCCGCTGTACGGCGCGCTGGTGATCCACCGCATCGGGCCGATGGCGCCACTGGACCAGATCGTGCTCGTGGCATGCACGGCCGCGCACCGCGGCGAAGCCTTCGCCGCCTGCGAGTTCATCATGGATTACCTCAAGACCGACGCCCCGTTCTGGAAGAAGGAACAGACCCCGAACGGCGCGCGCTGGGTCGACGCCCGCGTCACCGACGACGCGGCCAAGGCGAAGTGGGCGCGCTGACATGGGTCCGCTGAATTGAGCGGCGCGCTGAACTCCCCATTCGCCTGGATCGCCGTCGGCGTCGGCGCGGCCATCGGCGCCTGGCTGCGCTGGGCGCTGTCCGTCTTCCTCGGCCAGTTGCACAGCCACGTGCAGATCGGCACGCTCGTCGCCAACCTCGTCGGCGGTTACCTGATCGGGCTGGCGCTCGGCTTCTTCGGCGACCACGCCGCACTGCCGCCGGCCTGGCGCCTGTTCGCCATCACGGGCTTCCTCGGCGGCCTGACCACGTTTTCCAGCTTTTCCGGCGAAGCGATGGTATTGCTCCAGCGAGGGGAATACGGCTGGGCGCTGGCGCATTCCGGCCTGCACCTGATCGGCTCGATCGCCTGCTGCATCGCGGGGTTCGCGACCTGGCGTGCCATGGCCTGATACCGGGACGCGCCGCGCCTGCTCGCGGCTGCCTGCTCGCGGCTTCGTCCTGCTCAGGCTTCCTCGGCCACCCACACCAGGTTCCACAGGTGGCCGTCGATGTCCTCGAAGCCCTGGTCGTACATGAATCCATGGTCTTCCGGCGGATGCGGCGTGCGCCCGCCGGCGGCGACGGCCTTGGCGATGAGCGTGTCGACTTCTTCCCGGCTGTCGCAGCTCAGGCAGATGACCATTTCATTGGCTTCCCGTGCCGGCGCGACGGGCTTGTCGATCAGCGAGGCGAAAAAAGGTTCGGTCGTCAGCATGGCCTGCACGGTGTCGCCGGCGATGTGCATGCATGCCGCGTGTTCGCCGCTGTAGCGGGCATCGAACGTAAAGCCGAGCGCGGCAAAGAAGACCTTGGACTTGTCCAGGTCCTGCACCGGCAAGTTGAGGATGATCTGCTTCTTCATGGCGTATCCTTGGTGTGGATGGAGGAACGATCGCGTACTTCCTTGCTACGACGGATGACGGGCCGCGATATCGACATGCCGCCGAAAAAACAGCTTGCGCCCGAACAGGCAGCGTCAGCCGGCGCAGGGCGGTTCGCCACGAAAGCCGGAGGTCGTCCATCGCCATAGCTGCTATTCTTGCCCGATCGGCGCCATGGCGGCTGCGCTCTATCCAAGGATAAGCATTGCCGCGTCGTATCTTGAAAAGCCCGAATTGCAACCTTACATTGGTTTCAACCTGAAACCAATCTGTCTACTAGGGGCAAAACATATGCGGCAAGATAAATTGACGACCAAGCTCCAGGAAGCGCTCTCGGACGCCCAGAGCCTGGCCGTCGGCAATGAAAACCAGTACATCGAACCCGTCCACCTGCTCGTTGCACTACTGAACCAGGACGACGGCGGCGCCCGCTCGCTGCTGCAGCGTGCCGGCGTGAATGTAGGCGGGCTGCAGAATGCGCTGAAAAGCGCGTTGGAGCGCCTGCCCAAAGTCTCCGGCAACGGCGGCGACGTGCAGGTCGGACGCGAGCTCGTCTCCCTGCTGAACCTGGCCGACCGCGAGTCGCAGAAGCGCGGCGACCAGTTCCTGTCCAGCGAGATGGTGCTGCTGGCGCTGACCGAGGACAAGTCCGACGCGGGCCGCCTGGCGCGCGAGCACGGCCTCACCAGGAAATCGCTGGAAGCGGCCATCTCGGCCGTGCGCGGCGGCGAATCCGTGAATTCGCAGGATGCCGAAGGCCAGCGCGAGGCGCTGAAGAAATACACGCTCGACCTGACCGAACGTGCCCGCCAGGGCAAGCTCGACCCCGTGATCGGCCGCGACGACGAGATCCGCCGTGCGATCCAGGTGCTGCAGCGCCGCAGCAAGAACAATCCCGTGCTGATCGGCGAACCGGGCGTGGGCAAGACGGCCATCGTCGAAGGCCTGGCCCAGCGCATCGTCAACAACGAGGTGCCGGATTCGCTCAAGGGCAAGCGCGTGCTGTCGCTCGACATGGCGGCCTTGCTGGCCGGCGCCAAGTTCCGCGGCGAGTTCGAGGAACGCCTGAAAACGGTGCTGAAGGAACTGGCGCAGGACGAAGGCCAGACCATCGTCTTCATCGATGAGATCCATACGATGGTCGGCGCCGGCAAGGCCGAAGGCGCGATGGATGCGGGCAATATGCTGAAACCTGCGCTGGCGCGCGGCGAGCTGCACTGTGTCGGCGCGACCACGCTCGACGAGTACCGCAAGTACGTGGAAAAGGATGCCGCGCTGGAGCGCCGCTTCCAGAAGATCCTCGTGGACGAGCCGAGCGTGGAGGCGACCATCGCCATCCTCCGTGGCCTGCAGGAAAAGTACGAGCTGCACCACAAGGTCGAGATCACCGATCCGGCGATCATCGCCGCGGCCGAGCTGTCGCACCGCTACATCACGGACCGCTTCCTGCCCGACAAGGCGATCGACCTGATCGACGAGGCCGCGGCCAAGATCAAGATCGAGATCGACTCGAAGCCGGAAGTGATGGACCGCCTGGATCGCCGCCTGATCCAGCTGAAGATCGAGCGCGAAGCCGTCAAGAAGGAAACCGACGAAGCCTCGCAGCGCCGCCTGGAGCTGCTGAACGAGGAAATCGCGCGCCTGGAACGCGAGTACAACGACTACGAGGAAATCCTCAAGGCCGAGAAGGCGAGCGTGCAGGGCACCACCCATATCAAGGAAGAGATCGAGCGCATCCGCCTGCAGATGGACGAAGCCAAGCGCCAGAGCAACTGGCAGCGCGTCTCCGAGCTGCAGTATGGCCGCCTGCCCGAGCTGGAAAAGCAGTTGAAGGAAGCCGAGGAGGCGACCACGGCCGAGCAGACGGGCGACAAGCCGCGCCTGCTGCGCACCCAGGTCGGCGCCGAGGAGATCGCGGAAGTGGTGTCGCGGGCGACCGGCATCCCGGTGGCGCGCATGATGCAGGGCGAGCGCGACAAGCTTCTGCACATCGAAGAGAAGCTGCATGAGCGCGTGGTGGGGCAGGACGAGGCGATCGTCGCCGTGTCCGATGCGATCCGCCGTTCGCGCGCCGGCCTGGCCGACCCGAACCGCCCGTACGGTTCCTTCATGTTCCTGGGCCCGACGGGCGTGGGCAAGACCGAGCTGTGCAAGGCGCTGGCGAACTTCCTGTTCGATACGGAGGAATCCCTGATCCGCATCGACATGAGCGAGTTCATGGAGAAGCATTCCGTGGCCCGCCTGATCGGCGCGCCGCCGGGCTACGTCGGCTACGAGGAGGGCGGCTACCTGACGGAAGCCGTGCGCCGCAAGCCGTACAGCGTGATCCTGCTCGACGAGATCGAGAAGGCGCACCCGGACGTGTTCAACGTGCTGCTGCAGGTGCTGGACGATGGCCGCATGACGGATGGCCAGGGCCGCACGGTCGACTTCAAGAACACAGTGATCGTGATGACCTCGAACCTGGGTTCGCACAAGATCCAGTCGATGGACAGCGACGAGCCGGAAGTCGTGAAACTGGCCGTGATGGCCGAGGTGCGCGGCCACTTCCGCCCCGAGTTCATCAACCGGATCGACGAGATCGTCGTGTTCCACGCGCTCGACGAGAAGAACATCGGCTCGATCGCCAAGATCCAGCTGCGTGCCCTCGAGCAGCGCCTGGAAAAGATGGAGATGCACATGGAACTGTCCGACGCCGCGTTGCAGAAGATCGCGGAAGCAGGCTTCGACCCGGTGTATGGCGCGCGTCCGCTGAAGCGCGCGATCCAGCAGCAGATCGAGAATCCGCTGTCGAAGGAAATCCTGGCGGGCCGCTTCGGGCCGAAGGATACGATCCGTGTCGATGTGAAGGGTTCGCAGCTGGTGTTCGACAGGGAGACCGCCGCGGTCGACCTGGCGAAATAAGGCAGCCTTCGGATACGACACGTCGTCCCTGCGGAGGCGGGGACCCAATGTTGCGTGCGCAGCCGCGCATGTGGCATTGGGCCCCTGCCTTCGCAGGGGCGACGTTGTCACGAAGCTTGCGCCAATAGCACTTTCCGTCTTATCATTTAATCCGCTGTCTCCCGACAGCCGTAAGCGTTTACGTCAACCAACGCCCATTGGACCATGCCGCGCGTGCGGGCGAGTCCGGGGGCGCTTGCGTTTCCGAATCGCTTTCATCGTGTGACATGGCTCCAGTCTCAACCTTTTGGAGCAAGTAAATGTCTTCCGTAAATCACACGATGAAGTTCAACCACATCAGCTTCCCTTCGCGCGACGTCGCCGCAACGGCCGGCTTCTTCGAGCGCCATCTCGGCTGCACCGTCACGCCCTTCGATACCAGCGCCGTCGTCAAGCGCCACGACTTCGACATCGTGATCGAGGATGCGGCGGGCCGTCCCGTCGACTGGCCGCACAATTTCCACATCGGCTTCGAACTGCCCACGGCCGGCGACGTCGTGCGCCTGCACGATGCGTTCACGGAAGCCGGGGTGAGGATGAGTACGGGGCTGATCAAGGCGGTGCGCGGTTCGCGCTTCTTCTGCGAGATTCCCGGCGGCGTGCTCGTCGAGATCAATACCCGCGAGGACGCGGCCGAGCAGTACCGCGCTTCATTTGGACTGGCGCCGGCGGCGTGACGTCCGCGCGCCGATGCCGATCAAGCCCAGGCCGCCGCACAGCAGTGCATAGGTTTGCGGCTCCGGCACGGAGCCGATGCCGGCCGGCTTGCCGTCGACGCCGGCGCGGACCGGTGCCGCGGCAGGGGAGGCCGTTGCTGCGCTACGGGTGTCGGCGGCGGCAACCATGTCGGGTGTGTCGGCCGGATCTTGTCCGGCACATGACCCGTCCAGGCAGTCAGCGGGCGCTTCCGCGGCCTGCGCCAGCAGCGGCTCGCCGGCCGCCGGTACCAGCGCATCCGTGAAGGCCGTGCCGCGGGCGGCGGCCGGGTCGAAGGCGCCGTCTGGCGGCGCCGCGGCAATCGCGCCCGTGCCGGCCATCGCCAGGATGGCCAGCACGGCAGCATTCAGTGTCCCCTTCGGTGTGACACAAGGCGGACGGCTCATGGGAATCTCCTGATCGAACGGGTCCGGCCCCTCGCGTCCTGCGAGCGGGCCGGCTTTGAAACGGATGAGTCATGCAGGCTCAGCCTAAGCGGCTTTGCTGCACTGCCTCTGTTAAATGGCTAACGCAGCATCCGTAACAGACGTGTTATCACCGCTTGCCACCCGTTCGGCCATCGCCGCGGTGCAGCATGCAGCCCGCACGTCGTTTTCCGTATCGTGAAACACTGTTCGCAGATGTGGAAAGCGGGCCGGTGACCTTCGGCACCGTTTTCCCGTTTGAAGAAATCCCATGCCACATCATGGAATTAAAGAGGTAACTATCTGATTTTTATAGGATTAAAAGTGCTCCTGTGTCTTATATAAGAGTGTGGTGCGCGCTTGTGGAAGGCCTAAGATGTTCTCAACAGCGGCTTTCTACTCACCACCTTTTAACCATCATCGGGAGAACAACATGGCAACTCGTGAACAGCAAATCGCCGCCCTGCAGCAAGCGTGGAATGAAGAACCGCGCTG
The DNA here is from genome assembly GCA_963529995.1 of uncultured Massilia sp. Lineage (GTDB taxonomy): Bacteria > Pseudomonadota > Gammaproteobacteria > Burkholderiales > Burkholderiaceae_D > Telluria. The sequence continues at coordinate 14,318 of CAUSCY010000058.1, read as the reverse complement.
GCAGGGCGTGGTCCGCAACTACACGGCCGAGGACGTCGTCCGCCTGCGCGGTTCCGTCCAGATCGAGCACACGCTGGCGCGCCGCGGCGCCGAGAAGTTGTGGGACCTCGTCAATAACGAGCCCTACGTGAACGCGCTGGGCGCGCTGACGGGCAACCAGGCGATGCAGCAGGTGAAGGCCGGCCTGAAGGCGATCTACCTGTCCGGCTGGCAGGTGGCGGGCGACGCGAACCTGGCCGGCGAGATGTATCCGGACCAGTCGCTGTACCCGGCCAACTCCGTGCCGATGGTCGTCAAGCGCATCAACAATACCTTTCAGCGCGCCGACCAGATCCAGTGGTCGGAAGGCAAGGACGACATCGATTACTTCGCCCCGATCGTCGCGGATGCGGAAGCGGGCTTCGGCGGCGTGCTGAACGCCTACGAGCTGATGAAGTCGATGATCGAAGCCGGTGCGGCCGGCGTGCACTTCGAGGACCAGCTGGCCTCGGTCAAGAAATGCGGCCATATGGGCGGCAAGGTGCTGGTGCCGACCCGCGAAGCGGTCGAGAAGCTGACGGCGGCGCGCCTGGCGGCCGACGTGATGGGCACGCCGACCCTGGTGATCGCCCGCACCGATGCGGAGGCGGCCGATCTGCTGACCTCGGACGTCGATGCCAACGACCAGCCGTTCTGCACCGGAGAGCGGACCGTGGAAGGCTTCTTCCGCGTCAAGCCGGGCGTCGAGCAGGCGATCTCGCGCGGGCTGGCTTACGCGCCTTATGCCGACCTGGTCTGGTGCGAGACGGGCAAGCCGGACCTGGGCTTCGCCAAGCGCTTCGCCGAGGCCATCCACGCCAAATTCCCCGGCAAGATGCTGGCCTATAACTGCTCGCCGTCGTTCAACTGGAAGAAGAACCTGGACGATGCCACGATCGCCAAGTTCCAGAAGGAGCTGGGCGCGATGGGCTACAAATTCCAGTTCATCACGCTGGCCGGCTTCCATGCGCTGAACTACAGCATGTTCAACCTGGCCCATGGCTATGCGCGCAGCGGCATGTCCGCCTTCGTCGAGATGCAGGAAGCGGAATTCGCCGCCGCCGACAAGGGCTTCACGGCCGTCAAGCACCAGCGCGAAGTGGGCACCGGCTACTTCGACGCCGTCACCCAGGCGATCCAGCAGGGCCAGAGCTCGACCACGGCGCTGCACGGCTCCACCGAGGACGAGCAGTTCTTCGACGAAAAGAAAGTGGCCTGAGGTTCCTCCAGGCTGTCGCGAGACGGCCAGCCGCAGCGCGCTCCGGCCCGCTGCGGCTTTTTATTGCCGGGGAATTCGTCGGAGGGCCTGTCTTGATGGGATAATTGCGGTTTCGCCGCCCATGTTCTTCCCCGGAGCATCCTGTCGGGCGGCATGCAATCACGATTGGAATCCCTATGTTCAGCTACCGCCACGCCTTTCACGCGGGTAATCATGCCGATGTCCTGAAGCACTTTATTCAGGTTCAGTTGCACCAATACATGAACCAGAAGGACGCCGCCTATACCTATATCGACACCCATGCGGGCGTCGGCGTGTACGCGCTGGACAGCGCCCAGGCCGTCAAGAGCGGCGAGTCCGAGGGCGGTATTGCGCGCCTGTGGGAGCGCGACGATCTGCCGCCGGCGCTGGCCGAGTACGTCGAGCTGGTGCGCAAGATGAACCCCAGCGGCAAATTGCGTTTCTATCCGGGCTCGCCCTACGTGGCCGAGCAGGTGGCGCGTTCCCAGGACCGCCTGCGCCTGTTCGAGCTGCATCCGGCCGACATCCGTCTGCTGGCCGACAATTTCCGCAAGCTGGAAGCGCACAAGGCCGAGCAGGGCGAGCGTGCGCGCGGCAAGCGCGTCATCGTCGAGTATGCGGACGGCTTCCAGAGCCTGAAGTCGCTGCTGCCGCCGCCGTCGCGGCGCGCGCTGGTGCTGGTCGACCCGCCGTACGAGGTCAAGCTCGACTACAAGCACGTGCGCGACGCGCTGGACGATGCGCTGGGCCGCTTCCCGTCCGGCATGTTCGCGGTCTGGTATCCGGTGCTGCAGCGCATGGAATCGCGCCAGTTCCCCGACCGCCTGAAGCGCCTGCCCGCCAAGGAGTGGCTGCACGTGACGCTGACCGTGGCCACCCCGGGCCCGGACGGCACGGGCATGCACAGCAGCGGCATGTTCATCCTGAACCCGCCGTACACGCTGGAAGCGACGCTGCGCGAGACGCTGCCCTACCTGGTCAAGGTGCTGGGCGTGGACAAGGGCGCGACCTTCCGCATCGAGACGGGCATCCAGGTCACGGGCGCCATGCCCGGCATGGCCGGGGCCGCCGAACGCAGCGGCGGCCGCCAGCCGGTCGGCAATGCGCGCCGCGCCAGTCCGCTCTCGGGCAAGGGCAGCCTGCGCCTGCCGGGGCAGGCCTTCGGCGACGGTCCGCGCGGCCGCGCGGCGGAAGGAGAGGAAGGGAAGGGCGAGGCAGCGCGTCGTCCCGGACAGCGTCCTGCGGCGGCGGGTGCGCGACCGGGCCAGGCGCGACCCGATCAGGCACGTCCGGCGCAGGAACGTCCGGGCCAGGCGCGCGAGGGTGCTGGCCGCAGTGCGCCGGCACGGTCCGGGGCGCGTCCGGGAGCCAAGCCGGCGGCGGCCGGCGATGCGCCGCGTCGCCCGGCCAAGCGCAATGGTTCAGGCCGCCCCTGAGCCAGCCGCGATGCGCGACATCGTTTCCTTCGGGTATCCGACGCGGGTGCGCTGAAACGATTTGATACGATGTCGAAATGTAAAGACTGCCCGTCTGTAGTATAGTCAGGCCCGAGTTCCGGCGAGTCCGGACCGGGCGCGCATGGTGCGTGCCACGTCATTCCCAGGAGTTTTACATGCATGCGGTAGCAACGGCAGTCTCGTCCATGCCGTCCGATGAATTTTTTCTGGCGCGTCAGCCCATACTCGGGCGCGACCAGAAACTGGTGGCGTTCGAGTTGCTGTTCCGCGCCGCCCCGGAACACGAGGACGCGCAACTGACCGATTATGCCGCCGCCACCGCCGCCGTGATTTCCCATGCGTCGCAGCTGGGCATGCAGCAGGTGGTCGGAGAGCAAGTCGCGTTCGTCAACGTCGACGAAGTGGTGTTGATGAGCGATTTCGTTCGATTCTTGCCTCCCAATAAGGTCATTCTCGAAATCCTCGAAACCGTGCGCCCCACCGAGGGCGTACTGGCGCGTGTGAAGGAACTGAAAGAGCTGGGTTTCAAGTTCGCACTCGACGATGTTATAGGCCATTCCGAGCTGGTTAGCAAGCTGATCGACCTCGTCGACGTGATCAAGGTGGACCTGCAGGGCGTCGGCCATGACGAGCTGGCCGCCCTGGTGCGCTCGCTGCGCAGCCCCGGGCGCACGCTGCTGGCGGAGAAGGTCGAAACCGTCGAGGAATTCCAGCTTTGCCTGGAACTCGGCTTCGAATATTTCCAGGGATATTATTTCGCCCGCCCGGCCATCTTGTCGGGCAAGAAGATCACGCCGTCCGAGATGGTGCTGCTGCGCATGATCGAGTTGATCAATGCGAACGCACCGAACGAGGCGATCGAAGAAGCCGTCAAGCGCGACCCGCTGCTGAGCCTGAACTTGCTGCGCCTCGTGAACAGCCATGTCACGGGCAGCGGCAGCGGCCGCATCGAGTCGGTCTCGCAGGCGCTGGAACAGCTGGGCCGCAGCCAACTGCAGCGCTGGATCCAGATCCTGCTGTACAGCGGCCCGGACGGCAACGTCGAGCTGAACTCGCCGCTGCTGCAACTGGCGACGACGCGCGGCCGCCTGCTCGAGCTGATGACGCTGACGCTGCGCCCGGGCGACACGGCCGGCGCCAATGCCGCGTTCACGGTGGGCATCATGTCGCTGATGGATGCGCTGTTCTCGCTGCCGATGGAAGAGATCCTGGCGCGCGTCGACGTCTCGCCCGAAGTACGCGCCGCGCTGCTGCGCCGCGAGGGCGACTATGGCGCGATGCTGGGCGTGGCCGAGGAACTCGAAGGCGCCCAATGCAGCCGCGCGCTCGGCGCGGCGCTGGACCGCCTGGGCCTGTCCGCCAAGCAGATCCGCGAAATCGAACTGGCCGCCTTCGGCTGGGTGCGCGAACTGGGCGAAGAAATCCGCTGAACCCCTCCTCGACAATTCGGGGTCAGAGCACATTCGTCAGCAAATTCGGGGTCAGAGCACATTTTTTGGCAATTGACCCCAGCCTCTTTCCAAAAACCGGGCTCTGACCCCGGCTCTGACCCCGGTTTCATCTTTCTCGAAGCGGCCAGTCCACGCTGTCGGTGCATGGGTAGGATCAATTGATCCAAAAAGTGCTCTGACCCCGAATTTGGGGTTACTGGGCCAGGAACAGGAAGACGGTCGGTTTCTTGTGGAAGTCCGGGGTCTTGCCGGCGGCGAGCTGGGCTTTCCACTTGGCGGCCGTCAGCGTGCGCACGGATTCGGTCGGCAGCGACAGGTCCGTGGCGACGCAGACCAGCGTGCCCGGCTGGCAGGCCGTGACGATGGCTTCCAGCATCGCGCCGTTGCGGTAGGGCGTTTCGATCAGCAACTGCGTCTGTTTTTCGCTCCGCGAGCGCTGCTCCAGCTGGACGATGCGTTTGCTGCGCTGGGCCGCGTCGGTCGGCAGGTAGCCGTTGAAGGCGAAGCTCTGGCCGTTCAGGCCGCTTGCCATGACGGCCAGCAGCAGGGAGGACGGGCCGACCAGGGGCCGCACCGCGATCCCGTGCTGGTGGGCCAGGCGCACCAGGTCGGCGCCCGGGTCGGCCACGGCCGGCACGCCCGCTTCCGAGACGAGGCCGGCGTCGCGGCCTTCCAGCAGCGGCGCCAGCAGGGCGGCCAGGGCCTGCGCCGGCGTGTTCACGTTCAGCTCGGCGATCTGGATTTCCTGCAGCGGCTTGGCCAGCGGATGGCCGATGCCGACCAGTTTCAGGAAGGCGCGCGCCGTCTTGGCGTTTTCGGCGACGAAATAGTCGAGCTTGCTGGCGATGTCCTGCACCTGTTCGGGCAGGATGTGCGACAGCGCGTTCGGAGATGCTTCGGTCGAGCCGAGCGTGTTCGGGATGAGGTAGAGAGTACCGGGCATGTAATAACAATCAGTCAAGCAAAAAAGGCGACGCCGGCACGGCGCAACATGCCGGTCAGCGCGATCAGGGGCAGGCCGGTGAGGGCGGTCGGGTCGCTGCTGTCGATGCGTTCGAGCAGGGCAATGCCCAGGCCTTCGTTCTTGGCGCTGCCCGCGCAGTCGTAGGGTTGTTCGATGCGTAGGTAGGCATCCAGTTCGGCATCCGGCAGGTCGCGGAAGTCGACGAAGACCTGCACGTTGTCGAGCTCGAAGGTATCGTTGCGGCCGTCCCACAGGCACAGGGCCGTATGGAACACGACGCGGCGGCCGCGCATCTTCTGCAGTTGTGCCAGGGCGCGCGCGTGGTCGCCGGGCTTGCCGATCTGTTCGCCGTCCAGCGTGGCGACCTGGTCGGAGCCGATCACGAGCGCGCCCGGATGCAGGCGGGCAATGGCTTGCGCCTTGTCGCGCGCCAGGCGCAGCGCCGTCGCCTCGGGCGCTTCGCCGGGCAGGGGCGTTTCGTCGACGTGCGGGGCGATCGCTTCGAAGGGCAGGTGCAGGCGACCCAGCAATTCGCGCCGGTAGGCGGAGCTGGAGGCAAGAATCAGGCGCAAAGATGTGCCAGGTTGCGCGGAACTTGGTATGATGTCGGCCTGTCCAATATTCATAAGAAAAACAGATAGATAGCTGCAACCAGGTGCGGCAGCCACGTTGGTGGATGCAAAGCCCGAAAAAAGCACGGATTCTTTGACTGCCCGGGGATAAGCCTGTTATTATCGCAGGTTTTCCGGGGAAGTTTTTCCAAATGAGCGCTTTTGTCATCGACGCCTTCGAGTTTTGCCGGAATAACGGCTATCGTGAAGGCGTCACGCCGGTCGCGGAAATGACCCGCCTGGCAGCCGACTGCGTGGATGCATCCGGCACGATTTCCTGGTCCATCCAGGGCGGCCAGACCCGCCAGGGATACCCGATGATGACGCTGTCCGTCTCCGGCACCGTCCAGCTGGCCTGCCAGCGCTGCCTGCAACCGTTCGGCTACGAGCTCGATTCGTCGACCGTGCTGGTGCTGGGCAAGGACGACGAGGAAGCGGACGAGATCGAGGAAATCCTCGACGACGAGAGCATCGACGTGATTGTCGGCACCCATGCCATGGACATCCGCCAATTGCTGGAAGATGAAGCCCTGCTGGCCCTGCCGCAGGCACCGAAACACGAGGTGTGCCCCGATACCACGCTGGTGGACTCCATCAAGTCCGAGAAGGTATCGCCGTTCGCGGCACTGAAGAGCCTCAAGTCAGAATAAGCAGTACAAGATTTGCAATGTAGGCGCCGTAATGCCTGCGCTGCATCAAAGACGTGTCAAACGCGTGCAACTCGAGTATGAAGGCTGCGTTCAACATGTCGGCAATAACGGCAATAAGTTATTGCCGCTGGGATACTCGATGCGCATGTCCATTGCAAGTCGAATGTGTTAGAATTTTAGAACTTATGTTTAGGAGTCATCATGGCAGTTCAACAGAATAAGAAGTCCCCGTCGAAGCGCGGCATGCACCGTTCGCACGATTTCCTGACCGCCCCGAACCTGGCAGTCGAGCCGACCACCGGCGAAACCCACCTGCGTCACCACATCAGCCCGAACGGCTTCTACCGTGGTCGCAAAGTGCTCAAGACCAAGAACGACGAGTAATCGCCGTCTTGCGTTTTGTTCCATGAAAGCGGTGCAACGTATGTCAAGTGCGTGGCGCCGCTTTTTATTTGGCATTTCCCGTGTCGCAGGCTCGCGTGAGTCGCTGCGCACCGTCATTTTCCATTCCGCCTACCCGGCCCGGTTCCATGCCGAGCGCCGCGGATACGCTATCGCCGGCCGACCGTGAGCCCGCGGTTCATTCCGACAAATGACAATTAAAATTTCCATCGACTGCATGGGCGGCGACCATGGTCCTTCGGTGACCATTCCGGCAGCCCTGGCATTCCTCAAGCACGAGCCCGAGGCCGAACTGATCCTCGTGGGCCTGGAAGACCAGGTCCGTGCTGAACTCAAGAAACATCATGCGGCCGACAATCCGCGCCTCTCCATCAAGCATGCCGCCGAAGTCGTGGCGATGGACGATCCCATCGAAGTGGCGCTGCGCCGCAAGAAGGATTCGTCGATGCGCGTGGCGATCGAACTCGTCAAGGAGGGCGGCGCTGATGTCTGCGTCTCGGCCGGCAATACCGGCGCCCTGATGGCGATCTCGCGCTACGTGCTCAAGACCATGGCCGACGTCGACCGTCCCGCGATCTGCTCGATCCTGCCGAACCAGAAGGGCGGCCCGACCTATATGCTCGACCTGGGCGCCAACGTCGACTGCGAGCCGCACCACCTGCACCAGTTCGCCATCATGGGCGCCGTGCTGTTCGAGGCGATGGAGCACCGTCGCCCCAGCATCGGCCTGCTCAACGTGGGCACCGAAGAAATCAAGGGCACCGAAGTCGTCAAGGCGACGGCCGCGCTGCTGCGCGAAGATCATGCGCGCGGCGTCCTGAATTTCCACGGCAACGTCGAAGGCAACGACATCTTCAAGGGCACCGTGGACGTGATCGTCTGCGACGGCTTCGTCGGCAACGTGACGCTGAAAGCCATCGAAGGCCTGTCGCGCTTCTTCAAGGCCACGCTGCTGGAAACGACGATGTCGAAGCTGGGCGCGCTGCTGGCCCGTAAATCGCTGAAGAAACTGAATCCGGAAAGCTATAACGGCGCCGGCCTGCTGGGCCTGAAAGGCCTGGTCTTCAAGAGCCATGGCGGCGCCAATGCGTATGCGTACGAATGGGCGATCCGCCGTGCTTTCGATGCGGCGAAATATAATGTGCAAGAGCAACTCTCGCATTTGATCGCAGAGATGCTCCCCAGTACACCTGACACGGAAGCGCCAGGCTCAACCATCAAGCAGGGTTAAGCAATGACTTTGTACAGCAAAATTACCGGCACCGGCAGCTACCTGCCCGCCAAGCGCGTCACGAACCACGACCTGGCAGCCGAACTCGCCGCCAAGGGCATCGAGACGTCGGACGAGTGGATCGTGACCCGCAGCGGCATCTCCGCGCGCCACTATGCGGCAGCGGACGAGAACGCCTCCGACCTGGCCGTCCACGCGGCCCGCAAGGCGCTCGAGGCGGCCGACCTGGCGCCGGAGCAGATCGACATGGTGATCGTCGCCACGGCGAGCCCGGACTTCTACGGCAGCTTCCCCAGCACCGCCTGCATCGTCCAGCGCAAGCTGGGCATGCGCAACGGCAGCGCCGCGTTCGACGTCGGCGCCGTCTGCAGCGGCTTCGTCTATGCCATGTCGACGGCCGACGCCTTCATCAAGGCGGGGAACGCCAGGAACGTGCTGGTGATCGGCACCGAAGTGTTCTCGCGCATCCTCGATTTCAGCGACCGCAGCACCTGCGTGCTGTTCGGCGACGGCGCCGGCGCCATCGTGCTGTCCGCTTCGCAGGAGCAGGGCGTGCTGGCCACCAAGCTGCATGCGGACGGCAGCCATGGCGACATCCTGTGCGGCCCGGCGAATCCTTCGCACGCCGCCTTGTCCAGCCAAAAATTCCTGTACATGGATGGCCCCGCCGTGTTCAAGCTGGCCGTGTCCGTGCTGGAAAAGGTCGCCAACGAAGCGCTCGACGCGGCCGGCATGCCGGCGTCCGAGATCGACTGGCTGATCCCGCACCAGGCCAATCTGCGCATCATGAGCGGCACCGCGAAAAAGCTCGGATTGCCGCTCGAGAAGATGGTCGTGACCGTCGACGAGCACGGCAATACCTCGGCCGCCTCGATCCCGCTGGCGCTGGACGTCGCCGTACGCGACGGCCGCATCAAGCCGGGCCAGAACGTCATGATGGAAGGCGTGGGCGGCGGCTTCACCTGGGGCGCCGTCCTCGTGCGCATGTAACGACGAGAGCGATTCCGTAGGGTGGGCACTCCCGTGCCCACCAAACGTTTGCATGATGCGGACGCCATGGTGGGCGCGGAGTGCCCACCCTACGGGATACCAAATAAAAGGATTTCCTGAATATGAGCAAATTTGCATTCCTCTTCACGGGCCAGGGCGCGCAAGCCGTCGGCATGCTGAACGGCTTCGCCGGCAACCCGGTCGTCGAGCAGACCGTCGCCGAGGCGTCGGATGCCCTGGGCCTGGACATCGGCAAGCTGATCGCCGAAGGTCCGAAGGAAGAGCTGGACCTGACCACCAACACGCAACCCGTGATGCTGACCGCGGCCGTGGCTGTGTACCGCGCCTGGATCGCCGCCGGCGGTCCGAAGCCGGCCGTCGTTGCCGGCCACAGCCTGGGCGAGTACTCGGCCCTGGTGGCCGCGGGCGTGATCGACTTCAAGGATGCCGTGCCGCTGGTGCGCTTCCGTGCCCAGTCGATGCAGGACGCCGTGCCCGTCGGGCAGGGTGGCATGGCCGTGATCCTGGGCCTGCCGGCCGAGGACGTGAAGGCCGTGTGCGCCGAGGCTGCACAGAATGAAGTGGTCGAAGCCGTCAACTTCAACGAACCGACCCAGATCGTCATCGCCGGCCATACCGCCGCCGTCGAGCGCGCCTGCGAGATCGCCAAGGCCAAGGGCGCCAAGCGCGCCATGAAGCTGGCGGTGTCGGCGCCGTTCCATTCGTCGCTGCTGAAGCCGGCATCGGACCGCCTGCGCGACTACATGGCCAAGCTGAACTTCAACGCGCCGCAGATCGACTTGATCAACAACGTCGACGTGGCTATCCTGAACGATCCGGCCGCGATCAAGGACGCGCTGGTGCGCCAGGCCGCCGGTCCCGTCCGCTGGGTCGAGACCATGCAGAAGATGGCGGCAGAGGGCGTGACCTCGGTCATCGAATGCGCACCGAGCAAGACGCTGATCGGCATGGCCAAGCGTATCGACCCGGTGCTGGTCGGCGAGGCGCTGGTCGACCAGGCTGCGCTGGAGCGCGTGCTGGCCACGGTCAACGGCTGAGAATCGTAGGGTGGGCGCGGCCGGCGTAGGCACCATGTGCCCACCATTTGCTTGCGGCACCTCGGCGCCCGGTGGGCGCGGGGTGCCCACCCTACAAGAACAAAGAAGGAACAGCATGAACCTGCAAAACCAAGTTGCCCTCGTCACCGGCGCCTCGCGCGGCATCGGCAAGGCCATCGCCCTCGAGCTGGCCCGCCAGGGCGCCAAGGTCATCGGCACCGCCACCACCGACAGCGGCGCGGCCGCCATTGGCGAATACCTGGCCGAGTTCGGCGGCAAGGGCATGGTGCTGAACGTGACCGATGCGGCCCAGTGCGCATCGGTCATCGACGCCATCACGAAGGACGTCGGCACCATCGGCATCCTCGTCAACAATGCCGGCATCACCCAGGACCAGCTGGCGATGCGCATGAAGGACGAGGAGTGGGACAACGTGATCGCCACCAACCTGACCGCCGTCGGTCGCCTGTCGCGCGCCGTGCTGCGCGGCATGATGAAGGCCAAGGCCGGCCGTATCATCAACATCACCTCGGTGGTCGGCGCGGCCGGCAACCCGGGCCAGATGAACTATGCCGCCGCCAAGGCCGGCGTGGCCGGCATGACCCGCGCGCTGGCGCGCGAGATCGGCAGCCGCAACATCACCGTCAATTGCGTGGCGCCGGGCTTCATCGATACCGACATGACCAAGGCGCTGGGCGAAGGCCAGCACGAGGCGCTGCTGACGCAGATTCCGCTGGGCCGCCTGGGGCAGCCGGAAGACATCGCCTACGCCGTCGCCTTCCTGGCCGGCCCGCAAGCCGCCTACATCACGGGCAGCGAGCTGCACGTCAACGGCGGCATGTACATGAACTGACCGAGAAGGGGGCTTCTCGCCCCTTTCACGTACAATTCTCAGCAGTTGGCAGTAGTTTCAAACGAATTAGCGTCAGACGCTGAAAATAGTTTTTCAACGCGCAAACCCTGATAAAATGCGCGCACTTTCCGCAACACATACCTAATGGAGCCATAACATGTCGGATATCGAACAACGCGTTAAAAAAATCGTCGCTGAGCAACTGGGTGTTGCCGAAGCTGACATCAAAATCGATTCCTCGTTCGTTGACGACCTCGGCGCAGACTCCCTGGACACCGTTGAACTGGTGATGGCACTGGAAGACGAATTCGAAATGGAGATCCCGGACGAGCAAGCCGAGAAGATCACCACCGTTCGTCAGGCCATCGAGTACGCCCAGGCGCACGTCAAGGCCTAAGCATTCAGGACTTCAGGAGAAACGCTTGAGTTCACGCAACCGTCGTGTCGTCGTTACCGGCCTGGGTTGCATCTCCCCGATCGGCAATACCATTGCCGACGCGTGGGAAGCAGCACTGGCGGGCAAGTCGGGCATTGCCAACATTACCAAGTTCGACGCATCGTCGTTTTCGACCCGCTTCGCGGGCGAAGTGAAGAACTTCAACGTCGAGGAATACCTGCCTGGCAAGGAAGGCCGTCATATGGATACGTTCATCCATTTCGGCATGGCCGCGGGCATCCAGGCGTTGCAGGATTCCGGCATCGTCGTCACCGAGGAAAATGCCGACCGCATCGGCGTGATGGTGGGCTCGGGCATCGGCGGACTGCCGATGATCGAAGACACCAAGGCGGAGTACGACAGCCGCGGCCCGCGCCGCATCTCGCCGTTCTTCGTCCCGGCCTCGATCATCAACATGATCTCGGGTGACCTGTCGATCAAGTTCGGCCTGCGCGGCCCGAACCTGGCGATCGTCACCGCCTGCACCACCGGCCTGCATTGCATCGGTTCGGCTGCGCGCCTGATCGAATACGGCGACGCCGACGTGATGATCGCCGGCGGTGCGGAATCGACCGTGTCGCCGCTGGGCCTGGGCGGCTTCGCCTCGGCACGCGCGCTGTCGGCCCGCAACGACGATCCGTCGACCGCGTCGCGTCCGTGGGACCGCGATCGCGACGGCTTCGTGCTGGGCGAGGGTGCCGGCGTCATGGTGCTCGAAGAGTACGAACACGCCAAGGCACGCGGCGCCAAGATCTATGCGGAAGTCGTCGGCTTCGGCATGAGCGCGGACGCCAACCACATCACGGCCCCGCTCGAGGACGGCAGCGGCGCTTCGCGCTGCATGGTTTCGGCAATGCAATACGCCGGCATCAATCCCGACCAGGTGCAGTACGTGAACGCGCACGGCACCTCGACGCCGGTGGGCGACGTGGCCGAAGTGAGGGGCATCAAGCGCACCTTCGGCGACCACGCGAAAAACATCGTCGTCAACTCGACCAAGTCGATGACCGGCCACCTGCTGGGTGGCGCGGGCGGCCTGGAATCGGTGTTCACGGTGCTGGCGATCCACAACCAGGTCTCGCCGCCGACGATCAACATCTTCAACCAGGATCCCGAGTGCGACCTGGACTTCTGCGCCAACACGGCGCGTGACATGAAGATCGATTATGCGGTGAAGAACTCGTTCGGCTTCGGCGGTACCAACGGTACCCTGGTGTTCGCGAAAATCTAAGTTCCTAAATTTATTTTCGAACTTGTTGGCGCCCATTCCTGTCAAAGGGAATGGGCGTTTGTCTTTTTAGTTCCCCACTCCAGGGCCGCGCCCGCCGCCGCTTCCATCCGACCCGGTAACCGTCCATGTCGATCGCCGTCTCCGCGCTCGTCAGGCCATCGCGCGCCTTCCGTCTACTACTCGCGCTCGCCGGCCTGGCCCAGTTGGCCGCCGCCTGTGCGCTCGCGTCCGCGCCCGGCCGCTACCGCGCCGCGACCCTGCTCGCAGGCTGCTTGCTGCTTGCCGGGGCGCTGCTGCTGGCCGCCGCGGCGCGCCGCCCTAAGACGCACCGGATTGATATTTCTGGAACCGGCGACTTACGCGTGACGGTACAACAGGTGCTGCATGCGCCGTCATGTAACGACACACCGGTGGCGCGCCTGCTGCCCGGCTCGGTCGTGTGGCCGGTGCTGATGCTGCTGCGCTGGCACGTGCCGGCGCCGGATGCCAGGCCGCGCACGCACGTGCTGCACGTCTGGCGCGACGCCGTCGATGCCGACGCCTGGCGCGCGCTCGCGGTCGCGCTGGCGGCGGTCGGACGACGCGCGGAAGCGGGCGAAGAATACGAGACACCACGATGAACTTATTGCAGCGGATGAGCATTCGATAAGACGCCGCAGCCAACGGGGCCATGTCCAGTGACGACCGAACGCGAGTGTGATCAACTGCTGGTTGAGCGCGTCCAGGCTGGCGATCGCCGGGCGTTCGACCTGCTGGTGGCGAAATACCAGCGCCGCCTGATGCGGCTCGTATCGCGCCTCGTGCACGATCCGGCCGAGGCCGAAGACGTGGTGCAGGAAACCTTCATCAAGGCCTTCCGCGCGCTGCGCCATTTCCGCGGCGACTCCGCTTTCTATACCTGGTTGTATCGCATTGGCATCAATACGGCAAAAAACTTTCTCGTCACCCAAGGCAGGCGCGCACCGACCTCGACCGAAGCGGACGCCGAACGTGCCGAAGGATTTGACGACGCGGACAGTCTGCGCGACATTAATACGCCAGAGTCCGTTTTAGCCAGCAAGCAGATCGCCTATACGGTGAATGCCGCGATGGAGGCGCTGCCGCTGGAGTTAAGGACCGCAATTGTCCTGCGTGAAATTGAAGGCTTAAGCTACGAGGAAATCTCCGAAGTGATGGCGTGTCCAATCGGTACGGTGCGGAGCAGGATATTCCGGGCGCGCGAAGTCATTGCCGACAAGTTGAGGCCTCTGCTCGACATCTCGGCTGACAAACGTCGGTAGGTAGCGATGATCGATACTGCAGACATAGGAAAGCCCCGGACGCCGACCTGCATCGTGCAGCCGGATGCCGGCTTTCCCAAGGATCACCACCGACGAGCACACCGATGGACACGAACAAGAAAAACCGCGAACTCATCTCGGCCCTGATGGACGGGGCGCTGCCCGAGGCCGATGTCGAATTGGCCATGGCCGCCCTGGGCAGTCCGGCCGGCGACGAGGCCTGGCGGCGCTACCACCTGATCGGCGACGCCTTGCGCGAGCAGGCCGGCCCCGACCTGTCGCCCGGCTTCGCCGAACGGCTGTCGGCGCGCCTGGCCGACGAGCCGCTGCCCGGCAAGCGCAGCGGCGTCGCCGACGAGCCGGCCGCGAGCGCCGCCGTCGCGGCCGGGCCGCGCTAGATGTGAAGTTGCAAGAGGTTGTTTCGGTTAGTTGAGAGCCTGGACATC
>CAUSCY010000057.1:0-37281 GCA_963529995.1 uncultured Massilia sp. | reverse complement strand
GATGGTGCCGACGTTGACGTGCGGCTTGGTCCGTTCGAATTTACCTTTTGCCATTCTTGACTCCTAAGATCCTAACGATGTTTGAAATTACCAGGCCCACCCGACGGTCGGCTGTTGCGACTGCCGTACTAAATTCTGGTGCCCTTGACGTGGATTGAACACGTGGCCTCTCCCTTACCAAGGGAGTGCTCTACCACTGAGCTACAAGGGCTTATTTTTGCAATGCATGAACTGCATCACATTGAAACTGGAGCGGGTGAAGGGAATCGAACCCTCGTCATAAGCTTGGAAGGCTTCAGCTCTACCATTGAGCTACACCCGCACAAGGTATTGCCAACTTCAACTTCCATTCGATTCTACTTCACGATCCACGCATATTGGTGGTGGGGGCTGGATTCGAACCAGCGTACTCAGAGAGGGCAGATTTACAGTCTGCTGCCTTTAACCACTCGGCCACCCCACCGCGAAGAACCGCAGAGTATGAAGAACAAACAATCTTCTGTCAACTACTTCCGTTAGCAAACTGATCTAACGCACAGAGTGTCGTTGCTTCGGGGCGTGATTGTAGCGATCCAATTCCAACTCCGCAAGGGTTGTTTATGCGGAAAAGATCAAAAGTTGTTCGCTAAGGGAATTTAGGCGCCCCGAGCACATGACAAAGGCACAGGGCAAGGCGCATCGTCGAAGACAGTACGCTGGTATGGCGAGACGATGCAACGCAGCCATGGGCCTCTGTCAGACGCTCGGAGCGCAGCCGAGTGCCGTGAGAACTTGCATTTTCAAGGCCTTGATCAAGGCCGTCTCGTCGGGCGGAATGCCTTCCGGCGCCTCCGCCGTGCGGTCGGCATAGAACATGCCGAGCTGGGCCTTGCCGACGACGAGAGGCAGCACGACGAAGCTGGCCGCGTCCGGCAACAGGATGCGGTGCCAGGTCGGCAGCAGGTCGCGGATCTTGGGCGCGTGGGCGTCCGAGATCACCAGGTCGGCGTCGTTGGCCAGCGCCAGGTGGAAGATGTCGCGCGCGCCGCCCGGGGCGGTTGCCGGGAAGGCGAAGCCTTCCTGGATGCCCTTGTCTTCCAGCCCGAACGATGCACGGGCCCGGAACTGCCCGCTGCGCACGTCCTTCAATACCAGCGCGGCGAAGCGGAAACCGAGCGCCTGGTACAGCGTTTCCAGTACGGCCAGCATGATCTGGTTGGCCTTGCGCTCGCCGCAGGCGCGCATCTGGGTCACGTCCTGCACGCCGGCCAGCAGCAGCTCGGCGGCGTTGCGCGGCTTGCCGCTGGGATGCACGCCCTGCTCTTCCGCCTCGCCGGCGCCGAGCGTGGCCAGCAGCAGGACGTTGGGCAAGCCTTCCGGCTCCTTGCCGTCGCGCCGCTCCAGCCGCGGCACCGGCTGCAGGCCCATGCTCTGCAGCAGGCCGGCCAGCGACGAGGCCACCGTCTCGAACAGCGTATTCAGGCGCGCGCCGTCCAGGCCCAGCGCGATGCCGTAGCGGTCCAGCAGCGTCTGCGCATCGGGCGTGCCGGCCGGATCGTGGGTGCGGCCCAGCAGGCGCGCGACGTCCAGGGAGAACGCGGCCACCTGGCGCATCCACTCGTCTCGCTCGAGCGCCACCGGCAACACGCCCTCCTGCGGCGGCGTCTGCACGTGGGCGATCGTGGCCGGCATCTGCCAGGCATCGAGCACCGCTTCGGACAAGGCTTCGTAGCTGCAGCCGATGATCATGCGCGCGGCCTGGTCCGGCGTGTGTTCGCCGGTGGCGGCCAGCGCCTGGATTTCGAGATAACGCTCGTTCTCGTGGGCGGCCACCAGCAGCGGCCCCACGTTCTTGAACAACGCGGCGAACGCGGCCTCTTCCGCGGCCGGCCAGCTGCTGGCATGGCCCAGCTCGCCACCGACGAGGCTGGCGCACAGCGCCGCCTCCAGCTCCACGCGCACGCGGCGCGCGTGGGGGCCGTCGGCGAGCCCCTTGGTGACTTCATCGACGAGCAGCATCGCCAGCGCCGTGGTCTTGACGTTGTCGAAGCCGAGCAGCGTGATGGCGCGCGAGATCGTCGTCACGCCCATGCCGGACGCGGTGCGGTAGCGCACCGTGTTCACGAGGCGCAGGATGCGCTTCGTCAGCGCGGCGTCGGACAGCACGTAGCGGGTCAGGTCCTGGGTGCCGCGGTCGTCCGACGATGCCATGCCGACCACGCGCGCGATGGCGGCGCCGAGGGCGGCCATGTAGGGGCCGCCAGCGACCTTGCGCAGCAGGGCGGCGCGGACGCGGCGCGCGTCCGTTGGCGGTTCGATGGAGGGCATTGCGCTCATACGACGATGTTACCTGGGTTAGCTCGCGCTGTTCGCCGGCGCGGGCCGCGGCGCCTTGTTCTTGTTGTATTTCCTGAGGATCTGCTGATGCAGGCCGGCCAGCGCCGGCAGCTTCGGATTGACGGGATCCAGGCGGCGCATGCCGGCGATGTAGCCGGCCGCCTGCTGGCTCAGCTTCTCGTCCCAGCCATCGGCATCGAGGCATTTCAGCGTCGCCAGCGCGGCATTGAACACCACCTGCGGATTGTCGGGCAGCTTGATCGCCGCTTCCTGCATCAACGCCACCGCGCCCTTGAAGTCGCCGTTCTTGGCGCGCGCGGCGCCGCCGGCGACCAGGTCGACCACCTGCTGGCGGCTTTCCGACGCCAGCTGCTTGGCCCGCTCGCCCTGGCCGGCCTGCTCGAACACGGCCATCGCCTTGGCCATGGCGGCGCCGTCGCGGGCATTGCGCATGACTTCGCGCATCACCTCGTCGGCGCCGTCCTGCATGCCGTTGTCGATGCACACGCGCGCCAGTTCCAGCTTCAGTTCGGGACGCAGCTCCGGCGCTTCGCGGTTGGCGGCCAGCGCCGCATCCAGTGCCTCGCCCAGGCGCTGGGTATTGCCCGTGTAGTCGTGCACCATGCTGGAAGCGATGGCGCTGCACAGCGGGGTGTTCTTCTGGAACGCCATCGACTTGTCGAGGTCGCGGACCACGGACGCGGCCTGCACCGGGTCGCCCTTGCGGATCAGCGTCTGCACCAGGCGCACATGGTCTTGCGGGTCGCGGAATTCGGAATACTTGGCCTTGGCCACGACCTGCTTGAGGACCTTCTCGGCGGTGTCATGGTCGCCCGCCTCGAACGCCGTCTCCCCCAGCTTGCGCAGGCGCCGCACGGCGTGGGGAGAGACGGCCACGGCCTCGGTCAGCACTTCCTGCGCGCGGCCCAGCTCGCCGATCGCCTCGTGGGTGCGCGCCAGCCAGTCGTAGGCATCGACGAAGTTCTTGTTGCTGTCCACCAGCTCTTCGAGCATCTCGCGGGATTCGATGAAGCGCTCGCGCAGGAACAATGTCTTGGCCAGGCCCAGGCGCGCCCAGGCGATCGCCCGGGTATCGGCCAGTTGCCGGTAGATCGGTTCGGCCTGTTCCGGCTCGCCGAGGAACATGTGCAGTTCGGCGCGCAGGCGCAGGAAGTCGACCAGGTAGCGCGGGTGTTTCGCTTCGCCGTGCAGGCAGGCGTCGATCGCCTCGCGCTGGCTGCCCTCTTCCATCAAGGTATAGACGGGCAGCAGCGCATTGCGCCGGTCCAGGCCGCGCGCGATGCGGTCGAGCAGGCGGTCGGCCGTGAACGGTTTCAAGATGTAGTCGGTGGGGCCGAGTTCGGCGGCGCTGACGACCTTGCCGTAGTCGCCCTCGGCGGTCACCATGAAGAACATGGTCGATAGCGACATCAGCTTGTGGTGGCGTACGTCCTCGAGCAATTGCTGGCCGTCCTGGCCGCCCTCGAGCGCGTATTCGCACAGGATCAGGTCATAGGATTTCAGCCCGAGGTGCTTGACCGCCTGGTTGGAACTGGCTGCATGGTCGACCTTGGTCAGGCCGCACAGGGTCAACATATTATGGATCGTCGCCCGCATGCCGGCCTGCGGTTCGATGATCATGGCGCTGAGGCCCTCGAGTTCGTTCATATCCCCGGTTTTTCCCGTGTTCTGCGTAGGCGCCGTCGGCCTTTCTTTACGGAAGTATATTACGTCCAGGGAATAAATTACTTGAATTTACGGGGTGCCAATGACCCGCGGTGACCCGAAAAACCACAGATTTGCGGGAAAGGCGCTGCGCTCAGGCGTCCGGCTGGTGCGCGGCCGCCTGGCGCAGCTGGGCGCGGCGGCCGTTGACGCATTCGGGACGGCCGCCGCCGATCAGGATGTTCTGGTAGCGCACTTCGTACTTGCCGGCCGACAGTTTGTCGACCATGAACTTGGCGCGGCCCAGCACATAGGCGTGGCGCACGTTGGAGCGGCGGTCCAGGTCGTAGATCTTGACCAGCACGGGCGACGCATTGTTGCTGTTGTCGACCAGGACCTGCATTTCCTCGCCCTGGTTACCGACCGGGAAACCGTCGATGTAGCCGGACTGGGACGGCCACGGCTCGCCCGTCGGCGATACCTGGCTCTGCAGGTCGGTATCGCAATCGGGCGCACGTGCCGGCACCACCAGCTGGGTCACGGCCAGGGCCTTGATCTCGGGCGGGACCTCGCCCTGCCCCGCCGGACGGGCCCAGCCGTCGCTGCTGGCATCGCTGCCGAGCGGATCGGTGGGGGAGTTTGCGTGGGACGACGGCGGCTTGGCCCAGGCCAGCGCACTGGGCAGCGACTTGGGCGGATCGACGAGCACCACGGCCAGCGCCGCGCCGGCCGCGAAGAAGGCCAGCATGCCGCCCCACCAGCGCGGTTCGCGCAGGAAGCGCAGGCGCGACGGCGCCGGCACCTGGCGCGGCTCCCACTGGGCGTCGCCGCGGGCCTTGTCGCGGCCTTCCTCGCCGCCCTCGAGCCATTCGACTTCCCATTCCTCGGACGCGATCCACTCGTCGTGCTCCTTGCGGCGCACGGGATCGGACAGGATGTTGTAGGCGGTATTGACGATCGCCATGATGCGGGCGGCACGCTCGTCGCCCGGATTCTTGTCCGGGTGATATTTCTGACTCAATGCCTTGTAGGCCGCGCGAATGACTTCCTGGGGCGCATGGCGCGACACCTTCAGGTTGTCATAGTGGGTATGAATCTTGGCCATTGGTCGGAATCTTTGTACGAAGCGCCACGCACGAACGCCCGCGGCGCCGGGACGCGGGCTGCATTGTTATTTGCTTAATATTAGCCGCTCGATATTAGCTGCTCAATATTAGCGCATTCCCTCCGGACGGCAGAGCCATGTACCGTGCAGGCCTGCGGCAGCACAGCATAGCCGGGTTTGTATCCGTAGCGCAAGATGTCAAAAATTCTACAACCGGTGGCTGCGATCGGCGCGCACGATTGCCGCGTCCGGCTCGATGCCGTGGCCGACGACGAGCACCTTGAACAGTTCCCCCATCTCGGCCGGCGACACCAGTTTCTGCACGGCCTTCGATTGCGGCAGATAGCGCAGCGCATCTTCCGGGTCCGTCTGCAGCAGCAGGTCGCCGATGCCGCAGGCCAGCAGGAAAGCGGCCTGGTTCATGTAGGCGAGCACGTCCAGCCCCGCGTCCTGGGCCGCCAGCGCCATCGCCGTGAAGTCGACGTGGGCCGTGATGTCCTGCAAGCCGGGCAGGAAGAATGGATCCGGATGCGCGTGGTGGCGGTAATGGCACATCAGCGTGCCGCCGGTGCGCTCGTCGAAATAATATTCGCGGCCCGGGAAACCGTAGTCGACCAGGATCGCAGCGCCCTTGCCGTTCTTGAACATCTGCGCCAGCGAGCGCATGAAGCCGGCGGCGACCGGGTGCACCTCGGTGAGATAGCCGTCCTGCAAGCCGTCGGCATCGGGGATCTGGGCGCGGATCTGTTCCAGCAGCGCGGCATCCGGTTCGCCGTGCGCGAAGGCGAAGCGGCCATCCTCGATGGTGACGAGCTGGCGCTGCCAGCGCCCCCCTTCCCTGGCGACCAGCTCGACGGGCATCGCATCGAGCACTTCGTTGGCCAGCACGGCGCCGCGGAAGCCCTCGGGAAAGCCGTTGAGCCAGCGCACCTGCGGGAAATCCTTCAGCGCTTCCTGCTGGCGCGCGCGCAATTCCCCGGACAGTTCGATGATGGTGTAGCTGTCGACCTGCACGCCGAGTTGCGCCAGCGTGGCCAGCACGTCGCGCGCCAGGCGGCCGGTGCCGGCGCCGAATTCGATGATGTTGGGGCCACTTTGCGCCATAATAGCGGCGGCCGCGCGCGCCAGCGTGGCGCCGAACAGGCTGCTGATCTCGGGCGCGGTGGTGAAGTCGCCATCCTGCCCCAGCTTGGCGGCGCCGCCGCTGTAGTACCCCAGGTTGGGCGCGTACAGCGCCAGTTCCATGAAACGCGAAAACGGGATCGCGCCGCCTTGTTCGGCGATCTCGGCAGCGATGAGGCGCTGCAAGGCTTGGGACGCGGCCAGCGCGTCGCTGTTCGGCAAAGGAAGTGACATCCGGTCATTGTAGCGAACATCGCCACGGACCAACAACGGCGCCCTCCCGGCGCACCCTAGACACCAGCATGCTAGAAACGCATTCGAACGACAGCGCGAACGACGGCGCAACACAGGCCGCATCCACTGCTGCGCCGGCGCCGACACGCGTCGCCTTGATCACGGGCGCGGGCCGCCGCATCGGCCGCGCGCTCGCGCTCGGCATGGCCCGGCAAGGCTGGGACATCGCCGTCCACTACCGCCACTCGGCCGCGGAAGCGGAAGAGGTCGTGCACGCGATCCGCGCCATGGGGCGACGCGCCGTGCCGCTACACGCGGACCTGGCCAACGAGCCCGCGGTACGCGCCCTGCCCGGCCAGGTAATGCACCTGCTGGGCCGGCTGGATTGCATCGTCAACAACGCCTCGTTGTTCGAATACGACAAGCCCGAGGCTTTTTCGGCGGCCCTGCTGGCGACCCACATGCAGTGCAATGTCGCGGCGCCGCTGCTGCTGGCGCAGGAATTGCACGGACTGGTGCCGGAGGGTGGCCAGGCCGTCGTCATCAACCTGCTGGACCAGAAACTGTACAATCTCAACCCGGATTTTTTGTCCTATACGTTGTCCAAGGCGGCGCTGCACACGGCGACCACGATGCTGGCCCAGGCGCTGGCGCCGAAGCTGCGCGTGGTCGGCGTCGCGCCCGGCATCACGCTGGTGTCCGGCGACCAGAGCCAGGCCGGCTTCGAGCAGGCCCATACGGCGACGCCGCTGGGCCGCTCGTCGACGCCGCAGGACATCGTCGACGCCGTGCTGTACGCGGCGCAGGCGCGCGCGCTGACGGGCACCACGCTGCTGGTCGACGGCGGCCAGCACCTGATGCCGCTGGGCCGCGACGTGATGTTCCTGACCGATCAATAACCATTACTACCAAGGTTTCCTATGTTGTCCGCCCTGTCCCACCCGCAGCTGCGCGATTGCCGCCGCCTATTCCTGCGCAATTACGAAGTCATGATCAATATCGGCGTGCACGACTTCGAGAAGAAGGGCGAGCAGCGCGTCCTGTTCAACGTCGAGCTGTACGTCCCGCTGGCCCTGTCGACCCCGCATAACGACGAGCTGGACGAAGTGGTCGACTACGACTTCATGCGCGAGACCATCGCCAAGCGCCTGGCCCAAGGCCATATCCACCTGCAGGAAACGCTGTGCGACGACGTGGTCAAGGCGATGCTGGCGCACCCGCGCGTGCGCGCCGTCAGCGTGTCGACGATGAAACCGGACGTGTACCCCGACTGCGAAGGCGTCGGTGTCGAAGTATTCCAGATCAAGGATGAAGCATGAATGAAGTGACGATGGCGCGCCCCGGCGCGCTCGACGAAGATGTGGCCGTGACCGATAAGCAGGGTGAAAAGCAGGCTGAAAAGCAATCGTACGAGAACAACAAGCTGCACAAGCGCCTGTGCCGCCTGGTCGGCCAGGCGATCGGCGATTTCAACATGATCGAGGACGGCGACAAGGTCATGGTCTGCCTGTCCGGCGGCAAGGACAGCTATGCCCTGCTCGACATCCTGATGACGCTGCGCGAGCGCGCACCGATCAACTTCGAGCTGGTGGCCGTCAACCTCGACCAGAAACAGCCGAACTTCCCGGCCGACGTGCTGCCGGCCTACCTGGACAAGCTGGGCGTCCCGTACCACATCGAGAACCAGGACACCTACAGCATCGTCAAGCGCCTGATCCCCGAAGGCAAGACTACCTGCTCGCTGTGCTCGCGCCTGCGCCGCGGCATCCTGTACCGCGTCGCCGACGAACTGGGCTGCAACAAGATCGCCCTGGGCCACCATCGCGACGACATCATGGAAACCTTCTTCCTGAACATGTTCTTCGGCGCGAAGATCAAGGGCATGCCGGCCAAGCTGGTCTCCGACGACGGCAAGCACATGGTGATCCGCCCGCTGGCCTACGTGAAGGAAGCGGACACCGAGCGCTATGCGGAAGTCAAACAGTTCCCGATCATCCCGTGCGACCTGTGCGGCTCGCAGGAAAACCTGCAGCGCAAGCAGATCAAGGCGATGCTGCGCGACTGGGAAAAGAAATACCCGGGCCGCGTCGAGAACACCTTCTCGGCCCTGTCCACCGTCGTGCCTTCGCACCTGATGGACCGCGACCTGTTCGGCTTTGCGGAACTCAAGACGGACGGCATCGCGAATCCGGACGGCGACATCGCCTTCGACGAGGAACCGTGTTCGACGCCAACTACTCTGTCTGGGATGATTCCATTGCAAGAGCTGAAATAATCTTTGAACCTCATGAATATCAACATCAGATGGAATCTAATTGCCGAGTCGAGAGGTGCTCATGAAAGAGGGACCTTGGCGGTACAAACAAGTGATTTACGCGGTTATGCGCTTGATTACGTACTCGCACTTTTAAGCGAATTCCCATCAGTGATCATCAATTATGAATCGCCTGATTTCAGAATTGCCGAGGTTCAGGTGGAGGATGTGGCAGATCAGGGGTATCGACCGTGGAGTCCATCCACCAACCCTTCTCTTGCCAACGAAGTACTAAATAAATTAGCGGGATCGAAAAAGATAAGCAGCGATAGAAGCGCTGTCGGACAGTTACGTGAGCTTATCGAGGATTTGTGCGGCGCGACGGTGCACATACCGTATCCCGTTTTGAGGAACCAGCGCTGAAGCCGTTTCCCTGACGGCTTCTGTCTTCAATTTACTTAGAGACGGTTTAAAAACTCCGACGCAACTATGACGTCCAACCGCTCTCCTCCTCGACAGGAGTAAGCCATGTGGATAGCGGAGCAACGAGCACGGCACAAGTCATCGTTCCTGTGGGGTAAAACAGTCCAGTGGACTGTTTTACCCCATGCTGAAGCTCCGAAGTCGGCTCCTGTAAACACTGGGACATGTTCAACATACGGAATTCGGTGGCTCAGTATGGGTTCCCGCCTTCGCGGGAACGACGAGGGCGCGTTGTCACCCGCGCAACGAGAAAGCATGCATTCGGTCAAGCGGTGGTATATTCCGACCTTTCCGGCAAGCGGTATGGCCGGGCGTATTGATCCACCAAGACCTCTCCCATGCAAATCGGCCCTTCCGCAGGTGCTGCCCAGTCCGGCACCGCCCCCGCACAGTCGACCGCCAATATGGCCAGCCTGCGCGTCTTCGTCTTCGCCCTGTTCTTCATCTTCGGCGGCATCACCAGCCTGAACGACGTCATCATCCCGAAACTGAAGGACTTGTTCACGCTGTCCTATGCCCAGGCGATGCTGGTGCAGTCGGCCTTCTTCGCCGCCTACTTCATCGTCTCGCTGCCGGCGGCCGCCATCGTGCGCCGCGCCGGCTACATGCGCACTGCCGTCGTCGGCCTGCTCACCATGACGGTCGGCTGCCTGCTGTTCATTCCCGCGGCCGCGTCCGGGATCTTCGGCACCTTCCTGGCCGCGCTGTTCGTGCTGGCGGCCGGCATCACCATCGTGCAGGTGGTGGCCAACCCGCTGATCTCGATGCTGGGCGCGCCCACGACGGCTTCCAGCCGCCTGACCTTCGCCCAGGCCTTCAACTCGCTCGGCACCACCGTCTTCCCCTACGTGGGCGCCATCGTCATCCTCGGTTCGCTCGCGCAGGTCGACCAGTCGACGCTCGATGCGGCCGCGCTGGCCGCCTACCGCGCGGCCGAGAGCCAGGTCGTCGTGCACACGTATATCGGCCTGGCGATCGCGCTGGCCGTCGTCGCCGTCATGGTCTGGCTGAACCGTAACAAGCTGGTCGAGCACACGAGTCCCGAGGGCAGCATCTGGGGCGCCTTCGACCTGCTGAAGCAGCCGCGCTTCGCCTTTGGCGCCCTGTGCATCTTCCTGTACGTGGGCGCGGAAGTGGCGGTCGGCTCCATCATCGTCAATTACCTGATGCAGAACGACGTGCTGGGCTTGGGCCAGGAAGCCGCCGGCAAGCACGTGCCGCTGTACTGGGGCGGCGCCATGGTGGGCCGCTTCCTCGGCGCCTACGTGCTGCGCGTGTGCTCGCCGGGCAAGGTGCTGGCGGCGGCGGGCGGCATCGCCGCCGTGCTGCTGCTGGTGTCCGCCACCGGCACGGGCGCCGTGTCGGGCTGGTCGCTGCTGGCCATCGGCCTCGTCAATTCGATCATGTTCCCGACCATCTTCACGCTGGCCTCCGAGGGACTCGGCGAGCGCGCGGCCGAAGGCTCGGGCCTGATCTGCATGGCCATCGTCGGCGGCGCCGTGGTGCCCCTGATCACCGGCTACGCAGCCGACGTGGCGGGCCTGCGCCTGTCGCTGGCCGTGCCGGCCGTCTGCTACCTGCTGATCCTCGTGTTCGGCTGGTATGCGCGCAAGCCGCTGCAGCGCTGCTGAACACGTCGCTCCATGAAGCACCGCCTGTTCCTGTTCGACCTGGACGATACGCTGCTGGACTTCCGCGCGTCCGAAGCCCTGTCGTTCGCGCGCACGCTGCAGGCGCTCGGCGCCCATGAACGCCTGGACGTCCTGTTCGCGCACTACCAGGCCGTCAACACGGCGCTGTGGCGCAGCTTCGAGCAGGGCACCGTGTCGAAGGAATTCCTGAAGGTCGAGCGCTTCCGCCAGACCTTCGCCGCGCATGGCCTGGACCTCGATCCGCAGGCCGCCAGCAGCCTGTATCTGGATGCGCTGGCCGACACCGTCGTCCTCGTCGACGGCGCCGTGCAGCTGTGCGAAACCTTGTCCGCCATCGGCGAGGTCGGCATCATCACCAACGGCGTGGACACGATCCAGAACCGCCGCATCGCCGCCTCCGGCCTGGGTGCGCACGTATCCTTCGTCGCCACCTCGGAAGCCTGCGGCTTCGCCAAGCCGGACAGCCGCTTCTTCGACTACACGGTCAAGCTGGCGCGCGCCTTCCGCCAGCACGAAACCATCATCGTCGGCGACCGCCTGGATGCCGACATCCTCGGCGCCAACCGCTTCGGCATCGACAGCTGCTGGTTCAATCCCGGCGGACTGGCGAATGCCTCGCAGGCGCTGCCGACGTGCGAAGTGGCGACGCTGCACGGCGTCGTACCGGCGCTGCGCAAACTGGCCGACGCAGGCACCCTGGCTTGACGCGCTTGCTGGGCACGTCGTGCGCACCCCACATCAACGAATCGCATCCCTTCCTGCCGTAACAGCGGCGCCGGCGCTTTTCCGTCCTACGCCGCGCACCGTATTACCCGCGATGCCGAGCGCGCGCAGCGTCCGCGCATTGACGCGCTCGCGTTCCTCGTCGTGCCGCCAGCCCCATTTGCCGAAGTAGCGCAAAGCCGAGACGGCGTAATGGCAGCCGGCGCGCCAGCGGCCCCCGACGGCGCGGCTCGGGTCGCGTAGCGGATCGCGCAGCACCGCCACGTGCGGCACGAACACGCAGCGCGCATGCGGGGCGACGCGGCGCGCCAGGTCGATCGTATCGAAGCCGCGCAGCAGGCGCTCGTCGCACAGGCCGATGCGTTCCACGGCGGCCGTGCGTACCAGCAGGCAGCAGCCGGGCAGCACGGGCACGTCCATCACGTCGCGGTAGCCGCCTGCATGCAGCTCGAAGCGGGCCTGGGCGCCGCTGGAGCGGTACAGCAAGGGCAGGCAACGGCGCAGCAGCACGTCCAGCGGCCCGGGCAGCAGGCTGCACAGGGGCTGCAGGCGCCCGTCCGCGTGACGGATGCGCGGCGCCACGAGGCCGGCGTCGGGATGCGCATCCATCCAGGCCAGCAGCTTGCCGACGGCATCGAGCGGCAGCGCGACGTCGGGCGTGAACAGGAAGTGATACGGGTGGCGGTCGGCGAGCGCTGCGCGCAGCGACAGGTTGCGCGCA
Source organism: uncultured Massilia sp. (assembly GCA_963529995.1). Lineage (GTDB taxonomy): Bacteria > Pseudomonadota > Gammaproteobacteria > Burkholderiales > Burkholderiaceae_D > Telluria. The sequence goes on along the minus strand of CAUSCY010000057.1, from coordinate 25,006 downwards.
TGGCCCTGCCCCAGTTGCGGCGGTGCATCCAGGTAGCGGGCCGCGTAGCGCTGCGCGAGCGCGATGAGTGCGGACTGGCCGGGCGGGCCAATCAGGTAGACCGCCAGGCGCGGACGGCTGGCGGCGAGGCTTTGCAGCAGGCGTTCGACGTGTGCGGGCGGCGCGCCGCCGCTGACGATGCCGCAGCTGGCATCAATGTCGGTAGCGCGCATGATGCCGACGACTGTTGTGGAACGATGTTCGCTGCGAGATGGGCTGTGAAACGCGCTGCAAGATGCGCTGCATGACTCCTCCTGTTTGCAAGGGCGTACATGCAGTCAGATCGTGGGGCGATGCGGGGGTTGCAGCGGAATGGATGAGATTTGCGCGGGATCAGCTATGTCGTCGTCCCCGCGCAGGCGGGGACCCAATTTTTGCACGCACTGCGGTGTGCTTGCAACTTGGGTTCCCGCCTGCGCGCGAACGACGTCGCTTTGACTTACAGCGCCGTATCGGTACGCATGACCGGATACAGGTTCAGGCGCTCGTCCCAGGACGCATGGCGGCGCGCAAAGAATTCCAGGCGCGCGTGCGGGTTCTTGGCGAAGGCGGCGTCGCTGTCGACCTTGCGGCGGAACTCCTCGGCCAGCGCCGGATCCCTGGCCATCTGCTCGCGCGCCACGTCCTCGGCCACGTACTCTTCCATGTATTCCTTGCGCTCGAAGGCATTGTTGAAGATGCCCCAGGCCAGCAGCGAGTCCGGACCCTGCGGTTCGAAGATCGCCATCACCAGGCGCGCCTTCGGCTGGGCGATCGGCACGAACAGCGCGCCCTTGGCCAGGTTGCGCGGCTCCGTCTTCCAGCCGCCCTCGACCTTCAGGCGCTGGTGCGATTCGAACGACACCGGCGCGAAGGTCGCCTTGTCGGCGCGGAAGGTCTGCACCGGCGCGCCGTCGACCTGCTTGTCGATGCGGCGGAACGTGATGCCGTGCTGGGTCAGCTTGGTGGCGACGATCTGGGCGAACGCGGCCGGCACCACGTAGCCGGCGCGCGGCGCGTCCACGCGCAGGTCCTCGACGACTTCCTCGCGCAGCGGCACGTGCCAGACCTGCGGCCTGGTTTCGTCGTAGCGCGTCATCATCATGCCGGACACGTCGGACATCGTACGCGTATACGCATAGCCCTGGAAGTCGACCATGGTGGTCTTGTCGGTGGTTTTATAGGTCAGCGCCACCGGCTGGCCGGCGATGCGCATGGCGCGCGCATCCGCCTGGGCCGCGGCCTGCTGCCATTCCTTGCCGTGGCGCGCCACCTGCTCCAGCACGGAGACGAAGGAGTTGTGGGTCACGCGCACGCGGGTCGGGTAATCCTTCCACGAATGGGTCTCGACCAGCATCGCCATGCGGTTGCGCAGCTGGAAGTAGCCGGTCGAGAAGCGCGGCTCGGACACGCTGTCGACGAAGCCCGAGGCCGGGTCGTCCGTCTCCTTGAACGACATGTAGTAGGACTGGGGCGACGAGCCTTCCTTGGTGATGTCGGCGATGACGCCCGAGCGCAGCGCCAGGCCGGCCTTGCGGAATTCCGGGTCGCCCGAGTACACGGGCTCGACCTGGATCGAGACATCGTGCTGGAACATGGCGCCGTCGGTCACGTGCAGGTCGACGTAGGTCAGCGGATCCCAGGCGTTCACCAGCGCCAGCATCGCCTGCATTTCGGGCGCGTCGGCCTTCACGTAGTCGCGGTTCAGATTGAAGTTCTGCGCGGTGGTACGCCAGCCCATCTCGACGGGGCCGCGCTGGTTCGGGCGGTTCCACTTGGCGAAGCGCTCGTGGCCGTCGACGTTGAACACGGGGACGAACAGCAGCACCTGCTTGGCCAGCGCGCCTTTCGCCAGGCGGCCCTCGAGCATCTCGCGCAGCGCCAGGAAGCCGGCATCCTTGCCGTCGATCTCGCCCGCGTGGATACCGCCCTGGATCAGCGTCACCGGCAGCTTCGCCTTGCGCGCGGCATCGGCGCTGAACACGCCGTTGGCGTTCACGGCCAGCGCCAGCATCGGCCGCCCTTCCGGCGTGGTGCCGAACTGGAAGCATTTCACTTGTTTCGGATACGCCTGCTGGAAGGCGCTGCACAGCTTGACGACTTCGTCATAGCGGCCGGTGGCCGTGAAGCCCGAACGCTCGGACGCGGTGACGAGGTCGGGTGCGGCGTGAACCAGGGGAACGGCAGCCAACAGGGCGGCCAGCAACGCGGAACGAATCATCTAACACTCCAGCAGGGTTGAGAAAGTTTTAAGCTGGAAATTATAGACGTGGATGCTCGATGCGAGCAGATTACGACGTCGTCCCTGCGCAGGCAGAGACCCAATTTCATGCGCAGTCGCGACGATGACAAAATTGGGCCCCTGCCTTCGCAGGGGCGACGGGGTGATGCGCGAACGACGGCTATGTGCGCGGCAGCACCGCGATCTCCTTCGCCTGCGGCCGTGCCAGCTTCATCGGCACCGCCTTCGCGCGCGACGTCGGGCAGGTGCCGCTGGCGCGGTAGGACAGCGCAGCCGCCAGCATGCCTTCGGCCGGGTCGCCCACCGCGTGCGACAAGTCGTCGGCCACCGTGCAGGTCGGGGCGAAGCCGTCGGCAAAGTCGCCGAAGCCTTTCGCATTCACACCTGCGAACTCGATCGAGAAATACGTCGTGCCGCAGTTGTCGACCGGGGTGAAGCCGTAGGGCTTGCCGCAGGTCTGGCCGCCGATGACGTCGACCTGCACGTCGATGCCGCGCAGGCCGTTGATCACGGTTTCGCTGGCCGAGCAGGTATCCGCCGTCGTCAGCACGGTGACGTGCTTCAGGCCCAGATACGGCAGGGCCTGGCCCGCCTGGGCCGGGTTCGGCGCCGGGAAGCCGTAGGCGGTATTGCGGAACAGCAGCGGCGCCTCCGGCGCGCGCTTGTCGTTGTAGTTCAGGCGCTCGAAGACCTGGTTGGCCGAGCTCGGCCCCGCGACCATATAGGCCAGCTCGCTGGCGACGTACAGCAGGCCGCCGCCGTTGTAGCGCATGTCGATCACGAGGTCGCTGACGTTCTGCGCCTTCAGCTGGGTAAAGGCATCGATCAGCTGCTTCTCGGCGACGGCATTGTGGTCGTCGAAGGTCAGGTAGCCGACCTTGCCCGTGGGCGTATCGATCACCTTGGTGTTCTTCACGGCGCTGCTCGCGACCACCGCCGCATCCATCGTCGCCGCGACGGTGCCGCCGCCGCGCTGCACGGTAAGGGTATGCCGCTCGCCGGCGCCGGCCGGGAACAGGCCGGCGTTGAGCTTGTCGACGCCTTCGCTGGTGGTGGTGTTGACGAAGTCGACACCGTCCACGGCCGTCAGCATGTCGCCGCGCTGCAGGCCCGCTTTCGCGGCGGGCGAGCCCGGCTCGACGACGGCCGCCAGCCAGGTGCGCGGTGCCGTGGACGAATTGGTCGCCCAGCTCACGCCGTAGCCGACTGCCTCGCCGGCCGTGCTGAGCGCTTCCCACTCAGCGGTCGCGTAGGTGAAGTGGAACCGGTCCTTGAGCTGGCCCGATGCCGTCACGGCCGGCGTCTTGAGGACGTCGAAATAATCGAGCACGTTCGTGTAATCGGCCATGCGGATGGTCGCCGGGATCTCGCTGTACCAGAGGTAGTAGCGGTCGGCCCAGCCGCGCAGGAACTTCATCTCGTCCTGCATCGTGCCCTGGCGGTCCGGGAAGGCGCTGCCGTACGTGTCGACGCCCGTGCGCGGGACGGCGCACAGGTTCTGGTAGCTCATGAAGTCCGTCGGGATCGGGTCCGGCGCCGTCGTGACCGGCGGCGTGGTGGGCGTAGTCGGCGCGGTCGGCGTGCTGGCGCCGGGACTGGCGCCGGTGTCCGTGAAACGGGTCGGGTCGCCGCCACCGCCGCCGCAGGCGGACAGCAACAGCGCGGCGGCGACGAGGGAAGCGGCCAGTCCAGCCGCGCGGGCGAAGGGTGAGGAAAGCGGAGTCATGCGGTCGATTATAGACATCGACCCCTTCTCAAATGAAACTAAATGTAACAGTTGGAAAGATGAGACACGTTAGCGCACATAAAAAGAACCTGTGCCCGTGCATACCGTCGCCCCTGCGCAGGCAGGGGCCCAATTTGCGTCGCCGCAGGCTTGATCAAATTGGATCCCTGCCTGCGCAGGGATGACGTTCCTATGCCGCGCGCGACGCCGTGCCGCCATCGTGGAACGCCGCCACCAGCCCCGCTTCCTTGCGCTTGGCCGCGTGCAGGTTGCGCTCCTTGACGTGGCCGAAGCCGCGGATGTCTTCCGGGATCGATGCGATCGCCACGCCCTGGGCCAGGTTCTCGGTGCTCAGTTTCGGCAGCAGCGCCTCGACCGTGCGGCGGTATTCCTGGATCAGCGCGCGCTCGGTGCGGCGCTCCTCGGTGCGGCCGAACGGGTCGAGCGCCGTACCGCGCAAGCCTTTCAGCTTCGACAACACGCCGAAGGTCTTCATCATCCACGGGCCGAATTCCTGCTTCACCAGGTGGCCATCCTTGTCCTTCTTCGCGAACAGCGGCGGCGCCAGGTGGAATTTGAGCGTGACGTCGCCCTCGAACATGGCGCCGATCTTCTGCATGAAGGCCGGATCGGTGTACAGGCGCGCGACCTCGTACTCGTCCTTGTAGGCCATCAGCTTGTGCAGGTTGCGCGCGACGGCTTCGGTCAGGCGCGTGCCCTTGCCCAGCTTTTCCTCGGCCATGCGGACCCCGTCGACGAAGTCGCGGTAGGCGCGCGCATAGTCGGCGTTCTGGTAGGCCGTCAGCAGTTCGACGCGGCGGTCGACGAGGTCGGCCAGCGAGGGCGCGCGCTTGAACTCGACGACCTTGGCGGGCGTCGTCAGCTTGAGCACGGACGGCAGGTCGTGCGCGGCCGTGCGGCCCCACTCGAACGCGGCCTTGTTGAAGCCGACCGACACGGCATTCAGCTCGATCGCCTTCATGATCGAGGCAGCCTGCAGCGGCACATGGCCCTTCTGGAACGCGTAGCCGAGCATGAACATATTGGTGGCGATGGCGTCGCCCATCAGCGTCGTGGCGATGTGGCCGGCGTCGATGAAGTCGACGTTGCCCTCGCCGCAGGCCTGCACGATGGCGCCGCGCGAACCCTCGGCCGGGAACTGCCAGTCCGGGTTCTTGATGAAGGCCGCCGTGGTGGCGCCGCTGCCGTTCACGGCGGCCCAGGTACGGCCTTCTCCCATGCGCGACAGCGCGTCGCGGCTGGCGGTGACGATCTGGTCGCAGCCGATCACGAGGTCGGCGTTGCCGGTGCCCACGCGGGTCGAGTGCAGGTCGCCCTGGCGGTCGGCCAGGCGCACGTGCGACATCACGGGACCGCCCTTCTGCGCCAGGCCGCTCATGTCCAGCACCAGCGCGCCCTTGTTCTCGACGTGGGCCGCCATCGCGAGGATCTGGCCCACGGTGACGACGCCCGTGCCGCCGATGCCGGTGACGAGGATGCCGAACGGGGTCGACGTCGACGGGATCTGCGGCATCGGCAAGGCCGGGGGAGCCGCTTCATTGGTGGCAGCCTTCTTCGGTTTCTTCAGGCCGCCGCCTTCGACGGTGACGAAGCTCGGGCAGAACCCCGTCACGCACGAGAAGTCCTTGTTGCAGGAAGATTGGTTGATCTGGCGCTTGCGCCCCAGTTCCGTCTCCAGCGGTTCCACCGACAGGCAGTTCGACTGCTTCGAGCAATCGCCGCAGCCTTCGCATACGGCTTCGTTGATCACGGCGCGCTTGGCCGGATCCGGATAGCTGCCCTTCTTGCGGCGGCGGCGCTTTTCGGAGGCGCAGGTCTGGTCGTAGATCATGGCCGAGACGCCTGGCATCTCGCGCAGCTCGCGCTGCACGTCCATCAGCTCCAGGCGGTGGCGCACGGTGACGCCTTCGGCCCACGGATAATCGGCCGGGTATTTTTCCGGTTCGTCGGTGACGACGATGATCGGCTTGACGCCTTCGGCCGCGAGCTGGCGGCTGATCTTGGCCGGATCGAGCGGGCCGTCGTGGGTCTGGCCGCCCGTCATGGCGACGGCGTCGTTGTAGAGGATTTTATAGGTGATGTTGACCTTGGCGGCGACCGACGCGCGGATCGCCAGCACGCCCGAGTGGAAATAGGTGCCGTCGCCCAGGTTGGCGAACACGTGCTTCTCGTCCGTGAACGGGGCCTGGCCGATCCAGGTCGTGCCTTCCGCCCCCATGTGGGTGAAGGTCGACGTCTCGCGGTCCATCCACAGCACCATGTAGTGGCAGCCGATGCCCGCCATGGCGCGCGAGCCGTCCGGCACCTTGGTCGAGCTGTTGTGCGGGCAGCCCGAGCAGAAATACGGGATGCGGTCGGTTTCCGGATTGGCCTTGGCCGGGATGGCCTGCAGTACCAGCTCCTTCTTCTCGAGGAAGGCGATGCGTTCCTTCACCCGTTGCGCCACCGGGTGGCCGGCGCAGTAGTGCGAGATGCGCGAGGCGATCGCGCGCGCGATGCGCGCCGGGTTCAGTTCGTAGGTGCCCGGTAGCAGCCAGTCGCCGCGGCCGGAACGGGTGTCCACGCTCCATTCGCCGGTATCGTCGAACTTGCCCACCACGCGCGGGCGCTCGCCGTCCGGCAGGTTGTACAGCTCTTCCTTCAATGCGTATTCGAGCACCTGGCGCTTTTCCTCGACCACCAGGATCTCGTCCAGGCCGCGCGCGAATTCGTGCACGCCGATCGAGTCCAGCGGCCAGGTCATGCCGACCTTGTAGACGCGCAGGCCGATCTCGCGCGCGGCCTGTTCGTCGATGCCCAGGTCGGCCAGCGCCTGGCGCGTGTCGAGGTAGCTTTTGCCCGCGGTGATGATGCCGATCTTCGGGTTCGGGCTGTCCCAGACGATCCGGTTCAACTTGTTGGCGCGCGCATAGGCCAGCGCGGCATACCATTTGTAGTTGTTCATCCGGACTTCCTGGTCCAGCACCGCGTCCGGCCAGCGGATGTTCAGGCCGCCCGGCGGCATGACGAAGTCGGTCGGGGTGACGATCTGCACGCGGTCCGGGTCGAGGTCGACGACGGCGCCCGACTCGATGATGTCGGTCACGCACTTCATCGACACCCACAGGCCGCTGTAGCGGCTCATGGCCCAGGCATGCAGGCCGTAGTCGATGTATTCCTGCACCGACGACGGATACAGCACGGGAATGCCGACGTGCTGCAGCATGTGGTCCGACTGGTGCGCGGTGGACGAGGACTTGGCCGCATGGTCGTCGCCGGCCAGCACGATCACGCCGCCGTGCTTCGCGGAGCCGGCGTTGTTGCCGTGCTTGAAGACGTCGCCACAGCGGTCCACGCCCGGGCCCTTGCCGTACCACATGGAGAACACGCCATCGTACTTGGCCCCCTCGAACAGATTGGTCTGCTGCGTGCCCCAGACGGCGGTGGCGGCCAGGTCTTCGTTCATGCCGGGATGGAAGTGGACGTGGTGCGCGTCCAGGTGCTGTTTCGCCTTCCACGCCGTCTGGTCGACCTGGGTGACGGGCGAGCCGCGGTAGCCGGTGATATAGCCCGCCGTGTTCAGCCCCGCCTTCAGGTCGCGCTCGCGCTGCAGCATCGGCAGGCGGATCAGCGCCTGCGTCCCCGTCATGAAGGCCCGGCCGCGCTCCAGCGTCCATTTGTCGTCGAGGGTGATGTCGTGTGCGGGCGATGGCTGCGCCGGCTCCAGCTGGGTGCGGTCCAGGGGGGCGTTCATGCGTGTCTCCAATTGTGGTGTTTTCCGCGCGTCGGCTCGATTTGCTCGGCCCGCGTCGTGTTTTGAGCCAGTATAGACCTCCCCCACCGACATTAAATTTCAATCGATTCCCCCCGCCGAGCAGATTGCGCAATAAAATTGCGGCATACGCGATTGCCGAGGAACCTCATGTCAAAGATCGAGCTGGATAAAACGGACCGCAAGATTCTTGCGATCCTGCAAGAAGATGGCCGCCTGTCGAACCAGGACGTGGCCGAAAAGGTCAGCCTGTCGCCCTCCCCCTGCCTGCGCCGCATCAAGCGCCTGGAAGAAGCTGGCGTGATCAAGCAGTACGTGGCCCTGCTCGACCCGGACAAGCTGGGCCTGGGCCTGCTGGCCTATGTGAACGTGCGCCTGGAAAAGCACAGCGAAGGCGCGCCGAATGCGCGCATCCCGGCGACCTCGCCGCGCTTCGCCTTCGCCGAGGCGGTGGCCGCCTGGCCGGAAGTGGTCGACTGCTATGCGATGACGGGGGAGATGGACTTCCTGCTGCGCGTGCATGTGGAAGACATGGAACACTTCTCGCGCTTCATGATGGCCACGCTGCTGCGCCATCCGGCCGTGCTGGACGTGAAGTCCAGCTTCGCCCTGCAGCGCATCAAGGAAACGACGGCGCTGCCTATCGTGTGAACGCATCGCGGCGGCGTGCCGCCGCCGCGATGACCCTCAGCGTTTCTGCGGACGGCCGCGCACGTCGAGGGTTGCCGCCGGCACGTCGACCGTCACGCTGGTCGCGTTGACGCCGGACGCATCCTCGGCCAGCACCAGCTTGTATTTACCCTTGGCGATGCGCCAGGTGCGCGAGGCTTCGTCGAACATGCCCAGCAGGCGCGGTTCGACCGTCACCTCGACGTCCTTCGACTCGCCCGGCTGCAGGCTGACCTTGTCCCAGCCGGCCAGGCGCTTCGGCGCCTCCCACTTGGCGGCGAGCGGCGCCACGTACACCTGCGGCACGTCCTTGCCGGCCACGTTGCCGGTATTCGTCACCTTGAAGCGCACGTGCAGGCGGCCGTCCTTCATCTGGCTCGCGAGGCCCGAATACGAGAAGGTAGTGTAGGACAGGCCGTGGCCGAACGGGAACAGCGGCTTGTGGCCCTTCAGGTCGAACCATTTGTAGCCGACCGCGGCGCCTTCGTGGTAATCGACGGCGAACTGCAGTTCCGGCACCTTCGGGTCGCCGTCCAGCGTCGGGCGCGGCAGCTGCTGCACGGATGCCGGGAACGTGGCCGGCAGGTGGCCGGACGGATTGACGGCGCCGAACAGCACGTTGGCGATCGCCTCGCCGCCGCTGGTGCCTGGATACCAGGCTTCCAGCACGGCCGGCACCTGCGCCAGCCACGGCATGGCGACCGGGCCGCCGTTTTGCAGCACGACGACGGTGCGCTTGTTGGCGCCGGCCACCGAGGCGATCAGGTCGTCCTGCCGGTCCGGCAGCGCCAGCGTCTGCGCATCGTTCGCCTCGCCGATCCACTGGGTCGCGAACACGAGGGCCACGTCGGCCTGCGCGGCCACCTTGGCGGCGCGCGCCGGGTCGGTGCCGTCGTCGAACACGACCTTGGCGTTCGGCGCCTGCGCCTGGATCGCGCGCAGCGGCGAGGACGGATAGTAGACGACAGGGCCCGGCCAGACGTCCGGCTTCAGGCCCTTGACGGCCAGGCCGCCGCGCGGATACACCTGCGAGGAGCCGCCGCCCGACAGCACGCCGGCGTCCGCATGGCCGCCGATGACGGCGATGGTGCGCACGTCCTTGGCCAGCGGCAGCGCGCGGCCCTCGTTCTTCAGCAGCACCATGCCCTCTTCCGCGGTCGCGCGGCTGACGGCGCCGTTCTTCGCGAAGTCGATCGTCGCGTCCTTCTTGAGCGGATTGTCGACCACGCCCTTGGCGAACATGGCGCGCACGATGCGGTAGGCCATGTCGTCCAGGCGCGCCTGCGGCACGGCGCCCGTCTTGACGGCTTCTTCCAGCGCGCCGGCGAAGTACGGCGACTTGTCGAATTCATGGCCGGACTGCTGGTCCAGGCCGTTGTTGGCGGCGTTCACCGTGCTGTGGGTCGCGCCCCAGTCGGACATCACGAAGCCCGGGTAGCCCCAGTCGCGCTTGAGCACGTCGTTCAGCAGGTAGCCGTTCTCGCAGGCGTACGGGCCGTTGACGCGGTTGTAGGCGCACATGACGGAGCCGGCGTCGGACACTTCGAACGCGAATTCCATCGCCAGCAGGTCGGACATGCGCAGCGCCGCCTTGTCGATGCGCGCATCGAGTTCGTTGCGGCCCGTTTCCTGGTCGTTGAGGGCGAAGTGCTTCAGCGTCGAGATCACGTGGTTCGATTCGATGCCCTTGATCGCATTGCCGACCATGATGCCGGCCAGCAGCGGATCCTCGCCCGCGTATTCGAAGTTGCGGCCGTTGCGCGGCTCGCGCTGCAGGTTCACGCCGCCGGCCAGCATCACGTTGAAGCCGGAGGCGCGCGCCTCGGAGCCGATCATCGCGCCGCCCGCATAGGCGACCTTCGGGTCCCAGGTGGCGGCCGTCGCGATCCCGGACGGCAGCGCGGTGCGCTCGCGCACGTTCGGTCCGCTCTGCGAGGCGACGCCGATGCCGGCATCGGTCTCGAACAGCGCCGGCAGGCCCAGGCGCGGCGTGCCCGGGATGTAGCCGGCCGATTGCGGCAGCGCTTCCTCGATCTTCTTCTTGCCGGCGAAATCGTGGCCGAAGTAGGCGAACACCCAGCGCAGCTTTTCCTTTTGCGTCATCGCCTGCACCGCCAGCCTGGCGCGCTGGTCGGCGCTCAGCGAACGGTCCAGCCAGGGTTTCTGCGCGGGCTCGGCCGGTTCAGGCGCAGCCGCCAGGGTGGCGGCGGCGGGAAACACGGCGGCAAGCGCAGCGACGATGGTCAGGTGGCGAAAACGCATGGGATGTCCCTCTCTCTCTTGTGAGTTATGGTTGGTGTTCTCGAACAGCGGGGGGGGTGCCGCGGCACGGGGCCGCGGCGGGTGAAACGGTCAAGCCTTGTCGGCGTACAGGCGGGCGTACTTCATGCCGAAGTACAGCACGAAGGCATAGCAGGCGGCCGGCACCAGGAAGGACGGCTGCAGGCCGGCGGTGTCGGCCACGGCGCCCTGCACGAAGGGCACGAGGGCGCCGCCCACGATGGCCATGCACAGCACGCCCGAACCCTGGCCCGTCAGGGGGCCGAGGCGGTGCAGCGCCATGCTGAAGATGGTGGGGAACATGATCGAGTTGCACAGGCCGACGGCCAGCAGCGCCCACATCGCGACGCGGCCGTGGCCGAACGCGGCGGCCAGCACCAGCACGATCGCCACCAGCGCGTTGAACGCCAGCGCGCGGCCCGGGCTGACCCGGCGCATGACGGCCGAGCCAATGAAGCGGCCGACCATTGCGCCGCCCCAGTAATAGGTGACGTACAGCGCGGCGTCCGCGTGCGACAGGCCGGCGATGGCCGGTTCGCCGATGAAGTTGATCAGGAAGCTGCCGATGCTGACCTCGGCGCCGACGTAGACGAAGATGCCGACCGCGCCCAGCACCAGGTGCTTGTGGCGCCACAGCGAATCGGAGACGGCGGTCGTGGCCTGCTCTTCGCGGATCGCCGGCAGGCGCACGATGGCGAACAGCGCGGCCAGCACCAGCAGGGCCGCGGCCAGCACCAGGTACGGGCCCTGGACCGTGGCCGCTTCCTGCGCCTTATAGGCCAGCTGCTCGGCGGCCGGCAGCTTGGCCAGCTGGTCCGCGCCCAGCACGGTGCCGGACAGGATCAGCAGGCCGCCGAGGGCCGGCGCCAGCGTCGTGCCCAGCGAATTGAAGGCCTGCGTCAGGTTCAGGCGGCTCGATGCGCCGGCCGGCGATCCGAGCACGGTGACGTAGGGATTGGCCGCGACCTGCAGCACCGTGATGCCGCTCGCCAGCACGAAGAAGGCGAACAGGAACAGGCCGTAGCCGCTGGTGGCGGCCGGGTAGAACAGCGCGCAGCCGCAGGCGGCGATGGTCAGGCCGGTGACGGCGCCGTGCTTGTAGCCGATGCGACGGATCAGCATCCCGGCCGGCAGCGACACGATGAAGTAGGCGCCGAAGAAGCAGAACTGCACCAGCATCGCCTGCACGTAGTTCAGCGTGTAGACGGCCTTCAGGTGCGGGATCAGGACATCGTTCAGTGAAGTCAGGAGACCCCACATGAAGAACAGGATGGTGACGACGGTAAGGGGAAAGGTATTGTTGCCGCTGGCGGCATGCTGCTCGGACGCGAGCGCGCCCTGCTGCAGCGGTGGTGAAACACGTTCCATGCAAAGTCTCCGGTTGAGCGCCGCCCCGGGGAATCCGCTGGCAATACGTCAACTATTTAATGGTAATTCATTGTGCCGAACGGGGCATGCAGGGTCAAACCCGGCACACGGCGGCCCGGGCTGTTTAGCGATACGGGCTAAACAGCCACGGTGCTTGGCCGGATCGCTTATGAAATCGATTTCTTTTGCCGATAATATAATCTGCATTGGGCTGTTTAGTAAAGCCGGCTAAACTTGCGTGCCGGCGCCGGCCCCTGTTTGACCCATCCATAGGCGTATGCAAGACTGCATCGCAACAATGACGCAGACGGCGTTCGCCGCATTCATCTTGGAGACAGCGTGAGTCCAGATACCCCGCGCGCCGCTGCCACGGGCAGCAGCCCTTCCCCGGTCACCATCCGCGACCTGGCCAAGTATGCCGGCGTCTCGACCGGCACCATCTCGCGGGCGCTGAAGAACGAGCCCGGCCTGACCGAGAACACGCGCCGGATGGTGCTGTCGGCCGCGCACGAACTGGGCTACGACTTCTGCAAGCTGCGCCGCAAGCGCATCCGCCGCCTGACCTTCCTGCTGCACCGCCAGCACAACACGGCCGCCAGCAGCCCGTTCTACTCGCCCGTGCTGCACGGCGCCGAGGAAGCCTGCCGCAAGCAGGGCATCGTGCTGTCCTTCATGGCGGTGGGCCCGGCCGACGGCGTCAACGAACAGCTGCGCATGCACGCGCCGGACGCGATCGTGTGCGCCGGCTTCTTCGAGCCGGAACTGCTGGAAGCGCTGCGCGCCACCGGCAAGCCGCTGGTGCTGATCGACATGAAGCTGCGCGGCTACAGTTCCGTCAACCCGGACAACCACATGGGCGGCTACCTCGCTACCCGCCACCTGCTGGGCCTGGGGCGCGAACGCGTCGCCATGATCTCTGGCCCCCTGAGCCACTACAGCGTGCGCGAGCGCAACCGCGGCTACCGCCAGGCGCTGTTCGAAGCCGGCATCCTGGCCGACCCGCGCCTGGACGTGTGCCTGGCCGACGGCGTCGACCTCGAAACCGCCACCTACGAAGCGATGCAGCAGCTGCTCGCCCTGCCCCATCCGCCCGATGCCGTGTTCTGCTACAACGACGCCGCCGCCCTCGTCGCCATGCGCTGCTGCCTGGCGCAGGGACTGACGGTGCCGCACGACGTGTCCATCGTCGGCTTCGACGACATCTCGAGCGCGGTGCTGGGCCACCGTCCGCTGACCACGCTGCGCATCGACAAGAAGGAGCTGGGCGCGCTGGGCGTCGAGCTGCTGCTGCGCGGCGTGCAGGAGCCGCCGCTCGAAAAAGTCTCTCCCGTCGAACTGATCGTGCGCGCCAGCACGGTCTGCGACGACTACCGCGCACGCCGCTGAGCGCCACTGAGCGCCGCCGGCCCCGCCGGCACACCACCACGAGGACCCACGACCCACGATGCTACCCGACTTCCATTCCCGCGCCGTGCTGCTCCAGCACATCCGCCATACCCGCAGCTTCTACGATCCGCGTTGCGTCGACCCCAGCGGCGGCTTCTACCACTTCTACAAGGACGACGGCACGGTCTACGACGCGCGCACGCGCCACCTGGTGAGCAGCACCCGCTTCGTGTTCAACTTCGCCATGGCGTCGCGCCAGTTCGGCGAAGCGGCCGACCGCGAACGCCTGCTGCACGGCCTGCGCTTCCTGCGCGAGGCGCACCGCAACCCGGCCACCGGCGGCTATGCCTGGATGCTGGACTGGAACGGGGGCCAGAAGAAGGTGCTCGACGACACCAACCACTGCTACGGCCTGGCCTTCGTGCTGCTGGCCTATGCGCATGCGCTGATGGCCGGCGTCGACGAGGCGCGCCTGTGGCTGGAAGAGACCTATGCATTGATGGAGCAGCGCTTCTGGGAACCGGCGCACGGCCTGTACGCGGACGAGGCCAGCGGCGACTGGTCGAAACTGGACGGCTACCGCGGCCAGAACGCCAATATGCATGCCTGCGAGGCGATGCTGGCAGCCTTCGACGCCACCGGCAACGTGCGCTACCTGCACCGCGCCGAGACGCTGGCGCACAACATCACGGTGCGCCAGGCGGCCCTGTACGGCAACCTTGTGTGGGAACACTACCGCAGCGACTGGAGCGTCGACCCGGACTACAACCGCGACGACAAGACCAATATCTTCCGCCCCTGGGGCTACCAGCCGGGCCACCTGACCGAATGGGCCAAGCTGCTCCTGATCATGGAGCGCCACAAGCAGTACCTGCAGCACCCGTCCGACTGGCTGGTGCCGCGCGCCCGGGAACTGTTCGACGCCGCGCTGTCGCGCGCCTGGGACCTGAAGCACGGCGGCATCGTCTACGGTTTCGCGCCGGACGGCGGCGTGTGCGACGCCGACAAGTACTTCTGGGTGCAGGCCGAGAGCCTGGCCACGGCCGCCCTGCTGGGCGCGCGCACGGGCCAACAGGCCTACTGGGACTGGTACGACCGCATCTGGGCATATAGCTGGAAGCATTTCGTCGACCACGAACACGGCGCCTGGTACCGCATCCTCGGCCCCGCCAACGAGAAGCTGACCGACGAAAAGAGCCCGGCCGGCAAGGTCGACTACCACACGATGGGCGCCTGCTACGAGGTGCTCACGGTGCTGGAGAAGGACTGATGGCAGGCCAGGATTTCCCCGTCTTCGTCGCCGCCGGCGAGGCGCTGACCGACATGATCGTCGCGGCCGACGACCAGCAAAGCGCGACGCGCTGGACCAGCATCACGGGCGGCTCGACCTGGAACGTGGCGCGCGCGATGGCGGCCCTCGGCGCGCCCAGCGCGTTCGCCGGCGCCATCAGCCGCGACGTGTTCGGCGAGCAGCTGTGGCAGGCCAGCCTGGACGCGGGGCTCGACGCGCGCTTCGTCCAGCGCCTCGACAAATCGCCGCTGCTGGCCATCGTGCACCGGCTCGACCCGCCCAGCTATTTCTTCGTGGGCGACGACAGCGCCGACCTGCACTTCGATGCGGCGCTGCTGCCGCAAGGCTGGGATGCGGCATGCCGCTGGGTCCACTTCGGCGGCATCAGCCTGGCGCGCCAGCCGCTGGCCGGCAAGCTGGTGGCGCTGGCGGAGTCGCTCAAGGCCCGCGGCGTGCGCATCAGCTACGACCCGAACTTCCGCGCGCTCATGGACGAGGGCTACGACGCCACGCTGGCACGCATGACGGCGCTGGCCGACGTGGTGAAGGTGTCGGAAGAAGACCTGGCCGGCCTGTTCCGGACCGGGGACCTGGACACCGCCTTCGCCCGCCTGCGCGCCTGGAACCCCGGCGCCTGCTACCTGTACACCAAGGGTGCGCAGGGCGCCTCGCTGCACTGGAAGGACAGTGCGTGGACCATGGCGGCACCGGCGATCGTGCCGGTGGACACCGTCGGCGCCGGCGACGCCAGCATCGCGGCGCTCGCCTGGAGCATGCTGCACCTGCCCGAGCGCGACGGCCTGGCGCACCTGCGCTTTGCCGTCGCGGCCGGCGCCGCTGCCTGTCTGGCCGCTGGCGCGACGCCGCCGACGCTGGCGGCCATCGACGGCCTGCTGGCGGGGATGGAACCGGGACAGCACCTCGGCTGACGCTCAGCGCTTCGGCTTGAACAGCTTCAGGACGCCGCGCGCATTGGCCTTGAACGTGTAGTCGATCTTGGCCATCTGTTCCTCGAAGGCTTCGGCCAGCACGCTGGACGGGCTGGGCGGCGGCAGGTGCAGGTGGGCGTCGGCCTCGCCGTATTCGCGGCGGATCTCCATGCCGGCCTTTTTGGCGATGTGCATCATCGTGCGGTTCGACGACAGGCATTGCATGTACAGCGTGTCGACGTCGACGTTGCGGCAGTGGACGGCCGCGCGCTCGAACAGGCGCGTGCCGACGCCCTGCCCGCGCGCCGACTTCGATACCGAGACGCCGAATTCGGCCACCTTTTCCTTGTCCGTGTAGTGGATGCTGTCCGGATGCGCTTCCTTCGACGTGAAGGCGAGGTGGCCGACGCCGACCAGCTGGAACGTGGGGTTGTAGACGCCGAACACGATGTCGTGCGCGAAATCGAGCTTGCCGACGTAGGCAGCGATGCCCTCGTCGGACAGTATGCTGCCGAAGCGCAGCAGGCGATCGTCCTTGTCGAGGGCCTGGAAGTGGCGCAGCACGCGGCGGCGGTCGCGCCTGGAAAGCGCCTTGACCAGCACGGTGCGGCCGCCCTTCCTGGCGGCGAGGCTCTTCAGCCAGCGCCGCAGTGGATTGTCCTGCATGGTGGTCTTTCGGTGTGGTTACGCTGCAGCGATCCCGTCATTCTAATGGATCGCTCACGCAGGCGACGCCCGCTCGCCCAGCACGGCAGCGACGGCATCGACCCTGGCCGCGTGCACCGCCAGCGGAATCTTCGAGCGGTCGTCCGCGCAGCGCGCCGCGACGGCGCCCGCATCCACGCCGCGCGCCGCGTCGAGCGCGCGCGCCAGGCGCGCCGCCTGCGCGTTGCCCATGGCCGCCACGCCGCAGGCGAGCAGCATGTCCGCGAAACGTTCCGGCTTGCGGAAAGCGTCGCTGCGCTCGAGCAGCGTGACGACGGCTTCCGCGTCCAGTTCCTGCGCGCGGCACACGACGTCCTGCTCGCGCGCCGTCATGACGGCCAGGTCGCGGCAGTCCGCCGGCACGCGCAGGCGCTTGCACAGCGCGGCGATCGCCTGCGCGTCCATATCGCGCACCAGTACGGCGAAGCGCACCGGCAGGGCCAGCGCGCGCGCCGCGGCATCGTCGATGCGCTGCGCCAGTGCAGAATCCCACCGGGCATCCAGCTCGGGCAGGATGCGCGCCAGCGCGCCGCAGTCGCGCAGCACGGCGAACATGCGCGAGGGCGTGTTCTCCATCAGGCCGCGCGCCACTTCCTGCCAGACGCGTTCCGGCACCAGCGCATCGACTTCCCCCTCTTCCACCATGCGCCGCATCAGCGCGTTGGTCGTGTCGGCCACGCGGAAGTCGGCGAAGCGCGCGGCGAAGCGGGCCAGGCGCAGGATGCGCACCGGGTCCTCGGCGAAGGCGTCGGAGACATGGCGGAAGATACGATCTTCCAGGTCGCGCCGGCCGCCGTAGGGATCGACGATGCTGCCGTCGTCCGCGCGCGCCATCGCATTGATGGTCAGGTCGCGGCGGATGAGGTCGTCTTCCAGCTTGACGTCGGGCGACGTATGGAACACGAAGCCGTGGTAGCCGGGCGCCGTCTTGCGCTCGGTGCGCGCGAGCGCATATTCCTCGTGCGTGTCCGGGTGCAGGAACACGGGAAAGTCCTTGCCGACGGGGCGGAAGCCTTGCGCCACCATCTGCTCGGGCGTGGCGCCGACCACGACCCAGTCGCGGTCCTGCACCGGCAGCCCGAGCAGGGCATCGCGGACGGCGCCGCCGACGACATAGGCCTGCATCGCCATCAGCCGGGCAGGTCGTCTTCGTGGCCGGCCGCGATCTCGGTCTCGCGCAGCGCTTCCTCGACCCAGCGCGCGACGGCCGGATGGGCCAGCACGCGGTCGCAATACGCCTGCGCGGCCGGCGCCAGCGCCACGCCATAGGTTTTGAAACGCGTCACCACGGGCGCGAAGAAGGCGTCGGCGATGGAAAAATCGCCGAACAGGAAGCGGTGGTGGCCGAACCGTGCCAGGCACTCTTCCCAGATCTCGCAGATGCGGCCGATGTCGGCCTGGCAGCCCGGCGTGCGGCCGCGTCCCGGCAGGCTGGCCTTGATGTTCATCGCCATGGCGCTGCGCAGGTCGGGGAAACCCGAGTGCATCTCGGCCACCACCGAACGGGCCAGCGCGCGGGCGGCGACGTCCTGCGGCCACAAATGTTTATCCGGGAATTGCTCGGCCAGGTATTCGCAGATGGCGAGGCTGTCCCAGATCGTCATTTCTCCGGCCAGCAGCACGGGCACGCGGCCGGCCGCGGAATAGTTGGCGATGTTGGCCGAGGTATCCGGCTGGTCGAGCAGCACGCGCACTTCGGTGAACGGGATCCCGGCGGCGACGGCCGCCACCCAGGGCCGCATCGACCACGACGAATAATTCTTGTTGCCGATGACGAGGGTCAGGCCGGCCGAGCGGGCGTTGTCGAGGGTTTGCGACAGGGTGGGATCGAGTTCGATGGTCTGCATGGTAATGGACTGGATGACGGAAGCGCTCAACGGCCGGCGCGGGCCCCGAGGACGCCTGGGCGGCCGGTCGGCGACAGGTATTGCGGCGCCACCGCCTCGAGCGGAGTGACTTTGATTGCCAGCGCCTCCGCTGTCAAGGCTTTCGTGGACGCGCTGACAACATTATCGACGCGCATCGAGTCGAGGTTGTCGCGCGTGAGGATCGGTTCGCCCGGCAGCAACTCGAACAGCCGGGCCTGCAGGCGTGCCAGGCCGTCGGGCAGCGCCAGGACGCGGCGCTCGTGGCCGGCATAGCGTCCCGCCAGGCGCACCAGCTCGGCCAGCGTATACACCTGGGGGCCGCCCAGTTCGATCGTCTTGCCGGCCGTGGCCGGGTCGAGCAGCGCGCGCACGAAGGCTTGCGCGACGTCGTTCACGTACACGGGCTGGAAGCGCGTCCGGCTGCCGGCCAGCGGGATCACGGGGAAATGGCGCTGCAGGCGCGCGAACGTGTTCAGGAACTTATCTTCCGGACCGAACACGACCGAGGGGCGGAAGATCGTTGCCGCGACGTCGGGCCGGCTGGCCGCCGCCAGTTCGCCGTCGGCCTTGGAGCGCGCATACATCGACGGGCCGTGGCGGTCGGCGCCGAGCGCGCTCATGTGCAGGTAGCGCGGCACGCCGCCGGCCGCGCAGGCGTCCACGAGGCGGCGCGGCAGGTCGACGTGGACTTGCTTGAAATCCGGACCGTAAGGGTCGCCACGGCGCGAGTGCAGGATGCCGACCAGGTTGATGACGGCGTCGCGGCCGGCCACGAGGCGGCGCAGCGCCGCATCGTCGCGCAGGTCGGCGGCGGCGATGTCGACGCCGGGCAGCGGCATCAGGTGCATCGCATGCGTCTCGTGGCGCGCCGCGACGACGATCGTCATGCCATGTTCCGACAGCCGTGCCGCCAGGTGACTGCCGATGAAACCGGTCCCGCCGAACACCACCACCGACGATGCGCGCATGGGAAACCTCGCTAGGGCAGGCCGATGCCGTTGCCGCGCGGCGTGACGGTACCCAGCCGGGCCTTGAGCGACTGGGGACGCTTTTCGAACAGCGCCGCGTAATTTGTCGCGTTAGACATCACATTGCGCACATAGGTGCGGGTTTCCTCGAAGGGAATGGTTTCGACGAACACGGCGCCTTCCATCGGCGCATCGAGCAGGCCGCGCCAGGTGCGGGCACGGCCCGGGCCCGCGTTGTAGGCGGCGGTGGCCAGCACCTGCGAGCCTTCGGCATTACCCAGCACCATGTTCAGGTAATTAGTACCCAACGTGATGTTCGTGCGGATGTCGTGCAGCATGTCGTGCGCGTAATCGGACAGGCCGATCTTTCCGGCTACCCATTTTGCGGTGGACGGCATCACCTGCATCAGGCCGGACGCGCCGACGCCGGAGCGGGCATCGGTGATGAAGCGCGATTCCTGGCGGATCAGGCCATACACCCAGGCGCGGTCCAGGCCCAGGTCGCGGGCGGTGGGTTGCAGGATGTCGTCGTGCGGCGCCGGGAAGCGCTGGGTGTAGTCGAACTCGGTGCGGGTGCGCTCCGAGGTGTTCACCATGCGGTCCAGGATGGCGTTCTGGCGCGCGTACTCGGCGGCGGCCAGCAGCTGGCGCTCGTTGAAGGCGCTGACGGTCCAGTTCCATTCGCGCGTGCCTTCGAAGCGCATGCGCATCGCGAAGAATTTCAGGGCGCGCTTGAAGCCCGGATCCGCGCTCACTTGGGCCAGTTCGGCCGCTGTCGGCGGCGTGGCGGCCGGCGGGATCGTGACCTGCATGCCCAGCTCGTCCATCGCCAGCTGGCCATAGAAACTGTTCTGGTTGGCGATCTGGCGGAACAGCGCCTGGCCATCTTCCTTGCGGCCCTGGGCCACCAGGGCGCGGCCCAGCCAGTAGGTCCAGGCGCCCTGCTGCTGCTGTTCCGGCGGCATCGATTCGATGGTGGTGCGCACCATCTTCCAGTCGCCGCGGCGCAGCGCGATGCGGGTCTTCCATTCGCGCTGGTAGTCCGACAGCGGCGCATTGGCCGCCTGCTGCCAGTAGCCGTAGGCTTCCGGCGCCAGCGTCATCGACGCGGCCAAGGCCACGTTCGACCAGCCGATCGCCCGTTCCTCGGGCGACAGTTTCGATGCGTTCTTGTTCAGCGCCACCGTCGCCAGCTTCAGGCTCGTGCGCGCCATGCGGCCCAGCGCGACCAGGTAGATCTCGTGTTCCAGGCGCGAATTGCCCACGCCGCGCGCCATCGCCACGGCCGGCAGGTCGACGGCCTGGGCCGCGCGGGTGTCGGAACCGCCCAGCAGCAGCGTGGTGCGGCGTGCGGGACCGGTGGCATGCTGTTCGCCGGCCAGGCGCAGCTGGGCATACAAATCGTTCGTGGTGAACTGGCCGGATTGCGCCAATTGGGCGACCAGGGCCGCGCAGGCTTCGCCGTACAGCGGCGGATTGTCGAGCAACGTGCGCGCTTCGGCGGCGACATTCTGTCCCTTGCTGGCGCGCGACAGCAGCGCATAGCATTTGACCTGGTAATCGTCGTTCTTGACGAACAGGGGCAGCTCGCGGTCGAAGTTGAACCAGTCGCGCTGGCGGCCCAGCTCCAGCAACCAGTCGTTGCGCATGCGGTCGGCGATGGCGCTGCCCTCCCAGCGCTTCAGGAAAGCCAGCACTTCCGGCGGCGCTGCGTCGCGCAGGCGCGGTTTGAGCCGATAATAGTCGACGTAGGACGGAATCGGATAATCGGGCAGGCGCGCCGCCAGTTCCGCCGCCTTGTCGGCATCGCCCTTGCGGGCCGCTTCGCGCAGTTGCGCGAACACGTCATCCTGCGCGTCCGTGGGCGATGCCGGCGCAAGGATGGCAATATTGCTGCCGGGAGCGCCTGGCGCGGCGGTAGCGGGAGCGACCTGGGCGGCGGCGGGCGCCGCGGCCAGGCTGGAGGCGGCGAAGGCGGCGAACGCGGCAAAGGCGGCGGCGCCGGTAAACAGTTTCTGCGGGAACATCAAACCAATTTTCAAGAGAGGCTTCATTTCATCCATGACCGGCGAATCAAGAATAACACGCGACCCGGACGAACAGCCAGAACCGGGCACGAATCACCAACAGGCGGCGAAGGCGGCGTTGCGCAAAGCGCTCAAAACTGCACGTGGGGCGCTTGACCCGGCAATCAAGGTCCAGTGGGATGCGCATATCGGCGCCCAGGTCGTGGCTTGGTGGCGCTTGCGCCAGGTCGCGGCGGTGGGCGTCTATTGGCCGCTGGCCGGCGAACCCGATCTGCGCGCCGCGTATGCCGAACTGCATGCCGCCGGCGTGCAGCTGGCTTTGCCGGTGGTCATGGAACGCGACGCACCCCTCGCCTTCACCCACTGGACGCCGGGCGAGCCGATGATCCCGGACGAGATGGGCGTGCAGGTGCCCGCCGAGCTGCGCTTCGTCGAACGCCCGCCGGCCCTGTTGATCCCTTGCCTGGGCTTCAATGCCGACGGCTACCGCCTGGGCTACGGCGGCGGCTACTACGACCGCACCTTGGCCCCGACGCCGCGCCCCCACACGCTGGGCATCGCCTACAGCAGCCAGGAAGCGCAGTTCTCGCATGGGCCGCACGACGTGCCGCTGGACGTGATCGTGACGGAAGCGAGCCGCGTGACGTAACACTGACATGAAACTGTGCCTGGATGTGACGATGCCCGCGCAGCCGGTCGGCCGCGCGGGCATCGTCATGGGATGCGTGGCAGGTCAGCCGATCAGGCGCTGGCAGATCGCGGTAGTCGCCGCGGCCTGGTTCATGCTGTAGAAGTGCAGGCCCGGCACGCCGCCGGCGATCAGGCGCTCCGCCAGGCCGCTCACCACGTCCAGGCCGAAGGCCTTGATCGAGGCCGAATCGTCGCCGAAGCTGGCCAGCTTCAGGCGGATCCAGCGCGGGATCTCGGCGCCGCACATGTCGGAAAAACGCATCAGTTGCGTGTAGTTGGTGATCGGCATGATGCCGGCCACGATGGGCACGTCCACGCCCAGCTTGCGCACGTTGTCGACGAACTGGAAATAGGCGTCCGGATTGTAGAAATACTGGGTGATGGCGGCATTCGCGCCCGCCTGCACCTTGCGCGCGAACGCCTGCAGGTCGTCCTGCGGCGAACGGGCCTGCGGATGCATTTCCGGATAGGCCGCGACTTCGATGTGGAACCAGTCGCCCGTCTCGGCGCGGATGAATTCGACGAGGTCGCTGGCATAACGCAGTTCGCCGGCGCCGCCGTAGCCGCTGGGCAGGTCGCCGCGCAGCGCGACGATGCGGCGGATGCCCTTGGCCTTGAACTCGTCCAGGATGGCGCGGATGGAGTCGCGCGTGCCGCCCACGCAGGACAGGTGCGGCGCCGCTTCGTGGCCTTCGGCCTGGATCTCGAGCACGGTCGACAGCGTGCCCAGCTGGGTGCTGCCGCCGGCGCCGAAGGTCACCGAGAAGTATTTCGGGTGCAGCGCGGCCAGCTTCTGGCGCGCCGCACGCAGTTTTTCCGCGCCCTCGGGCGTCTTGGGCGGGAAGAATTCGATGCTGATGTCAGGAGTTGCCATCTTTATTCAACAATAAGGTGGAAAGCGCCCACGAAATGATGCTGTACAAGATCGCCGCCAGGAAGGCCGACCAGAATCCGGCCACGTGGAAGCCTTCGACGAGGTGGGCGACCAGCCAGAACAGCAATGCGTTGATGACGAGGATGAACAGTCCGAGCGACAGTACCGTCACGGGCAAGGTCAGGACGACCAGGACGGGACGAATCAGGGTGTTGACCAGGCCCAGTACCAGCGCGGCCACGAGGGCGCTGCCGACATGGGTAATGGTCACGGAGTGCATCAGGTAAGGCAGGGCCATCAGGGCCGCGGCATTGATCAACCAGGTCAGGAGCAAACGCATATCGTGTCTTTCGTGAGGGCGAACGGGTCCGGGGCGCTCAATACATTAGCGCCATATCACGTAAGAGATTACCAGATTAGAAACGGAGTATGTCTGGTGGGCATGTGATGCCCACCCTACGTTGGCATGCCGGATCGGTAGGGTGGGCACCCCGTGCCCACCAAACGCATGAACCGATCAGTAGCGGTAGTGCTCCGGCTTGTACGGACCTTCCTGGCTCACCGAGATATAGGCGGCCTGTTCTTCGGTCAGCGTGGTCAGCTGGGCGTTCAGCTTCTTCAGCTGCAGGCGTGCGACCTTCTCGTCCAGCTTCTTCGGCAGCGTGTACACGCCGACCGGGTAGGCGGCCGTGTTGGTGAACAGCTCGATCTGGGCGATGGTCTGGTTCGCGAACGACGAGCTCATCACGTAGGACGGGTGGCCCGTGCCGCAGCCCAGGTTCACCAGGCGGCCTTCGGCCAGCAGGATGATGCGCTTGCCGTCCGGGAAGATCACGTGGTCGACTTGCGGCTTGATGTTTTCCCACTGATATTTCTTCAGCGCGGCAACTTCGATCTCGTTGTCGAAGTGACCGATATTGCAGACGATGGCCTGGTCCTTCATCTTCTGCATGTGCGCTTCGGTGATCACGTGGTAGTTGCCGGTGCAGGTGACGAAGATGTCGCCGTGTTCGGCAGCGTAGTCCATGGTCACGACGCGGTAGCCTTCCATCGCCGCCTGCAGCGCGCAGATCGGGTCGATCTCGGTGACCCAGACCTGGGCCGACAGCGCGCGCATGGCCTGGGCCGAGCCCTTGCCCACGTCGCCGTAGCCGGCGATGACGGCGATCTTTCCGGCGATCATGACGTCGGTCGCGCGCTTGATGCCGTCGACCAGCGATTCGCGGCAGCCGTACAGGTTGTCGAACTTCGACTTGGTGACGGAGTCGTTGACGTTAATGGCGGGGAAGGCCAGCTTGCCTTCCGCATGCATCTGGTACAGGCGGTGCACGCCGGTGGTGGTTTCCTCGGTCACGCCCTGGATTTCCGGCAGGCGCTTCGAGTACCACTGCGGATCGACGGCCAGGCGGCCCTTGATCGCGTTGAACAGGCAGACTTCCTCGTCCGAACCCGGCTTGTCCAGCACCGAGATGTCCTGCTCGGCACGCACGCCCAGGTGCAGCAGCAGGGTCGCGTCGCCGCCGTCGTCCAGGATCATGTTGGCGTAGGTGCCGTCGTTCCATTCGAAGATGCGGTGGGTGTATTCCCAGTACTCGTCCAGGGTCTCGCCCTTGACGGCGAACACGGGAGTGCCGACCGATGCGATGGCGGCGGCGGCGTGGTCCTGCGTCGAGTAGATATTGCACGAAGCCCAACGCACTTGCGCGCCCAGCGCTTCCAGCGTGCGAATCAGCACGGCGGTCTGGATCGTCATGTGCAGCGAACCGGCGATGCGCGCGCCCTTCAGGGGCTGGGCCGCGGCGTATTCCTCGCGGATGGCCATCAGGCCCGGCATTTCGGTTTCGGCGATGCGGATTTCCTTCTCGCCCCAGGACGCGAGGGAGATGTCGGCAACGAGGTAATCCTGGGTGGTGTCTTTGAGTACGGCGCTCATCACGCCCTCCTTTCAAGTTAAGAAAAAAGTAACGTGAGCGCGGTGTTGATGATCCGAGCCTGGCGAAAGAGAGCTCTTTCGTCGCAACGCTCCTCGGAATTCAAGAGTTTAGCATGGGTGGCGCCGCGGGGCCACGTGCTTTTTGCCGGCTTGCGGCTGCGCGTGGTGGGCACGTGGTGCCCACCCTACGGCATGCGATGGTACGACGTAGATACCGTCTTGCCTGTCAAGCCGTCATATAGTTCGGATCATAAGGTTTC
>CAUSCY010000056.1:0-38649 GCA_963529995.1 uncultured Massilia sp. | reverse complement strand
GTCAGGCTAGTTATTAAGCGAAGCCCGCTCCAGTGATCTGGAGCGGGCTTTTTGCGTTTCTGGCAGCGAAATCGTGAAAGATGGCCGATATCCGCGTCACGCATGTGGTTTTTATGTTCATTATGTAGCTGCATCGCCAACTTCCGTTGGATGCCGGCCGACATCTACGTTAGCATTTCGGTCTTTCCTATAGAAAATTAAGCATGAATGCCCGTAGCGATACCGATGTCAGGGTCCAGCGCAGCAACGCTTTCCGCCTGGCCGCCTTGATGGTGTCGTTTGCCGGCGTGACGGTGGCGATCACGTCTTTCCTGATGCTGACGCTGGTCGACCATTTCGCCATCCAGCACGCCTCCGAGGAGGCGCGCCTGCGCCTGGAACAATTGTCCTGGCAAATGCGCGATTCCCTCGACCGCACGCTGGAGCAGGCCGTACGCGACGTCCGCCTGCTGTCTTCCTTGCCGGCGATCCGCCTCAGCAAGGATAAGGACCTGGCCCGGGGCGTCCTGGAAAGCATGCAGCGCAATTATCCCGACTATGCCTGGATCGGCATCGCCGGCGCGGACGGCAAGGTCAGGGCTGCGACCGGCCGTCTCCTCGAAGGCCGCGACGTCACGGGACGCCCGTGGTTCAAGGCCGGCCAGCGCACTGCGATCGCCGAGGATTACCATCCGGCCACGCTGCTGGGCGACCTGCTGCCGCGCACGCCCGATCCGTGGCGTTTCGTCGACCTCGCCGGGCCGATCCGGGACGAGCGCGGCGTGGTGACGGGCGTCCTCGCCATCCACCTGAGCTGGAAATGGGCGCGCTCGCTGGCCCGCAATCTCCTGACGCCGGCGCTGCGCGCATACGGCGCCGAGATCGTCGTCGTGCGCAGCGATGGCGTGGTTCTGCTCGGCCCCGACGCTCTGCTGGAAAAACGCATCGCCACCGAAAGCCTGCGCCTGGCCCAGCTTGGCCGGACCGGGGCCGTCGAAGAGCGCTGGTCCGACGGCAAGACCTATGTGACGGGATATAGCCAGACCGGTCGTGCGGGAGAGCGCACGAACCTGCACTGGAGTGTGCTGGTGCGGCAGACCAAGGACGCAGCGATGGCATCGGCCCACGCTTTCGAGCGCCGCGCACTGTGGCTGAGCCTGGCGTTGGGAACGGCGCTGGCGGCCGGTGCCGCGCTGCTGGCACGGCGCCTCGTGCAGCCCTTGAAGGTGCTTAGTGGCGCCATCGAAGACATTGCCCACGATCCCGCCGCGGCCACGCCGGCATCGATTCCCGTCGTGGGCGGCTTCCACGAGGCGCAGGTCTTGTCGGATGCGATGCGCAGTCTTCTGCGCAGCGAAGGCCGTCACCGCGAAGCACTCGAGCGGATGAACGCGCAGCTGGAAGACACGGTGGCCGAGCGCACCGCGGAACTGCAGGAACTGCTGATGCGCGATGTGCTGACGGGCCTGCCGAACCGCCGCGCCCTGATGCAGATGCTGCCCGAGGCCTTGGCCAGGTCGGCGCGCCTGGACCGCCCGTGCGCGCTGATGTTTCTGGATATGGACGGCTTCAAGGCCGTCAACGACACCCATGGTCATGAGGAAGGCGACGCGCTGCTGCGCCAGTTCGGCCAGCGCATCCAGGCCAATATCCGCGGGACCGATACGGTGGCGCGCCTGGCCGGCGATGAATTCGTCGTGGTGCTGGAATTGTTGAACGATGGGAGCGAGGCGCAGGCCAAGGCGGAAGTCCTGCTGCGCCAGTTGTCGCAGCCGTACGTGCTTGCTGCGGGGACCGTGCAGGTCGGAGCCAGTATCGGCGTGGCCCTGCAGATGCCGCGCGGTGGGCAGGATCCGGCGCGCCTGCTTGCCCGCGCCGATCAGGCCATGTACCGGGCCAAGCGCATGGGCAAGGGCCGGGTGGCAATCGTGGCGCCGTCGCATGACGGCGCCACCGTGTGCTGACGCGTCAGGAGGTCAGACGCCCCACAGCACGTCGTTACCCTGGTCGCGGGCGGCGCGCAGCATTTCCAGCAGCGGATAGGCGCGGGTCGAGAAGCTGACGGTCTGCACCTGCTCGTGCTCGGCATCGGAGACGTCGCCGTGGTGGGCCTTGACGTCCTCCTCGAGTTCGTCGGTCGCCTGGTGCTTGCGGCTTTCTTCGATCTCGTTTTCCAGCAGCTTGACTGCCTGGGTTGCTTCGGCGGCGGTGATGACGCCGCGGTCGCTGTCCTTGTGCAGCAGGTCGAGGATGCGCTTGGCATGCTCCTGGTACATGAGGACGTTCGGGTAGGCCTTGGATTTAAAAGTGATCAGCATGGTTTTATTTTTCCGGTCAATCGTTAGTAGTCGAACGATATCACGTCTCGCCTTAGGACATAGTTAACGTCCATCTTGACGGCGGCGCAGCAGCCAGGCAAGCAGAACGACGATGCAGCCGGCCGCCAGCGCCACGGCCGCACCCGCCAGCGTCCAGCCCGGCAGCGTTGAGCCCGCTTTGCCGCCGGCAAGCGCCACGAGCAGCCAGCCCAACCCGCCCCAGCAGATCGTCGACACCAGTTCGAACATGCTGCACAAAAAATTCTCCTTGCCGCGGGCCTTGAAGTCGCTGCGCCGCGCCGGCCGGCCGACCCACTGGACGATTAGGGCCGCGCTGACGATGGCGGCCACCGTCGTGAAGGCGACCAGCAACCCTGCCAGCGGCGCATGCGCGACGAGCCACAGCAGCGGCAGTGCGACTAGCAGCAGGGCCGGCATCGCCGCCGCGGCCAGCTTGGCGAGGGCGATCGTGCGCCGCGCAGCCGGTGCGGACAGCAGTAGGTCGGGCGCGTCCTCGGCCGAGATCACGATCCACGCCAGGCCGCCGGTGATCGAGCTGCACAGCAGCGTCAGGCCGGCGCCGATGGCGGGATTGAAACCGGCGCCGGTCTTGCCGCCGTCGCGCAGGATCAGCAGGAGCAGCGGCAACAGGTACAGCGTCTGCAGCAGCACCTGAGAGATCAGGTGCGGATCGCGCGCGATCAGGCGCCACTCCTTGACGACGATGGTATCGAACAGGCTCGCGCGAAACCGCAGGCGCAGCGCGCCTGCCGGCCTGGCGGCGCGCGCGCTGCCGGCCGCCTGCTGCAGGCCATGCACGAAGAAGCGGTGCGTGCGTCCGACCGTCAGCAAGAAGGCGGCGCCGGCGAGCAGGATCGTGCCCAGCAGCGGCAACCGCTCGCCGAAGGCGGCGCGGCCGGGCAGCCACAAGGGACTGTCGGCTGCCAGCAGCGGATGCCGGGCCAGCGCCGCCACGGCCGGACCGACGCCCGCCCCCGCGCCGCGCTCGTGGCCCAGCAGATTGCCCAGCTGCGACAGGAGGAACAGCGCGGCGCCCGCCACGGCGGCCAGCACCTGGGCCAGCACCCGTGTGCGGCGCGCGCCGAGCACGCGTACCAGCGCCAGCGTCAGCAGCATGGCGGCGCAAGAAGCCACCATGGCGGTGCCGGCGACGGCGGCATAGATGCCGAGCCAGCCCGGATGGCCGCGCACCAGTCCCACGTTGGCGAAGGGTGCGAACAGGTACAGGAACAGCGCGGCCGTGCTCGCCGCCACGCCCAGCAGGCGCACGGCGAAGATGCTGCGCGAGGGCAGCGGAGAGGACAGCAGCAGGTCCAGGTCGCCCCGTTCGAACAGCGCCAGCACGCAGGCCTTGAGCGCCGTCGCCAGCATGAAGGTGGCGCAGATGGCCAGCATGACCGTCGCGACGGGTGCCAGCAACGGCAGAACGCCGCTGCCCGCCTTCGACAGCAGCGCCCACGCGAACACGTGCAAGGCCGCGAAGCCGGCGATCCAGGCGACGATGGTCGCCGTGCCCGGACGGCGCTTGCCGCCGCGATTGATGGCGGCGCCACACCAGGCTTGGCGCAGTTCGTGGCCGAGCAGCCAGCGCACGCTGCCGGGAGCCGCGTCCCGGCCCAGCCCCAGGCCCAGATCCATCATGCCGCCTGCCCCTCGGTCAGCTGCAGGAACACGTCTTCCAGGCTCCCGCCGTGGGTACGCGCACGCAGCTCGTCCAGTGTGCCCTCGGCGATCAGGCGGCCCTGGCGGATGATGCCGATGCGTTGCGCCAGCCGCTCCGCCACTTCCAGGATGTGGGTCGTGAGGATCACGGTGCCGCCCCCGGCGACGTGCGACAGCAGCAGGTCTTTTACCTGGCGCGCGGCGGCCGCATCCAGGCCCGTCAGCGGTTCGTCGAGGATCAGCAGTTCCGGCGCGTGGATCAGGGCGCCGGCCAGCGCCAGCTTCTGCTTCATCCCGCGCGAAAAGCCCTCGGTCAGCTCGTGCGCATGCTGCGTGAGGTCGAGCCAGTCCAGCAGTTCGCGGGCACGCGGTTCCGCGTCGGCGGCGCGGATCCCCCACAGCCCGGCGACGAATTCCAGGTACTCGCCCGGCTTGAGCTTCCCGTACAACAGCGGATCGTCCGGCAGATAGGCCATGCGCCGCTTGGCGCCGGCGGGATCGCGCCCGAGGTCGGTACCCAGCACCTCGACCTGGCCGGCGTCCGGCGCCAGCAGGCCCGTCACCATGCGCAGTGTCGTCGTCTTGCCGGCGCCGTTGGGGCCCAGCAGCGCATACAGTTCGCCGCGCCGCACGGTGAGGTCGAGGCCGTCGACGGCCGGGCGGCCGAACGATTTGCGCAGCGCGCGCAGTACCAGGGCAGGGGAGTCGGTCATGGCGAAAATCTCAGCGGGGCGTGAAGGAAGCGAGGAATTGTTCGACCTGCTCGGCGGGCATCGCGGACACGGGGCCGACGACGATCGCCTGGTAGACGCGCTTGCCGCGCGCCTCCAGGCGGCCGACGACGCGCAGCGGCACGCCGTCGCGCGTCGCCCGGGCATCGATGGCGGCGACGGCTTGCCCGCCGGCCTCCGCTGCTCCCGTTGCGGACACGGCGGGCTGGGCGCCGATATTGCGCGCCAGCGCCACCTGCATTGCCGCCAATGCCGTGCGGGCGCGTGCGGCGTCGGGCGCTTCGGCCGTGCCGACGGCGAAGGTCGCGCCGTCGACTTCGGCCGCCGTCATCGTCATGGCGACGCGCAGTCCGTCGAGGTCGATCTCGCGCGTGAAGGTGGCGGGCTTGGCCGGGAACATGGCGCGGTAGGACGCGTCCGGGCCGGCAACTTCGCGCCAGTTGTAGGTGGGGTTGCAGCCGGCGAGCAGGACCACTGCAAGGACGGCGGCCAGGACGGAAGCGGGGCGGGAGCGCATGTCACGATGGTAACAGCCTCCCTGCCGAACGGATAGGCGGATAGGCGCCGCGCGGGCGCCGGGCGCGTCAGGCGCCGACCGGGATCGGGTTCGCGGCCATGTACTGGTTGAACTCGTTGACGAACTTGTGTTCGCCGGGACCGGCATTGTTGCGCAGGCCGGCCGCCTGCTCGACCACCACTTCCTCGCTGTCGGTGGCCAGCCCCTGCATCGTCTGGTCGATGAAGGCATCGAGCGGCATGGCGCGCGGATCCGTTCCCTTGTAGATCAGGTCGGTGTTGACCCAGGGCGGGGCGATTTCCTGCACGGTGACCGAGGTGTCGCGCAGCATGAAACGCTGTGACAGCGTGTACGAGTGCAGGGCCGCCTTGGTGGCCGAGTACACGGCATTGGTGGCGATCGGCACATAGGCCAGGATCGAGGTGTTGTTGACGATGTGGGCGCGCGGCTGCTTCTTCAGGTGGCCCACCAGTGCGGACGTCATGCGGATCGGACCGAGCAGGTTGGTGCTGATGGTGGCCAGCGCCGTCTCCTCGTCGATGTCGGCCGACGGGTCGTCGAACGGCATGATGCCGGCATTGTTGATCAAGACATTGAGCGCAGGGTAGTCGGCGATCAGGCGGGCGCTGGCGCGCTCGATGCTGGCCGGGTCGGCGATGTCCAGTTCGACCGACGCCATGCCGGGATTGGCACGCGTGACCTCGTCGAGCAGGGCCTTGCGGCGGCCGCCGATGATGACCTGGTTGCCCAGCTTGTGGAAGGCTTCCGCCAGGCCGCGGCCGATGCCCGAGGTGCCGCCGGTGATGAAGATGGTGTTGTTGGTCAATTGCATGATGTTCTCCTTGAAGTGGTGTCGGACTTTGTGTCCTTGTCGAGCGCTCAGCGCATGGAAAGCATCATCGCGCGGAACCGATCCGTCAGAAAGACGAAGAACCCTCGTTTTAAGACAAGATGTGCGTACACACACTATCTTTTGGCCTATCTGTCCTGTCAGTTGTTCCAGCAAGGCCGCCGATGAGTGTCGTATGATTATCATCATGCACTGCAGCAAACCCCGTCCTTTGCCAGGACCGCGGCTTGCTTTTATCGAACACACAGAGGACATCATGAAACGCAGTATCGGACTCCTGCTCCCGCCTGGCTTCCAGGCCCTGGACTTCATGGCGACGACCGTCTTCGAACTGGCCAACAACCTCAGCGACGAGACCCAGTACGAGCTCACCATGCTGTCCGAGCACGGCGGCGCCGTCACCAGTTCCTCGGGCGTGAGCGTGCTGACGGAAGCTGTCACGCGTCACGACTACGACACGCTGCTGGTCGCAGGGCAGATGTTGCCTGGCAAAAAACAATCGTCGCCGGGCTTCATCGACATCCTGCGCCAGGCCGGCCGGGAGGCGCGCCGGATCGCCAGCATCTGCACCGGCGCCTTCCTGCTCGCCGAAGCGGGACTGCTGGACGGCAAGCGCGCCACGACCCACTGGCAACTGGCGCGCGACCTGCAGCGTGCCTATCCGAAGACCCGGGTCGAGGAAGACCGCATCTTCATCAACGAAGGCAAGATCTGGACCTCGGCCGGCATGACGGCCTGCGTCGACCTGTGCCTGGCGATGGTCGAAAGCGACTTGGGCGTGGAGATGTCGCGCAATATCGCGCGCCAGCTGGTGGTGTACCACCGCCGCAGCGGCGGCCAGTCGCAGTTCTCGGCCCTGCTCGAACTGGAGCCGAAATCGGACCGCATCCAGCAGGCGCTCAGCTATGCCAAGCAGCACCTGCGCAAGCCGCTGTCGGTCGACGAGCTGGCCGGCGCCGCCAACCTGAGCACGCGCCAGTTCAGCCGCACCTTCCGCATCGAGACGGGCCAGTCGCCGGCCCGCGCCGTCGAGGTGCTGCGCGTCGAGGCGGCGCGCGCCATGATCGAGACCAGCAACCATTCGATCGACGTGGTCGCGCGCGAAACGGGCTTCGCTGATCCCGAGCGCATGCGCCGCGCCTTCCTGCGCGCCTTCGGCCAGCCGCCCCAGGCGATCAAGCGCGCCGCCCGCGAGCAGGCGGCCATGGCGGGCAGCTACGCCTGATTCGCGGATGTCCAGAAACGAGGCTTATTAGTCCCACGCGTCATCTTCCGTTCTGAAAAGATGGGCCCGTTACCGGACCCGGCAGCGCCGGATCCGGTCCCAGCCATCAGAACAGGAGTTGAGATGAACGTGCAATCCAGGACGCTGCCCCGGGGGCTGTTATATACCCTCGCGCTGGGCACTTTTGCCATCGGCACCGAAAGCTTCATGATCGCCGGCCTGCTGCCGGGCATCGCCGCCGACCTGGCGGTCAGCGTGGCCCAGGCCGGCCTGCTCGTCACCGCCTTCGCGCTGACCTATGCCCTCGGTGGACCGCTGCTGGCGATCCTGTCCGGCAGCCTCGAGCGGCGTACCGTGCTGGTCGGCGGCATGGCCGTGTTTGCGGTCGGGAATGCGCTCGCGTGGGCCAGCCACAACTATGCCGGCCTGCTGGTCGCGCGCGTGGTGCTGGCGCTGACGGCCGGCCTGTACATGCCCAGCGCGAACGCCCTGGCCAGCGTGCTGGCGCCACCCGAACGGCGCGGCCAGGCGCTGGCCATCGTCAACGGCGGCATGACGGTCGCCATCGTGGCAGGCGTGCCGCTCGGGACGCTGCTCGGTACGCACCTTGGCTGGCGCGCCACGTTCGGCGCCGTCGCCGTGCTGTCGCTGCTCGCCGCGGTGGCGCTGGCGCTGGGCCTGCCGAAGTCGGTCGGTTCCGGCGTGCCGCCGGCCAGCCTGAAGGCGCGCCTGGATGCCGCGCGCCAGCCGGGCGTGCTGCCGACGCTGTTCGTGACCATGTTGTGGGGAATCGGCACCTATGCGCCATTGACCTATCTGGCGCCTTACCTGGCCCAGGTGGCCGGCATGCCGGCGTCGACCATGAGCATGGTGATGCTGCTGTGGGGCGCCTCGGCCGCCATCGGCCTGGCGATCGGCGGCCGCGCCACCGACCGCTTCGGGTCCTTCCGCGTCGTGATCCCGGCGCTGGGCCTGTTGATGCTCGCGTTCTATTACCTGTCGAGCCTCGCCGGCATCGGGCACTGGCCGCTGGCCGCGACGCTGCCCGGCATCGCCCTGTGGGGCATGGCCACCTGGGGCTTCTTCCCGGCCCAGCAGAACATGCTGGTCAACCGCGGCGGCGTGGCATTGGCGCCGGTGGTGCTGTCGCTCAACGCCTCGTTCCAGTACGCCGGCTTCTCGCTGGGGGCCATGGTCGGCGGCTGGACGGTGGCGCACTGGTCGGCCGGCGCCGTCGGCTGGGTGGGCGGCAGCTTCGAGCTGGCCGCGATCCTGCTCACGCTGGCCATCGGACGCCAGCGGGTGCCGGCTGCCGCCGTCGGGGCGTGATGCAGCTTCAACCCTCGCGCAAGCCGCGCCGGTACTGGATCGCCTCGGCCACGTGGGCCGCCTGCACATCGCTTGAAGCGGCCAGGTCGGCGATGGTGCGCGCCACTTTCAATACGCGGTGATACGCCCGTGCCGACCAGTGCAGGCGCTGCATCGCCTCGCGCAGCAGCGCATCCGCGCCGGCTCCGAGGCGGCAGTGGCGGTCGATCTCGCGCGTCGTCAGCTTGCGGTTGGCCTTGCCCTGGCGCGCCAGTTGCAGCACGTGGGCACGGGCCACGCGTTCGGCGATGGCGCCGCTCGCTTCGCCGTCGGCAAGCCGGGCCATCGCCTCGGGCGCCATCGCGGCGACCGGCACCTGGATGTCGATGCGGTCGAGCAGGGGGCCGGAGATGCGGTCCTGGTAGCGCTGCACGGCATCCGGCGTGCAGCGGCACTTCGCAGACGCGTGTCCTTGCCAGCCGCAGGGACAGGGATTCATCGCCGCGATCAATTGAAAGCTGGCCGGGAAGTCGGCCTGGTGGGCGGCGCGCGAGATCGTGATGGCGCCCGATTCGAGCGGCTCGCGCAATACCTCCAATACGCGGCGGTCGAATTCGGGCAGCTCGTCCAGGAACAGCACGCCGTGGTGGGCCAATGACACCTCGCCGGGCCGCGGCACCGTGCCGCCGCCGACCAGCGCCACGCCGGAACTCGTATGGTGCGGACTGCGAAACGGCCGCCGCCGCCAGCGCTCGATGGCAAAGCCGCCGGCCAGCGACTGGATCGCGGCCGATTCCAGCGCCTCGTCTTCCGACAGCGGGGGCAGCAAGCCCGGAAACCGTGCCGCCAGCATGCTCTTGCCGGCGCCGGGCGGACCGATCAGGAGAACCGAATGCAGGCCGGCAGCCGCCACCTCGAGCGCGCGCTTGACCTGCTGCTGTCCCTTGACGTCCGCGAAGTCCGGATACAGCGGCAACTGGTCCGGCAGCACGGGGCGGTAGCGGGGCAGGCGCCCGTCTTCGTCGCGGGCGGCGAAGTGCGCGCACACCTCCAGCAGCGTGCCGGCCGGATGGATGACGGCATCCTGCACCAGCGCCGCTTCGTCCGCATTCGCCGCCGGCAGCACGAAGCGGCGCACGGGTTCGCCCTCCGCACGCCGGCGCTGCATCGCGAAACTCATCGCCAGCGCGCCGCGCACGGGCCGCAGCCCGCCGGACAGCGACAGCTCCCCGGCGAACTCGTAGCCGTCCAGCTCGCGCGCCGGGATCTGTTCGGAGGCAGCCAGGATGCCCAGCGCGATCGGCAGATCGAAGCGCCCCGATTCCTTCGGCAGCTCGGCCGGCGCCAGGTTCACGGTGATGCGCCGGTTCGGCACCTCGAAGCCGGAATTCTGCAGCGCCGCGCGTACCCGGTCTTTTGCTTCGCGCACCTCGGCGTCGGGCAGGCCGACGATGTTCATCGCCGGGAGCCCGTTGGCCAGGTGGACTTCGACGCTGACGGCGGGGGCATCCATGCCGGCCAGGGCGCGGCTGCGGAGGACGGCGAGGCTCATGGCTTCCTTTGACGAACGGGCGAGGCCACATCTTAGGATGGCGAAGACAAGCGGGCTTGAGCGGGAGCAGGCGCGTGTCGATCCCCACGCGCGGTCTGCTAAGCTAGCGGATTCGCCTCTGCCCGATCTCCCATGCACCGCATCGTCCTCGCCGTCGTCGGCATCGCCATCCTGTTCTGCCTGCTGTGCGGCCC
The DNA here is from genome assembly GCA_963529995.1 of uncultured Massilia sp. Lineage (GTDB taxonomy): Bacteria > Pseudomonadota > Gammaproteobacteria > Burkholderiales > Burkholderiaceae_D > Telluria. Next base: position 28,292 of record CAUSCY010000056.1, on the reverse strand, counting down.
CGCCTGGTACGTGGCGTTGCGCCTGTGGCGGCGCGGCGACCTCGATGCGTTCCGGCCGCTGCGCGCCGTGTGGGTGACCCAGGCGCTGCTGGCCTGCGGCCTGCTGTTCGGCGCCGACTCCCTCACGCTGGAAAATCCGGCCGCCTGGATGGTCGGCATCTTCGCCGGCGTCAGCCTGGGCGGGGCAGGGCTGTTCGGCGGCTGGCGCCTGTTACGCCACCGCCAGGCCGCGTAAGACGGCGTCGAGCACGGCGCGCACGCGCGGCGAGCGTTTCATGTCCTTGTGGTAGCCGGCCCAGACGGTGCGGCCCGGCGGTGCCCCTCCCAGGTCGAGCAGGACCAGGCCCGGCTTCGCGTCGCCCACGCAGCGCGGCAGCACGGCGATGCCGGCGCCGGCCGCGCACAGCCTGGCCTGGACGTCGCGGCTGTTGGCGCGCAGGCCGATCGCGGCCTCCGGCAGCCGGCCCGTGAGCCACGGCACATCGGCCAGCTCGCCGAAGCCCGTGTCCATCGTGATCAAGGTATGGCCGCCGCCCGTGCCGGGCATGCCGCAACGCTCGAGGTAGGCAGCGCTGGCATACGCGCCGAAGTCCAGCGCCACTGCGCGCACCTGCACGACGTCCGGCTCCTCGAAGGCGCGGAAGCGGAAGCTCACGTCGGCCTCGCGCCGCGCCAGGCTGACGAGGCGCGTTTCCGTCACCAGTTCGATGGCAAGCTTGGGATAGTCGATGCGCATGCCGGCCAGGATCGGCGCCAGCAGGTGGGCGCCGAACCATTCCGTCGTCGACACCCGCACCAGTCCCTCCAGTTCCGATTCGCCGGCCAGCTTGCGCTCGACGGCGGTCGCCTGTTCTTCCATCTGCTCGATGTTCGCCAGCACCGACTGGCCTTCGCTCGTCAGCACGTAGCCGTCCGCCGTGCGCTGGAACAGGGGACGCGCGAGCGCTTCTTCCAGCGCCTGCAGGCGCCGCCCCATCGTCGGTTGCGACAGGCCGAGGCGCCGCGCCGCCTCGCTTAGCGTGCCGTGGCGTGCGATGGCGAGGAAAACGCGGTAATCGTTCCAATCAGCGTTCATTCAATAATGAATCCGGACTATTCAAAAGGTTGGCTTTTCATTCAAAAAAGCATGGCTTAAGCTGATTCTATCGATCACTACCGGGAGCGTCCACCATGAGGACATCATCCATCCTTGCCGCGGCAGCCTTGTCTGCCGCAGCCGCTGGCGCCGGTGCGGCGCCAGTCCTGAACGTCGAAGCTAGCAGCGACACGATGATCTGGAACGCCGTCGCCGTCGACGGCAAGCGCGTCTTCGTCGCCGGTCCGCGCTGGACGGGATCGCAGGGGCCCGCGCTGGGCCTGATCGGCAAGGACGGCAAGCCGGCGCCGTATCCGGATGCCGCCTGGAACGGCTGGACGGAGGGCGGCGACAATGCCAAGGCCTTCGTCAACGTGAATGCCATCCACCTCGACGGCAGCGGCAGCCTGTGGGTCGTCGATACCGGCTCGCCCGAGTTCGGCGGCGATCCGCTGCCGGGCGGCGCCAAGGCCGTGCAGATCGACCTCGCAAGCAACCGCGTCGTGCGCACCATCGCTTTCGGGCCCGACGTGGCGCTGCCGGGCAGCTATGTCGACGACATCCGTTTCAACGGCCGCCACGCCTACCTGACCGATGCCGGCCGGCCGGGCCTGATCGTCGTCGACCTCGACACCGGCAAGTCGCGCCGGGTGCTGGAACGTCACCCGTCGGTGGTGGCGCCGAAGGACCGCGTCATCGACGTCGCCGGCACCGTCGTGCGCGGCGCCGACGGCCAGCCGCTGGTCGTGAATGTCGATCCGTTCGAGCTGAGCGTCGACCGCAGGACGCTGTACTACGGACCGCTGTCCGGGCCCTGGTCGCAGGTACCCACGCGCCTGCTCGACGATCCTGCTACGCCGGCGTCGGCCTTGGCCGCGGCCGTCAAGCCCTGGGCCGACCTGCCGCCGATCGGCGGTTCCGTGCTCGATGCGAAGGGCAACCTGTTCTATACCGAGCTGCGCACCAGCAGCCTCATGAAGCGCGCGCCGGACGGCAAGGTCACGACGGTATTGCGCGACCCGCGCCTGCACTGGGTCGACGCGCCGACGATCGCCGCGGGCCGCATCTGGCTGCCCGTGCCGCAGATGGACCGCGTGGCCGTGTTCAATGGCGGCGCTTCGAAGGTGCAGCAGCCCGTCACCCTGTACAGCATCGACTTGAAGGAAATCCAGCAATGAACACCGAACAAGCCATCCGCCTCGGCTACATCGACCTGTCCTTCCACCTGGCCAGCGCCGTCGTGGTGAAGGAATTCCTGGAACGCCACGGCCACGTGGTGGAACTGCGCGCGGCGCCGCACGAAGCCATGTTCCAGCTGCTGCATGCGGGGGAAGTGGACCTCGTCTCGTCGGCCTGGCTGCCGGCCAGCCACGGCGCCTACCTGGCGCCCTCGCTGGATGCGGTGGAAAAGCTGACGGTGCTGTACGAGCCCTACTGCCTGTGGGGCGTGCCGGACTACGTGCCGGCCGACGTGCTGGCCTCGATCGACGACCTGAAGAAGCCGGAAGTGCTGGAACGGATGGACCGGGTCATCGACGGCATCAATCCCGGCGCCGGGATCAGCCGGTTTTCGACGGCGATGATCGCCGCATATGGACTGGACGCTTTCGGCTACCGCTTCGTGCCGGGCAGCGAGGCGACGGCGTTCGCCAAGTTCGAGCGCGCCGTCGCCGACGGGCGCTGGCTGGTGCTGCCGCTGTGGAGCCCGCAGTACCTGCACCACGACTACCGCATCCGCTCGCTGGTCGAGCCGAAGGGCATGCTGGGCGGCCAGGACGGGGCGACGCTGGTGGCGCGCAAGGCGGTGCTGCCGCATATCGCGCCGGCTGCGCTGGCGGAGCTACGGGGACTGTATCTGGGGAATGCCGTGGTCACGGACCTGGAACATGCGATCCGCGTGGAGGGACTGGACGCGCAAGAGGCGGCGCGGCGCTGGCTGGATACGCGCGGCGCGATGGCCTGAACAGGCAATGGTGGGCATGTGATGCCCACCCTACGCGCGATGTATCCGCATGGCGTGAATATGTAGGGTGGGCACCACGTGCCCACCATCACCCGCGGCTCAGACCTTGGCGGTCTCGGATGCCGCCAGCTTCGCCTCCAGCTCGGCCACCCGCAGCTCGAGCGCGTCGAGCTTGGCACGGGTCTTGGCCAGCACCTGGGCCTGGATGTCGAACTCCTCCCGCGTCACCAGGTCCAGCTTCGAGAACCCCTGCGTCATCATGGCCTTGACGTTGCGTTCGATGTCCTTGGCAGGAGAGTTCTCGATTGCCTGGTTGAGCTTGCCTTGCAAGTCGTTGAAGAAGTTATTCATTTCACAGTGTTCCTGGTAATAGGCCTGTTTGCACCATGATGGTGCCATCGGGCCTGAAATAGTGCGTGCACCACGATGGCGCACGCGTCAAGACAGGTATTGCTTTTTTTTAACCCCATGTTGCGATGGAATACCCGAAAAACAAGGGGTGATCGGTCACGTACATAGGTGGCACACATCCTGCTAAAGGATACCTAAAACATAAGAATCCCAACAAACTGTTGCGCACAATGCGGCGGTTTCAGGCGCTTCCGATTTGACAGGATCGCGAACACGGATTGTAAACCGCATTACCAGCACATGACCAACAACTAGGGAGAAGTCGTATGAAGCATTACGGCAATAAATTGGCCCAGGTTGCATTACTGGCAGCGACCGTGTTCGCCACCGAGGTGGCCACCGCCCAGGAGCAGCAATCGGAACCACAACCGGAACACACGATCAGCTACAACGCCGCCGTCAGCAACGAGTATCGCTACCGCGGCCTGTCGCAGTCGCGCCTGGACCCGGCCGTCTCGGGCGGCGCCGACTATACGCACAATCCGACCGGCCTGTACGTCGGCACCTGGCTGTCGTCGATCAAATGGACGAAGGACTTGGGCGGCGACGGCAACGTCGAGTGGGATATCTATGGCGGCAAGCGCGGCAACCTCACCAGCGACGTCACCTACGATGTGGGCGGCCTGTACTATTTTTATCCGGACAACGGCCTGAAGCCGAACGCCAATACCTTCGAACTGTACGGCCAGCTCGGCTACGGCCCGGCCTACATCAAGTATTCGCACTCGCTGACCAATCTGTTCGGCACCGCCGACAGCAAGCAGAGCGGCTACCTCGACGTCGGCGCCAACATCGACGTCACCAACGGCTTCGTTGTGAACGTCCACGTCGGCCGCCAGCGCCTGCGTCACAACGGTTCGCTTTCCTACACTGACTACAAGATCGGCGTCACCAAGGACCTGGGCATCTGCTCGGTGGCCCTGGCATGGGTGAAAGCCGACACCAGTGCCTACCTGAGTCCATCGGCCGAGAACCTGGGCAAGTCCGCGGCCCTGTTCACTGTTTCAAAAACTTTCTGAAGAGGCAATAGCATGAAAATGATCACCGCCATCATCAAACCCTTCAAGCTCGACGAGGTCCGCGAGGCCCTGTCGGAGATCAACGTGCAGGGCATCACGGTGACCGAAGTGAAGGGATTCGGCCGCCAGAAGGGCCACACCGAGCTGTATCGCGGTGCGGAATACGTGGTCGATTTCTTGCCGAAAACCAAGATTGAGGCGGCAGTCGACGATGCCATCGTCGACCAGGTGATCGATACGATTCAGAGCGCGGCACGCACCGGCAAAATCGGTGACGGCAAAATTTTCGTCTCCAATCTGGAGCAGGTAATCCGTATCCGTACCGGCGAAACCGGTAACGATGCGCTGTAAGGGGAAACCATGATCCGTACTATTACTAAATTGATCGCAGGCGTGTCCGTTGCCGTGGCGCTGGGCCTGTCGGGCCCGGTCCTGGCCCAGGATGCATCCACTTCGGCGGCCCCGGCCGCTGCCGCCACGGCCGACGCGCCCGCCGCTGCCGCACCGGTAGCCGCTCCAGCCGCCGCAGCGGCACCGGCAGCGCCTGAAGCAGCCCCGGCCGCACCGACGGCGCAGAAGGGCGATACCGCCTGGATGTTCGTTGCCACCCTGCTGGTGATCATGATGACCATTCCTGGCCTGGCCCTGTTCTACGGCGGCCTGGTGCGCTCGAAGAACATGCTGTCCGTGCTGATGCAGGTGTTCATGACCTTCGCCGTCATCATCGTCCTGTGGTGCATCTACGGCTACTCGCTTGCCTTCACGGAAAACAATGCCTTCATCGGCGGCTTCGACCGCGCGTTCCTGAAAGGCATCTGGGATCCGGTCAAGGGCAGCTTCGCCGCCGCCGCCACGTTCAGCAAGGGCGTCGTCATCCCCGAATTCATCTTCGTGGCCTTCCAGGGTACCTTCGCCGCCATCACCTGCGGCCTGATCGTCGGCGCCTTCGCCGAGCGCGTGCGCTTCTCGGCCGTGCTGCTGTTCATGGTCCTGTGGTTCACCTTCGGCTACCTGCCGGTCGCCCACATGGTCTGGTTCTGGACCGGCCCTGACGCCATCACCGCCGCCTCGCTGGCCACCGAAACCGCCAAGGGCGGCTGGCTGTGGCAGAAGGGCGCGCTGGATACCGCCGGCGGTACCGTCGTGCACATCAACGCTGCCGTCGCCGGCCTGGTCGGCGCGATCCTGATCGGCAAGCGCGTCGGCTACGGCCGCGAATCGATGGCCCCGCACTCGCTGACCATGACCATGATCGGCGCCTCGCTGCTGTGGGTGGGCTGGTTCGGCTTCAACGCCGGTTCGGCGCTGGAAGCGGGCGACATCGCCGCGCTGGCCTTCATCAACACGCTGCTGGCGACCGCCGCCGCTACCGTGTCGTGGGTCTTCGGCGAATGGATCACCAAGGGCAAGCCGTCGATGCTGGGCGGCGCCTCGGGCGCGGTGGCCGGCCTGGTCGCCATCACCCCGGCCTGCGGCTTCGTGGGTCCGATGGGCGCACTGATCATCGGCCTGGTGGCCGGCGTGGTCTGCCTGTGGGGCGTGAACGGCCTGAAACGCCTGATCGGCGCCGACGACTCGCTGGACGTGTTCGGCGTGCACGGCGTGGGCGGCATCCTGGGTGCGCTGCTGACCGGCGTGTTCGCCGCGCCGCAATTGGGCGGCCAGGGCATCTTCGACTACACCACCAACAAGATGTCGGCCGATCCGTACTCGATCGCCAGCCAGGTGCTGATCCAGGCGGAAGCCGTCGGCACCACCATCGTCTGGTCGGCCGTGGTCGCCTTCATCGCCTACAAGATCGTCGACGTGGTCATCGGCCTGCGCGTGCCGGAAGACCAGGAACGCGAAGGTCTGGACATCACCAGCCACGGCGAGTCGGCGTATCACTCGTAAGTACTGAATCTCCTGCGTCTGTCGGCGCTTCCAGGGCGCCCGGGGTCATCCCCGGGCGCTTTTTTTATTGCTTGAAGGGATCTGGGCTTTAAAATGCGCGCTGGCGCCCCAATGTGAGCCAACCAAACCGCTAAAAAATAAGCCTGAAGGACGTCATCGTTATGGTTCCCCATCTCGCCACCGCATTGTCCGGTCCGTTGCTGGACCTGGAAAAGAAGATTCTCGAAGCCACGCCCGCCATCGAGCGCTGGTTCCGCCTCGAGTGGCAGGAGCATACGCCGCCGTTCTATTGCTCCGTGGACCTGCGCAATGCCGGCTACAAATTGGCGCCCGTCGATACGAACCTGTTCCCGGGCGGCTTCAACAACCTGTCGACGGAGATGCTGCCGCTGACCGTCCAGGCTGCCATGGCCGCCATCGATAAATACTGTCCGGACGCGCGCAACCTGCTGCTGATCCCGGAAAGCCATACCCGCAACCCGTATTACCTGCAGAACGTGCAGCGTCTGATGCAGATCTTCCGCCAGACGGGCCTGCACGTGCGCCTGGGCTCGCTGTCGCCGGAAGTCACCCAGCCGACCCCGCTGGCGCTGCCGGACGGGAACATGCTGGTCGTGGAACCCCTCGTGCGCTCGGCCAACGGCCGCCGCGTGGGCCTGGCCGATTTCGATCCCTGCACGATCCTGCTGAACAACGATCTGTCGGCCGGCATCCCGTCTATCCTGGAAAATGTCCACGAGCAGTCGCTGCTGCCGCCGCTGCACGCGGGCTGGGCGGTGCGCCGCAAGAGCAACCACTTCAAGGCCTTCGACGAAGTCGCCAAGAAATTCGGCAAGCTGATCGACATCGATCCCTGGCTGGTGAACCCACTGCATAGCAAATGCGGCGAGGTCAACTTCCAGGAAGACACGGGCATGGAATGCCTGGCCGACAACGTGTCGGCGCTGCTGTCCAAGATCAAGAAGAAATACAAGGAATACGGGATGAAGGACCAGAAGCCCTTCGTCATCGTCAAGCCGGACGCCGGTACCTACGGCATGGGCATCATGACCGTCAAGGATGCGAGCGAGGTCAAGGACCTGAACCGCAAGCAGCGCAACAAGATGTCGGTCATCAAGGATGGCGTGACCGTCACCGACGTCATGATCCAGGAAGGCGTGCCGACCTTCGAATCGATCAACGACGCCGTGGCCGAGCCGGTCGTGTACATGATCGACCGCTACGTCGTGGGCGGCTTCTACCGCGTGCATGCCGAGCGCGGCGTGGACCAGAACCTGAACGCGCCGGGCTCGCAGTACGTGCCGCTGGCGTTCGCCCAGCAGCACGCCGTGCCGGACTTGAAGGCCAAGCCGGGCACGGCGGCGCCGAACCGCTTCTACGTGTACGGCGTGGTCGCGCGCCTGGCGTTGCTGGCGGCGTCGCTGGAGCTGGAGCGTACGGATCCGGATCCGGAAATCTATTGACGAGGGTCAGCGCCCGCTTTTGCCTGTCGGTGCGCTGAACCCGGTGTCCGTAAACCTGGACCGGTGCACCGGCGCGGGCTTGCGCGCCATATAGATGAAATGCGAGCGCAGCAATGGCACGCACGAGGCCAGCAGCTCCGGCAGCAGCCAGGGCAGGCTGGCCAGCGCGCGTCCCAGCGGCGGCGCCAGCACCAGGCTGCGGTAATGGCGCTGCTCGGCCGGCCAGAAGCGCAGCAGCTCGACATCGGCGACCTTGCGCACTTGCGGATTGCGCGGATTGTCGTAGCGGAAGTCGAAGATCATGGTCCAGCCGCCCGGACGCAGCACGCGCCACATCTCGGCGGCCAGCATGCGCCGCAGGTCTTCGTCGAGGATCGAGGAAAACACGGTATTGGCGCTGACGAGGTCCATGCTGTCGTCGCGAAAGACGTCGAGCCCGCCGAGGTGCCAGCGCACGCCGGCCGCGCTGCGCGCGCGCGCGTGCTCGAGCCGTTCCTGCTGCAGTTCGCTGCCGGCCAGGTGGGCGGGCGTGGCGCCCCAGTCGATGAGCTGGCGCAGGAAGCTGCCGTTGCCGCAGCCGACGTCGAGCACGCGCACGGCCGACAGATCGCGCCCCACGGTGGCGGCCAGCAGCGCGGCCAGCGTGCGCGAACGGGCGGCGGCCTGGCGCACGATTTCCGGACGGTGCCAGGCGTAGCGGGCGAGGGCGGCGCCGCCGTGCCACTGGCGATAGACCTGGTTGATGCGTTCGTGTTCAGCCCCCTCGTTCATGGCCGCGCCCTCCTTCATTCGCATCTTCCCAAGCAGGACGCATGGATGCTTGAGGGGTCGCAAACGCCAAGGGATTAGATGCCGTTTTGCCAATGGGCATCTGCTCGGCCGCTTTCCGCGAACATCCGCGTTTCCGGCTAAAATCGAGGCATTGTCCTGACTGGAACCATCATGAAAATCGCTTTTCTCGCCGATCCGCTGTCCGGCTTCAAGATCTACAAGGACTCGACCTTCGCCATGATGCGCGAAGCGGCCCGCCGCGGCCACCGGGTCTATGCCTTCGAACAGCGCCACATGGTGCTGAACCAGGGGATCGTGACCGCCGAAGCGACCGAGATCACCCTGACGGGCGACCCCGACGCATGGTACGTGGCAGGCGCCACCGAGACCGTGCCGCTGTCGGCCTTCGACGCCGTCATCGAGCGCAAGGATCCGCCGTTCGACATGGAATACGTGTACGGCACCTACCTGCTGGAGCAGGCCGAGCGCCAGGGCGCGCGCGTGTTCAACAAGCCCGGAGCGATCCGCGACCATAACGAGAAGCTGGCCATCGCCCAGTTCAGCCAGTTCACCTCGCCGACGCTGGTGTCGTCGTCGTCGACGCAGCTGCGCGCCTTCCACGCCGAGCACGGCGACGTGATCTTCAAGCCGCTCGACGGCATGGGCGGCGCCGGCATCTTCCGCGTCAAGGACGACGGCCTGAATCTGGGTTCGATCATCGAGACGCTGACCGACAACGGCGCCCGCACGATCATGGCGCAAAAGTACATTCCCGCCATCGTCCATGGCGACAAGCGCGTGCTCGTCATCGACGGCAAGCCGGTGCCGTTCTTGCTGGCGCGCATCCCGCAGGGCGGCGAAGTGCGCGGCAACCTGGCGGCCGGCGGCCTGGGCGTGGCCCAGCCGATTTGCGCGCGCGAGCGCGAGATCGCCGAAAGCGTCGGCCCGATACTGGCGGCCCGCGGCCTGTTGCTGGTAGGATTGGATGTGATCGGCGATTTCCTGACGGAGGTGAACGTTACCAGCCCCACCTGCTTCCAGGAGATCTTCGACCAGACCGGATTCGACGTCGCGGCGATGTTCATCGATGCCGTCGAACGGAACGCATCTGGTAAATAAACGGGAACTGACATGGTAGGCATCCTGCTGATGACCCACGCTCCACTGGGTCAGGCATTCATCGCGGCGGTCGCGCACGTGTTCCGCGCACCCGTCGAACGCTTCGAGGCGATCGACGTCACCGCGGACCAGGACACGAAGGAGATCGACGCGCTCGCCAAGGGTGCGATCAAGCGCCTGGACGAAGGCGATGGCGTCCTCGTCATCACCGACGTCAAGGGCGGCACCCCGTCCAACTGCTGCAACTGCCTGACCGATCCCGGGCACGTGGAAGTCATCGCGGGCATCAGCCTGCCGATGCTGCTGCGCGCCATCACCTATCGGCAGGACACGCTCGACGTGGTCGTCGAGATGGCGCTGGCGGGCGCGCAGAACGGCGCGGTCAGGGTGGACAACAGGATCCGGGTAGGGACCTAGCCTACCCACATAACAACGACAACGAGCGGGCAGACCTCATCGACTTATGATTCAGCAAGAACTCGAAATTATCAACAAGCTGGGCCTGCACGCCCGCGCCTCCGCCAAATTCACCCAACTGGCCGCGAAATTCCAGAGCGACGTCTGGCTGTCCCGCAACGGCCGCCGCATCAACGCCAAGTCGATCATGGGCGTCATGATGCTGGCCGCCGGCAAGGGCGCGAAAGTCACGCTGGAAGCGGAAGGGCCGGACGAGCAGGAATGCATCGCGGCGCTCACGGCGCTCATCAACGACAAGTTCGGCGAAGGCGAATAATGGGCACCTCGAACAACCTACTGCGCGTTGCACTGCTGGCCTGCGATGCTCGCTGTACTCCTCGTACAGCTGCGCTTCTCGGCCAGCATTGCCGCCGCTCGCTACGGTTCTTCGAGGCGCCCAATGCCGGATAACAGGGGCCGCTTCCAGGGACCATCGATGGCATCGTTCACCTTGCATGGCATTCCGGTCTCGCGCGGGATCTCGATCGGGCGCGCGCACCTGCTCACGCCGGCCGCGCTCGACGTCAAGCACTACCTGGTGCCGGAAGAGCAGGTCGAGGCCGAGGTCGAGCGCCTGCAGCACGCGATCGGCGAGGTGCACCGCAACCTGCAGGAGATGTGGACGGAGCTGCCGAAGGACGCCCCCACGGAGCTGGGCGCGTTCATCGACGTGCACGTGCTGATCCTGTCCGACCCGATGATCTCCGAGGCGCCACTGGACATCATCCGCTCGCGCCACTACAACGCCGAATGGGCGCTGGTCACGCAGATCGACGAGTTGTCGGCCCAGTTCGACGAGATCGAGGACCCCTACCTGCGCGAGCGCAAGCTGGACATCCAGCAGGTGGCCGAACGCGTGCTGAAGGTGCTGATGGGGACCGAGCTGCACGCCCCGCCGGTGCCGCCTTCGGGCGAGGATCACTTCCAGCCGCAGATGATCGTGGTCGCCCACGACATCTCGCCGGCCGACATGCTGGCCTTCCGCGACCGCTCCTTCGTCGGCTTCGTCACCGACGTCGGCGGCCAGAACTCGCACACGGCCATCGTCGCGCGCAGCCTGGACATCCCGGCCGCCGTCGGCATGAGCCAGGCCTCGCGCCTGATCGAGCAGGACGACTGGGTGATCGTCGACGGCGATGCCGGCGTGGTCATCTGCAATCCGAGCGCCCTCGTGCTGGAGCAGTACCGCGCGCGCCAGACCGCACTGATGAAGGCGCGCAAGCGCCTGCTCAAGCTCAAGAAAACCCCGGCCGTCACCAAGGACGGCACCGCCATCACGCTGCTGGCCAATATCGAGCTGCCCGACGACTGCGGCCCGGCGCTGGATGCCGGCGCCGCGGGCGTGGGCCTGTTCCGCTCCGAATTCCTGTTCATGGGCCGCGGCGCCCAGGGCCTGAAGGTGCCGGGCGAGGACGAGCAGTTCGAGCAGTACCGCAAGGCCGTGCTGGCGATGAAGGGCCGCCCGGTGACGATCCGCACGCTCGACGTCGGCGCCGACAAGCCGCTCGACCAGGCCGAGCACACGGCGCTGAACCCGGCCCTGGGCCTGCGCGCGATCCGCTACTGCCTGGCCGAGCCGCAGATGTTCCTGGCCCAGCTGCGCGCGATCCTGCGCGCGTCCGCCTTCGGCAAGGTGCGCATGCTGATCCCGATGCTGGCGCACGCGTTCGAGATCGACCAGACCCTCGTGCTGATCGAGCAGGCCAAGCAGCAGCTGCGCGAACAGAACATCAAGTTCGACGAGCAGGTCGAGGTCGGCGCGATGATCGAGATCCCGGCCGCCGCACTGGCGCTGCCGATGTTCGTCAAGCGCATGGATTTCCTGTCGATCGGCACCAACGACCTGATCCAGTACACGCTGGCCATCGACCGCGTCGACTACGAGGTGGCGCACCTGTACAATCCGCTGCATCCGGCCGTGCTGCAGCTGATCGCGATGACCATCGACGCCGGCCGCAAGGCGGGCATCGACGTGGCCGTCTGCGGCGAGATGGCGGGCGACGTCAAGCTCACGCGCCTGCTGCTGGGCATGGGCCTGCGCGAATTCTCGATGCATCCGGCCCAGCTGCTGGCCGTCAAGCAGGAAATCCTGGGCAGCGACGTGGAAGCGCTGACGGCGCGCACCAAGCGCATCCTGCGCGCGATGGAACCGGCGGCGATCGCCGAAGCCGTCGAGCAGCTGCAAACCATTTAAACGATTTGGCTTTTTTTGCGCCGCGCCCGGCAACGCCGCGGCACGGCGCGCACATATAACAACGAGTCTCATGGGATCCCTTGGAATAGTCTCCCCCCAGGCGATGCATTTCGCCGAACCGCTGCGCCTGCAGGGCGGGGCGTCGATCGGCGATTACACGCTGATGTACGAAACCTACGGCACCCTGAATGCCGACAAGTCGAACGCCATCCTGATCTGCCACGCGCTGAACGCTTCTCACCACGTGGCCGGCCATTACGACGAGCCCAAGAGCACGGGCTGGTGGGACAATATGGTGGGGCCTGGCAAGCCGGTCGACACCGACCGCTTCTTCGTCATCGGCGTCAACAACCTCGGTTCCTGCTTCGGCTCGACGGGGCCCATGCACACGAATCCGGCCACCGGCAAGCCCTACGGCGCCGCCTTCCCCGTGGTGACGGTCGAAGACTGGGTCGCGGCCCAGGCGCGGCTGGCCGACCGCCTCGGCATCGAACAGTTTGCCGCCGTCATGGGCGGTTCGCTGGGCGGCATGCAGGCGCTGGCCTGGAGCATCATGTTCCCCGAGCGCCTGCGCCACTGCATCGTGATCGCCTCGACGCCCAAGCTGTCGGCCCAGAACATCGCGTTCAACGACGTCGCCCGCCAGGCCATCCTGACCGATCCCGACTACCGCGGCGGCGATTTCTACGAACACGGCGTGGTGCCGAAGAACGGGCTCAAGGTGGCGCGGATGGTCGGCCACATCACGTATTTGTCGAACGACGACATGGCGGAGAAATTCGGCCGCAAGCTGCGCAACGCGGCCGAGACCAACGACTACAAGTTCGACTTCGGCATCGACTTCGAGATCGAATCCTACCTGCGCTACCAGGGCGACAAATTCTCGGAATACTTCGACGCGAATACCTACCTGCTCATCACCAAGGCGCTCGACTACTTTGACCCGGCGCGCGAGCACGGCGGCAGCCTGGCCAAGGCGCTCGAAAACACCAAGGCCCAGTACCTGATCGCTTCCTTCACCACCGACTGGCGCTTCTCGCCGGAGCGCAGCCGCGAGATCGTGGAAGCGCTGCTGGCCAACCGCCGCAAGGTGAGCTATGCCGAGATCGACGCGCCGCACGGCCACGACGCCTTCCTGCTCGAAGACGCGCGCTACATGAACATCGTGCGCGCCTACTACGAGCGGATCTGGGAAGAAAGCAATAACAAGAAGCGGGAGGCCGCATGAAATTCGAAGACCTGAGCACCCTGCGCCCCGACCTCGCGTTCATCGCGCACTGGGTCAAGGAAGGATCGCACGTGCTGGACGTGGGCTGCGGCGATGGCGCCATGCTGCGCTACCTGGAAACGGGCAAGGCATGCACCGGTTACGGCGTCGAGATCGCCGACGACAAGGTGCTGGAAAGCACGCAGCGCGGCATCAACGTGATCCAGCACGACATGGAAGAGGGCCTGGACCTGTTCGGCGACAACGCCTTCGACATGGTGCTGTGCCTGTCCTCGCTGCAGATGATGCAGCATGTCGAGGCACGCCTGCGCGACATCGTCCGGGTCGGCAAGGAAGCCATCGTGTCCTTCCCCAACTTCGCCTACTGGCCGCACCGCGCGGCGCTGCTGAAGGGGCGCATGCCGCTGTCGCGCTCCCTGCCGTACCAATGGTTCGACACGCCCAACGTACGCTACGCCACGATCTACGACTTCAAGGACCTGGCCGAGAAATGCGGGCTCGAGGTGATCGAGTACGTGGCGCTGGCCGAGGGCCGGCTGGTGTCCTTCCTGCCGAACCTGCGCGGCAGCCTGGCCGTGTTCAGGCTGCGCAAGAAGGATCTGGTCGTCAGCTGATCTATCGTGTGCTGTACGTACGTGCTTTTTGAGAAGATTCTTGTCAAGAACGTACAAGGATACCGACCATGAACAAACTCATTCGCGTCAAACACGCCACGCTGCTGCTGGCCCTGTGCGGTGCGCTGCAGGCAGCGCCCACCTTCGCGCAGGACCAGGTGGTCCAGGACGGCATCGCCGTCAAGCCGATCGCGCGCGACGGCGTGCGCGGCGCCTGGCGCAACTTCACCGCGCCGGAACAGGCAATCAACGACCAGTCGGCCCAGCAGTACACGGAGCTGGTGTCGCAGGCGCGCGAAAAAGGCGTGCTGGTGCCGGAAAGCGATCCGCGGGTGCAGCGCCTGCGCGCCATCGCACGCCGCATCATCCCGAACACGGCGCGCTGGAACAACAGCGCCCAGGGCTGGAAATGGGAAGTGAACCTGCTCAAGTCGGACCAGGTGAATGCCTTCTGCATGCCGGGCGGCCGCATCGCCTTCTACACCGGCATCATCGAGAAACTGCGGCTCACCGACGACGAGATCGCCGCCGTGATGGGCCACGAGATCGCGCACGCGCTGCGCGAGCACGGGCGCGACCGCCAGAGCAAGTCCACGACGACGGGCCTGGTCACCGGCATCGGCGGCGCGCTGGCCTCGGCCTGGCTCGGCTACGACGTACGCGGCATCGCCAACAGCGCCGGCCAGCTGTATGTGCTGAAGTTCTCGCGCGACGAGGAACGCGAGGCCGACCTGGTCGGCCTGGACATCGCCGCACGCTCGGGCTACGACCCGCGCGCCGGCATCGCGCTGTGGAACAAGATGGCGGCGCTGGAAGGACAGGGCGGGCGCATCGAGCTGCTGTCCACGCACCCGGGCGGCGCCAACCGCATCGAGCAGATGCAGAACCACATGAACGTGCTGCTGCCGCTGTACGCGCGCAGCAAGGGCACGTCGGTCGAGCGCCTGCCGCCCTACCGCAGCAACGTCGCGTCACGCTAGGGAAGGGATGGCACGTTTCGTCAGGAAGGGCCACCAGGCCGCCGCCAATGCCGTCGTCCCGCTGCCCGTGCGCGACGGCGTCGCGCCCAGCTACCTGTGGATCACGGAAGACCGCCCAGGGGGCATGCTGTCCTTCCTCGACGACCACTTCGGCGCCGTGGGCGGGCCGTCCTGGGCCGAGCGCCTGGCACGCGGCGATGTCGTCGATGCGAAGGGAGAACGGCTGCAGGCGGACAGCCACGTGCGCCAGGGCATGCGCATCTGGTACTACCGCGAGCTCGACGCGGAGACGCCGATCCCGTTCGAGGAACGCATCCTGTTCCGCGACGCGCACCTGCTGGTGGTCGACAAGCCGCACTTCGTGCCGATGATCCCGACCGGACGCTTCCTGCGCGAGACCCTGCTGGTGCGCCTGAAGCACAAGCTCGATCTGCCGCACCTGACCCCGATCCACCGGCTGGACCGCGAGACGGCCGGCGTCGTGATCTTCTCGCACAACCTGGAAACGCGCGGCACCTACCAGTCGATGTTCCAGAAGCGCAGCATCCGCAAGGTCTACGAGGCGCTGGCGCCGGCGCTCGACGGTCGCGATTTCCCCTTCACCTACCGCAGCCGCATGGTCGACGGCGAGAAATTCTTCGTCATGAAGGAAGAGGAGGGCGAGCCGAACTCGGAAACGCTGGTGGAGATGATCGAGCGGCGCGGCACCCTGGCGCGCTACCGCCTGCATCCGCACACGGGCCGCAAGCACCAGCTGCGCCTGCACATGGCCTCGCTGGGCGTGCCGATCCTGAACGACGCCTTCTATCCGGTGGCGCTGCAGTGCAAGGGCGACGATTTCTCTGCCCCGCTGCAGCTGCTGGCGCGGCGCATCGGCTTTAACGATCCGTTGACGGGGGAGGAGCGCACGTTCGAGAGCGTGCGCGAGCTGGCCTGGCCAGAGTCATAAGCACGTCGCCCCTGCGAAGGCAGGGGCCCAAGTTAGTGCGCTGCCTACAAAATTGGGTCCCTGCCTGCGCAGGGACGACGTGGGAAAGCGCAGGACGACGTAGGAAAGCGCAGGGGTGACGCGGTTAGAGCTTGTAGTCGATGATCAAGGGCGCATGGTCGGAGAAGCGCTCGTCCTTGTAGACCGAGACGGCATGCGCCTTCGATGCGATGCCCGGGGTGGCGACGTGGTAGTCGATGCGCCAGCCCACGTTCTTCGCATATGCCTGGCCGCGGTTGCTCCACCAGGTGTACTGCTCGGGGCGCTGGTCGATGCCGCGGTGGACGTCCACCAGGCCCAGCTCGTCGAAGATGCGCGTCATCCACGCGCGTTCCTCGGGCAGGAAACCGGAATTCTTCAGGTTGCCCTTCCAGTTCTTGAGGTCGATTTCCTTGTGCGCGATGTTCCAGTCGCCGCACACGACGATCTCGCGGCCCTCGGCCTGCAGCTCGATCAGGTGCGGCAGGAATACTTCCATGAAGCGGAACTTGGCTTCCTGGCGCTCCGGCGACGAGGAGCCGGACGGCGCGTACAGCGAGATCACGGTCAGGTCGCCCACGTCGACGCGCGTATAGCGGCCCTCGTTGTCGAATTCGGTGCAGCCGAAGCCGATCTTGAACGCATCCGGCTTGTTGCGGCTGTAGACGCCCGTGCCCGAATACCCCTTTTTTTCGGCGTAGTGGAAGTGGCCATGGTAGCCGTGCGGCGCGAGGAACTCCTCGGTCATGTCGCCGAGCTGGCATTTCAGTTCCTGAACGCAGATGAAATCGGCGTCCTGCGTGGCCAGCCAGTTGAAGAAGCCCTTCTTGTGGGCGGAGCGGATGCCGTTCAGGTTGGCGGAAATAATTCTTGGCATGATCTACACGAATTGGAGCGCATTTGCGAGGCCGACAGTGTAGCGCGTTTTGACGGCTATCAACATCCTTGCTAACCCGCCAATATTGCTCAGAACGACTGTTGTTTGCGGGAACTTGACTATGCAAAATAGATAGGTGCGCATGTTAAGCTCTGCGTTGGCGCCTTTTTTGTCGAGGCGCTTCTCATCCACGCACGAGGATTCTGTGCTCACCACACCCTACGATTCGAGGTCCCGCCAGTCAGGTGACGGCGGGCATGACGCCATTGATCGCGACCACGCTCGCCTGCATGATCAGATCGCGGCGTTGCAGGCCGAAGTGGCCCGCCGCGAAGCGGCCGAGGCGGCGTTGCGCCAGAGCGAACGCGAATTCACCGACTTCGTCGAGAACGCGGCCGAGGGCCTGCACCGGGTCGGCGCCGACGGCACGATCCTGTGGGCCAACCGGGCGGAACTGCAACTGCTCGGCTACGAGCGCGACGAATACATCGGCCGCCACATCGCCGACTTCCACGTCGACGCAGCCGTCATCGCCGACATCCTCGCCAAGCTGCTGGCCGGCGAGGTGCTGTACGATTATCCGGCGCGGCTGCGCTGCAAGGACGGTACGATCAAGCATGTGCTGATCCATTCGAACGGCTGTTTCGTCGATGGCCAGCTGCGCTACACGCGCTGCTTCACGCGCGACGCCACCGAGCGCCACGAGCGCGATGCCGCGCTGGTCCAGCGCGACCGCATGCTGCTCAATGCGCCGGTGGCGGCGGCCCTGTTGACGGGCCCGGATTTCACGTTCCGCCTGGCCAACCGCAGCTATTGCGAGCTGGTGGGCCGTACCGGCGTCGAAGGACGCACGTTCGTGGACGTGTTCCCGGAACTGCACGACAGCGAAACCCTGCACCTGCTCGAGCAGGTCTGGCGTACCGGCGCCATGGCGCGCGCCGAGGAGATGCGCGTGATGCTGCACGATGGCGCCGGCGTGCCGCACGAACGCTTCCTGAAGTTCAGCGTGGAGCCGCAGGCGGTGGACGAGCGCGGCCAGCGTGGCATGATCGTGGTGGCGGTCGACGTCACCGAGCATGTGCGCGGCCGCCAGGAGATCGAGCGCGCCCATGCCGAGCGCGCCGAGCTGCTGGCCGAACTGACGGCCGCCAGCCGCGCCAAGGATGAATTCCTCGCGATGCTGGGCCACGAGCTGCGCAATCCCCTGTCGCCGATCGTCACCTCGCTGCAGCTGATGCGGATGCGCGGCGAATCCGGCGCGCTGCGCGAGCGCGAGATCATCGAACGCCAGGTCGAGCACCTGGTGCGCCTGGTGGACGACCTGATGGACGTGTCGCGCGTCACGCGCGGCAAGATCGACCTCAAGATCGAACACGTCGAGATCGCGCAGCCGCTGCAAAAAGCCGTCGAGATGGCGAGCCCGCTGCTGGAGCAGCGCAGCCACCGCCTGGACGTCGAGATCGAGCCGGGCGTCGCCTGGGAGGGCGATCCGGTACGCCTGGCCCAGGTGGTCTCGAACCTGCTGACCAATGCCGCGCGCTATACCGAACCGGGCGGCCACGTGACGCTGCGCGCGCGTCGCGAACAGGACCGGCTGCGGATCAGCGTGAGGGACGACGGCATCGGCATGGCGCCGGAATTGCGCGCCCAGGTGTTCGACCTGTTTTTCCAGGGCAAGCGCAATATCGACCGCGCCGAAGGCGGACTCGGTATCGGCCTGGCGCTGGTGAAGAACATCGTCGAGCAGCACGGCGGCCGCGTCGAGGCGACGAGCGAAGGGATGGGCCATGGCAGCGAGTTCGTGGTCCTGCTGCCGCTGCGCACGCCCGGCGGCGCGGCCGGACAGGTACAGGCACCGGAACGACGCCTCGCGCCCGCCAGCACCTGCGCCGCATCATGCTGGTCGACGACAACGTCGATGGCGCCGACACGCTGGCGCGCCTGCTGGCGGCGCACGGACACGACGTGCGCGTGTTCCACGAGCCGATCGCGGCGCTGGCGGCGAGCGCGGAATTCCTCCCCGACCTGGCCGTGCTCGACATCGGGCTGCCCGTGCTCGACGGCTACGAACTGGCACGGCGCATGCGCGCGCAGATGGGCGGCCACCGTTGCCGCATGGTTGCCCTGACCGGCTACGGTCAGGAAGCGGACCGCACGCGCAGCGGCGAGGCCGGCTTCGAACACCACCTCGTCAAGCCCGTCAATCCCGACCTGCTGGTGCGCCTCGCCGCTGACTAAGAACCTGAGCGGCGGGCTACAATACCGCCTTTACAGAAAAAAACCGGAGCCCCACGTGGACAACCTGCGCCAGCAATTCATCGCATTCTCAGTCGAAGCCGAAGTCCTGAAGTTCGGCGAATTCACCACCAAGGCCGGCCGCCAGTCGCCTTACTTCTTCAACGCCGGCCTGTTCCACGACGGCGCCACGCTGGGCAAGCTGGCGCAGTTCTATGCCCAGACCCTGCTCGACTCGGGCATCGAATTCGACATGCTGTTCGGCCCCGCCTACAAGGGCATCACGCTGGCCTCGGCCACCGCCGTGGCGCTGGCCGCCAAGGGCCGCGACACCTCGTTCGCCTACAACCGCAAGGAAGCCAAGGACCACGGCGAAGGCGGCACCATCGTCGGCGCCAAGCTGGCCGGCAAGGTCGTGATCATCGACGACGTGATCTCGGCCGGCACCTCGGTGCGCGAATCGGTCGCCATGATCCGTGCCGCCGGCGCCGAACCGGCCGCCGTGCTGATCGCGCTGGACCGCATGGAGCGCGGCGGCAAGGACGGCGTACTGTCGCCGCTGTCGGCCGTGCAGGAAGTCAGCCAGAACTACGGCATCCCCGTCATCTCGATCGCCAACCTGGCCGACCTGTTCGCTTACCTGTCGGCCGATCCGTCGCTGGGGGCTTACAAGGATGCGGTGGCGGCGTATCGCGCGCAGTACGGCGTGTAAGCCATGAAGCGCCTCGTCCTTGCTTCGCTCGTGCTGGCGGCCATGGCGCTGACCGGCTGCGCCGTCCACATCCCGCACGAGGAAATGACGCCGATCGCGCTCGACGTGGCGCACCCGCATCCGCAATCGGTGACTGTCACGACCCTGCCGAAGCCGGGGGCCGATCCCTCGTCGGCATCGACGGTCGCGGCGATGACGGAACTGCGCACGGCGCTGGACGAGTCCATCCGTGGCTACAAGGTCTTCGCCGGCGTCAAGCCCGAAGGCGGCGACTACCGTCTGACGGTGCAGGTGCGTGAGGTGGCGACGCCGGCGTTCGCCATCGCCTTCACGTCGACCGTGACGCTGGACTGGTCCTTGGCGCGCGCCAACGGCGCCGTCGTGTGGCACGAGACGATCGCAACCGACTACACGGTCGGCGGCGACGAAGCCTTCGTCGGCACCGAGCGCCAGCGCAGGTCGATCGCGGGCGCGGTCAGGAAGAATATCGGGGCAGGGCTGCAGCGCATCGGCGCGCTGGCGCTGTGATCAATGCTGCCTGTCGTCCTGCAGCCGTGCTATAGCGCGGCCTACAGGTGCTCGGACGGGATCGTTGCTGCCTCGCGTGCCAGTTCGGGCAGCCTTTGTGCCTGGCGCTTGACGAAGGCCGCGAGCTGCGCGATGAAATCACGTTCGTCATCCTGGTAGTCGGGCGAGCGCGCCAACTCGCCGGCGGCGTCGGCTGCGAGCCTGGACAGGCGCTGGGCTTCGCGTCGCAGCAACTTGCGGTCGACGCCGCAGCGGCTGGCAAAGTCCGCGAGTGCGTAGGGCGTGACATCGTCGAAGGTAAATGCATCGCCATATGCCATCGCCAGTTCGGTATCGAAATTCCCCTCGTACTGGATCACGCTGACCAGGTCGTACCACGGTGTAGGATCGAGATAGCCTCCGGCGTGCACGAAGAACGAAAAGTTCTTCCCGTGCGCATCGGTGTTTCCGATCAGGTATTGCAGCAGTGCCCAGCGCAGCATTGCCAGCTTTGCACTCGCCTTGTTTGCCGCCAGGTCGGAAAGCCCGAACAAACGTTCGAAGTTCATGCCATCGCGGATAGCGCGTACGTCCGCTCCGCTGCCCAGGTTGCGCTCATACTTGAAACTGACGGGCAGGTCGCAGGCTTGACAGGCATCGACCATATGGATGCGGGCGACCCTGGCGCCGTCCCCCTGTCCGTGCACGATACGGTCGAAGCGACGCACGACGAGGACCGGATGTGGGGTGCGCAGCAACCCCACTTCGGCTGCCGGCAAGCCGATGCGGCGCGCCAGCGTCATGCAAAAATATTCATTGATCGCGAGGTGGGGCGAGCCGCCCTGGGCAGGGGACGGCTTGAGGAGATAGGTGGACGCCAGACGTGGGCCATCGACCAGGAACATGCGGCCGCCTTGTTGTGGCGGCGCTTCGGCATAGACCAGCAGCTTGTCCTGCACGCCCGCGACCGACATGCGCACCTTGCCGTCCCAGACCGAAAAGGGAATGGCGCGGTCGGCGATGCGTGCGTCCAGTTCCGCCACCGTGATTTCACGCATGGCCGGCATCGACATGGCGCCGCCGGGTGCTGTCTCGGCATCCTGAAAGCGCAGTACGCCAGCAGTTTCGTTGCCGAGTGCACGAATCAGGCCGAACACATTGGATCTGGCCAAGCCGTTGGCTGCGATTGCGACGTCGAGCGCATGTCCCTCCGGCAGCAAGTGCTCGATGAAGCGCTTGATCGAACGGGAGTCATGACCACGTTCGGACGGTAGCAAAGGCAGGGGCGGCGACAAGGGAAATGCCTGGCGATCTGCGAGCCAGTCGTCGCTGTACACCAGGCTCCAACGGTCCGCCATGGGATCGTGTCCAATGCGCGCAATCGGGCGCTCGCCGGCGAAAACGTCGAGCGTGAAGCTCAAGGCATGCTCTCTGGTGCGGAAGGCGGCGCTGCGGAGTCGACCTCGCGCAGCCAGGCGTGTTCCTTGGGCACGACCACCAATGCCAAACCCAGTCCATCCAGGATGGCCATGGCTTTGTCCAGGCGTACCGTGCCTTGGCCATTTTCCAGCCGCGACATCAGGTCCACGGAGACGCCCAGCAGTCCCGCGGCGTCGTCGATACGCAGCTGTTGCGAACGGCGACGCTGCCGTACCAGCGCACCTAGCGCACTCGCCTGAGTGAGAACAATCGGATTCGTTTCCATGGCAGCCTTATTTCGGAACTTCAGAAATATTTTGATGGAAGATCAGCGTATCACAATTATTTCTTAAACTCCGAAATCTGTGCCGATTCTTTGGTATTCCAGCCAAAATTTCTGGAAATACGAAACGGCGAAAAAAAACCGGAGCAAGCTCCGGTTTTTATCTGCAGGCGAACGCTCAACCCGCCAGCTTCTTCTTCAGCAGTTCCGTCACCTGCGCCGGATTGGCCTTGCCCTTCGAGGCCTTCATGGCCTGGCCGATCAGGGCGTTGATCGCCGCTTCCTTGCCGGCGCGGTACTGCTCGACCGACTTGGCGTTATTGGCCAGCACCTCGTCGACGATCGCTTCCAGCGCGCCCGTGTCCGAGATCTGCTTCAGGCCTTCGCGTTCGATGATGGCGTCGGCCAGGTGTTCGTCTTCCGATTTCGCTTCCCACATCAGGCCGAACACCTTCTTGGCGGCGTTGTTCGAGATGGTGCCGTCGGCGATGCGCTTCAGCAGCAGGGCCAGTTGCGAGGCCTCGACCGGCGATTCGGCGATGTCGATGCCTTCGCGGTTCAGCGTCGACGCCACGTCGCCCATCATCCAGTTGGCGGCGGCCTTGGCGTTCTCCTTGCCGGCCTTGGCAACCACGGCTTCGTAGTAGGTTGCCATCGCCTGCGACGAGGTCAGGATCAGGGCGTCGTATTCCGGCAGGCCGTAGTCGCCCGTGAAGCGCGCGCGCATCGCGGCCGGCAGTTCCGGCATGTCGGCCTTGACGCGTTCGATCCAGTCTTGCGAGATCGTCAGGGCCGGCAGGTCGGGGTCAGGGAAGTAACGGTAATCCTGCGCGTCTTCCTTGCTGCGCATCTGACGAGTTTCCTTCAATTCCGGATCCCACAGGCGGGTGGCCTGCTGCACCTTGCCGCCGTCCTCGATCAGCTCGATCTGGCGCCGCACTTCGTAGTGGATCGCTTCTTCCATGAAGCGGAACGAGTTCAGGTTCTTGATCTCGCAGCGGGTGCCGAATTCCTTCTGGCCGAGCGGACGCACGGAGACGTTGACGTCGCAGCGGAACGAGCCTTCCTGCATATTGCCGTCGCAGACGCCCAGCCACATCACCAGCGCGTGCAGGGCCTTGGCATAGGCCACGGCTTCGGCGGCGCTGCGCATTTCCGGCTCCGAGACGATCTCCAGCAGCGGCGTGCCGGCGCGGTTCAGGTCGATGCCGCTCATGCCGGCATAGTCCTCGTGCAGCGATTTGCCCGCGTCTTCCTCGAGGTGGGCGCGGGTCAGGTTGACGGTTTTCGTCTCGAGCTTGCCGTCCTTTTCGTAGGCGAAGCTGACGGTGCCGCCCTGGACCACCGGGTCCTCGAACTGGCTGATCTGGTAGCCCTTCGGCAGGTCGGGGTAGAAGTAGTTCTTGCGCGCGAAGACGGACTGCGGCGCGATCTTGGCGCCGACCGCCAGGCCGAAGCGGATCGCGCGCTCGACGGCGCCCTTGTTCATCACGGGCAGCACGCCCGGCAGCGCCAGGTCGACCGGGCTGGCCTGGGTGTTCGGCTCGGCGCCGAAGCGGATCGAGCTGCCGCTGAAGATTTTCGAATTGGTCGTGAGCTGGACGTGGTTCTCAAGACCGATGACGACTTCCCATTGCATAGTGTTCTCTCTAGTTTAGGGGTCAGAGTCCGGTGTTGTTTTTCGAGGGACTCTGACCCCGGTGTATGCCGCAGCCGTGTTAGACGCCTTCGGGCGCGCGCTGGTGCCAGTCGGTGACCTGCTGGTACTGGTGCGCGATGTTCAGCAGCTTCGCCTCGGCAAAGTAATTGCCGATGATTTGCAGGCCGACCGGACGCTTGGCGTTCTTCTCGCCTTGGCCGAAGCCGACGGGGATCGACATGCCGGGCAGGCCGGCCAGGCTGGTCGACAGCGTGAAGATGTCGGCCAGGTAGTTGGCGACCGGGTCGTCGGCCTTGGCGCCCAGGTCCCAGGCGACCGACGGGGCCACGGGGCCCATGATCACGTCGCACTTGTCCTTGAAGGCGGCCTGGAAGTCGTCGGCGATCAGGCGGCGGATCTTCTGCGCCTGCACGTAGTAGGCGTCGTAGTAGCCGTGGCACAGCACGTAGGTGCCGACCATGATGCGGCGCTGGACTTCCTTGCCGAAGCCCTGGGCGCGGGTCTTCTTGTACATGTCCTGCAGGTCGGTGTATTCCGGGGCGCGGTAGCCGTAGCGCACGCCGTCGAAGCGCGACAGGTTCGACGAGGCCTCGGCCGGCGCGATGATGTAGTACACGGGGATCGACAGCGACGTCTTCGGCAGCGAGATCTCGACCAGCGTGGCGCCCAGCTTCACGAATTCATCCAGCGCGGCGCGCACGGCCTGCTCGACGTCGGCCGCCAGGCCTTCGCCGAAGTATTCCTTCGGTACGCCGATGCGCAGTCCGTTCAGCGGTTGGTTCAGATCGCGCGCGAAGTCCTCGCGCAGGTTGCCCTGTTCGACGGTGAGGCTGGTCGAATCGCGTTCGTCGAAGCCGACCATCTCGTTGAGCAGCAGCGCGCAGTCCTCGGCGGTACGCGCCATCGGGCCGCCTTGGTCGAGCGAGGAGGCGAACGCGATCATGCCGAAGCGCGACACGCGGCCGTAGGTCGGCTTGATGCCTGTGATGCCGCAGAAGGCGGCCGGCTGGCGGATCGAGCCGCCGGTATCGGTGCCGGTTGCGGCCGGCGCCAGGCGCGCGGCGATCGCGGCGGCCGAGCCGCCCGAGGAACCGCCCGGCACGGCCAGCGCATCCCACGGGTTCTTCACCGCGCCGAAGGCCGAGTTCTCGTTGGACGAACCCATCGCGAACTCGTCGCAATTGAGCTTGCCCAGCGTGACCATGCCGGCGTCGGCGAACTTCGTGACGACGGTCGCGTCGAAGGGGCTGACGTAATTACCCAGCATCTTCGAGGCGGCGGTCGAGCGCCAGCCCTGGGTCACGAAGATGTCCTTGTGGGCGATCGGGATGCCGGTCAGCGGGCCGGCCAGGCCGTCGGCGAGGCGCGCGTCGGCCGCCTTCGCCTGGGCCAGCGACAGCTCCGGGTTCACGTCCAAAAAGGCGTTGTGGCCGCTCGCCGCGATGCGGTCGAGGTAGTGCTGCGTCAGCTCGGTCGCCGAGATCTGTTTCGAATGCAGGAGCGTGGACAGCTCCTTGATGGTCTTGTTATGCATGATTACAACGTTCCCGGCTGGGTTATTCGATGACTTTGGGGACGAGGTACAGGCCGTCCTGGGCTTTCGGCGCCGGTGCCTGGTAATCCTCGCGGCGGTTCTCTTCGGTGACGACGTCCTCGCGCAGGCGCAGCGGCTGGGGGAGGATGGCGGACAGCGGTTGCGCCAGCGGCGCAACGCCCGTGGTGTCGACTGCCTGCATCTGCTCGGCCAGGGCGAAAATCCCGTTCAGCTCGTTCAGGGCGATTTCGGCATGAGCCTCGTCCATATCGAGCTGGGCCAGGTTGGCGATCCGTTTTACGTCTGAAAGTGTCAGGGACATGGCAAATGGCGCGGTTCGATGCCGCGTTCAAGGATGGTTATGCAGATAATGAAATTTGGACAACGGCGCGTTAAAGCCGATAAAAGCTTGGTAATACCGCCGATCTCGCCTGCTGAATTGAGGTCCAATCGGGCCGTTTTTCAGCGTTTAATCGACAAATTATAAGGTAGAATGGCGGGCTAATGCGTTCTCGGCGCCGAAAGGGCGGCCGGACGTGCCGCCCTCGGCGGCGCAGTCCCCGTCGGCCCCTCCGCACCACAAGAAGCCCGCGACGCACCTTGGCGATCGCGGCGAGGATTCCCGATCAATGATGAGGGCCTTGGAAACGTTTTTCGAGGTTCGTTTTTAGGCGCACTCGGTTGCGCATCAGGACACACATGTTTGGTTTTTTACGCAGCTATTTCTCGAATGACCTGGCCATCGACCTGGGCACCGCCAACACGCTGATCTACGTGCGCGGTCTGGGCATCGTGCTGGACGAACCGTCGGTCGTCGCGATCCGCCAGGAAGGCGGCCCGAACGGCAAGAAGACGATCCAGGCGGTCGGCAAGGAAGCCAAGCAGATGCTCGGCAAGGTCCCTGGCAACATCGAGGCGATCCGCCCGATGAAGGATGGCGTGATCGCCGACTTCACCGTCACCGAGCAGATGCTCAAGCAGTTCATCCGCATGGTGCACGACTCGAAATTCTTCCGTCCGTCGCCGCGCATCATCATCTGCGTGCCCTGCGGTTCGACCCAGGTCGAGCGCCGCGCGATCCGCGAGTCGGCGCTGGGCGCCGGCGCTTCCCAGGTCTACCTGATCGAGGAACCGATGGCCGCCGCGATCGGCGCCGGCCTGCCGGTGGCCGAGGCGACCGGTTCGATGGTCGTCGACATCGGCGGCGGCACCACCGAGGTCGGCATCATCTCGCTGGGCGGCATGGTCTACAAAGGCTCCGTGCGCGTCGGCGGCGACAAGTTCGACGAGGCGATCGTCAACTACATCCGCCGCAACTACGGCATGCTGATCGGCGAACAGACTGCCGAGGCGATCAAGAAAGCAATAGGGTCTGCCTTCCCGGGTTCGGAAGTCAAGGAAATGGAAGTCAAGGGCCGCAACCTGTCCGAAGGCATTCCGCGTTCCTTCACGATCTCGAGCAACGAGATCCTGGAAGCCCTGACCGACCCGCTCAACAACATCGTCTCGGCCGTCAAGAACGCGCTGGAGCAGACCCCGCCGGAACTGGGCGCCGACATCGCCGAGAAGGGCATGATGCTGACCGGCGGCGGCGCGCTGCTGCGCGACCTGGATCGCCTGCTGATGGAAGAAACCGGCCTGCCGGTGCTGGTGGCCGAGGATCCGCTGACCTGCGTGGTGCGCGGTTCGGGCATGGCGCTCGAGCGCATGGACAAGCTTGGCTCGATCTTCTCGTACGAGTAAGCACGTGCCGGCATAGCGCGGGCAGTGCGTGCGGCCACAAGCTGCATGCCTGCCCGCGTTCGACATTGGCGCACGCCGCCATCGGGTAGTGGCGCGGCGCCTTCATTGACGTTGGCGCATGGCGCCCGCATTATTGGAAGTCATGGAATACAGTCCTCCGCCGCTGTTCAAGCAAGGCGCCCCCGCAAGGGTCAAGGTGACGGTGTTCGCGCTGATCTCGATCGCCCTCCTGGTCGTCGACGCGCGTTTTCATGCGCTCGGCGCAGTGCGCCAGGTGGCGGGCACGGTCCTGTACCCGCTGCAGATGGCCGCCCTGGTCCCGCGCGACGCGCTCACCAGCATGGGCAGCTATTTTTCCTCGATCTCCGCGCTGCAGAAGGAAGTGCATGACCTCAAGAGCCAGCAGGTCGCGCTGGCCCAGGCGATGCAGCAGGCCCAGCTCCAGATGGCCGAGAACGTCCAGCTGCGCAAGCTGATGGATGCGCGCGCCCACCTGCCGGTACGCTCCATGATGGCCGAGATCCTGTACGACGCGCGCGACCCGTCCACCCGCCGCGTGGTGCTCGACCGCGGCGCCCAGAGCGGCGTCAAGGCCGGCCTGCCGGTGATCGACAATGCCGGCGTCGTCGGCCAGGTCACGCGCGTATTCCCGTTCACGTCCGAAGTCACGCTGCTGACCGACAAGGAGCAGGCGATTCCCGTGCAGGTGCTGCGCAGCGGCCTGCGCAGCGTCGCCTACGGGCGCGGTCACTCCGGCCTGCTGGACCTGCGCTTCGTCGCCCCGAACGCCGACATCCAGGTCGGCGACGTGCTCGTCACCTCGGGCCTGGACGGCATGTACCCCGCCGGCCTGGCCGTGGCCAAGGTGGTGCAGGTCGAGAACGTGGCGGCCGGTTCCTTCGGTCACGTCGTGTGCCAGCCGCTGGCCGGCATCGACCGTCACCGCCAGCTCCTGATCGTGATGTCCGACGCACCGGCCGCGCCGCGTCCGCCCGAGGAGGCGGCCAAGCCGACCGGGAACACGACCGCGCGCCGCAACCTGCCGAAGATGGACCCGATCCCGCTACCGCCGCTGCAGGCGACGCCGCTGCCGCCGGCTGCTGCACCGGCTGCGACGCCGGCGAACGGCCAGGCGGCGCCGACGAACGGCGCCGCGGCCCGTCCGGCCG
>CAUSCY010000055.1:0-41171 GCA_963529995.1 uncultured Massilia sp. | reverse complement strand
CAGTTTCTCAAATCCAATCCGAATGAACAACCTATTGAAACATCACACCTAGGCCACCTTGCGTCTCCCGCGTACTCCCGAACCGCCACGTGCGCGCCGTTCGACGCCCACAGGCGCCGTCGGCGGCGCGGCCGGGGGCGCTGAAGGCTGTCCATCCGGCTCCGCCTGCGCTTCCACCACCGGCACGTGGCGCTCACCCGGATAGGTTAGCACTTCTGCCGTTTCTCCGACGCGCGTCCACTCGAGCGGGAAATCGGTGCCTCGGCGCGCAAGCCAGCGCTGGGTGTGGCCGAGGGGATCGAGGTGCCAGTCATGGCGGCCGGCGTCCGGCCCCCGCGTGGCGGCCGCCAGCGCGTCTACGGGCGCTTTCGGCACCCGGTATTCGGTCAGCAGGCCGTTCTTTTCGAGGAAGGTGTCGGTCAGCTGGGTGTAGCAGAAGCCGGACAGCGGCCGGCAGCGGTGGACGGCCGCCATCAGTTCCTGGTAGCGCGCCAGCAGCTCCTTGCCGTCGCGCGCGACGGAATAGCCCCAGCCCGGCCCATCTTCGGCTTTCATCATGGCAATACCGCCGAACTCGGACAGGAACACGGGCTTGCCCGCCCCCGTGAAGCCGTCGATCACGATGCGGCGTCCATCCGGCTGCACGCTGGTCAGCGTATGGTCGACGGCCTCGCGGCTGCCGTAGCGCTCCAGCAGCACATTCGTGTCCTGGGCATAGTCGTGCACGCATACGATGTCGCCGCACGGCGACTCCCAGCCGTCGTTGCCGACCACGGGGCGGGTGCCGTCCAGTGCCCGCGTCGTGTAGTACAGCGCACGCACGAAGTCGACCTGGCGCCGGTCGTTCATCAGTTCCGGCACGCCCCAGGATTCGTTGGTCGGCACCCAGGCCACGATGCACGGATGCGAGATGTCGCGCTCGACCAGTTCCTTCCACTCTTCCAGCACGCCGTGCACCGTCTGGCTCGAGAAGCCGTAGGCCGAGGGCATCTCGCCCCACACGCACAGGCCCAGCACGTCGCACCAGTACAGCCAGCGCGGGTCTTCCGACTTCTGGTGCTTGCGCACGCCGTTGAAGCCGAGCCGCTTGATGAGCAGCACGTCGTGGCGCAGCTGTTCGCTCGACGCCACCATCAGGCTGTCCGGCCAGTAGCCCTGGTCGAGCACCATGCGCAGGTAGTAGGGCCGGCTGTTGAGCATGAAGCGGTCGGCCTGGACGCCCACCGTGCGCAGCGCCGTGTAGCTGCGCACGTCGTCGATCAGCGTGCCGTCCGGCGCGCGGATCTCGATCTCGGCGTCGATCAGCTGCGGACTCTCCGGGCTCCACATCCACAGGGCGCGGGCGTCGTCGATGCCCGGGTCGGGCAACTGGAAGATGCGCGACAGGCGCGGTCCGGTCAGCAGGCAGCGGTCGTTGACGAGGACCCGGTCCCCCAGCCTGAGGGTGACGTTGGCCATGCCGCCTTCGGGCACGTGGGCGATGTCGGCGTCCAGCCGGATCTGCCAGGCGGCCACGTCGGCCGTCCAGCGCAGCTGGGCCACGTGGGCACGCGGCAGCTTCTCGATCCAGACGGTGCGCCAGATGCCGCTGGTGCGCGGATACCAGATCTTGTGCGGGTCGCGTTCCCAGTCCATCTTGCCGCGCGGCTTGTGCATGTCCTGCGGGTCGTCGTCGGCCTGCACGGCGACCTCCACGGAGGAGCCGTCGAGGAAGCGGGTGACGTCCACCGAGAACGGGCTGTGGCCGCCGCGGTGCTCGATGGCGAAGCGGCCGTTGACCCAGACCCGGGCCCGGTAGTTGACGGCGCCGAAGTGCAGCACGAGGCGCTCGTCCGGACCCGGCGCCATGGCCGGATCGAGCTGGATCACCCGGCGGTACCAGACGCGCCGGCGGTAGCCGGTGTCATGGACGCCGCTGGCGCGCGCCTCGGGCGGATACGGCACCACGATGGTGCGGTCGAACGCGACGTCGGAAGGATCGACGAGCCGGGCATCGTCGTCGAGCATGGCCTGCCAGGGGCCATCGAGGCTGCGCCAGGTGGCGCGCCGCAGTTGTGGGCGGGGATATTCCACGGTGTGACTCCTCGGCGCCGCAACGGGCGCGTCGTTGTTTTCACCTACTCTATGGAGGCGGACCCGCGCCCGCAAGCTCTTTCGGGTGACGAAACGTAACCGCGCGCGGACCGTATCGTCAACGCGACATTCAACGTCCCAGCCGGTACACGGCCACGCGCGAGAACGTCGCCGTCCAGCCGGCGCCGCCCATCGCCACGAGTCCCAGCCGCGCATCGGGCCCGAGCTTGTGGACCCACGTGGCGCCTCCGGTCCAGCGCCGCCCGTCCTGGCTCGAGAACGCCGTGTAGCGCTCCTGGCCCGGGCTGCGCCGTATGTCCAGGCGCAGCCAGGTCTTCGTCCCGGGCGTGCCGGCCACCGTGTTGCCGTAGCGCGGATAGCCCGGCTCGACGGGCGACAGCTCCTTCGCGAACTCGACCTGGCGCAGGCCTCCCCGCGCGAGCTCCACCAGCTTCACGTAATTGTCGTCGTCGCGCATCACGACGAAGCCGGCCTGCACGGGCCTGGCGCAGCAGTCGTCGGGCGCGTCGAGCGCCATCTCCACCTCGATGCGCAGGTCCCCGGCCGGCAGCGCCGTCCGCAGCACGGCGGCGCTGTTCGTGTCGACGTACAGGTCGGCATCCTGGGTAGGCAGCGCCAGGCCCGCCGTCCCGAGCGACCACGCGCCCTTGGGACGGGGCCGCAGCCAGCGCCAGCGCGCATCGAGGCCGGGCCCGCGCAGCGAGTCGGCCCACAGCGGGGCGCCGGTCCCGGCCAGGACGTCCTCCGCCTTCGGATGGACTTCGGCGGCCAGCGTTCCGGGCGCGACGGCAGGCGCGCGCTGCTCCGTGTCCGTCGGCGCATCGCCCCCGCCGGCCAGCGGCCAGCCGTCGACCCAGTCGATACGGTCGAGCAGGGCCAGCCGCTTGGTCAGCTTGTCCTTGGCGCTGAAATACGGCTGGTTGACGTCGACCGCGTGGTAGATCGTCCACCACTGGCCGGCCAGGTCGGCGAACACGGTATTGTGGCCGCCGCCGACCCAGCGGTTGCCGTTCTGCACCAGCACCGGCGTGCCGCCGGCCCGGCGCGCGGCCATGTCGTAGCCGAGGCGGTCGAGGAACGGCCCAGTGGGGCTGCGCGCGCGGCCCACGTACACGACGTAGCCCGTCAACGGCCCGGCGCAACAGTCGGTCGCGGACGCGAACAGGTACCACCAGCCGCCGCGGCGGATCACCTCGGCGCCTTCATAGCGTTCGTCCGCGCCGACCCGCACGGGCTTGCCCTGGGCGCGCACGCCGCGCGCATCGAGGCGCACCACCCAGATCCCGCCGCCATAGCTGCCATAGTACAGCCAGTGGCGGCCGGCATCGTCGGTGACGAGCTTGGGGTCGTAGGTCCAGCGGAAGTTGCAGCCCGGGCCGGCGCGCCGCGGTGCGACCACGGGGCGGGTCTCGGCCTGCCACGGTCCCGTGGGGGATGCGGACGTGGCCACGCCGATGGCGCTGTCCCTGGTGCAGCCCGCCTCGGGGCTGTGGGCATCGGCCACGTCCGTCACCGTGAAGTACAGGTAATAGCGGCCGTTCAGGTACGTTGGTTCCGGCGCCCACAAGCCGGAATCGCCGGCGGCGAGGCCGGCCGGACGTTCGTCGAAGGCATCGGCCACGAAGTTCCAGTGCACCAGGTCGGTGGAGCGGTAGATCGGCATCATGCGGAAATGCCAGTCGCCCTGCTCGCCCGGGCGCGGACGTTCGCGCTTGCTCACCGGATCGCTGGTGCAGTACAGGTACCAGGTGGGCGTGGGCGCGTTGGGGTCGCGCATGACGGCTGGGTCGGCGCAGTTCTGCGCGAGCTCGCCGCCGGCGAGGCGCACGGGCAGCGGGTTGCGGTAGGTCGTCGCGGGCGGCGCCACGGCCGGCGCGGCCTGCCCGGCCGTCTGCGCCGCGGTCGGCGCCGCTGTCACCGAAAGGCCCAGGGCAAGCCCCAGGCCAAGCGCCGCCAGCCCCGCCAAGGGGGTTCGTCGCATATCGTCTCCTGTCGTGCTGTTTTTTTTGACGAGCTTACTACTGCCCGGCTCGTCGTGCAGCACGCCAGGCGCGGATCGTCAGTGCCCGGCCGTCTTCGAGAAGAGGTTCATCACGAGCACGCCCGCCAGGATCAGGCCGATGCCGGCCAGCGCGCCCGCATCGAGCTTCTGCCCGAACAGCACCCAGCCAGCCACCGTCACCAGCACGATGCCCACGCCCGACCAGACGGCATAGGTCACGCCGAGCGGGATCGTGCGCAGCGTGAGCGACAGAAAATAGAACGCCAGCCCGTAGCCGACGACGACGAGGATGGACGGCAGCGGGCGGCTGAAGCCCTCGCTGGCCTTGAGGGCGGTGGTGGCGATCGTTTCGGACACGATGGCGATCGCCAGGCAGTACCAATTGTTCATGAAGACTCCTTTGCGTGGATGATGAACAACGCGGGGGCCGGATGTCAACGCTCGGCAGGCCCGTCCCGGGCGCAAGCGGCCCCGCTCTGCTATCATGACGGGCTTCATGGCTTCGATTTCCACAGATCCGACGATGTTGATGGGTTCGCAATGGCGCGGCCTGGCCGCTGCCCTGCTGCTGGCCGCCGGCGCGCACGCCCCGGCACTGGCGCGCGACGTCGCGCTGCGGCCCTGGCCCGCGGCACAGGCGACGCCGGCGCTCGACGCCGTCGACCTCGACGGCAAGCCCTTCGACCTGAAAGGCTTGCGCGGCAAGGTCGTCGTGGTGAACTTCTGGGCCACGTGGTGCGCGCCCTGCGTCGCCGAGATTCCCGTGCTGGGCAAGCTCGCCCGGCGCGACGGCCTGGCCGTCGTGGGCGTCAACTACAAGGAAGGGATGCCGGCGATCCGGGGCTTCATGGACGGCCATCCGATCCCGTATCCGGTATTGCGCGACCGCAGCGGCGACGCCTTCAAGCTGTGGAGCCCGGGCGTCATGCCGACGACCGTCGTGCTCGACCGCGAGGGCCGGGCGCGCTGGCGCACCGTCGGGGAAATCCCGGCCGACGATACGGCCCTGGCCGGGGCCATCGATGCGCTGCTGGCGGAACCGCCGGCCGCGCCACGATAACAACGACCGATAGAACAACCAACAACACGAGGGAAGACCGCAATGCACGACACCAAACCGACCACCATGCGCCGTTCGCTGCTGAAAGCCGCCGG
The DNA here is from genome assembly GCA_963529995.1 of uncultured Massilia sp. Lineage (GTDB taxonomy): Bacteria > Pseudomonadota > Gammaproteobacteria > Burkholderiales > Burkholderiaceae_D > Telluria. The sequence goes on along the minus strand of CAUSCY010000055.1, from coordinate 35,920 downwards.
CGGCGCCATCCTCGCCGGCGCCCTGCCGCGCACGCTGCTCGCACAAGAGCAGCAGCGCCAGTTCGCGCCGAAGCCGGGCGACTGGAAGAGCTATGAGGTGGTCACCAAGGTGAGCCTGCAGAACCCGACCGGCGCCTCGACCGTCTGGATACCCCTGCCCGCCATCGACACGGAGTGGCAGCGCACGCTGTCCAACAACTGGAGCGGCAACGCGAAGTCGATGAAGGTCGCCACCGACGCGCACTACGGCGCCAAGTACCTGGTCGCCCAGTTCGACGCCGGCGTCGTGCCGGCGCTGGAAGTCGTGTCGCGCATCCAGACCCGCGACCGCGCGGAAGACTGGAAGCACGGCAAGCCGGGTACCGAGACCAAGGAAGACCTGGCGCTGTGGCTGCGTCCCACCGACCTGCTGCCGCTGGACGGCATCGTCCTCAAGACCGCCAACCAGATCGTGGCCGGCGCCCGCACCGACGAAGACAAGGCCCAGCGCATCTACGACTGGATCGTCCTGAACACCTTCCGCGAGCCGAAGGTCAAGGGCTGCGGCATCGGCGATATCAAGACCATGCTGGAAACGGCGAACCTGAGCGGCAAGTGCGCCGACCTGAACGGCCTGTTCGTGGGCCTGTGCCGCGCCGTCGGCCTGCCGGCGCGCGACGTCTACGGCATCCGCGTGGCGCCGAGCGCCTTCCCGTACAAGGAACTGGGCGGCAAGCCGGCCGCGCTGCAAGGCGCCCAGCACTGCCGCGCCGAGGTGTACCTCAAAAAGCACGGCTGGGTCGCGATGGACCCGGCGGACGTCGCCAAAGTGATGCGCCAGGAAACGGGCGAATGGATCAAGGATGCCGACCACCCGATCGTCGCACCCGTGCGCAAGGCGTTGTTCGGCGGCTGGGAAGGCAACTGGATGGGCTACAACTTCGGCCACGACGTCAAGCTGCAGGACTCGAAGACCATCAAGCAGGTCGGCTTCCTGATGTACCCACAGGCCGAGAGCAACGGCGAGCCGTACGACTCGCTGAACCCGGACGCCTTCAAGTACGTCATCACCTCGCGCGCCATCTGAGTCCGACCACATGACGAACCCGACCCTCCAGTCCGTCGATACGGGCACCGAACGCAAGCTCGGGCGCCTGCTGGCGTTCGGCGTGCTGGCGACCTTGCTGGCCTCGACCTGCTGCGTGCTGCCGCTGGTGCTGGTGCTGGTCGGGATCACGGGGGCCTGGATGGTGCACCTGCAGGCCCTCGCGCCGGTGACGCCGTATGCCATCGCGCTGGCCGTCGGCGCCCTCGCGTGGGCCGGCTGGCTCGTGTTCCGGCCGCAGCGCTTCTGCACCCGCGCCGACGGCAGCTGCGCCACCACGCGCCCGATCATGCGCCGCGTCTTCATCGGCTGCGCCGTGTTCGCCGCGCTGTTGCTGGGCTTTCCCCTGATCGCCCCGCTGTTTTACTGACTTACTGGAACCGCCATGAACGCTACCCGCATCCTGACCGCCACCGCCGCCCTCCTCGCCCTCGCCACGCCGCCATTCGCGTCGGCCAAGCAGCAGACCGTGGAATTGAACGTACCGACCATGGACTGCGCCACCTGCCCGATCACGATCAAGACGGCATTGTCCAAGGTGCCCGGCGTGTCCAAGGTGAAGGTCAGCTACGAGAAACGCGAAGCCGTGATCGTCTACGACGACGCCAAGGCCAGCCTGGCCGACCTGAAGAAGGCGACCGAGGACGTCGGGTATCCGGCGATGCTCAAGACCAGCCGCTGAATAGCCTGCGATTAAACGATGAGCGTCGTCCCCGCGCAGGCGGGGACCCATGCTGACGTACAGGATTCGGTATCCCGGAAACCGTCGAGACGGCGTCGAGGTATCGACTTCGAACATTCAGTATGGGTCCCCGCCTGCGCGGGGACGACGGTTTCTTACCCGGACAAGCCCAGCGTCCGTGCCTCACTCCGTCCCGAACCAGCTGTACTCCCACGTCCACGGCATATCCGTCTGCCCCAGCGCCAGCTGCACCAGCTCCGGATACAGCCTCTCCGCGCGCACGTCGTTCGACAGCAAAATCACGCAGCGCTGCCCCGTCTCCTGGCAGAACACGAGGTTCGCCGTCCAGTCGTCGTGGCCGCCCTTGAAGAAGGCGGTGCCGTTGCGGTCTTCGAAGGTGACGACGCCCAGGCCGGCCGCCAGTTTCTGCGGCCAGTCCGTCTCGCCCGCGCCCAGCGTGGGAAACTGGCGGCTGGACGTGATCGGCAGCCAGGCCGTCGTCATCGCGGCGCGGGTGTCCGGGCGCAGGCCGTCGCCACGCATCATGGCCGCCCACAGGCGCGCCTGGTCGGCGATCGTCGTATCCATCGAGCCGGCGGCGCGCGGGCGGAAGCGCCGGTCGTGGGCCTGCACGGAGCCGTCGAAGGCATAGCCGTCGGCCGCGTTCTCGGCGAATTCAGGGCGCCACGTCATGCTCGTGCGCTTCAGGCCGAACCGGTCGAACACGCGCCGCTGCATTTCCTCGGCGATGTCCAGGCCCAGACCCTGTTCGACGATCAGCTGCAGGATATAGAAACCCTCTCCCGAATAGGCGTAGCGGGTGCCCGGATCGAAGTGGATGTGCAGGCGCTCGTCCGGTTCGAGCCAGCGGAAGTTGGCGAAGCCGCCCGCGTGCAGCATCAGCATGCGCGGCGTGATGGTCTTCCAGCGCGGATCGTCGGCGAGGTCGGCATAGTCGAACGGCTTCTCGCGGTAGCTGGTCAAGGGTTGCGGCAACAGCTTCGTGACGGGCGCATCGAGGTCCAGCAGGCCTTCGTCCGCCATCTGCAGCAGCATGTAGACGAAGGCCGTCTTGGTCAGCGAGGCGCCGTACATCACCGTGTCCGGGGTGAGCGGCGCGCCGATGGCCACGTTGCGCATGCCGAAGGCACGGACCTTGGCGACCTTCCCGTTCTCGACGGTGGCGATGGCCAGGCCCTGCACCTGTTCGCGCTTCATGACCCGCAGGACTTCGCCGTCGTCGAGGGTGCGTGCCGGCCGCAATGGTGGTGTACAACCCGCCAGCTGCGCCGCCGCTACGACCGCCGTCACCGCCGCCACCATCCCCGCCCGAATCCTCATCGCCGCCTCCTCGTCACCGGCGCCGCCACCGCGGGGCGCCACAGCCCGCCATGATGCCACGGACGGCGTATGCACGCCTACTGGCAGCTCAACGAGGACGCTGGTGGGCGCGCACCCAGCGCATCAGGTCCAGGAAGGTGCCCGTCCAGTATTCCTTGCGGTGGGCAGCGAGGTAGTCCACCAGCTCGCGGTGCGCCGCCGCCGACGTCTGCAGATAGTCGCCGCCGACGCCGTGGAACGTGAAATTGACCATCGTGCCGCGCGCGCCGGCCCGCTCGACGATGGCGATCAGCTCCTTGCCGCTCAGCCCTTCCGGCGCGAGCACCGGCACGGCCAGCGGATCCAGCGTGGCCATCGCCGGGATTACGCCGTCGCCGCCGCCCACCTTGATGCCGACGAATTCGCCGGCGATGCCGGGCAGGTAATCGCGGCCGGCAGCCAGGCGGTCGCCGCACGGTACCGTGTAGGTGCGCTCCGTTCTGCCGTCGATGGCGGTCAGCATGGTATTGGCGACCACGACCTGGTCGCGCATCTGGACCGCGCTGGTCGTGTCGAGGTCGCGCTCCGGCTGCACCCAGGCGTGGCCCGGGCTGCTCCCCGAACACTGGTGGAACAGCGAATGGTTGCCCAGTTCATGGCCGCGCGCCGCGGCCGCACGCCATGCCGCCATGCGCGCGCGCACCGAGGGGTTCGACAGCTGCAGGTAGAAGCTGCCTTTCAGGCCGGCGCGGTCGAGGGCGGGCAGCGCGACGTCGAGCTGGGAATCGAGGGCATCGTCGTAGGACAGGCTGACGGCGGCGCGCACGCCTTCGGGCCAACGGAACGCGTCGGCGGCGGGCGCGTGACGCGCCGCCGCCAGCAGCAGCATCGCGAGCAAACAGGCGCGCGGCATCAGTGTGGGCATGGGTCTCCTCCTCGATTCGGGCGCCACCATTTTTGGAAACGCTTCCAGGTTAGTTCCAACATGGTGCGCGACGACGCGGCGCTCGTCAATGTGCGCGATGCACAGCTGATGCCGGCCCTTTGCCACCGCTATGCAGCGACCTGTTGCATCCGCCCCGCGCTTTGCGCACCAAAACCGGGCAACTTTAAGTATTCGGTTGACAAGTGATTTTCTTGAACATAAGATTCAAACGACATTATATGGAAACGTTTCCAAGGCAAGCGCAAGGATTGCGGCGCGGCCTGGAAAGACAGCGGACGGCGGCTCGCGCGCCGCCATCCGCGCAAAAAGGAGGAACACGGGGCCGGAACGTCCCGAGCAGTACCGACGCGGTGAACAACAAGTAAAGAAGAAACAGGAGACCCCAATGCATCATCCCAAGTCGAACCCGAAACGCATCAGCCTGGCCGTGGCAAGCGCCTGCGCTGCCTTCGTCATTCCCGCCTACGCGCAGGACACCGGCAACAACAGCCCTTCCGACACCGTCGTCCCCACCGGCGCCGTGCAGCAGGTCGTCGTCAGCGGCATCCGCCAGTCGATGGCCTCGTCGCTGAACCTGAAGCGCAATTCCGACGGCATCGTCGACGGCATCGTGGCCGAAGACATCGGCAAATTCCCCGACACGAACCTGGCCGAGTCGCTGCAGCGCATCTCGGGCGTGTCCATCGACCGCCAGAACGGCGAAGGCCAGAAGATCACCGTGCGCGGCGTCGGCCCCGATTTCAATATGGTGCTGCTGAACGGCCGCCAGATGCCGACGTCGAACCTGGGCGACCTGAACGGCCGCGCCTTCGACTTCTCGAACCTGGCATCCGAGGCGATCTCGCAGCTGCAGGTCTACAAGACCAGCCGCGCCGAGACCCCGACCGGCGGCATCGGCGCCACCGTCAACGTGATGACGGCGCGCCCGCTCGACAAACTCGGTACATTCTCGAGCATCGGCGTGAAAGCCGTGCACGACACCTCGGCCAGCAACGTACCGGGCGACGACCGCACCGGCAAGTCGACCACCCCCGAATTCTCGGGCATCTACAGCACCACCTCGAAGGATGGCCGCTTCGGCTTCGGCGTCTCCGCCAGCTACCAGGAGCGCAACCTCGGCTACGCCCAGGCGTCCGTGTCGAGCGGCTGGAAGGGTCCGTACCGCGGCGACGCGGAAGGCTATGGCACGATCCCGCAGACGGGCGCCGTCAACCGCCCGGAAGGCAGCGACGTCTACCAGGTGCCGCAGAACCTGAACTACAGCTTCACCGGCGTCAAGCGCCAGCGCACCAACAGCCAGCTCGTGTTCCAGTTCGCGCCGACCAAGGAGCTGACCACCACGCTCGACTACACCTATTCCGAGAACAAGCTGCACACGAAGCGCAACGACGTCTCGGCCTGGTTCAACTTCGGCCCGTCGACCTCGACCTGGACCAACGGCCCGGTCGCCGCGCCGCTCGTCTATACGGAGCAGCTCCCGGCAGGTAACGCCGACATCGCGATGGGTGCCGGCGACTTCGCCACCAAGACCGAGAACAAGTCGCTCGGCTTCAATGCGCAGTGGCGCGCGACCGCCGACCTGAAACTCGAGTTCGACGCGCACCACTCGACCGCCGAGTCGATGGCCGACAGCCCGTTCGGCTCCTTCAACACGCTGGGCACCGCGAGCTTCTCGCGCGGCGACACCTCGGTCGACTTCTCGCAGGACTTCCCGGTGCTGAGCATCCAGGGCGCCGACTACAACCGCGCGCCGCAGCAGGTGACGGGCTCGAACTTCCAGAACGGCTACATGAAGGGCAAGATCGAGCAGGAGCAGATCAAGGGCCGCCTGCGCATGCTGGAATCGTCGAACCTGAACTTCGGCCTCGGCGCCATCAAGGTCGACAACCGTTCGGCGCTGTCGAACAACCAGCGCGACAGCTGGGGCGGCGCGACCAAGCCGTCCGACTATCCGGCCTCCCTGTTCCACCCGGCCACCGTGCGCCAGTACTTCGACCAGGTCGACGGCAGCGGCAACCCGGCCCTGTTCAACAATTTCTACACCTTCAACTTCGATCAGGTGCGCCAGACCGTGGCGGCGGCATCCGGCCTGCCGGGCATGTACGTGCCGAAGACCACGTTCGACACCGACCAGCGCACGGAGGAGAAGTCGAAGCACCTGTACCTGCAGCTGAATACGGACTGGGACACGGCGCTGCCGATGCACACGTCGATCGGTGTGCGCTACGAGAAGACCGACGTCGTCTCCACGGCGCTGGTGCCGGCGTCGACCGCGATCAGCTGGGGCTCGCAGAACGAGTTCACGGTGATCCAGGGCGCGCCGACCTTCACCACCCTCACCGGCAAGTACCATAACCTGCTGCCGAGCGTGGACTGGGACATGGACGTCCGTTCCGACATGAAGGTACGTGCGAGCTATGGCGAAACCATCGGCCGTCCGCGCTACGACCAGATCGCCGGCGGCCAGATCCTCAACCAGCTGGCACGCGTCGAGGGCGGCACGGGCTCGCAGGGCAATCCGGCGCTGAAGCCCGTCAAGTCGAAGAACCTCGATCTGTCGTGGGAGTGGTACTACGCCAAGCAGAGCTTCTTCTCGGTCAACTTCTTCCACAAGGACCTGGAGAACTACGCGGGCCAGTCGCAGGTCGTCGAGACCCCGTTCGACCTGCACACCCCCGTCGGCGGCGCGCTGTGGAACGAGGCGCTGGCGAACGGCTGCGCGAATGCGGACACCACCTGCATCCGCAACTACATCTTCCGCAACCACGCCGGCAGCCAGGGCGTGACGCGCGGCGCGGACGACGCCAGCGGCAACGCCACCGGCACCATCGTGGGCCAGCCGGGCGACCCGGTTGCCAACTTCCGCATCACCTCCTTCTCGAACCAGAAGAAGGCGAGCCTGAAGGGTGCGGAGCTGAACCTGCAGCACATGTTCGGCAATACGGGCTTCGGCGTCTCGGCCAACTACACTTGGGTGCACTCCGGCCTGAAGTACGACAACGCCTCCGTCGGCGAGCAGTTCGCGCTGGTGGGCCTGTCGAACTCGGCCAACCTGGTCGGCATCTACGAGAACCAGAAATGGAGCGTGCGCGCCGCCTACAACTGGCGCGACGAGTTCCTGTCGTCGACCTTCGACTCGGCCGGCCCGAACCCGCAGTACGTGGAGCCGTACGGCCAGCTGGACCTGAGCGTGGGCTACAACATCACGGAGAAGCTGAGCGTGCAGTTCGAGGCGATCAACCTGACCGACGAGACGGCCCGCGTGCACGGCCGCCGCAAGGAGCAGGCGCTGTACGTGACGCAGTCCGGTCCGCGCTACTCGGTGGGCGCGCGCTACAAGTTCTGACGGCGTAGCGTTCCATCCACAACGGCGGATGCGCTCTTTGGGCGCCTCCGCCGTTCCCTTATTGGTCACTGAGCGGCCCTCGAAAAAAGTTGTTCCAAAAACAGCTTTTTCGGGTAGACTCGGCCGAAGCGGTTTTGCGTGACAGGAAGCAGCAATGAGTAAGACCATCGAACACATCGTCATCGTCGGCGGCGGGTCCGCCGGCTGGCTGGTGGCGGGCGTGCTCGCCGCCGAGCACCGCCTGCGCATCACCCTCGTGGAATCGCCCGGCATCGCCCCCATCGGCGTCGGCGAGGGCACGTGGCCGTCGATGCGCGACACGCTGCGCCGCATCGGCGTGGCCGAAACCGACTTCCTGCGCGAGTGCGACGCGAGCTTCAAGCAGGGCTCGCGCTTCGACCGCTGGGTCGACGGCGGCGACGCCGACCATTACTTCCACCCTTTCAGCCTGCCCCTGGGCCACGGCGACGCCAACCTGGCCGCCGCCTGGGCGGGCATGCACCGCGACGTACCGTTCGCCGACATCGTCAGCCCCCAACCCCTGCTGTGCCTCGAGGGCCGCGCTCCGAAGCAGCCGCAGACGCCGGAATACGCCGCCGTCGCCAACTACGGCTACCACCTCGATGCCGGCAAGTTCGGCCTGTTCCTGCAGCGGCACTGCACGGCCAGGCTGGGCGTGCGCCACCTGCTGGCCCACGTCGAGGAAGTGGTGGCCGTCAAGGATGGCGAGCGCGCCGGCGACATCGCCGCGCTGCGCACGCGCGAACACGGCCTCGTCGAGGGCGACCTGTTCGTCGACTGCACGGGCATGGCCTCGCTGATGCTGGGCGGGCACTACGGCGTGCCGCTCGTGCCGCAGCGCGACGTGCTGTTCAACGACCGCGCGCTGGCCGTGCAGGTGCCCTATCCTGCCCCGGACAGCCCGATCGTCTCCCAGACCACGTCCACCGCGCAGCAGGCCGGCTGGATCTGGGACATCGGGCTGCCGACGCGGCGCGGCATCGGCCACGTGTATTCGAGCGCCCACACGTCGGACGAGGACGCGGAGCGCACGCTGCGCGCCTACGTCGCCTCCACCGGCGGGCCGGACGATCCGCCGCCGGCGCGCAAGCTGACGTTCGAACCGGGCTACCGCGCCCGCTTCTGGGAACGCAACTGCGTGGCGATCGGGCTGTCCGCCGGCTTCATCGAACCGCTGGAGGCCTCGGCGCTGGCCCTCGTCGAACTGTCGGCCGCCTGGCTTGCCGACGACATGCCGGCCACGCACGCCCATATGGACGTCGTCGCGCGCCGCTTCAACGAGGCGTTCACCTATCGCTGGGAACGCGTCATCGATTTCCTCAAGCTGCACTACGTGCTGTCGCGGCGCGAGGGCCGCTACTGGGACGACCACCGCCGGCCCGAGACGATACCGGAACGCCTGCGCGAACTGCTGGCGCTGTGGCGCACGCGCGCGCCGTCGCACCGCGACTTCTACCGCATCGAGGAAGTCTTCCCCTCGGCCAGCTACCAGTACATCCTGTACGGGATGGGCTTCCGGCCCGAGATGGCGGCGCGCGGCTCGGACCTGCCGGCGCTGGCGGAGGCGCAGTTCCGCGAAGCGTCCCGGCTGGGCGCGCGCATGCTGGCGCTGCTGCCGTCCAACCGCGACCTGCTCGACCATCTCCGGCTGCACGACCTGCCGCGCGGCTAACCGGCTTTACCACACTGCTTCACCACACGATAACGACAACGATAGAGACACCATGGCCAATCACGCAATCCTCAACAACGTCGAGCACAAGCACCTGCGCATCGTCACGGCGCGCGGCGCGCAGTACGGCGACGCCGTCATGTCCGCGCTGACCTTCCCGGCCGAATTCCGCGACCTGCAGGCCTGCTACCCGCTCGTGTTCGCGCGCGACGACGACGGCAGCTTCACGCCGCTCGCGCTGCTCGGCTTCGAGCAGGGAGAAAACCTGTTCCTCGGCCCGGACGGCTGGGATGCGCCGGTCATTCCGCTGACCATCGAACGCCAGCCCTTCCTGATCGGGCGCGGCGACGGCGAGCTGCAAGTCCACGTGGACCTGGACAGCCCGCGCGTGCGCGACGGCGGCATGGAAGGCGAAGCCGTGTTCCTGACTTATGGCGGCACCAGCGAATACCTGGAGCGCATCTCCTCGGTGCTGCGCACCATCCACGAGGGCCTGGAGGCGTCGCGCGGCTTCACCGGCGCGCTGCGCGAGCTGGACCTGCTGGAATCTTTCGTGCTCGACGTCGAGCTGGACGACGGTTCCCGCCACAGCCTGGAAGGCTTCTGGACCATTGCCGAGGAGCGCCTGCAGGCGCTGGCGCCGGACCAGCTGGCCGCGCTACACGGCGCCGGCTACCTGCAGGCCATCTACATGCAGATCGCTTCGCTCTCGCAGTTCCGCAACCTGATCGCACGCCGCAACCGCGCCGACGCCGCGCGCCAGTCCGATGCCGCCGGTCGCTGATCTGGTCGATAAGACCGTCCGGGAAATCGGCGTCCACGCAGGCGCCATCCCGGACGAGCTGCTGCGCGCCACCGAGCCCTACATCGTGCGCGGCCTGGCCCGCGACTGGCCGCTGGTGCAGGCCGCGCGCACCTCGCACGAGGCGGGCGACGCCTATCTGCGCCGCTTCTACGGCGACACCACGGTCCACGTGCTGCTGGGCCATCCGGCGATCGCCGGCCGCTTCTTCTACAACGAGGCGCTGGACGGCTTCAACTACCAGTCGGTGCGGGCACGCCTGGACGGCATCCTCGATGAGCTGAAGGTACAGGCGGGCCAGGAACGCCCGGGCGCCATCTACGTCGGCTCGACGACCATCGATACCGCCCTGCCCGGCCTGCGCAGCGAGAACGACATCGACCTGGGCGGAAGGGACGCGCTGGCCAGCATCTGGATCGGCAACCGCACCCGCATCGCCGCCCACTACGACCTGCCGGACAATATCGCCGTGGTCGCGGCCGGGCACCGGCGCTTCACTTTATTCCCGCCGGACCAGCTGTCCAACCTGTACGTGGGCCCGATCGACTTCACGCCGGCCGGCCAGCCGATCAGCATGGTCGACTTCCACGCGCCGGACTGGGAGCGCTACCCCCGCTTTCGCACCGCACTGGAGCATGCCCAGGTTGCGGAGCTGGGGCCGGGCGACGCGCTGTTCATCCCGTCGATGTGGTGGCACCACGTGGAGGCGCTGGACCGCTTCAACATCCTCGTCAACTACTGGTGGCGCCAGTCGCCGGACTGGATGGACACGCCCACCAACTCGCTGATGCTGGCCCTGTTGACGATGCGCGAACTGCCGCCGGCGCAGCGTCGCGCCTGGCAGGAGATGTTCCGCCACTACATCTTCGAGCCGGACGAGGCGAACCTGGCGCATATTCCGGAAGGCAGCCGCTACGCGCTGGCGCCGCTGGACGAAAACGGCGCCCGTATCCTGCGCGGCCAGGTCCTCAAGCGCATCAACCGATAAGAACCCTCCGAGGAGACCATGGAGACGACAATTCGACAAGCAGGCGCGCGCCGCCCCGTGCGCCGCATCGTGATCGCCGGCGGCGGCACGGCCGGCTGGATGGCCGCCGCCGCCCTGTCGCGCACGCTGGGCAAGGTGCTGGACATCACGCTGGTGGAGTCCGACGAGATCGGCACCGTGGGCGTGGGCGAGGCGACCATTCCCAGCCTGGTACACTTCCACCGCCTGCTCGACATCGACGAGCAGGAATTCATGGCCGCGACCCAGGCCACCTTCAAGCTGGGCATCTCCTTCGAAGGCTGGCGCCAGCGCGGCGAGGACTACATCCACTCGTTCGGCATGACGGGCACCGACCACTGGACGGCCGGTTTCCAGCACTTCTGGCACAAGGGCCGCGAGCGCGGCCTGGCCGGCGACTACGGCGACTACTGCCTTGAGCTGGCCGCCGCACGCGAGAACCGCTTCGGCCACCTTCCGGACGGCGGCATCAATTATGCCTACCACCTGGACGCGACCCGCTACGCGCGCTACCTGCGCCGCTTTTCCGAACACTTCGGCGTCGAGCGCGTCGAGGCGAAGATCGCGACCGTGGAAAAGGATGCCGCCGGCGACATCGCCGCGCTGGTGCTCGATTCGGGCACACGCATCGAGGGCGACCTGTTCCTCGACTGCACGGGCTTTCGCTCGCTGCTGCTGGGCCAGGCGCTGGGCGTCGAGTACGAGGACTGGTCGGAGTGGCTGTTCAACGACAGCGCCATCGCCGTGCAGACGGAATCCGTCGGTCCCGCCGTGCCCTATACGCGTTCCATTGCCCACGACTGGGGCTGGCAGTGGCGCATCCCCCTGCAGCACCGCACGGGCAACGGCATCGTCTTCTCCAGCCGCTACGTCGACGACGCCACGGCGCGCGCCGCGCTGCTGGGCAATATCGAGGGGCGCGTGTTGACCGAGCCGCGCGTGATCCGCTTCACGCCGGGCCAGCGCAAGCAGGTGTGGGCGCGCAACTGCGTGGCGCTGGGACTGGCCAGCGGCTTCCTGGAGCCGATCGAGTCGACCAGCATCCACCTGATCCAGCGCGCGCTGGTGCGCCTGCTGCAGACCTTCCCGAGCGACGGCATCAGCCAGGCCGACGTGGACGAGTTCAATGGCCAGGCCGATGCCGATATCCGCCAGATCCGCGACTTCATCATCGCCCACTACAAGGTCACGAACCGCAGCGACACGCCGTACTGGCAGGACGCGGCGGCGATGGACGTGCCGGAGGCGCTGCGCCACCGCATCGCGCTGTTCCGCGAAACGGGCCAGGTGTTCCGCATCGCCAACGAGCTGTTCGCCGAGAACTCCTGGGTGCAGGTGATGCTGGGCCAGGGCATCCATCCTGAACAGCACCACCGCAGCGCGGACCTGATGGGCGACGAGGAGTTGCGCGGCTTCCTGGAGAACATCCGCCGCGGCGTCGCGCAGGCGATATCGCGCTTGCCGCAGCACGAAGCCTACGTGCGCAAGTACTGCCCGGCGGGCAAGCCGTGACGGCGCCCGCCGGCTTCGCCGACAGCAAGCGCCATTACCCGATCCTGGACGGCCTGCGCGGCGTCGCGGCGGTACTGGTGGTCGTGTTCCACCTGTTCGAGGCGCACGCCGCCAGCCGCTTCGCGCAGGTGATCAACCACGGCTACCTCGCCGTCGACTTCTTCTTCGTGCTGTCCGGCTTCGTGATCGGCTATGCCTACGACGACCGCTGGAGCCGCATGTCGGTGGGCGACTTCTTCCGCCGCCGCCTCGTGCGCCTGCATCCGATGATCGTCGTCGCGATGGCGATCGGCGCGCTGATGTTCTACTTCCAGGCCGGCCCGCTGTTTCCGAAGATCGCCGCGACGCCGCCGTGGGAGCTGCTGCTGGTCATGGCCGTCGGGATGACGCTGCTGCCGCTGCCGCCGTCGATGGACCTGCGCGGCTGGGGCGAGATGCACGCGCTGAACGGCCCCGCCTGGTCGCTGTTCTTCGAGTACGTGGCCAACATCCTGTACGCCCTGGTCGTGCGCCGCTTTTCCAACGGGCTGCTCGCGCTGCTGGTCTTCCTGTCCGGCTGCGCGCTGGCGCACCACACGGTGTTCGGTCCGAACGGCGACGTGATCGGCGGCTGGTCGCTGGACCCCGTCCAGCTGCAGCTCGGGTTCACCCGGCTGATGTATCCGTTCTTCGCCGGGCTGCTGCTCTCGCGCGTCGTGCGCCCCGGCCGCATCCGCCACGCGTTCCCCCTGTGCGCCGTCGTGCTGGCGGCGGCGCTCGCGGTGCCGCGCTTCGGCGGACCGGACACGCTGTGGATGAACGGGCTGTACGAGGCGTTCGCCATCGTGCTGCTGTTCCCGCTGCTCGTGTGGCTGGGCGCCAGCGGGGACGTGGGCACCGGCGTCGCGGCCAGGGCCTGCGGCTTCCTGGGCGCGATCTCGTATCCGCTGTATATCGTCCACTATCCCTTCGTGTACACATACACGGCGTGGGTCGTCAACAACAAGTTGACGGTGGCCCAGGGTGCGCCGGTCGCCATCGCCACGGTCGCCGGCTGCATCCTGCTGTCCTGGGCGTTGCTGGTCTGGTATGACATCCCCGTGCGGCGCTGGCTCGGGCGGCGCCTGCTGGCACGCAAGAAGGGTCCGCTGGGACAGGCGGCGGCCGGCTGATCAGCCGGCCGACAGGTGCTGGTACAGGATCGTCGAGCCGATCACGATCAGCACCACGCCGCCGGCCAGTTCCGCGCGCTTTCCCGCCACCTTGCCCAGGCCGCGGCCCAGCATCACGCCGAGCGTCACCATCATGAACGTGCAGAGGCCGATCGCGCCGGCCGTGCTGAGGATGTCCGCGTCCATGAAGGCCAGGCCCACGCCGACGGCCATCGCATCGATGCTCGTGGCAAAGCCGGTCAGGGCCAGCAACCAGAACGAGTGGCTGTTGGGCTTCTCTTCTTCCTCGTCGCCGTCGTCGCCCAGCCAGCCTTCGCGCAGCATGCGCAGGCCCAGGAAGCCGAGCAGCACGAAGGCGATCCAGTGATCCCAGGCCTCGACATACGGCGCGGCCGCCTGGCCCAGCGCCCAGCCGACCAGCGGCGTCAAGCCCTCGATCACGCCGAAGATCGCGCCGGTACGCAGCGCCTCGCGCAATTGCGGGCGTTGCAGGGCGGCGCCCTTCCCGACGGCGACGGCAAAGGCATCGGTGGACATGGCGAGGGCCAGCGCGGCGGTGGCGATGAAATTCATGGAGATTCTTTTTCAGGTCGGGCACGGACGAAGGCATGCCGGCGCGGCCCGACACGGCACGCAGGCATACCAACGGTCTTGCCAACCTTGACGGCGCCCGCACCACGGCCGCCGCTGGCTGCCGAGCATGTTGATGCGGGAACTTCCGGGAGACGGAAGCAGGCTACTCCCCGATGGGATGCGGCATGTTACACCATCCCCGCCAAAGAAAAAAGCCGGCGCAGGCAGTGCAGCCCCGCGCCGGCAAAGGAGACTTGCCCGGTCGTCACGCCGTGCCCGTCTCCTGCCGATAAAGGTTTGCGTATTTCAGGCCGAAATACAGGATGAAGCCGTAGCACAGCGCCGGCACCAGGAAGGAGACCTGCAGGCCGATCGTGTCGGCCAGGTAGCCCTGCGCGAACGGCACGACGGCGCCGCCCACGATGGCCATGCACAGGATCCCCGAACCCTGGCCCGTGTGCCGTCCCAGGCCGTGCAGCGCCATGCTGAAGATCGTCGGGAACATGATGGAATTGAACAGGCCCACGGCCAGGATCGCCCACATGGCCACGCTGCCCTTGCCCAGCATCGCGCACAGCACGAGGGCGATGGCCAGCACCGCATTGAACGCGAGCGCCTTGCCGGGGCTGACCGTGCGCATCACGGCAAAACCGATGAAGCGGCCCACGAGCGCACCGCCCCAGTACAGGCTGACGTAGTGCGCGGCCGTGGCCGGAGCCAGGCCGGCGATGCCCGGCTCGCCCAGGAAGTTCACGAGGAAGCTGCCGATGCTGACTTCCCCGCCCACGTACAGGAAGATGGCCACGGCGCCCAGCACGAGGTGACGATGTTCCAGCGCGGAGCCCTTGGCGCCCGCCGCCGCGGCCGCGTCGTCCGTGTGCACGATCTTTGGCAGCCGGGCCAGCGCGAACAGCACGGCGAGGATCGCCAGCGCCGCCGCCAGCCCCAGGTACGGGCCCTGCACGGCGGCCGCCTCCCGGGCGCGCGCGGCCACCTGGTCGGCGCCCACCGCCGCCGCGCCGGATAGGATCAGCATGCCGCCCAGCGCCGGGCCCACGGTGGTGCCGAGCGAATTGAAGGCCTGGGTCAGCGTCAGCCGGCTCGATGCCGTGGCGGCCGGGCCCAGTACCGTGACGTAGGGATTGGCGGCCACCTGCAGGATCGTGATGCCGCTCGCCAGCACGAAGAAAGCGAACAGGAACAGGCCGTAGCCGCTGGTGGCGGCCGGATAGAATAGCGCGCAGCCGCAGGCGGCGATCGCCAGGCCGATGACGGCGCCGGCCTGGTAGCCGACGCGCGGGATCAGGGCGCCGGCCGGCAGCGAGACGATGAAATAGGCGCCGAAGAAGCAGAACTGCACCAGCATCGCCTGCACGTAGCTGAGCGTGTAGATGGACTTCAGGTGGGGAATCAGCACGTCGTTCAGCGACGTGAGCAGGCCCCACATGAAGAACAGGATCGTGACGATCACCAGGGGTGCCGTGGTGCCGCCCTGGGCGGGCGTGGCGGCCAGCGGCCGGGTCGAAGCGGTATGGTCCATGAGATCTCCTCGTCAGGTGGTGGCGTTCGCGTGCTCGTCCAGCATCGCGGCCACGCCGCGCAGCGCCGGATACGGTTCCGTGACGACCCAGGTCGGGATGCGCGCAAGGTAGCCCCGCAGCCTTCCCTTGTCCTCGAAGCGGCGGCGGAAGCCGGACGCGTTGAACAGCGGCCCGAGGCGCGGCACGATGCCGCCGCCGATGTACATGCCGCCCGTCGCGCCCAGCGTCAGCGCGACGTTGCCGGCCACGCTGCCGAGGATCGCGCAGAACGTCTCGACCGTCGCGCGGCAGGCCGTGCAGCTGCCGTCCAGCGCCCTTGCCGTGATGTCCGGCGCGGCCAGCCGTTCACCGGCCAGTGCGCGGTGGATCGCCTCCAGGCCCATGCCCGACAGCAGGCGCTCGGCCGACACGTGGCCTTCCTGCTGTCCCAGTTCGTCCCACAGCGCTTCCAGAATGCGGATCTCCTGGCGCGTCACCGGCGCGAAGCTGGCGTGTCCGCCCTCGCCCGGCAGCGCCATCCAGTGGCCGTTGCACCCGACGATGCCGGACACGCCCAGCCCCGTACCCGGTCCGACCAGGCCGATGGGCCGGCCCGGGACGGCTGCATAGTCGCCTTCACCGATCCGAACGCGCCCCGTGTCGCCCAGGTGCGGCAAGGCCATCGCCAATGCAGCGAAGTCGTTCACGACCAGCAGCGTTTCCAGGCCGCGCTCGCGCCGCAGCGCCTCGATCGAGAAGCGCCAGTGGTGGTTCGTCATCGCGACGGCGTCGCCCTCGACGGGATTGGCCATCGCCAGCGCCGCCGCGCGCACGGACGACGTGTCCACGCCGCGGCCCGCCGCCCGCGCCAGGTAATCGTCCATGGCGGCGCCGATGGTGGCGTGCTCGCAGCAGGACAGCACCTCGAGGTCGGCAAAATCGCCGCCCCGCGCCTGCAGCGCGAAGCGGGCATTCGTCCCGCCGATGTCGGCCAGCAGGCGCAGCGTCATTGCAGCTCCCCGCACGTCACATGGACGGCCGGCGCCGCCTGCGGCGACGGCGCCTGGGTGTCCTTGCCGTCCTTGGCGTCCTTGCTTCTACCCAGCACGTCGATATTGCCGAAGGCGGCGGCGAATGCGCCGCTGCTGGTCACGCTGAACGGGGTGGTCACCGCGTCCAGTTTCGCTCCCTTGGCCGTGAAGCAGGCCAGCGGGATGCGGACCGACTGCCTGCCCTTGCCGGCCAGGCGCGCGAACAGTTTCGTCGCGTCGAGCGGCGTGCCGCAGGCAGCGCCGTCGTCGCACGCCATGGCGATGGTGACCTTGCCGGCAGGCGCCGACTGCACCAACGTATCGAAGCGCAGCATCCCGCCGTTCGCCAGCGCCGCCGGCAATGCCAGGGGACGCGTGCCGTGGGCTTCGTAGCTGGCGGGGCCGGTCCAGGTGACCAGGCGCGCATCCTGCTGCGTATTGATCTGGGCGATGGCCGCCGAGATGCCAGGCAGCGTCGTCGTCGCATTCAGGTCCTGGCCCAGCGGCTGGACCTTGCCGCCACTCTTCAGGCGCAACGGGAAGCTGGCGCGGTCGGCCGGTCCGAACACCGGCCAGCTGTTGGAGGCGATGCAGCCGCCGGCCGGGTAGCGGACGTCCAGTTGGCCCAGCTTCGAGCGCTCGCCGCGCTGCAAGCCGTAGCCGTAGGCGAACAGCGGCGCGTAGTCCTTGTCGCCCACGTTCAGCGGCGTCTGGCACACGCCCTTGGGCCAGGAGAACGACAGCTTGCCCTTGAATTCGTAGGGCTTGCCGTTCGCCGGCGCCACCAGCAGGTCGGAGACGCCCTTGCCCTCGGTGCCCGGCAGCCATGCGGCGACGAAGGTATCCGACAGGTTCAGCAAGTCGTTCACCCACAGCGGGCGGCCGGACAGGAATACCGTCACGACGGGCTTGCCCTTGCCATGGACGGCCTGCAGCACGGCCAGGTCTTCCGGATAGCGGCTCGAATGGCGCAGCGTCCCGGACGGCACGATGTCGCCGTCCCCTTCCGCATACGGCGCCTCGCCGATCACGGCGATGACGGCGTCGAAGCGGGACGGGTCGACGCCCTTCGCATCCGCGCTGTACGTGATCTGCGCTCCGGCCGCCTTCAGGCCGGCGAGGATCGTGTCCGCGTGGGGGAAGTCGGCATTCGTGTTGGCCGTACCCTGCCAGGTCAGCGCCCAGCCGCCCGTCTGGTTGGCCATGCTGTCGGCGGCCTTGCCGACGACGAGGATGCGCTTGCCCGCGGCCAGCGGCAGCGCCGGTCCTTCGTTCTTCAGCAACACCAGCGATTCGCGCACGGCGCGGCGTCCCAACTCGCGTGCCTGCAGCGCATCGTCCTTGCCCGCATACGCGCTCTGCGAAGGCTTGTGCTCGAACACGCCCGCGCGCAGCTTGACACGGACGATGCGGCTGACGGCGTCGTCCAGGCGCGCCATCGGGATGCGGCCCTGCTCGACGTCCTTGACCGTGTTGGCGATGAAGGCCTTCCAGTCGTTCGGCACCATGGCCATGTCGATGCCGGCATTGATCGCTTCCGCGCAATGGTCGTTGGTGCAGCCGGCGACCTCGCCGATGCCGTTCCAGTCGCTGACGACGAAGCCGTCGAAGCCCATCTCGTCCTTCAAGATGCCCGTCAGCGCACGCCGGCTCCCGTGCAGCTTGCCATGCTTCGTGCCCGTCGCGACGTCGTCCCAGCTGTTGAAGGATGCCATCACCGTCTGCGCTCCCGCTTCCAGGCCCGTGACGTAGCCCGGCGCGTGGATGGCGAGCATGTCGCGCTCGCTGGCCTTGGTCACGCCCGTATTGATGCCATGCTCCGTGCCGCCGTCGCCCATGAAGTGCTTGATGCTGGCGATGACGTTGGCGTCGTCCTTGAACGCGCCCTGCATGCCTTTCACGTACACGCCGGACAGCGCGCCGACCAGCTTCGGGTCTTCCGAGAAGCTTTCGTAAGTGCGTCCCCAGCGGTCGTCGCGCACGACGGCCACCGTGGGACCGAAGGCCCACAGGATGCCCGTCGCACGGACCGCCCTGCCCGTCGCCGCGCCGATCTCGCCGACCAGCGCCGCATCGCGCGCCGCGCCCAGGCCGATATTGTGGGGGAACATGGTGGCGCCGTAGACGTTGTTGTGGCCATGGACGGCGTCCGTGCCCCAGATCATCGGCACCTTGACGGCCATGTCGGTACGCATCGACGCGTCGTAGTAGGCGTCGGCGAGCTTGAGCCAGTCGGCCGCGCGCGCATGCTTGTCGTTGCCCGGCCAGCTGCCGCCGCCGTTCAGCACCGAACCGAGATAGTAGGTGCGGACGTCGTCCGGCGTCACGGTCTTGATTTCGGCCTGCGTGATCTGGCCGACCTTCTGCGCCAGCGTCATCTTCGACACGATGGCGGCGACGCGCGCCTCGATGGCCGGGTCCTTCGCGATCGCGCTCTTCGCCTGCGGCCAGGCGGCCTGCTGTGCGAACGCCTGCGTCGGCAACATCAGTGGCAACATCAGCGGCAGGGTCAGCGCCACGGCCATTGCCAGGGCGTGGGGAACCAGATGCGCCGCGGCGCTGTGCTTGTTCATGCGGTGTCTCCATTCTTGGTATTGTGGGTCGATTGGAAACGATTCCAATCGGCCTTGCCAATATTGAATGGAAACCGTCTCGCTGTCAATCGCCCCCGTGCAGGAATTCCCGGTACCACTTGCCGCTGTCCTTCAGGCGCCGCTGCTGCGTCGCATAGTCGACGTGCACGAGCCCGAAGCGCCGCAGATAGCCTTCCGCCCATTCGAAGTTGTCGAGCAGGCTCCAGGCGAAATAGCCGCGCACGTCGACGCCGTCGCGCACCGCGCCGCCCAGGGCCGCCAGGTGGCGCTGCAGATAGCGCGTGCGCGCCGCGTCATGGATGGCGCCGTCGGCATCGACCGTGTCGTCGTAGCAGGACCCGTTTTCCGTCACGTAGAGGGGACCCGGCGCATAGTCGCGCTGGACCCGCGCCAGCAGTTCCGCGAGGCCGGCCGGCTCCACGGGCCAGCCCATGGCAGTGATCTCGCGCTCCTCGCCGCCCTGCGGTTCCAGCACGCGCGCCCGCAGCGGGCCGTGCGCCGGGTCGTCGACGACAGTCTCCGGGAAGTAGTAGTTCACGCCGAGGAAGTCGGTGGCCGCGGCGATCGCCTCCATGTCGCCGGGTACCACGTCCGGGGCACTGGCGCCGACCAGGTCCAGCGTCTGCGCCGGGTAGCCGCGGCCGTGCAGCGGGTCGAGGAACCAGCGGTAGCGCAGGCCGTCGTGGCGCTCCATGGCGGCGACGTCGCACGGGTCCGGGCTGGCCGCACGCAGGGGATGGAGGCTGAGCGCGATGCCCACCTGCGCGTCCGGCACGTTGGCACGGATCAGCGGCACGGCCAGGCCGTGCGACAGCAGCACGTGGTGGCAGACCTGCAGGGCCGTCTTCAGGTCCGTATTGCCCGGCGCATGCCAGCCTTCGTAGTTGCCGATGATGGCCGTGCACCAGGGCTCGTTGTGCGTGATCCAGTGCTTCACGCGGTCGCCCAGGCGGCGCGTCATGGCGTCGGCCAGGTCGAGGAAGGCGTGCACGGTCGCCCGTTCGTTCCAGCCACCCCGCTCCTGCAGGTACTGCGGCAGGTCCCAGTGGTACAGCGTGGCCCACGGCTGCAGCCCCCGTTCCAGCATGCCGTCCACCAGGCGCTCGTAGAAGTCCAGGCCCTTGGCGTTCGGGCCCGCGCCGGCCTGGCCGAAGATGCGCGGCCAGGCGATCGAGAAGCGGTAGGCGTTCAGGCCCAGGTCGCGCGCGATGTCCAGGTCCTGCGGCCAGCGGTGGTAGTGGTCGCAGGCGACGGCGCCGCTGGACCCGTCGCGGATGCGGCCGGGCGTAGCGGCGAAGCGGTCCCAGATCGATTCGACGCGGCCGTCGACGTCGGCCGCGCCTTCGATCTGGTACGAGGACGTCGCGCAGCCCCACAGGAAATCACGCGGGAAGGAGCGGCGCTGCGGGTCGCTGGAAGATGTGCTCATGGTCTCTGTATGCATAGTGTGGCGAATCGATTGGAAAGCTTTCCAGCCCCGGTTCAAAAAAAAGCGCGCACGGTTGGCACGCCGGCTTGCTCAGGTGGCCACGCTCATTTGCCACCCTCATTTGCCACGCTCATGCGGCCTTGCGTTTCGGGCTCGTGGCGGTGGCGAGCGACGCGCGCAGCGTGACGCTCACGGGGAAATCGCGCGTGACGGTGCGGCGCACGTCGTAGCACAGGTTCAACAAGGCGTTCACGCCGTTCTGCGTCATTTCCCGCCAGGGCATGTGCACGGACGTCAGGCGCGGCGCGGAGAACGCGGCGCTGGGCGTGTCGTCGTAGCCGATGACGGACAGGTCGTGCGGCACGCGGATGCCCGCTTCCTGGAAGTAGGACAGCGCGCCGACGGCCATCTCGTCGTTGGCGCAGAACAGCGCGGTGCAGCCGTAGTCCGAGTCGAGCAGCTGCTTGGCCGCCGCCCAGCCGCCGGCCGGCGAAAAATCGCTCTCCATGCGCCACACCTTGGCCGTGTCGATGCCCTGCTCGGCCAGCTCGCGCATGAAGCCGTCGACGCGCGCCACGTTGTCGGCGAGCCGGCGCGGACCTTCGATGACGGCGATCTTGCGGTGCTTGTGGTCGAGCAGCGCGCGCGCCGCCAGGCGCCCGCCCAACGCATGGTCGACCGTGAAGCATTGGTCCGGAATCGACGCGAAGCTGTGGTTCAGCGCCACCAGCTGGCCCGCTTTCAGACCCAGCGAAGCGATGTCTTCCTCGAGCAGCGCGCTGGTCATGACGACGAGGCCGTCGCAGCCGCGCTCGATCAGGAATTCGACGCCCTCGATGGCCTGGCGCCGCTCGTCGCCGAGGCCCACGCCGAACGCCAGCACCATGTGCACGCCGGCCGCGCGCAGCTCCGTGTCGATGATCTGCAGGATCGGCGTATAGAAGGTGCCCGAGAGGACGGGAATGTAGACGCCGACCATGCGGCTGCTGCCGGACAGCAGCGCGCGCGCGGCGTGCGACGGCCGGAAGCCCAGCTCGTCGATCGCCTTCTTCACGCGCGCCAGCGTGGCCGGCGATACCGAGCCCTTGCCGCTGACCACGCGCGACGCCGTTCCCAGGCCGACGCCGGCCAGTTTCGCTACATCCTTGATAGTTGCCACAAACTGATCCTCATTTAGACAGGCGTTGCCGCCAAGCCGAAGGATACCGCAGGAGCGCCCTTCCCCGCACCTTCCTTTGCACGAACTTACATGCCTGCCCTACAAGCGGGCACCCGTCTCCGGGTCGAACAGGGACACCCGCGCGGGGTCGATGGCGATGCCCACCTCGTCGCCCGGCGCAAAGGCGCGCGGCTCGTGCACGAGGACGGACAGCGTGGCCCGCCCCGCTTTCACCCAGACCACCTGGTGGCTGCCCATCGGCTCGACCAGGGAAACGATGGCGCGCAGGCTGCCGGCGGCGTCGGGACCAGGATCGGGATCGGCCATGCACACGTGCTCGGCGCGCACGCCCAGCACGGCGGGCCGCTGCCCCAGGCCGCCGGCCACGCAGCCCGCGCCCGGCTGTAAGGCGATGCCGTCCGCGGCGAAGCTTCCGTCCGCGTCCAGCATGCCCTCGACGAAGGTCATCGCCGGCGCACCCAGGAAGCCCGCCACGAAACGGTTCGCGGGCCGCTCGTAGACGTCGAGCGGCGAGCCGACCTGCTGGATCTCGCCGCCGCGCATGACGACGATGCGGCTCGCCAGCGTCATCGCCTCCACCTGGTCGTGGGTCACGTAGATCATCGTCGACCCCAGCTTGGCGTGCAGGAGCTTGAGTTCGCGCCGCAGTTCGGCGCGCAGCTTGGCGTCCAGGTTCGACAGCGGCTCGTCGAACAGCAGCACGCGCGCCTGGCGCACGAGCGCCCGTCCGATCGCCACGCGCTGGCGCTGGCCGCCGGACAGTTGCGACGGCTTCCGCGCCAGCAGCGCGTCCAGCTGCAGCATCTCGGCCGCCTCGCGCACGCGGCGCTTGATCTCGGGCTTCGGTGTACCCGCGATGCGCAGGCCGAATGACATATTGGCCTCGACCGTCATGGTCGGATACAGCGCATACGACTGGAACACCATGCCGATGCCACGCTCGCTCGGGTCGGCGTCCGTCATGTCGCGCCCGCCGATTTCCACCAGGCCGCCGCTCGTGTCGACGAGGCCCGCGATGCTGTGCAGCAGCGTCGACTTGCCGCAGCCGGAAGGCCCGAGCAGCACGAGGAACTCGCCCGGCTCGACGTGCAGGTCGAGGTCGCGGATGATGTCCTTGCCGCCCAGCGTGATGTTCAGCTTGCGCAACGTAACGTTCGACATCGATGGCTATCCTTTCACGGCGCCGGCCGCGATGCCGCGCACGAACCAGCGACCGGACACGAAGTACAGCGCCAGCGGCACCAGCGCCGTGAGGATCGTCGCCGCCATGTTGACGTTGTACAGGCGCGTGCCGGTGGTGGTATTGATCACGTTGTTCAGCTGGACCGTCATCGGCAGGTTCTCGCGGCCCGCGAACACGAGGCCCAGGATGTAGTCGTTCCACACGCCCGTCACCTGCATGATGGCGGCGACGACGACGATCGGCAGCGACATCGGCAGCATCACCTGCACGAAGATGCGCCAGAAGCCGCCGCCGTCGATGCGCGCGGCCTGGAACAGCTCGTGCGGCACGTTGCAGTAGTAATTCCGGAACAGCAGCGTCATGACGGGCATGCCGAATACCGTGTGCACCAGCACGATGGCGGGGAGCGAGCCGAAGATGCCCGCCAGTGCCAGCACGCGCACCAGCGGATAGATCATCACCTGCACGGGCACGAAGGCGCCGGCCAGCAGGATGCCGAACAGGAGGTTGGCGCCGCGCGGGCGCCAGAACGACAGCGCATAGCCGTTGACGGCGCCGAGCAGGATCGGCAGGAACGTGCTGGGGATCGCGATGGCGACCGAATTGCGGAAGCCCGTGCGGATGCCGTCGCAGGCCGCGCCCGTGCACACGCCGCTCCAGGCCTGGCGCCACGGTTCCAGCGTGAACGCATGCGGCAGCGCGAAGATGCCGCCCTGGCGGATCTCGTCCATCGGCTTGACCGAGGTGACGAGCATGACGTACAGCGGCAGCAGGAAGAACGCCGCGGCGCACAACAAAAAGGCATAGACGCCGACACGGGCCGGAGTCAGGCGGCGCCGGCGCGCGCGCGCATGCGGGCGCGCGGCCGGCTGGCTGGATGCCGGCTGCAGCGGCAGCGGGCGGGCGATCCATGGACGGCTCATGCAATCTCCTTCATGCAATCTCCTTCATGCGGGCTTTCTTCATGCTCCCCCCTTGCGGCTGCGGGCATACGCATACGGCGCGAGCAGCGCCAGCACCGGCACCAGCAGCACGACGGCGCCGGCCGAAGCCAGCCCCACGTTCGAGCGCAGGAACAGGTGATCCATGATGAACTTGGCGGGCACCTCGCTGGCGATGCCGGGACCGCCCTGCGTCATCGCGACGACAGCGTCGTACAGCTTCGCCACCGACGTCGCCAGCAGCAGCAGGACGGTGGCGAAGCTGGGCCACAGCATCGGCACGACGATCTGCAGGTAGACGCGCCAGGGCGGAATGCCGTCCAGGCGCGCCGCCTTCCAGATCTCGGGGTCGATGCCGCGCAGGCCGGCCAGCACCAGCGCCATCACGAGGCCCGATGCCTGCCACACGGTCGCCAGCACGACGGCGACGATGGCCATGTCCTGCGCCACGATCCAGTCGAGACGGAAACCGGAGAAGCCGAGCGCGCGGATGGCGCCGTCGATGCCGTCGCCGGGCGTCAGCAGCCACTGCCACACGAGGCCCGTGGCGACGAAGGACATCGCGTACGGGTACAGGAAGACGGTGCGCAGCGCGCCATCGCCGCGCACGTTCTGGTCGATGAAGACGGCCAGCAGGAAGCCGATGACGACGCAGGCGACGACGAACAGCACGCCGTACACGGCGAGATTGTGCAGCGACAGCATCCAGCGCTCGTTGTCGAACAGCCGCTGGTACTGGGCCAGGCCGATGAAGCTGCCGCTCGGGAACGTGCGCGAGCCCGTCATCGAGATCCACAGCGTCCAGCAGGCGGCGCCCACGTAGCCGACCAGCGCCACGAGGGCCATCGGCAGCAGCGCCACGCGCGGCGCGAGCCAGGGAAGCAATCTGGAGGGAGCGGTTCGCGCCATGTCAGTAGCGCAGCGCCGAGGCGATGCTGTTCTGGACCCGCTCGACGGGTACCGGGGTATTCCAGTAGGCCGTCAGCACGTCCTGCAGCGCGCCGTTCTGGTCCGGGGTCAGGTACACCTCGGCCACGCCGACGGGCCGCGCGCGGTCGCGCAGGATCGCCATGCCCTTGCGCGCGCAGGCGTCGAAGGCCGAAGGATCCGCGTCCGTGCGCACCGGTATCGAGCCTTTCAGGCGGTTGAACGCCACCTGCACGGCGGGCCGCTCGACGACATCCGCGATCAGCTTCTGGGCGCGCAGCGCATCCGGCTTGCCCGTCTTGGGAAAGACGAACACGTCGCCCTGGATCAGGTAGGGACTGTCCGGACCGAGTCCGGGCAGGCAGCCGAATTCGCGCCCCGGCACCTGGCCGGCCGCCGTGAACTCGCCCTTGGCCCAGTCGCCCATGATCTGCATGCCCGCCTTGCCGGCGATGACGAGCGCGGTGGCGTCGTTCCAGTTGCGGCCCGGCGAGGCCGGATCGACGTAGGCCTGCAGGCGTTTATAGGCGAGCAGCACCTGGCGAAATGCCGGCGAGCGGATCGCGGCCTGGTCGCGGTCGCGCATCACGCGCAGGTACAGCTCGCGCCCGCCGAGGTTGGACAGCATCAGGGAAAACAGGATCGTCTCCTGCCAGGCCTGGCCGCCGTGGGCCAGCGGCACGAGGCCGGCCGCCTTGAGCTTGTCGAGCGCGGCGAACAGTTCGTCGACGTCCTGCGGCTCGCCCTTGATGCCGGCGCGGGCAAAGGCGGCCTTCGAATACCAGATCCACGTCTGCATGTGGATGTTCATCGGCACCGCATAGTAATGGCCGCGGTACTTGATGGCGTCGACGATCGGCTGCGGCAGCACGCGGTCCCAGTCGTCGCGGCGCGCGACCTCGTCGACGGGATTGAGCATGTCTTCCTCGATGATGTCGAGGAACTGCTTGGACGTGTTGAACTGGGCCGCCGTGGGCGGATTTCCGCCGATGATGCGGTTGATGGTGACGGCGCGCGACTGGTCGCCGCCCGCGATGGCGGCATCGATCCAGGCGCCGCCGGCGCCGCGATAGGCCGCGGCCACTTCCTTGACGGCCGCCGATTCACCGCCCGACGTCCACCAGTGGATCACCTCGGCCGGCGCCGTGGTTTGGGCCCGGGCGTGCACCCACGGCGCGGCGGCACACAGCCACGCGCCGGCCAGCAAGGCCTTGCGGATTCGGACCATCGTTGTCTCCATGCGGCCGCCATCGATGGCGGTCCTTCGGCTGTCATTTGCGGGGCCTTGGAAAGGCTTCCATGACTTTTGCCGGACTATAGCACCGGGCCGAAATTAGTGTCAAATAGAAAATATCCGGTGAATTTTCCTACAAAAACGGCTGAGCATGGGGGAATTCGGCGAATCGTGCGGCCGAATAAATCGTAATAAAACAACACTACAGCTAGGGCTGCAGGCGGTAGCCGACCGCCGTCTCCGTCAGCAGGTGGCGCGGCTGGGCCGGATCGTCTTCCAGCTTCTGGCGCAGGTGCCCCATATAGATACGCACGTAGTGGCCGTTCTCGCGATTCGCGGGGCCCCAGACCTCGCGCAGCAGCTGCGGGGCCGTCACGACCTTCCCCAGGTGGGCGACGAGCACGGACAGCAGCCGGTATTCGGTGGGCGTCAGGCGCACCGGCTCCCCGGCGCGGGTGACGAGGCGTTTCTGCAGGTCGACGACGACGCTGCCGAAGCCGACCGTCGACGACGGTTCTCCGGCAGTCTTGTGCTGGCGCCGCAGCGCCGCGCGCACGCGCGCCAGCAGCTCGCCCGTGCCGAACGGCTTGGTCAGATAATCGTCGGCGCCGGCATCGAGCGCCGTGATCTTGTCGCCTTCGTCGACGCGGGCCGACAGCACGATGATGGGCATGGGGCTCCAGCCGCGCACGGTGCGGATCAGGTCGACGCCGTCGCCGTCCGGCAGGCCCAGGTCGAGGATGATCAGGTCGGGCGTGCGGGTGCCGGCGTCGATGACGCCGCGCTTCAGGTTCTCGGACTGGTGCACGGTCCAGCCCTCGCCTTCCAGCGCCATGCGCACGAAGCGGCGGATCTGCGGTTCGTCCTCGACAATAAGGGCGACAGGGGAGACATCACGGTTCATGCCGGCATGGTAAGCGATCGGGCGTAAAAGCGGCGTAAAAAAGGCCCGCCGCAGGCCGGCGGGCCATCGTGCATGCGCGGGATCAGCCGAACAGCTTGGCGGCCGTCTTCGCTACCAGCTCGCCCTGGTGGCGCGCGCCGTCCAGCTCGAGGGCGCTCGGCTGGCGCTGGCCCTGGCCGCCGGCGATGGTGGTTGCACCGTAGGGCGCGCCGCCGACGACTTCGTCCAGCGTCATCTGGCCGGCGAAGCTGTACGGCAGGCCGACGACGACCATCCCGAAGTGCAACAGGTTGGTGATGATCGAGAACAGCGTCGCCTCCTGGCCGCCGTGCTGCGTCGCCGTCGACGTGAAAGCGGCGCCGACCTTGCCGTTCAGGGCCCCGCGCGCCCACAGGCCGCCGGTCTGGTCGAGGAAGGCGGCCATCTGCGACGGCATGCGGCCGTAGCGGGTGGGCGCGCCGATCACGATGGCATCGTAGTCCGCCAGTTCGTCCACGGTGGCGACGGGCGCCTGCTGGTCGAGCTTGAAGTGGCCGTTCTTGGCGATGTCTTCCGGCACCGTCTCCGGCACGCGCTTGACCGCCACGGTGGCGCCGGCGCCGCGCGCGCCCTCGGCGACGGCATTCGCCATCTGCTCGACGTGACCGTAGGTGGAGTAATACAGAACCAGTACCTTCGCCATGCTGTTCTCCTTTCTTGAGTGAGTCGTCCGACCGGAAGCGGCCATCCTAGCGCAATCCGGCGGACGGCGGCATCCGCCTTCCGGCCGGGTTGGATGCGCCATCGCTTGCATCGCTTACCCTGTCAGGATGAACGGGTGGGCGGCCCGGGCGGGATGGGCCAGAATCGCCGCACGATCAACACAGGAGACCTGCATGAGCCAACCCGTCCGCTGGGGCATCCTCGGCACCGGCCGCATCGCCCGCGATTTCGCCAATGCCCTGCGCGAGACGCCGGGCGCCGTCCTCGCCGCCGTCGCCTCGCGCAGCCAGGAGGGCGCCGACGCGTTCGGCGCCGAATTCGGCATCCCGCTGCACCTTCCCGCCTACGAGGCGCTCGCCGACTGTGCCGACGTCGACCTCGTGTATGTCGCCACCCCGCATTCGCTGCATGCAGAGAATGCGCTCGCCATGCTGGCCGGCGGCAAGGGCGTGCTGTGCGAGAAGCCGTTCGCCCTGAATCGCGCCCAGGCGGAACGGGTCGTGGCAAGCGCGCGCGAACGCAAGCTGTTCCTGATGGAAGCGATGTGGTCGCGCTTCCTGCCAGGGCTGCTGGAAGCGCGCCGCATCGTCGCGTCCGGGGAGCTGGGCACCGTGTCCCAAGCCCATGCCGACTTCGGCTTCGCGGCGGCCTACGATCCAGATGCGCGCCTGTTCAATCCGCAGCTGGGCGGCGGCGCCCTGCTCGATGTCGGCATCTATCCGCTGTCCATCGCCGCCTTCCTGCTCGGCCCCGTGGCAGCCGTGCAGGCGCAGTCCGAGATCGGCCCGACCGGCGTCGACCTGCAGACCGTGTTCACGCTGCGCCATGCGGACGGCGCCCTGGCGACCTGCGCCTGTTCCCTGAAGGCGCGCACGCCGGGCCTCATGACGCTGTCCGGCGACCGTGGCCGGCTGCAGCTCGACGCGCCCTTCCACCGTCCGCCAACGCTGACCGTCACGGCAGCCGACGGCGGCAGCCGCACGGTGGCCACGCCCTACCTCGGCAACGGCTACGTGCACGAGGCGATCGAGGCCCAGCGCTGCTGGCTGGCCGGTGAGATCGAAAGCCCCCTGATGCCCCATGCGCAGACGCTGGAGATGATGGGCGTGCTGGACGAGATCCGGCGCCAGGTGGGCGTGCACTATCCGGCAGACTGAGACACCGCGCACGGACGCCAGGCGTTGGCACGGCCGCGTTGACATCCCCGCAATCGCCGGGCATACTCGAACGAAGTGTTAGCGCTATCAACAATGCTCGCAGAAGCCGTGCGCAACATACATATCAGGAGACTCGCATGCTCGAACAAGGCATTCGCGGCAACGCCGCGCCCACCCGCGCGCCCGCCGCCGACGCGGCGCCCGGCCAGGACGCCGCCGCGCCGCTGCGCTGGCGCGAAAAGCTGGCCTATGGCGTGGCCGACATGGGGTTCAATTTTTACTGGACCAACGTCGCCACCTTCCTGCTGATCTTCTATACGGATACCTTCGGCATCTCGGCCGCCGCCGCCGCCGCGATGATGTCGACGGTGAAGATCGTGAATGCCTTCACCGACCCCATGATCGGCGCCGCCGCCGACCGCACCAGCACCCGCTTCGGCAAGTTCCGCCCCTGGCTCGTGTGGATGAGCCTCCCGCTGGCCGGCGCCGCCGTCCTCACCTACACGACGCCAGACCTAGCTGGCGACGCCAAGCTGGCCTGGGCCTACGGCACCTACCTGCTCATGATGGTGTGCTACACCTGCGTCAACATCCCGTACAACGCGCTGTCCGGCGTGATGTCCGCCGATCCGCAGGAGCGCTCCACCATCAACGGCCTGCGCTTCATCTTCGCCTTCGCCGGCAGCACCCTCGTCACGGCGGCGACGCCCACGCTGGTGCGGGTGCTGGGCGGCGGCAACGATGCGCGCGGCTGGCAGCTGGCGATGCTGGCCTGGGGCCTGGCCGCCACCGTGCTGTTCGTCCTGACCTTCGGCGGTACCCGCGAACGCGTGGCGCCGCCGCCGGGGCAGCGCTCGAACGTCGTGCGCGACGTGCGCGACCTCGTCGTCAACCGCCCCTGGATCGTGCTGTTCGTGCTGTCCCTCGTGATCATGGTCACGATCACGCTGCGCACCGCCAGCGCCGCCTACTACTTCAAGTACGTCGTCGGCCGCCCCGAACTGATGGCGGCCTTCGTGCCCACCTACATGATCGCCGCCGCCATCGGCGCCGCCTGCACGCCGCTGCTCACGCGCCTCGCCGACAAGCGGACGCTGATGATCGCGCTGATGTCGCTGACGGCGCTGCTGTCGGCCGCCTTCTACGTCATCCCGCCGGACCAGGTGCAGCTGATGTTCGCGCTGCAGGCGCTGCTGGGCCTCGTGCTGGGCCCGAAATCGCCGCTGGCCTTCGCCATGCTGGCCGACACGGCCGACTATAACGAATGGCGCACGGGCCGGCGCGCCACCGCGATGACCTTCGCCGCCGCCACCTTCGCGCAGAAGCTGGGAACGGCCATGGCGGTGGCGACCATCGGCTCCGTCTTCACCGCGCTCGGCTACGTCCCGAACGCCGTGCAGAGCGGCGGCTCGCTGGCGGGCATCGTCTGGCTGATGTCGCTGATCCCGGCCGGATTCGCCATCGTCGCCGTGCTCGTGATGTGCCTTTACGACCTCGACGCCCCCAAGCTCGCCCGCGTGCAGCAGGACCTCGCCGCGCGCAAGGACCAACCCGCATGAAACCGACCCATAATCAGCAAGGAAATTCGATGCTCCGACCGACCCACGACGGCACCCGCTACGAACTCGCCAGCCCGACCGCGATGCCGCAGGCCGGCGGCTTCCTGTGGAACCGCCGCATGATGATCCAGGTAACCTGCCGCGGCTACGCCACCGCCCAGTTCATGCAGCCCGAGCCGGCAAAGTATGCGCATGCGCCGAACCTGGAAGCAAAGAGCTTCATGCAGCCGGAGCAGGCCTATTATGCGCACCATCCGGGCCGCTTCTTCTACGTGAAGGACGAGGACACGGGCGAGATCTTCTCGGCGCCGCACGAACCGGTGCGCGCCCAGCCCGACCGCTTCGCGTTCTCGGTCGGCCAATCGGACATCGCCTGGACCGTCGAGAAGCTAGGCATCCGCATCGGACTGCGCCTCGCGCTGCCCACCGACGACGTCGCCGAACTGTGGACGCTGTCCGCGGAAAACCTGGGCGACCGCCCGCGCCGGATCAGCGTCTACCCTTACTTCACGGTCGGCTACATGTCGTGGATGAACCAGTCGGCCGAGTACCGCGCCGACCTCGGAGGCATCGTCGCTTCAAGCGTCACGCCCTACCAGAAGCTGCAGGACTACTTCAAGAACAAGGACCTGAAGGACAAGACCTACCTGCTGTGCGAGACGGCGCCGGACGCCTGGGAAGCCTGCCAGGCGCGCTTCGAAGGCGAAGGCGGCCTGCACGCGCCGGACGCCGTGCGCGCTGAGCGGCTGGCCGGCGGCGACGCGCGCTACGAGACGCCCGTCGCGGCCGTGCAGTACCGGCTGCAGCTGGACGCGGGACAGTCCGCCACGCGCCGCTTCCTGTTCGGCCCCGCCAAGGACGACGCCGAGATCGCCGCCATGCGCGCGCGCTGGCTCAGCGAAGACGGCTTCGCGACGGCGGCGCGCGAGTACGCGGCCTACGTGGCGCAAGGCGCCGGCTGCATCCGCGTCGAGACGCCCGATCCGGAATTCGACAACTTCGTGAACCACTGGCTGGCACGCCAGGTGTTCTACCACGGCGACGTCAACCGCCTGAGCACGGACCCGCAGACCCGCAACTACCTGCAGGACAATATGGGCATGGCCTTCGTCAAGCCCCAGGTGGCGCGCGCCGCCTTCCTGCATGCGCTGTCGCAGCAGGAACCAGGCGGCGCGATGCCGGACGGGATCCTGCTGTTCGAAGGCGCGGAGCTCAAGTACATCAACCAGATCCCGCACACCGACCATTGCGTCTGGCTGCCCGTCTGCCTGCGCGCCTACCTCGACGAGACGGGCGACACGGCGATCCTGGCCGCGCCGGTCGCCACCCATGACGGCACGACGCTAACGGCCTTCGAACGCATCTCGCTGGCGATGGACTGGCTGCTGCACAAGCGCGACGAGCGCGGCCTGTCCTACATCGAGCAGGGCGACTGGTGCGACCCGATGAACATGGTGGGCTGGAAGGGCCGTGGCGTCTCCGGCTGGCTGACGGTGGCTGCCGCCTACGCGCTGAACCTGTGGGCCGACGTCTGCGCGACGCGCGGCGACGAGGGCCGCGCAGCGCACTTCCGCGCGGGCGCCGCCGACATGAACGCCTCCGCCAACCGCCACCTGTGGGACGGCGACTGGTACGCGCGCGGCATCACGGACGACGACGTCAAGTTCGGCGTCGCCGCCGACAAGGAAGGCCGCATCTACCTGAACCCGCAGAGCTGGGCCTTCCTGGCCGGCACCGCGGACGACGCGCAGCGCGCGCGCATGCTGGCCCAGGTGGACGCCCAGCTCGATACGCCCTACGGCGTGCTGATGTTCGCCCCGCCCTACAGCGCCATGCGCGAGGACGTCGGACGCGTCACGCAAAAACACCCCGGATCGGCCGAGAACGGCGCCGTATACAACCACGCTTCCGTGTTCTACATCTACAGCCTGTACGCGATCGGCGAGACCGACCGCGCCTGGAACGCGCTGCGCAAGATGATCCCGGGCCCGGACGAAGCCGACTACCTGCAGCGCGGCCAGCTGCCAGTCTTCATCCCCAACTACTACCGCGGCGCATGGAAGGAATACCCGCGCACCGCCGGCCGTTCGAGCCAGCTGTTCAACACGGGCACCGTGTCGTGGGTGTACCGCTCGATCATCGAGGGCCTGTGCGGACTGAAAGGCGATGCGGATGGCTTGACCGTGAATCCGCAATTGCCGGCGGGCTGGCCGGGGATGCGGATCGTGCGCGAGTTTCGTGGGGCGACGTTCGATGTGACGGTGAAGCGCGGCGACGTAAGAAACACGACCGTACTGGCTGATGGCATCGAACTGCAGGAGGCGCGCATCGACGGTATCGAGCCGGGACGTACCTATCGGGTCGACGTCACGGTACCTTGATCTCGTCCCGCGGCGCCTGCCGACTCACTGTCCGCTGAAGTTCCCGATCGTCGCGATCAGGGTCGCACCGCACGAGGTCTTGTGGCCGTCGTAAGCCACGGCCACATTGTCGATGGTGTGGTGCGGATCGCCTTCGGCAATTGTGCAGCCATCGTGCCCCTTGACGGGACAAGTACACGTATCGCCGACGCGGGCGACGGCGATGCCGTCGACCGTGAAGTGGCTTGCACTGACGCTGGAGACCTTGCCACCGTGCGAGGTGGGGTCGCCGAGACGGATTACGTTGGGCATGGCTTACCCGTCTTGCGCCGGTGGCGTGGTGCCGTCCGCGCCATCGGCGACATAAGCCGTTTCGCCACTGTCATGCGTAGGCGACCTGGCTTGCCCGTCTGACGCGATGGGCGCGGACCCATCGCTGTATTCCACGAGCTTCCACATTGTCGCAACACGATAGACTGCGTCTTCTCCCTTGAGCCTTTGCCAGAACGTGGGCCTTACTGCCACATCGATATGCGGCATGCGTTCACCGGCATCGAAATGTCGGCGGCCGTTCGCGCGCGCGACGTTTGCTTCGGCAGACTGCCACCAGCCCGTCTGTGGGCAAACCCGCCCAGTCGCTGCCAGCGCGCCCAGCTGCAGTGGCGGAATTTCAGCCGCTGTGTTTTTCGCCGCAGCCTCGGTCGGCCTCACCCGGATGGTGCTGGTGATCTTATCCCATAGTGCAACGGCTTCTTCGTCCGTCAAACTTGCCCTGCCCGCTCCGGCAGCATCATCGACGACGCCTGTCTGAAACTGAATATCGGCGTACGGCTTGTACGGATCGTAGGGCACACCCGTGAACTTCATGAGGAAATCATGATGCGACAGCGATCCCTCCTCATCGGGTGTCCGCATTAGCACTTCGTAGCCTGTAAGCCATTCGCGTATCCTGCGCGGGCTTTCTCGAAAGTACTTGATGCTGGCAAGCACCTTTAGCTCCTCAGGGGTCGTAGCGCCTCCCTTGAAGCGTTTGAACTGCTTTTCAAGCGAATCACTCTCCTGATCGTGCGGGTTTGCCGGGGCGACGTAAATCGAGAAGTGCGCGTCCGGGAATTCTTTCAAACGGAAGCCGACGCGGATGTGCTCCATCAGGTCCTCCGCGCTCGGATCCACGAGATCGGGCAAAAAGGCGTGTTCGATGCAATTGCCGGGTTCCGTTGGAATCTCATCTTCGGCGCGATGTCGTAATCTTTTGGCCATACTGTTGATGAGTGTAACGGTACCTTCCCTGTCCGCACGTAATGGCCTCGACGTAATGATCACTCCATCATTATTTAGTTGAAAATACCCATTGATCTTTAGGCCATTGATGGCCTCGAAATCCTCGTATCCTGTAACAAGCCTTCCCGGAGGCTGATCCGTATCTTCGATCGAAAGTAATAATGGAGCATCGTCATGATTAATCGCTTTCTCACCTTTTAGCTCATCAATGAACTGGCTCTCGATTTTCTTTACCTCATCTACCCCGTTCACGTAGATATCTACACCCAGTGGAACAAGCGACTTTCCCCAAACGACTTCTGCGGTAGCCGGAACATCAATCATAAAGCGACCGAAGCATATGGTCTTAGTTTTTTCAAACGCAGCTTGCAGACGGGGCGTAGATAGAGTCATGTTGGCCTTCTCCAGCTTGTTTTTCTCGGGCTTGCAAGCGACGAGTAGAAGAATCAATGATAAGTACAACCATAGACGACGCTGCATTGCGGTCCTACGCATAAGAGATCTCCTTAGCGTTTCCAATCGGCCTTTTGAGAAATACGTATGATGCTGAAAAGTGTCGATGCTATCGCTCGAGGATTCTCATAACTCGATTGGTGCTCATATCCGGTTTGTCTAAAAACGCCGGACAGCGCACCTAATTGCATTGGATAGTCCGCAGATTTTGCGGGTACGGTTTGGTCTCCAGCGCCTCTCGGCTTGCAAAGCGATGCATGAATTGGGCCGGGAATTTCGTCGCCGTAAGGGTGGAGCGCCTTACTGGACCTAGTTGCCTCCAAGCGACCAAGCTCTAAAGTTCCTTGCCTAGTATCACTGATGATTGGCCAGTCCTGCCAGCCAGTCGGATCAGCGCAATTTTGCTCAATCTCCCATACGACTTCTGCAAAACTCGACCGCTGCGCATCGGCGCCATAATGGGCATACGTATTCGGATGAAAAGTTCTTGCAATTCTGTTATGAAAGGCCTGCACCTTGTCCAGATATTCACAAGTCCGTCTGAACGATCCCCCGTTTTCTTTCGGGGGGACATTGGATGGATTAATCCACTCCTCTCGGAAAAGCGAATACCATTTACCTTTCAGCTTGTATATTTCGTTATAGGGATCATTCGCCTTTGGCCACGATTCGAGGTCTCGGCCGTTGTAGGTGACCCGTAACCATCCATTACCGTACGCCTCAGTCGGTAAGAGTTGCAAACCTCCCTGCGAATTCGCTAGAACTGCCGTCACTTCGTCTCCGTAGTTACCGGCAACTTTGGCACCAAGGCTAGTTTGTACGCCAAAGAGTAAACCAGGATCCTCGAATCCGGCGCGCATTCGCTTGTATGCCGCAGGCGCCCCAACCGCAGGCATGACACCGTGCACGACACCCAAAATCTTGTTCTGGAGGTTGCCGTATTTTTCGTTCAAAAGAGCGCGCCCGACTAAACCACCCATCGAATGGGTCACGACGATTACTTTGTTGCATTCATAGCCTGACTTACAAAGGTCTGCTATCACCCGATCGATGCGGTTAGCGATAATTTTTGCGCTGTCGCCATTAGACTGAAGCCAGTTGTAACCAAAGGCATATACAGGAAACCAACA
The DNA here is from genome assembly GCA_963529995.1 of uncultured Massilia sp. Taxonomy (GTDB): domain Bacteria; phylum Pseudomonadota; class Gammaproteobacteria; order Burkholderiales; family Burkholderiaceae_D; genus Telluria. Next base: position 220 of record CAUSCY010000055.1, on the reverse strand, counting down.
ACCTGTGACGACCTTCTTCAGCTCCGCTTCAGTCAGCGGTTCTTGTCGCAGAATCGGATCAGCTTGCCAAACCTCCGGGTCAACACCCACGACATCGAGCCATTCTTGGCGAAGCTTGCCATTCGAAAAAGTATTGTTGAGGCGTGACTCAAGGTGCTGCAACAAACTGAACCGCCCCGGCTTCCGTGGAGGCCGGTTAGTGTGAGTCAGGCCGGGATGG
>CAUSCY010000054.1:0-42312 GCA_963529995.1 uncultured Massilia sp. | reverse complement strand
GCCCCGGCGCCGGCCGCGCCGGTCGCGGCACCGGCACCGGCCCAGCCGGCCGCCCTGACGGCGGCCATGGTCGTCGACACCCCGGTGCGCGCCGGCCAGCGCATCTATGCGCGCGGCACCGACCTGATCGTCACCGCGGTGGTCAACAATGGCGCGGAACTGATCGCCGACGGCAGCATCCACGTGTATGCGCCGCTGCACGGCCGCGCGCTGGCGGGCGCCTCGGGCAACGCCGGAGCGCGTATCTTTGCCCTGGCGCTGGAGCCGGAACTGGTATCCATCGCCGGCGTGTATCGCACCTTCGACGAGGGACTACCGCCCGAAATGTCGCGCCAGCCGGTACAAATCCGTTTGGTCGGCGACCGAATCGATATATCATCGCTGGGTTCGGCAACTCGTACGAATGCCTGATCCTGCTGCACTGACCAGATACTGTTAAGGACTCACTATTTCCATGGCAAGAATTATCGTTGTTACGTCCGGCAAGGGCGGTGTGGGCAAGACCACTTCGAGCGCCAGCTTCTCGACCGGCCTGGCGCTGCGCGGCCACAAGACCGCGGTGATCGACTTCGACGTCGGCTTGCGTAACCTCGACCTGATCATGGGCTGCGAACGCCGCGTCGTGTACGACCTGATCAACGTGATCAACGGCGAAGCCAGCCTGACCCAGGCGCTGATCAAGGACAAGCACTGCGAGAACCTGTTCATCCTGCCGGCCTCGCAGACCCGCGACAAGGACGCGCTGACCGAGGAAGGCGTCGAGCGCGTGCTGAACGACATGATCAAGATGGGCTTCGAGTACATCATCTGCGATTCGCCGGCCGGCATCGAGCATGGCGCCCTGATGGCGCTGACCTTTGCCGACGAGGCGATCATCGTCACCAATCCGGAAGTGTCCTCGGTACGCGACTCCGACCGCATCCTGGGCATCCTGCAGGCCAAGTCGCGCCGTGCCCAGAGCGGCGGCGAGCCGGTCAAGGAACACCTGTTGATCACTCGCTATTCGCCGCGTCGCGTCGAAGCGGACGAAATGCTGTCCTACGAGGACGTGCAAGAAATACTGCGCATTCCCCTGATCGGCATCATCCCGGAATCCGAAGCGGTGCTGCATGCATCGAACCAGGGTAATCCGGCGATCCATTTCAAGGAAACCGACGTGGCCCAGGCCTACCAGGACGTGGTGTCGCGCTTCCTTGGCGAAGAAATTCCGCTGCGCTTTACCAATTACGAAAAGCCTGGTCTGCTGCAGCGATTGTTTGGAGCAAAGTAATATGGCCTTGCTGTCATTCCTGTTTCCACAGAAACAGAAGAGCGCGAATGCGGCCAAGGAAAGGCTGCAGATCATCATCGCCCGCGAGCGGACCAACCGCGCCGGGCCGGACTTCCTGCCGGCCCTGCACCGCGAACTGATCGAGGTGATCTCGAAGTACACCAAGGTCAACGCCGACGACATCAAGATCTCGCTCGACCGCCAGGGCAACCTGGAAGTGCTCGACGTCAACGTCATCCTGCCGGACGCCTGAGCGCTTCGCCGCCGGGCACGTCCTGTGCCCGGCGCCCTTCTTCCTACTCCGCTTCCTTATCGGCTTCCGGCGCCGTCAGCGCCACTTCGCGCGCCACCTTCACGCACGCATCCACGTGCTGGTAGCCCATCTGCCTGAACAGGGCAAAGCCGATCGCGGCCGACGCCAGCTGACCGGCCAGCGGCACCACCTTGGCCGCGGACTTGGCCGCCAGCTTGGCGCCGGACTTCTGCAGCACCTTGATCACCAGCTCCTTCGTGACCAGCTTACCGACCAGCATGCCACCGAGGGCGCCGACGGCCTGGTAGGCGGCCACGCGCATGCGCGGATGTAACCGTTCGATCTGCTCGGGCGTCAGGCCGAAGGCACGATTGATCTCTTCGACCATGGTGGCAAAGCTCGTCAGGTCGGCGGCGATATCGACTCCCGGTATCGGAACCGCTGCCACGCCCGCCGAAATGGCGGCACGCTTGCGGACGATGGCCCGGCAACGTTCGCGGACTTGCTCAATTTCGTCATTTGAGACAGGTAACAACACCAGTTCCCCACCTTCCTTCCGTTTTTTGAACATTTTTCCTCCGTTTCGGCATATTGATGTACAGTGTAACCTCTAGTCCGTTGGTAATCTGACAAAGTGTGACGTAATTACCCAACGAAAATGTGAATTTACTTGTGGCATCGGTAGCTTTGCTTTTTAAATCTCTGTTATATTTAGTGACATTGTAGGAATGTTCCTACAGTGTTGACTACCTGAACGCAGAGCAGTGCCAAAGCACGCAGCCGAGACAGCCCCATGAGAATAGCCGTACTGGATCACGATAACGCCCAGGCAGAACTCATCTGCCAGGTACTGAATGGCGCTGGACATAGCTGCCAAGCATTTGATAACGGCAAAGACATGCTGGGACAACTGCGCAAGGACAGCACCGACCTGCTGATCGTCGACTGGCAGGTCAACGACGTTCCCGCCACCGAACTGCTGCGTCGCGCCAAGGAAAAAATGGCGCCGAACACCCCGACCATGTTCCTGGCCGGCAGCTCGGCCGAGGACGACATCGTGGCCGGCGTCACCGCCGGCGCCGACGACTACCTGGTCAAGCCGCTGCGCCGCGGCGAGCTGGTGGCCCGCGTGCAGGCCCTGCTGCGCCGCGCCTACCCGTCGCAGAACGGCGCCGAGCAACTGCAGTTCGGCCCCTACGTGTTCGAGACCCGTCCTGGCCGCCTCATGATGGATGGTGAACAGATCGATGTCACCCACAAGGAATTCAACCTCGCCTTGCTGTTTTTCCGCAACCTGGGCCGGCCGCTGTCGCGCGCCTACATCCACGAATCGATCTGGGTACGCGAGACGGCCGTGCCGTCGCGCACCATGGACACGCACGTTTCGCGCGTGCGCAACAAGCTGCGCCTGCGTCCCGAGAATGGCTTCCGCCTGGTCCCTGTCTATAGTTATGGATACCGGCTGGAAAAGCTGGGGTCGTGAAGCCCTGTCCGCATCAGGGTATAATGAGCGGACTGCCTAATTTTTGATCAACCATGCAACTCCTTGCCGTTGGCCTGAACCACACCACTGCACCGGTCTCCCTGCGCGAGCAGCTCGCGCTCGGCCCCGATCAGCTGGGCGCGGCGGTACAGGCGGCACGGGGCTGGTTTTCGCGCTTCAATACCCGCGGCGAAGATGAGGCGGCCCTGCTCTCGACCTGCAACCGCACCGAGATGTATGCCGCCAGCGACGCCCCCGACCCGCTCGACGCGTCGGCACGCTTCCTGGCCGACTACCACCAGCTGAATTTCGCCGACCTGCGTCCGCACCTGTACATGTTGCCGACGCACGATGCCGTGCGCCATGCCTTCCGCGTCGCCTCCGGCCTCGATTCGATGGTGCTGGGCGAAGCCCAGATCCTGGGCCAGATGAAGGATGCGGTGCGCGTGGCCGACGAAGCGGGCGGCCTGGGCACCTACCTGCACCAGCTGTTCCAGCGCAGCTTCGCGGTCGCCAAGGAAGTGCGCAGCACGACCGAGATCGGCGCCCACAGCGTGTCGATGGCCGCCGCCGCCGTGCGCCTGTCGGAACGCATCTTCGACCGCGTCAGCGAGCAGAACGTGCTGTTCATCGGCGCCGGCGAGATGATCGAGCTGTGCGCCACCCACTTCGCCGCGCACAATCCGAAGTCGATCACCATCGCCAACCGCACGCTGGAACGGGGCGAGGCCCTCGCCGCGCGCTTCTCGGGCCGCGCGATCCGCCTGGCCGACCTGCCGGACCTGCTGCCGCAATTCGACATCGTGATTTCCTCGACCGCGTCCACCTTGCCGCTGATCGGCAAGGGCCTGGTCGAACGCGCGCTGAAGGCGCGCCGCCACCGCCCCATGTTCATGGTCGACCTGGCGGTCCCGCGCGACATCGAGCCGGAAGTGGCGCGCCTGAACGACGCCTTCCTGTACACCGTCGACGACCTGGCCGAGGTGGTGCGCACCGGCGTCGAGAACCGGCAGGCCGCCGTGGCCCAGGCCGAAGCGATCATCGACACGCGCGTGCAGTCGTTCATGCACTGGATCGGCGACCGCGCCGTGGTGCCCGTCATCCGCGACCTGCACGAATCCAGCGAACTGCTGCGCCAGGCCGAACTGGAGCGCGCGCGCAAGCTGCTGGCCAAGGGCGAGGACGTCGACGCCGTGCTCGAGGCCCTGTCGAAAGGCCTCACCGCCAAGTTCCTGCATGGCCCGCAACAGGCCCTGCACCGTGCCCAGGGCGACGAACGCGCGCGCCTGGCGAGCCTGCTGCCGCAGCTGTTCCGCGGCCGCCGTTAGCACCCTCCCCTCTTTCGCGCTGCCCGCTTCTGCTATCCTGCGGCGGGCAGCCTGCTTCCTGCCGCGCTGCGGCTTCGTTCGTTTTCACTGACTAGACTCCTATGAAACCATCCATGCTGGCCAAGCTGGACCAACTGGCCAACCGCCTCGTCGAACTGGACGAACTCCTGATGTCCGAGGACGCCACCGCGAACATGGACAACTTCCGCAAGATGAACCGCGAGCGCGCCGAACTCGAGCCGCTGGTGCTCGTCTATCGCCAGTACCAGACGGCCCAGGGCGACATCGCCGCGGCCCAGGAGATGCTGGCCGACCCGGACATGAAGGAATTCGCCCAGGACGAGATCGACGCGGCCAAGGAACGCATCGCCGCGCTCGACCTGGAACTGCAGAAGATGCTGCTGCCGAAGGACGAGAACGACGAGCGCAACATCTTCCTCGAGATCCGCGCGGGCACCGGCGGCGACGAGTCGGCGCTGTTCGCCGGCGACCTGCTGCGCATGTACACGCGCTATGCGGAACGCAATCGCTGGCAGGTGGAGATGGTGTCCGAGTCGCCGTCGGACCTGGGCGGCTACCGCGAGGTGATCGTGCGCGTGGTCGGGCAAGGCGCCTATTCGAAGTTGAAATTCGAATCGGGCGGCCACCGCGTGCAGCGCGTGCCGGCCACCGAGACCCAGGGCCGCATCCACACCTCGGCCTGCACCGTGGCCGTGATGCCGGAAGCGGACGAAGTGGAGGACGTGCAGATCAATCCGGCCGACCTGCGCATCGACACCTACCGTGCCTCCGGCGCGGGCGGCCAGCACATCAACAAGACCGATTCGGCCGTGCGCCTGACCCACCTGCCGACCGGCATCGTGGTCGAGTGCCAGGACGACCGCAGCCAGCACAAGAACAAGGCGCAGGCGATGAAAGTGCTGGCGGCGCGCATCAAGGACGTGCAGCTGCGCGAACAGCAGAGCAAGGAAGCGGCCACCCGCAAGAGCCTGATCGGCTCGGGCGACCGCAGCGAACGCATCCGCACCTACAACTTCCCGCAGGGCCGCCTGACCGACCACCGCATCAACCTGACGCTCTACAAGCTGGACATGATCATGGACGGCGACCTGACCGAACTGACGAACGCCCTGTCGGCCGAGCACCAGGCCGAACAGCTCGCCGCCCTCGGCGATTGATCCAACCCAAACCGGGGTCAGAGTCAAAATTTTGGCAATGTCGTGCGAGCTATTGCCAAAATTCGCACTCTGACCCCGGTTCTAAGCAATTTTTAAGTTGCTAGAGTGAAAATGCGCAGGCTGCACGATGCCTCCGCGCTTGTGCGAGAATCGCAAGCTCGATAGACCGATCACCCAACAGGAAGCTTATGTCCTCGTCCCGCAACATCCTGCTGTCCATCGCCGCCGTCAGCATCGCCCTGGTCGGCGCGGCCCTGTACCTGCAACACGCCAAGGACATGCTGCCCTGCCCGCTGTGCATCATCCAGCGCTACCTGTTCCTCGGCGTGGCGGTGTTTGCGCTGATCGGTGCCTTCTCCGGAAAGATCAAGGCCTTCGGCGCGCTGGCCCTGCTGTCCGCCCTGGGCGGCCTGGGGGTGGTCGGCAAGCACCTGTACGTGATCGCCCATCCGGGCTTCTCCTGCGGCATCGACCCGATGGAGACGGCCCTCAACAAGATCCCGACCGCCACCCTGCTGCCCTCCGTGTTCCGCGCCGATGGCTATTGCGAAGCGACCACCGACACCATCCTCGGCCTGTCCGTGCCGCAGTGGTCGGCCGTCTGGTTCGTGATCCTGGCGCTGGCCCTCGTCTGGGTGCTGGTGCGGCGCGCGCGCTGATGACGATCCAGCCCGGCATGGCCGTGGGCGCGGCGCTGGCCGCGCTGCCGCTCGATCCGCTCGAGAACCGCATCCTGCTGTGCCATGCGACGGGCCTGGGCCGCATCCAGCTGATCACGCAGGCCGAGCGGGCGCTCACCGACCCGGAAGCGGCGACGCTGAACGAGCTCGTCGCGCGGCGCCAGCGCGGCGAGCCGATCGCCTACATCGTCGGCAAGCGCGAATTCTTCGGCCTCGATTTCGCCGTCAGCGACGCCGTGCTGATCCCGCGTCCGGACACGGAACTGATCGTGGAACTGGCGCTCGAGCGCCTGCAGCCAGGTGAACGCCTGCTCGACATGGGCACCGGCAGCGGCGCGATCGCCGTATCGATCGCCCACACCCGCCCCGATGCGCACGTCACGGCGCTCGACGTCAGCGACGCCGCCCTCGACGTCGCCCGCCGCAATGCGCAACACAACGGCGCCGCCGTGCGCTTCCTGCGCAGCGACTGGTTCGCGGCCCTCGACGAGGCCGAGCGCTTCGCCGTGATCGTGTCGAACCCGCCCTACATCGCCGCCGGCGACGCCCACCTGTCCCAGGGCGACCTGCGCTTCGAGCCTGTCGGCGCGCTGACCGACCATGCGGACGGCCTGTCCGCGCTGCGCACCATCGTCGCCGGCGCCCCCGCCCACCTGGAAGCCGGCGGCTGGCTGCTGCTGGAACACGGCTACGACCAGGCCGCCGGCGTGCGTGCGCTGCTGGCCGCGGGTGCTTATGCGGACGTGCAGAGCTGGCGCGACCTGGCCGGGATCGAGCGCGTCAGCGGCGGCCGCCTGCTGGCGCAAGCACCTGGCTGAGCGCCCGCGTCCTGACGGGGACGCGGCTGTTTCGATGTCTTTGTTACAATTCCTGTTCCACATTCCGGGACATGCGATGCGTCGATTGTGTGCGACTTTCATCCTGCTCGGCCCCCTGCTTGCCGTCGCGGCCAAGGTGGAGCCGGTCCAGCCTGCCCCGCCGACCGCGGCCGAGCAGGTGCAGGCGCTGTTCGAGCGCGACTGGCAGTGGCGCCTGCAGCACCAGCCGGAATTTGCGACCGGCATCGGCGACCACCGCTACGACGGCCAGCTCGCCGACACCTCGCTGGCGGCCGGCGCGCAAGCCATCGAGCACGATCGCCGCATGCTGGAGCTGGCGCGCCAGATCGACCGCGTGCAGCTGGAGAGCCAGGACCGCCTGTCCTGGGACCTGTTCGTCGGCGACAAGGAACGCCGGCTGGCCGGCGCCGCCATCGTGCCCTTCGATCCGCAGCCGATCACGGCCTACGACGGCCTGCAGTTCCGCTTCCCCCAGCTCGTCGCGCAGATGCCCTTCGTGAGCGAGGACGACTACCGCAACTACCTGGCGCGCCTGCATGCGCTGCCCGCCCACATCGACGGCCTGATCGAGCAGATGCGCGAAGGCATGCGCACCGGCTGGACGGCGCCGAAGGCCGTCATGGCCGCGCTGCCGGACCAGTTGAAGGCCTTGCGCGAGCACCTGGCCGACGGCGCCGTCGGCGCGCCCCTGAAACGCATGCCGGCCACCATCGATCCCGACGTGCGCGCGAAGCTGGTCGCGGACGGCGCGGCCGCGCTGCAGGCGGTGGCGCCGGCGCTGCAGAAGCTCGAGGATTTCGTGCGCAGCGACTACCTGCCGGCGGCACGCACCAGCATCGGCGCTTCCAGCCTGCCGGGCGGGGCGGCCTGGTACGCCTGGCTCGTACGGAACGGCGCCGATACCGCGCTGACGCCGGCCGAGATCCAGGCGCTCGGCCTGAAGGAAGTCGCGCGCCTGCGCGAGGAGATGCGCGCCGTAATGGCGCAGACGGGCTTCAAGGGCAGCTACACGCAGTTCCTCGCGTTCGTGCGCAGCGATCCGCGCCTGTTCTACGGCGATGCGGACGCGCTGCTGAACCGCTACCGGCGCACCATCGCGCGCGCCTATGCGCGGCTGCCATCGCTGTTCGATACGATTCCCGCCGACGAGATCGCGGTCAAGCCCATCCAGCAGGCCGGCGCCGAGAGCCAGGGCGCCGCCTATTACGAAGCGGGAACGCCGGGGCGTACCGCGGCGCTGGTCGTGAACACGTCGCGCCTGAACACGCGGCCGCTGTGGGAGGTCGAGACGCTGACGCTGCACGAGGCCGTGCCCGGCCACCACCTGCAGGTGGCGCGCGCCCGCGCCATCGCGGGCCTGCCGGCGTTCCGCCGCTACGGCTGGTATCCGGCCTACGGCGAAGGCTGGGCCCTGTACGCCGAAGGGCTGGGACCGGAACTGGGCCTGCTGCGCGATCCGTTCTCGCAGTTCGGCCGCCTGGCCGACGAGCAGTTGCGCGCCGCGCGCCTGGTCGCGGACACGGGCATCCACGCCTTCAACTGGTCGCGCCAGCAGGCGCTCGATTTCCTGAACGCGAATACCGCCAACCCGCCGTCCGACAATGCCGTCGAGGTCGACCGCTACATCGCCCAGCCGGGCCAGGCGCTGGCGTACAAGATCGGCCAGCTGCGCATTGCCGCGCTGCGCGAGCGGGCCCAGGCCGCGCTGGGAGAACGCTTCGACGTGCGCCGCTTCCACGACGCCGTGCTGGACGGCGGCGCGCTGCCGCTGGACGTGCTCGCGCGCCGCATCGACCTGTGGATCGCCACGCAACAGTTGCCGCCGGTCGCGCCGATCCCGGTGGAACCGGAGACGCCGGCCGACGCCCCCGCGGCGCCGCAAAAGCCTGCACAATTACCGGGCGAGGAGATGCCGCTCCTCCTTCCCCATTAGTACAAATATCGCCACGTTAATACGAATGTCATATTGATAGTCGCTCGGCGCGCTTGGCCGTTTTCGGTTACTCTCTGCACCTTCACGGCAGTATAAGAAAGGAAACCCTGTGTCGAACCAACTGACCCGCCGCCTGGCCTTGCTGGACGACGATGCCCATCGCGGCCTGCTGTTGCAGGGCCTGCGCGGCATCGAACGCGAGACGCTGCGCGTCGATGGACAAGGCCACCTGGCGCGCACGCCCCATCCGGTCCAGCTCGGCTCGGCACTGACGCATGCGCAGATCACCACCGACTACGCCGAAGCCCTGCTCGAATTCATCACCCCGGCCGAGCACGACATCGGCCTGGCCCTGCATCGCCTGGACGCGATCCACCGCTACGCCTATTCGAAGATGGGCGACGAAATGCTGTGGAGCCAGTCGATGCCCTGCGAGCTCCCGTCCGAGGAAGACATCGAGATCGCCTGGTACGGCAAGTCGAACATCGGCATGCTCAAGCACGTCTACCGCCGCGGCCTGGCGCTGCGCTACGGGAAGGCCATGCAGTGCATCGCCGGCATCCACTACAACTACTCGCTGCCGGAAGGGTTGTGGAAGGTCCTGGCCGCGAACGAAGGCATCGCCGAGGAACGCCGCCACGCGCTGCGCGACTTCCAGTCCGAGAGCTACATCGCGACCATCCGCAACTTCCGCCGCTACAGCTGGCTGCTGATGTACCTGTTCGGCGCGTCTCCGACGCTGGCCAAGGGCTTCCTGCGCGGCCGTGAGCACCAGCTCGAGACGCTGTCCGACGACACCCTGTACCTGCCGTATGCGACCAGCCTGCGCATGAGCGACCTGGGCTACCAGAACGATGCCCAGTCCGGCCTGCGCCCGCACGAGAACAGCCTGGAAAGCTACGTCACCTCGCTGATGGACGCCGTCAACCGTCCGTATCCGCCGTATGCGGAAGTCGGCACGAAGAAGGATGGCGAATGGGTGCAGTTGTCGACCAATATCCTGCAGATCGAGAACGAATACTATTCGACGATCCGCCCGAAGCGCGTGATCCGCACCGGCGAGCGTCCCGTGCAGGCGCTGTGCAACCGCGGCGTGCAGTACATCGAAGTGCGCTGCCTGGACGTCGATCCGTTCGAACCGGTCGGCATCGCGCTGGAGACGGGCCGCTTCCTCGACGCCTTCCTGCTGTTCTGCGCGCTCGAGGAAAGCCCCCTCATCAACGCCATGGAAAGCCAGGTCCACGCGCGCAACTTCGCGCGCACCGTCAAGGAAGGCCGCCGTCCGGGCCTGACGCTGACCCGCAACGAACACGAAGTGCTGCTCAAGGATTGGGCCGAGGAACTGCTCGACCGCATCCGCCCGGTCGCCAAGCTGCTCGACAGCGAGCACAATTACAAGGGCGCCCACGTGGAAGCGCTGGACGCGCAGAAGGCCAAGGTCGCCGATCCGGACCGCACGCCGTCGGCGCGCGTGCTGCAGGAAGTGCGCGTGCTCGGCTCGTTCGAGAAGTTCGGCCTGCGCCAGAGCGAGCTGCATGCCCAGGCATTCCGTGCCGACCCGCTGATGCCGGCCGAGACCGCGCTGTTCGACGAGATGGCCAAGGCGTCGCTCGCGGAACAGGAACGGATCGAGGCGGCCGACACGGGCAGCTTCGACGACTTCGTCGCCGCCTACAACAGCAGTACACTATGCGGGAATAACTGATTCCCTCCGCTGCAAGCGCATCGCCTGCGGCGGCCATCGCCGCGGAGATGCCTTGCTCACCTTCTTCAACGAACACCACGCCCAGCACGCCGGAAACGGGGGTTCGGAGCAACCCGGACGCATCGACATCGTCGCCGCCGAACTGGCGCAGCGCGGCCTGGGCCGCATCGTCACGCCGCACGGCGTGGCGCTGGCCTCGCTCGAGCGCGTGCACACGCCGCGCTACCTGCACTTCCTGCGCAGCGTCTGGAGCGAGTGGCTGGCCCACGATCCCCGCCATACAGGACGCGACATCGTGCCCGCCGTCTGGCCGGCGCGCGGCATGCGCCACGATATCGAGCCGGACGACCTGCTCGGCCGCATCGGCCTGCACACGCTGGACGCGCACACGCCGATCAAGGCCGGCACCTGGATCGCCGCCAAGACGGGCGCCGATTGCGCGATCAATGCCGCGCACGCGCTGCGCCTCGGCGAACACGGCAGCTTCGCGCTGTCCCGTCCGCCCGGCCGGCACGCGGGCGCCGACTACTGCGGCGGCGGCTGCTACCTGAACAATGCGGCGCTGGCCGCCCAGCACCTGCTCGACGACGGCTTGCAGCGCGTGGCCATCCTCGACATCGGCAGCCGCCACGGCAACGGCACCCAGAGCATCTTCTACCACCGCCAGGACGTGCTGTTCGTGTCGATCCACGCCGACCCGCGCAGCGACTATCCGTTCTACCTCGGCCACGCCGACGAGACGGGCGCGGGCGACGGCGCCGGCTGCAACATGAACCTGCCGCTCCCGCGCGGCACGGCCGGACCGCAGTGGATGATGGCGCTGGAGACGGCCTGCATCAAGATGGCCGGCTACGCGCCGCAGGCACTGGTGGTCTCGCTCGGCACGGACGGTTTCGAAGGCGACCCGGATTCGCCGTTCCTGCTAACGGACACGGATTTCCTGCGCATCGGCGAACGCATCGGCTACCTGGACCTGCCGACCGTGTTCGTGCTCGAAGGCGGCGCGGCGCGGCCGGAACTGGGCGTCAACGTGGTCAACGTGCTCGAAGGCTTCGAGGCGCCGGCCTGAAATGTTGCGGGTCGATCGCGCGTTCAGCGCGTTTTTATTATCAAGGAATGGAACAAGAATGATCGAATGGCAGTTCAGCAGCTTCGCCGACCTGACGGCAGCGCAGTTGTACGAGATGCTGGCGCTGCGCCAGCAGGTGTTCGTGCTCGAGCAGACGTGCCTGTACCCGGACATCGACGGCCTCGACCCCGGCGCCCACCACCTGCTCGGCTGGCGCACCGTCGACGGCAAGCGCGAACTGGCGGCCACGCTGCGCTGCCTGGCCCCCGGCGCCAAGTACGACGAGATGTCGATCGGCCGCGTGGTCACCAGCCCGTCCACGCGCGGCACGGGACTGGGACGCGAACTGGTCGCCCAGGGCCTCGCCTGCGCCGACAGGCTGCACCCGGGCCACGCGATCCGCATCGGCGCCCAGGCGCACCTGGAAAAATTCTATGGGAGCTTCGGCTTCGTCACGGTGTCCGAGCCGTACGACGAGGATGGAATCATGCACATCGACATGGTGCGGGCGGCGGCACGCTGATGCGCTGACGCGGCACCGACACCACGTCGTCCCTGCGAAGGCAGGGACCCAATTTTGCAAGCGTCGTCGAACTGCTTGCAGAAATTGGATCCCCGCCTGCGCGGGGACGACGTAGTGCTTACACGACGTAGTGCTTACTTCAAATGCCCATGCCTGGTCGGATCCGGCATGCGGATCGCGACGATCAGCGCCAGCAGGCACATGATGCTGACGTACCAGTAGAAGTAGGGCTCGTGGCCGGCCTTCTTGAACCACAGCGCCACGTATTCGGCCGAGCCGCCGAAGATGGCGTTGGCCACCGCGTACGACAGGCCGACGCCCAGCGCGCGCACCTCCACCGGGAACATCTCCGCCTTGATCAAGCCGCTGATCGAGGTGTACAGGCTGACGATCGCCAGCGCGGCGGTGATCAGGACGCCCGCCATCACCGGATCCTTCACGCCGCCCAGCATGGTCATGATGGGCACCGTGCAAATGGCGGCCAGGGCGCCGAACCAGATCATCGACGTGCGCCGGCCGATGCGGTCGGACAGCGCGCCGAACGCGGGCTGCAGCGCCATGTAGATCAGCAGGCAGACCGTCATCACGCGGCTGGCCGTCGTCGTGCTCATGCCGGCCGTGTTGACCAGGTACTTCTGCATGTAGGTGGTGAACGAATAGAAGATCAGCGAGCCGCCCGCGGTGAAGCCCAGCACGGTGATGAAGGCGCGCGTGTGGTTGCGCAGCAGCGCACCGACGCTGCCGGCGCCTTCGCTGTTGCGGGCATGGTCGGTGGTGGTCTCGTGCAGCGAACGGCGCAGCAGCAGCGAGATCAGGGCCGCGCAGGCGCCGACCACGAAGGGAATGCGCCAGCCCCAGGCCTTCAGTTCGTCATGGGACAGGATCAGTTGCAGGATGCCCAGCACCAGCAGCGCGGCGAGCTGGCCGCCGATCAGCGTCACGTACTGGAACGAGGCGAAGAAGCCCTTGCGGCCCGGCTCGGCCACCTCGCTCATGTAGGTGGCGCTGGTGCCGTACTCGCCGCCCACCGACAGGCCCTGGAACAGGCGCGCCAGCAGCAGCAGCAGCGGCGCGGCGTTGCCGATCGATTCATAGGTCGGCAATGCGGCGATCATCAGGGAGCCGCCGCACATCATCAGCACCGAGATCATCATCGAATTGCGGCGGCCGTAGCGGTCGGCGATGCGGCCGAACATCCAGCCGCCGATCGGACGCATCAGGAAGCCGGCGGCGAAGATGCCGGCGGTATTCAGCAGCTGCGCCGTGGTGTCGTCCTTCGGGAAGAAGGCCGACGAAAAGTACAGCGCGCAGAAGGAATAGATATAAAAGTCGAACCACTCGACCAGGTTGCCGGACGAGGCGCCGACGATGGCGAACACCCGCTGGCGCGAGGTCAGGTCGTGAATTGCCTTTGCTTCCGATGCTTCTGTGGTACCGGTATTGCTCATTGTTCTCCTCCGAATCGTTCATCGCAAGGCAGCGCTGAACGACTCACGGAACGAACCGCCAGGCCAGCACGGCCATCCGGCAAGGATAGCAGTTTCTCAATTATTCGGTTGAAAGCTATCGAATTAATTTCCGTAAAGACATTATTCGGTACGATCCGTCATCGTCGGCAGGATCGCTAGATCTCGACCTGGGTTCCCAGCTCGATCACCCGGTTGGTCGGGATCTGGTAGTAGGCGGCGGCCGTGCGGGCGTTGCGTTGCATGGCCACGTACAGGTGCTCGCGCCACGGCATCATACCCTGGCCCGGCACCGAGATGATGGTCTGGCGCGTGATGAAGAACGAGGTCTCCATCATCTCGAAAGCGAGGCCCTTGCAGTCGCACATGCGCAGGATGGCGGGGATGTCCGCCTCGTCCTTGAAGCCGTAGTACACGTTCAGCTGGTAGCAGTTGTGGCCCAGCGGGATCACCTCGACCTGCTCGTCGACCGGCACGTAGGGTTCCTCGCGGATGCGCACCGTGAGGAACACGACGCGCTCGTGCAGCACCTTGTTGTGCAGCAGGTTGTGCAGCAGCGCGTGCGGCACGCCGTCGGTCTCGCCGCGCAGGAAGATGGCGGTGCCGGCCACGCGTTCGGGCGGGGCCACGAACAGCGACTGCAGGAAGTCTTCCAGCGGGATCGCGTGGCGCTCCAGGTTCTGGAACACCAGCTCGCGCCCGCGCTTCCAGGTCAGCATGATGGTCAGCAGCACGGCGCCCAGGCACAGCGGGAACCAGCCGCCGTGCAGCAGTTTCAGCGTACTGGCCGAGAACAGCGCCAGGTCCATGAACATGAAGAAGCCGGTGGCGCCCAGGCACAGCAGCAGGGGCAGGTGCCAGCGGTAGCGGATCACGAAGAAGGTCAGGAAGGTCGTCGCGAACATCGTCGCCGTCACCGCGATGCCATAGGCGCCGGCCAGCTTGTCGGACGAGCCGAAGCCGATCACCGCGATCAGCACCACGATCAGCTGCAGCCAGTTCACGGCCGGGATGTAGATCTGGCCGATCTCGCTTTCCGACGTGTGCATCACGCGCATGCGCGGCAGCAGGCCCAGCGCGATGGCCTGCTTGGTCATCGAGAACGTGCCCGAGATCGTCGCCTGCGAAGCGATCACCGCCGCCATCGTCGACAGCACGACCAGGGGCAGCACGCTCCAGCTGCCCAGCTGGTGGAAGAACGGGTTGTCGATGGCGTCCGGACGCGTGATCAACAGCGCGCCCTGGCCCAGGTAGTTCAGCGACAGCGCGGGGAACACGATCAGGAACCAGGCGAAGCGGATCGGCTTCTTGCCGAAGTGGCCCATGTCGGCATACAGCGCCTCGGCACCCGTCAGCGACAGCACCACGGCGCCCAGCGCGACGAAGGCGATGAACTGGTTGCGCAGCACGAATTCAAACGCGTAATACGGGTTCAGCGCCTTCAGGATCACGGGCGCCTGCACGATGTTGATGATGCCCATGATCGCGAGCGCGGCGAACCAGACGATCATCACGGGGCCGAACCAGCGGCCGATGCCGGCGGTGCCGTGGCGCTGCACGCTGTACAACGCCACCAGCACGACGATGGTCAGCGGCACCACGTATTTTTCCAGGCCGGGCGTGGCCACTTCCAGGCCCTCGATCGCGCCCAGCACGGAGATCGCCGGCGTGATCACGGAGTCGCCGTAGAACATGGTGGCGCCGAACACGCCGATCACCATCAGGGGGAAATGCCAGCGCGAGTGGCGCGTCACGGAGTTCAGGGCAAGCGCCATCAGCGCCATGATGCCGCCCTCGCCGCGGTTGTCCGCGCGCAGCACGAGGGTCACGTATTTCAGGGAGACGATCATCGTCAGGCCCCAGAAGATCAGGGAGACGATGCCCAGCAAATTGGACGTGTTCAGCGCCAGGCCGTGGGTGGGATCGAAGATGGTCTTGAGCGTGTACAGCGGGCTCGTACCGATGTCGCCGTAGACGATACCGACCGCAGCCAGGGTCAGCGCCGCGAGGCTGCTTTTCTTGTGTTGCGACGTCAAGGTGTCACCGTTGGTTGTTCTGGTGCGTTGCACAATAGAATAATTAGAAAGGAAAGACAAGTTTGGCTTTCCACCGAGATTGCTATTTTCTCAAAGTTTTGTGTATAACTAAAATCCATGTGGACAGTCTGCCCCATCGCCCCGCCTCTCAGCGCGCGCTAGAAGCTTATTGACGTTTCCTGTAATAAATGGCAAGCGGTCAGCACGGTCCGCCGAGTTCCGGGATAATGTCGGCCCGACCATTTATTCTCCTTATCCATGCGCACCGGCATCCTGTCCGCCGCCCTCGCCTTCCTGTGCTGGGGATTGTTCCCGTTGTACTTCCACGCGATCGGCGAAGTGCCGCCCGTGCAGATCCTGGCGCACCGCATGCTGTGGTCGCTGCTATTCCTCGTCATCGTACTGCTGGTGCGGCGCCAGTGGGCCTGGCTGGCCGTGGTGCGCCAGCCGCGCGTGTTCTTCAGTTTCGTCGCCTCGGCATCGCTGCTCAGCATTAACTGGCTGATCTATATCTGGGCCGTGAACAACGGCCACGTGATCGAAGGCAGCCTCGGCTACTTCATCAACCCGCTGGTGAACATCATGTTCGGCTACGTGCTGCTGAAGGAACGCCTGCGCCGCGCGCAATGGCTGGCGATCGGCGTCGCCGCGCTGGGCGTGGCCTGGCTGACCTGGCAGGCCGGCACCGTCCCCTGGATCGCGCTGGCGCTGGCGGCATCGTTCGGCGGCTACGGCCTGCTGCGCAAGACCGCGGCGCTGGGCGCACTGGAAGGCCTGTCCTTCGAGACCATGGTACTGTTCCCGCTGGCGGCCGGCTACGTCATCTGGCTGACCGTGCACGGAGAAAATGCCTTCATCAACACGCCGTCGGACACGACGCGCCTGCTGCTGGCCGCGGCCGGGCCGATCACGGCGATCCCGCTGCTGCTGTTCGCCTCGGGCGCGCGGCGCATTCCGCTGTCCGTGCTGGGACTGCTGCAATACCTGTCGCCGACGCTGCAGTTCCTGCTGGGCGTGTGGCTGTTTCAGGAAGCCTTCAGCCTCGACCGCCTGGTCGGCTTCGCGCTGATCTGGATCGCCCTCGCACTGTTCGCCCTCGAAGGCCTGCTACGCCGCCCGTCAAGCTCCGCAACGAAGCAAGCTTGACCTGCTTCAAACCGGAGTCAGAGTCAAATTTTGGGCAATTTCCAAAAATCGCACTCTGACCCGCGGTTTGTGGAAATAAGTGCTCTGACCCCGAATTTTCAGTATCCTGTCGTCCTCACAATCGCAATCACCGAACACATACTTATTACATGGCCAATTACGTCTATACCATGAACCGCGTGGGCAAGATCGTCCCACCGAAACGCCAGATCCTGAAGGATATTTCGCTGTCCTTCTTCCCGGGCGCGAAGATCGGCGTGCTGGGCCTGAACGGCTCCGGTAAGTCGACCTTGCTGAAAATTATGGCCGGCATCGACACCGACATCCAGGGCGAAGCGCGTCCGATGCCGGGCCTGAACATCGGCTACCTGCCGCAGGAACCGCAGCTGGATCCGGACAAGACCGTGCGCCAGGAGGTGGAATCCGGCCTGGGCGAAGCCTTCGAAGCGCAAGCCAAGCTGGAAGCCGTGTACGCCGCCTATGCGGAAGAAGACGCCGACTTCGACGCGCTGGCGAAGGAACAGGAACGCCTGGAATCGATCATCGCCGCAGCCGACGGCGGCAACCTGAACCTGCAGCTGGAAATGGCCGCCGACGCGCTGCGCCTGCCGCCGTGGGATGCCAAGATCGGCGTGCTGTCGGGCGGCGAGAGGCGCCGCGTGGCACTGTGCAAGCTGCTGCTGAGCAAGCCCGACATGCTGCTGCTGGACGAACCGACCAACCACCTGGACGCCGAATCGGTCGAGTGGCTGGAGCAGTTCCTCGTGCGCTTCCCGGGCACCGTGGTCGGCATCACCCACGACCGCTACTTCCTCGACAACGCGGCCGAGTGGATCCTGGAACTGGACCGCGGCCACGGCATCCCCTGGAAGGGCAATTACTCGACCTGGCTGGAGCAGAAGGAAGCGCGCCTGAAGCAGGAAGAGGCGACCGAATCGGCACGCCAGAAGGCGCTGGCCAAGGAACTCGAGTGGGCGCGCCAGAATCCGAAGGCACGCCAGGCGAAGTCCAAGGCGCGCATGGCCCGCTTCAACGAACTGTCCGAATACGAATACCAGAAGCGCAACGAGACCCAGGAGATCTTCATCCCCGTCGCGGAACGCCTGGGTAACGAAGTCATCGAATTCAACAACGTCTCGAAGGCCTTCGGCGACCGCCTGCTGATCGACAACCTGTCGTTCACGATCCCGCCGGGCGCCATCGTCGGCATCATCGGCCCGAACGGCGCCGGTAAATCGACGCTGTTCAAGATGATCGCCGGCATCGAGCAGCCGGACAGCGGCGAGGTCAAGATCGGCCAGACGGCCCGCGTCTCGCTGGTCGACCAGTCGCGCGACGACCTGTCCGCCGGCAAGACCGTGTTCGAGGACGTCAGCGGCGGCGCCGACATGTTGTCCGTCGGCCGCTTCGAGATGCCGTCGCGCGCCTACCTCGGCCGCTTCAACTTCAAGGGCTCGGACCAGCAGAAACTGGTCGGCAACCTGTCGGGCGGCGAACGCGGCCGCCTGCACCTGGCCAAGACCCTGCTCAAGGGCGGCAACGTGCTGCTGCTGGACGAACCGTCGAACGACCTGGACGTCGAAACCCTGCGCGCGCTGGAAGACGCGCTGCTGGAATTTGCCGGCAGCGTGATGGTCATCTCGCACGACCGCTGGTTCCTGGACCGCATCGCGACCCACATCCTGGCCTTCGAAGGCGATTCCCAGGTTACCTTCTTCAACGGTAACTACCAGGAATACGAAGCCGACAAGAAGAAGCGCCTGGGCGAAGAAGGCGCCAAGCCGAAACGCATCCGCTACAAGCCGCTGACCGCCTGATCGGCTCGTCGCCAGGCAGCATCGACACGTCGTCCCCGCGCAAGCGGGGACGACGTTTTTTTATGGGTTTGTCACTTCCATCACATTGATTTATAAGCGGAAATGGATCGCAGCTAATTACAAGGCATGTGTAGAATCGATCGCGGTTGAGCTTGTTTAAAGCCTCGCGCGCTTGCGCCAAATCGATATGGGGCAGCGATGACGCTGGGCAGACTACATTCATGACACATTACCGCGACAACCGCGTGCCGGGAACGACCTTCTTCTTCACGGTACGCTTGCTGGACCGCGACAGCACCTTGCTGACGGACCACTTTTCGGCATTCGGCGAGGCAATGCGCCAGGCCCGCATCCGCAAGCCCTTCCACGTCGATGCCTGGGTGGTCTTGCCCGACCATGCGCATGCGATCTGGACCCTGCCGCCGGGCGACCACGATTGCGCCTTGCGCTGGCGTGCCGTCAAGATCGCCTTTTCGAAGGCGCTGCATAAAGCCTGCCTGCAGGGCGGCGCCAATCCTGCCGTACACCAGGCCGGCGACGCCATCTGGGAGCGCCATTACCGCGACTACCGCGTCGGCGACGACGAGGAATACGCGGCGCTGATCGACTACCTGCACAGCAATCCGATGCGCCATGGCCTGTGCGAGGATGCGGCCGCCTGGCCATGGTCGTCACTGCACCGCTTCGTCGCGGCCGGCTTCGCGCCGCCGGCCATGCCTTTGCCGGCGCCGCCGTGGATGCGCGGCGGAACGAGGCCGCTGCAAGCTTTGCGCCAGTAAACTTGTGGCGGTAAACGACAAAGGGGCCCGAAGGCCCCTTTCCCCTAGGATCTGACGCGACAGCTTAGAAGCTGTAGCGTGCGCCGACGGTCCAGACGTCCGGCTTGGCGCCGAAGTCCTTCGATTTGCCGTAGCGCTCGTATTCAGCGGTCAGCGCGACGTTCTGGTTGATGTTGTACTGCAGGCCGACAGCGCCGTAGGCACCGGTGTCGTCATCCTTCAGGTTGACCAGATTGGTGCGCAGTTCGCGCTGGCTGTGCTGGACGCCCAGCTTGCCGTACAGCGAGAACTGGTCGTTCAGCGCTGTGCTGGCCTTGGCCGCAACGTAATAACCGTAACCTTTGGTATCGCCGCTGTTCGTCGCCGAGCTGATGTCGGCCTTGCGGAAGTCGGTGTAGCCGACTTCGGCGCCCCAGGTCTGGTTGAATTCGTAGCCACCGAAGATCTTGCCCGAGGCCTTGTAGCCATCGCTGTCGAGACCGCCGAAATCTTCATGGTCGGCAGTGGCCACGCCCACGCCGACGTAGGCGCGCGGTTGGGTGCTGGCGGTGGTTTGCGCTTGTGCGGCCGACATGGCGGCGACGCTGGCGAGCAGTGCAACGATGAGCTTGTTCATGGTCGTTTCCTCTTCGATTGTTTGACTGGTTCGCGATGCCAAAGTGAATCGCGATGGAACCAAGATAGCACCGCAACTCGACAACGTCCGTGCCCATTTCGTAAGAACTGTAATCAGATGTAAGCTAACTGACCAAAAGGTCAGCAGTGCGATGAGGAAACTTAACCGAAGATAGGGATGGGTTAACTGACGTAGCGGAAAGTCAGGTTGATTCGCGGACCCGTCGGCTTGCTTGTCTTGTTGATGCCATGCAGCCAGTGCGTTTGCAGGGAACCGGCCATCAGCAACACGCTGCCATCGGTCAGAGCGAGCTTGACGGTCCGTTTGCTCGCCTTGTGGCGCAGCACGAAGGTCCGGCTGGCGCCGAAACTGAGCGAGGCGATGGCCGGTTCCCGGCCCAGTTCCGGCTCGTCGTCGCTGTGCATGCCCATGCTGTCAGCGCCGTCGCGGTAGTAATTCAGGAGCACGCTGTTGTAGCGCCGTCCCGTCGCCGCCTCGACCGCGTTGTGCAGTTGCTGCAACAACGGCGTCATGGGCAAGGGATGCAGCGTCAGGCCGGAATAGGTATAGCCGGCTTCGCCGTACCAGGCTGTCAGGCGCGGCTGCAGGTGGCGCTTGCCGTACACGACGATGGTCTCGGCGCGCCAAGGCGTCTCGTCGACGAGGCGGCGCAGCACGTCGGCATTGCTGATGGGTAGTGGCAACTGGACCAGCATGGCCAGTTCGCCGTCCTCGATCGGGATGGCTTGCAGCTGATCGGCGGGGGAAAACAGATCCATTTCAGACACTTTGCTCTATGATGGGGCATCTTCGACCATGCATTTTCTCATGAACAAACGCCAGTTCCTGGGTGCCGCCGCCGCCCTGCCGCTCGCCGGCCAGGCCGCCGCTGCCGCCATGCCGGCCGGCCGCGGCCCTGCCCTGCTGACCGTCACCGGCGCCATCGCGCATCCGAACCGCGGTCCGCTCGACCCGGTGCTGGACCAGATGATGCACAAGCAGCAGCTTGCCTTCGACAAGGCCCATGCTTTCGATTACGCAGCGCTGACGGCACTGGCGCCGCGGACCATCCGCCCGACGCTGGAATACGACGGCAAGCCGCACGTGCTGCGCGGTCCGCTGCTGGTGGACGTGCTGGGCAAGGCCGGCGCCGTGCTGGGAGAAAAAACGGTGTTGATCCTGCGCGCCGTGGACGGCTACAACGTCGAATTGCCGCTGGCGCAGGCGCAAAGCCGGCGCTTCATCGTGGCGACCCATATCGACGGCAAGCCGATGGCGCTGGGGGGATTGGGACCGCTATGGGCCGTCTACGACGCCGACCGGGTGCCGGAGATGGCGACACTGCCGCTGCCGCAACGTTTCGCGGCATGCCCATGGGCCTTGTATCACGTGGAAGTAAAAACTGCAGATGGTGTCTCGAAAACCGTAGCGAGCGGCAGCCATGTTGGTTGAGAAGCGCAGCTGTACGCTAGTACAGCGAGCATCGCAAACCGACAGGGCAACGCGCAGTAGGTTTGCGAGGCGCCATCAGGCGTAGGCTTCGGCCAGGCTCATGACACGGGGGGTGATCTTGATGCCGACGTTGCCGAACAGCGTATCGATCGCGGCCAGGTTGCTGGTGCATTCCTCGGCCTTCCAGCCATTGAACAGGTCGGTGCCGTCCTTCTGGAAATGCATGTCGAGGACCTTGCCCTTGTCGCGGTGGACATAGTTCTGCTGGTGGACGTTCTGGAAGCCCAGCTCGGCCAGCGCCGCCAGTACGGCGTTGGGCGGATTGTCCGGATCGGTGGCCATGAACACGCCGAAGGTCTTGCCCGGCGGCTTCGCGGCGACGTCGACTTCATAGATGCCGGGCGCTTTAGTGACAGTAGTACTCTTCAGGAACAGCATGCCATCTCCTTTTCCGGTCCGGGGCTGGCCGCCAGCGGGCCGCTTCCACAGTTTTCCGTACAGACGACAAGCTTATTGCACTGAGGAAAATTTGTCGACGAATTCGCGCATTCTTTTAGCTACTCTTTGGTTATGCCGCAACGGTAAATCACCGGATTTGACGTTTAGGCTAGCCTGAGTAACAAACCTGTCGTGCTTGCCGCGACCAGGGCGCCGCACGCCACCATACCGATCACGAAGCCCGCCTCGCGCCTGGCCGGATCGCGGTAATAGCCGAGCGCATACAGGATGCGGCCGACGCACCACAGCAAGCCGCCCGCCGCCGCCCATGCATCGCCCAGGAAGTGGCCGCACAGCCATAGAGGCGCCAGCACCAGCGGCAATTGTTCCAGCGTATTCGCCTGCACCCGCTGGGCGCTCTGGAACGGCAACGGCCCGTCCATCGACGGCGCCGGCACCTTGTACTTGACGCGGGCCCACCCCGCCATCACGCCAGTCCAGAAGTAGACGCCGAGGACGGCCAGCGTGGCCCAGGCGGTTAGTTGCATTTTTTCTCCAATCATTCATTGCGTGCGCAGATGCGCCGTTGATTCAACCCTGCTCGTGCTTGCGCCGCGCCAGGTCCCAGGTCGCCGTCGCCAGCGCGTCGTACAAATTGCCGGTCGGCGCGTCCCAGGCGCGGACGGCAGCCTGCTGGCGCGCCACCGTCGCCGCATCACCGCGCGCGATCGGGCCGGACAGCGCCGTCTCCGGCCCCAGCCGGAACACGTTCGCCAGCGATTCGCCCGCCAGCGGACGCGCCAGCTCCAGTGCCACCGCGCGCGGAATGCCGGCCGCCTGGTAGGCGCGCAACGCGGCGTCCAACACCGTCACCAGGTAGTTCGACGCGAACACGGATGCCGCGTGGTAGACAGTCTTGGCGGCCGCATCGATGCGCACGGGGCGCGCGCCGATCGCCTCGAAGGCCGGCAGCAGCAGCGCCAGCGCCGCCTCGTCGCCTTCCACGCCGCAGAAGGTGCCGTCGAAATGCGCAGCGACGGTGGCCGGGTCGGCAAAGCTGCGCACCGGATGCACGCTGGCGACATGGGCGCCGGCAGCGCGCAGCGCGTCCAGTTCGTCCGACGCCTTGGCGCCGCTGCAGTGGAACACGACGGCGCCTTGCATCGGCGCGCTGTCCGCCAGCGTGGCGGCGACCTCGCCGATACGGTCGTCCGACACGGCCAGCATCCACACGGCGGCCGGGCGCAGCGCATCGGCAGCGCCGAGCGCCTGTCCGGCGCCGATGAAGGCGACGGCCTCGCGCGCACTGTCGACGCCGCGGGTGAGCACGTCCTGCACGGACAAGACGCCGCGCGCCGCGAACAGGCGTCCCAGCGCGCGGCCCACGTGGCCGGCGCCGACGATATTCAGCAGCGCCGCCATCAGAAGCGCGACCCCGGCTGGCGCAGGAATGCCTCTTCTTCCGGCGTCGACGGCCGTCCGAGGATGGTATTGCGGTGCGGGAAGCGGCCGAAGCGCGCGATCACGCCGCGGTGGCGGTGCGCGTAGTCGAGCGTCTCGTCGAAGCCCGGGTGTTCGGCGGCCAGCACCGAGAACAGCTCGACGGCGCGCTCCTGCATGTAGGGGTCTTCCGCATGCTCGAACGGCATGTAGACGAAGGAGCGCTGCCACGGCGCCAGCGCCTTGTCGCGGCCACCGTCGACCAGTTGCCGCGCGGCGGCCAGCGCCAGCGCATCGCCCGCGAATGCGCGCGGCGTGTTGCGCCAGGCGTTGCGGGTGAACTGGTCGAGCACGAGGATCCTTGCCAGCACGCCCTGCGGCCCTTGTTCGTCCCATTCGCGCAGAGCGCCGGCCAGCGCCGCGTCGATGACGGCGCCGAAGCGCTCGCGCACGGCGGCGTCGAACGCGTCCTTCTTGACGAACCATGCGCGGCGCGGCTGCCCGAAGGTGGCGCTGCCGGGCGCGCCGAACCAGAAGTCGAGTACGTCCTGGGCGTTCATCGTCGTTCCTGTCCGATTCAATTGCGCGCGTGCGACAGCTCGAAGCCGTCCACGCCCTTCAAGTCCGACAGCTCGCCGGCCAGCACGGACAGCGGCGCGGCGCCCGCCCCCGCCAGCGCCACGAAGCGCCATTCCTGCACATTGCCGCTACTGCCGATGGTGAGCGAGGCGCCGGCGATCGCGTAGCCGCGCTCCACCGCCGCGCGGCGCAGCTCGTCCTCGCTGGGCCGTACGCCCGGCTTGAAGCGCAGCGTGATGGCCACCGCGTGGCGCGAGGGCAGCTTGGTGACGGCGCGGTTCAGGTAGATCATGATCATGGTGGCGAAGAAGGCCAGGCCCATCGCCGCCATGTAGAAACCGACGCCGACCATGATGCCGATGACGGACGAGGCCCAGATCGACGCTGCCGTCGTCAGCCCGCTGATGGTGAAGCCCGAACGCATGATGACGCCGGCGCCGAGGAAGCCGATGCCCGTCACCACGCCCTGGATCACGCGGGTCGGATCGATCAGTGCCGCCGCCGCGCCATGGCCGCCGTACCAGGAACCCGGATAGCCCGAGATCACGGTCAGCGCGCACGAGGCCATGCACACGAGGCCATAGGTGCGCATGCCGGCCGCGCGGCCGTGGTAGGAGCGCTCGTAGCCGACCATCAGGCCGAGCAGCAGCGCGCCCACCAGGTGCAGCAGGATCAGGCCATTGGTGGCCAGTTCCTGCTGCGACCAGTAGGCATCGAACAACTCGGTCCAGGTCGGCACCGCGGAGCCGGAGCTCAAGTCTTTTTCCTGACCAGCTGCTTCTCGAACGCGATGTCGTTCTTGGTCATGCGCTTCTCCGGCTGCGGCCCGAGGCTGTCGACGAAGGCGACGAAGTCGTCCATCTCGAGCGGCGCACACAGCGGCGGCGCGCCCGGTTTCTCGGACAGGAAGAAGTGGCCGGCGCCGGTACGCGCCATCGAATACGAGGTGACGCCGGTACGGCGCTTGAGCCGCTCGACGGCGGCACTGGCCCGGGTGGAACGTGCGCCTGCCATGTCAGATCTCCTTCGTACGCAGTTCGAGCCAGTCGCGCGCGGCGCCGTCGACCAGGGGCAGCAGGCGCGCGCGCACTTCGCGGTGGTAGGCGTTCAGCCATGCGACCTCGTCGCCGCGCATCAGCGACAGGTCGATGCAGCGGGTGTCGATGGGGCACAGTGTCAGCGTCTCGAAGCCCAGGAATTCGCCGAACTCGGTCGTGTCGACGACCTGCGCCAGGATCAGGTTCTCGATGCGGATGCCCCAGTGGCCCGGCCGGTAGATGCCCGGCTCGTTCGACGTGATCATGCCCGGCTCCATCGCCGTGTGCGGTTCCGGCAGCGCCACCGGGGAAATCACCTGCGGGCCTTCGTGCACGTTGAGGAAGTAGCCGACGCCGTGGCCGGTGCCGTGGCCGTAGTCGATGCCGGCGGCCCAGATCGGGGCGCGCGCCAGTGCGTCCAGCATCGGTCCCTTGGTACCGCGCGGGAAGCGTGCCACCGACAGGTTGATCATGCCCTTCAATACCAGCGTGAAGTCGCGCTTGTGCGCGGCGGTGGGCTCGCCCACCGGGACCACGCGCGTGATGTCGGTGGTGCCGCCCAGGTACTGGCCGCCGGAATCGATCAGGAGCAGGCCGTCGCCTTCGATGACGGCGTGGGCTTCCTCGGTGGCGCGGTAGTGCATGATGGCGCCGTTGGCATTGAAGCCGGCGATGGTGCCGAAGCTGGGCGACACGAAGTGCGGGCGGCGCGCGCGCGCGGCCGTGATGTGCGTGTCGATGTCGACTTCGGTCAGCGGCGTGCGGCGCGGGTCGGCCAGGCGCGGCTCGAGCCACGAGAAAAATTCGCACAGCGCGGCGCCGTCCTGTTCCATCGTGGCGCGCACGTGGTCCATCTCGGCATCGAGCTTGCGCGACTTGGCGAAGGTGGTCGGGTTGATCGCCTCGACCACGCGCACGCCTTCCGGCACGGCGGCGCGCATGCCGGCGGTGACGCGGCGCGGATCGAGCAGCAGGCTGCTTCCGGCCGGCAGCGCGGCCAGCGCGGATGCGGCCTGGTCGTAGGCGGCCACGCGCACGCCGTCCTGCTCGAGGCGGGCGCGCAGGGCGGCGTCGACCTTGCCTTCGGCGACGAACAGCGTGGCGCTGCCCGGTTCGACCAGCGCGTGCGACACGAACACGGGGTTGTAGCTGACGTCGGCGCCGCGCAGGTTGAACAGGTAGGCGATGTCGTCCAGCGTCGAGATGAAGTGGCGCTCGGTGCCCAGTTTCGCCATCGCGTTGCGGGTCGCGTGCAGCTTGTCGGCGCGGGTCGCGATGGCGAACGGCGCCGCGTGTTCGTACACCGCATCCGCCGGCAGGCCGGGACGCTCGCTCCAGAAGTCGTCGAGCAGGTCGAGGTCGGTGCGCAGCCGGATGCCGCGGGCAGCCAGCGCGTCGCCCAGCAGGCGTGCCACGGCCAGGCCCAGCACGCGGGCATCGACGGCGACGGTCTGGCCGGCTTCCAGGTTGGTGGCCAGCCAGTCGATGTGCAGCAGGCTCGCGGCGGCCGGGATCTTCATCAGCTGGATCTCGCTGCCCGCCAGTTCCTGCTCGGCCTGGGTATAGTAGCGGCCGTCGGTCCAGACGCCGGCGAAATCGCGGGTGGCGATGAAGGTGCCGACCGAGCCCGTAAAGCCCGACAGCCACTCGCGGCCTTTCCAGCGGCCGGGCAGGTATTCGGACAGGTGCGGATCGGCGGACGGCACGATGAAGGCGTCGACCTGGTGGCGCGCCATCGCGGCGCGCAGCTGGGCGAGGCGTTCGGCGCGCGGGGCGTTGGTATCGAGTGCTGGCATGGTACGGGCTCGGCTTGTTCGTTTCTCAAGGCCCTTATGATACGCTGGGCCGGCCGCAGCCGCGATAACGCCCGATTGCATTCTGGCGGATAATCGCGCCAAACACCTTTTTTACCAGACTACCATGCAAGATTTTCACTACACCCGCGCCCGTGAACTGATGACCCACGCCGAGGAGATCGTCAGCGCCGAGCAAGTCCAGGCCGCCGTCACCAATGTCGCCGCGGTACTCAACCAGCGCTTCGACAACGACGAGACCGGCGCCTTCCCCCTCGTGCTGGGCGTGATGGGCGGCGCCGTCGTGTTCACCGGCAGCCTGCTGCCGCAACTGAGCTTCCCACTCGAATTCGACTATATCCACGTGACCCGCTACGGCAACCTGGACAAGGGCGGCGAAGTGGTCTGGAAAGTGGTGCCGCGCCAGAGCGTCGAGGGCCGCATCATCATCGTCGTCGACGACATCCTCGACGAAGGCGAGACGCTGGCCCACGTGAAGCAGCGCCTGCTCGACATGGGCGCGGCCGAGGTCATCCTGGCCGTGTTCGCGGACAAGGACCTGGGCAAGGAAAAACCCGTGACGGCGGACATCGTCGGCCTGACGATCCCGAACCAGTTCGTGGTGGGATTCGGCATGGATGCGCATGGGTACTGGCGCAATCTGCCGGGCTTGTGGGTGATCCGGGATGAGGACAAGCAGGTGGAAGCGGAAACGCCGGCTGCTTGACCGGACCTGCGTCACAAACCAGCGTCATCCCCGCGAAGGCGGGGATCCATACTGAGTTTCAGAATTCGACCACGTCGATGTACCGACTTCGGAAAGTCGGCATGGGTCCCTGCCTTCGCAGGGACGACGGCTAGAGCGCCAGCCGCTTGCGCGCCGCCTCGTACTGCTCCTTCAAGCGCGCCACCATCTCCGCCACCGTCGGCACATCGTCCATCAATCCGACGCCCTGCCCCGCGCCCCAGATGTCGCGCCAGGCCTTGGCGCTGCCCGAGCCGAAGCTCATCTTGCTCTTGTCCGATACCGGCAGGTTGTCCGGATCCAGCCCCGCCGCCACGATCGATTTCTTCAGGTAGTTGCCGTGCACGCCCGTGAACAGGTTCGTGTACACGACGTCGGCCGCCGTCGATTCGACGATCGCGTCGCGGTAGGCGTCGCTGACGTTGGCCTCCTTCGTCGCCAGCCAACGCGAGCCGATATAGGCGAAGTCGGCGCCCATCGCCTGCGCCGCCAGGATGGCATCGCCCGTGGCGATCGAACCGGACAGCGCGATCGGGCCGGCGAAGAACTTGCGCACCTCTCCCACCAGCGCGAACGGCGACAGCGCGCCCGCATGGCCGCCGGCGCCGGCCGCCACCAGGATCAGGCCGTCCACGCCCGCCTCCAGCGCCTTTTCCGCATGGCGGATCGAGACCACGTCGTGCAGCACGATGCCGCCGTAGGCATGCACGGCGTCCAGCATCTCCTGCGGCGGCGCGCGCAGCGAGGAAATGATGATCGGCACCTGGTGCTTCACGCACACGGCGACGTCGTGCGCCAGGCGGTCGTTCGACTGGTGCACGATCTGGTTGACGGCGATCGGTCCCACCTTCTTGCCGGGATTGGCGTCCTGGAATCCCTTCAATTCGGCCTGCAGGTCAGTCAGCCAGGTGTCGAGCAGCTCGGCCGGACGCGCGTTCAGCGCCGGGAACGAACCGACGATGCCGGCCTTGCACTGCGCGGCCACCAATGCGGGGCCGCTGGCGATGAACATCGGCGAAGCGATGACGGGTAAGGACAGGTCTTGCAGGACGGTGGGCAGCGCCATGGGTGTGCTCGCGGTTGGTTGATCGGACTATCGATCCGATTATGGCGCAAAAAAGCACGACCGTGCTAGATACGAGGCTCTAAATTCCTTGCCGTTGAGGTAAGCTTGCCGGCTATCCACAGGAGAGACCGATGAGCGATACCAACGACGGCGTCATGCTGCCGCAGCGCGTGCTGCCCGTTCCCACGTCCATCAGCGAACAAGCGCAAGCCGCCCTGCGGCGCATGGTGAATGCGGACGGCGTCCCCGTGAATGCCCTGCACGTGATGCCGGCCCCGGACGACCTGGCAGGCTGGCAGCGCGTGAAGGCCGGCGCCGATGCCTGGTATGCCGCCACCCTCGGCGACGGCTTGGCGGCCGTGCGCGCGGGCGTGACCACGATCGCTGCCGGCAGCGCCACCATCCACGTCGCCCGGCCGGAAAAGCCCGTCGCCGCCGATTGCGCGCTGATCGACCTGCACGGCGGCGCCCTCGTCTTCGGCGGCGGCGATGCCTGCCGGGCGTCGACCCGGCTGCAGGCCGACCAGTACGGCCTGACGTGCTACGGCGTCGACTACCGCATGCCGCCCGAGCACCCGTACCCGGCGGCGCTGGACGATTGCCTGGCCGCCTACCGCCACGTGCTGGAGCACTATGCGTCGGAGCGCATCGCCGTCGCGGGCCGCTCGGCCGGCGGCAACCTGGCGGCGGCATTGCTGCTGCGCGCCCGCGACGAAGGCTTGCCGCTGCCGGCGGCCGTGGTGCTGCTGTCGCCGGAAGCGGACCTGACCGAATCGGGCGACAGCTTCGAGACGAACCGCCTGGCCGACGTCGTGCTGCCCGGATCGCTGATGGCGAACAACCTGTTGTACGCGGGCGGGGCCGACCTCGCCCACCCTTACCTGTCGCCGCTGTTCGGGGATTTCGCGCCGGGCTTCCCGCCGACCTTCCTGCAATCCGGCACGCGCGATCTGTTCCTGTCGAATACCGTGCGCATGCACCGCGTGCTGCGCGGCGCCGGCATCGACGCCGAACTGCACGTGTTCGAGGCGATGCCGCACGGCGGCTTCATGGGCGCACCGGAAGACGGCGAACTGGTGCGCGAGGTCGCACGCTTCCTGCGCGCGCACCTCCCCGCTCAATCGAACGGAAGCTGATCCTCGCGGTGGCGGATCTCGGCCCAGATGGCGCGCTTGGTGGCGTCGTCGGCCGTGCCCCAGGCGCAGATCTCGTCGATGGTGCGCAGGCAACCTTCGCACAGGCCCGTGTCGGGCGACATCTTGCACAGGCTGATGCAGGGAGAGGGGACCGGGGTCTGCTGTTCCGGCAGTAGTTCGTGACTCTTCATGGCACGCAGATTACCCTAGACGGACGGCAAGCGCGCGTTTAGCTTTACATCAAGGTAGACTACGCTCTAGCAATTCGAAACCTTGTTCCGTAAGGTTGACGCAAGCTTGGCAACCAAGACTGGGATGCGAGCACCGTCCCATTCCCGCCGAAAAGGAGTCTCGATGAGCATCAGCAGCAAATTCCTGGCGCAGATGCGTGCCGCGACCCGGTCGATGATGCGCCGCGGCCCTTCCGTCGCGCGCAGCGTCATCCGCGAATCGGTCAAGAATGCCACCGCCATGCAGGCTGCGGCCGCCAAGGCCAGGACGCCTGACCCGCCGTCCGAGCCCAAGCCTGCTTCCGCCCCAGCGTCTGCTTCCGCCCCCGCGCCGGCATCGAACCAGCCCGTCTACGATCCCGTCTCCGACATGCTGGCCGCGCTGAGCCGCTTCGGCCAGCCGGGCGGCAATCCGTTCAACGTGCCGCCGCTGTCCACCGGCGCCGCCGCCGCCGGCCTGCCCGGCCATTTCATCGACGCCAGCTACAGCAACGAGAACGGCACGCGCGAGTACAAGCTGTACGTGCCCAGCACCTATACGGGCCAGGCGGCGGGTCGCGCGGCGCCCCTGCTCGTGATGCTGCACGGCTGCCAGCAGAATCCCGACGATTTCGCCCTCGGCACGGGCATGAACCTGATTGCCGAGGAACAGGGCTGCCTGGTTGCCTATCCAGCGCAGTCGCAGCAGGCCAATCCTTCGCGCTGCTGGAACTGGTTCAATGCCGTCGACCAGCAGCGCGGCCAGGGAGAACCGGCGCTGATCGCCGGCATCACGCGCGAGATCATGGAACGCTACGCCGTCGATCCCGCCCAGGTCTATGTGGCGGGCCTGTCGGCGGGCGGCGCGATGGCCGCCATCATGGGCACGCTGTATCCGGACCTGTACGCGGCCGTCGGCGTGCATTCGGGCCTGCCGTTCGCCGCCGCCCACGACCTGCCGACGGCAATGGCAGCGATGAAGGGCGATTTCCGCACGCGCCACACGGAAGGCGAGGCGCTGCCCATCATCGTGTTCCACGGCGACCGCGACACCACCGTGCACCCGGCCAACGGCGACGCGCTGATCGCGGCGCGGCGGCGCGACCCGGCCGACATCGTCGTGGTCGAGCCGGGCACGATGCCGGACGGCCACGCCTTCACGCGCACCGTGCACCGCCTGCCGGACGGCGCCATCCACGCCGAGCACTGGGTCGTGCACGGCTCCGGTCACGCCTGGTCGGGCGGCGACGCCCGCGGTACCTATACGGACGGCAAGGGGCCGGACGCGAGCCGCGAAATGATGCGTTTCTTCCGTACCGCGCGCTGACGCTCACTCCGCAGCGGATGTCCCAGGCGCCGCCTTGTCCTGAAGCGCGATATGCTGTGCCAGACAGGCCGGGCACCAGCAGCCGGCAGGCTGGCCTTGCCCGTCCGGCGTCGGCACCGGAACGACGGGCGGCAACTGCGTGCACCAGCACGGTTCGCCGCTGCCGTTCCCCTCTCGGTCGGCCATCGCACAGCCGAACGTTGCGCCACAACGCGCGCAGGTACTCATGCGGACGTCTCCGGCATGCCGGGGATGCACCGCCGCCGGGCGAAAAATGGGAGGGTTGTATCCATATGTAATCCACCTTAACGTCGGGCCCCAGAAAATACAACATCGAGCATCCCATAAAACCCCTGGCGAGGCCGTGTTGCCGTAAAATCTCGCACATTCTTTTTTTGACCCCCAATGAACGCTATGCTGACCAATCTGACGGGCGACGACCAGAACAATGACCTGACTGCGGTCTCGCCGCAGATCAAGGCGCAGATCCTGGCCGAGGCTCTCCCCTACATCCGTAATTTCCACGGTAAAACCATCGTCATCAAATACGGTGGCAACGCGATGACCGACGAGCGCCTGAAGCACGGCTTCGCGCGCGACGTCATCCTGCTGAAACTGGTCGGCATGAATCCCGTGGTCGTGCACGGCGGCGGTCCGCAGATCGACAACGCGCTGAAGAAGATCGGCAAGCAAGGCACCTTCGTGCAAGGCATGCGCATCACCGACGAAGAGACCATGGAAGTGGTCGAGTGGGTGCTGGGCGGCGAAGTCCAGCAGGACATCGTCATGCTGATCAACCACTACGGCGGCCAGGCCGTGGGCCTGACCGGCAAGGACGGCGGCCTGATCCGCGCACGCAAGATGGCGATGCCGGACAAGGACAAGCCGGGCGAATTCCTCGACATCGGCTTCGTCGGTGAAATCGAAGCGATCAATCCGGCGGTGGTGAAAGCCCTGCAGGACGACGCCTTCATCCCGATCATCTCGCCGATCGGCTTCGGCCAGGACGGCCAGGCCTACAACATCAATGCCGACGTCGTCGCCGGCAAGATCGCGGAAATCCTGAAGGCCGAGAAACTGATCATGATGACCAATATCGCCGGCGTGCAGGACAAGCAGGGCAATCTGGTGACCGACCTGTCGGCGCGCGAGATCGACGAGATGTTCGCGGACGGCACGATTTCGGGCGGCATGCTGCCGAAAATCTCGTCGGCGCTGGATGCCGCCAAGTCGGGCGTCAATACCGTGCACATCATCGACGGCCGCATCGAACACTCTTTGTTGCTTGAAGTCTTGACCGAACAGGCCTTTGGCACTATGATCCGGTCTCACTGAAATTTTGCAGCGGCGTAAGTCTCTGTAAAGTCGACTTGATGCCCTTGTAGCTCAGTGGTAGAGCACTCCCTTGGTAAGGGAGAGGCCACGTGTTCAATCCACGTCAAGGGCACCACCTGGAGCGGTAGTTCAGTTGGTTAGAATACCGGCCTGTCACGCCGGGGGTCGCGGGTTCGAGCCCCGTCCGCTCCGCCAGGATTTATTAAAGAATGCTCCCTTCGGGGAGCATTTTTTATTTCTGCCATCCATTCCGCTAAAATCTTCACCTCCGTCGTTCCCGCGTAGGCGGGAACCCATGCTGAGGCTGCACATCGTCAGCATGGATCCCCGCCTGCGCGGGGATGACGTTCGATTGGCCAACCGTCACATCAACTGCCCTCCGTGCCCACATCTCCCTCCCCCGTCTGGCTGTTCGACCTGGACAACACCCTGCACGACGCCTCGCACGCGATCTTCCCGGCGATCAGCGCCAACATGAACACGTATAT
Source organism: uncultured Massilia sp. (assembly GCA_963529995.1). Taxonomy (GTDB): domain Bacteria; phylum Pseudomonadota; class Gammaproteobacteria; order Burkholderiales; family Burkholderiaceae_D; genus Telluria. The sequence goes on along the minus strand of CAUSCY010000054.1, from coordinate 9,146 downwards.
CGCGCGCGTGCTGGGCGACGGCACCACGCCCGCCAGCCGCGCAGCGGTGGACGCGGCGCGCATCGGCTACTGGAAGCGCTACGGCGCCACGCTGCTGGGCATGATCCGCCACCACCACGTCGATGCGGCCGACTTCCTGCGCGAGACCCACGACATCGGCGCGCTGCAGGACCTGGTGCGCTTCGAACGCGGTCTCGCGAAACTCCTGCGCCGGCTGCCGGGCCGGAAGATCCTGCTGACGAATGCGCCGACCGCCTATTCGACGGGCGTCGTGCGCCAGATCGGCCTGCAGCGCCATTTCGCCCACCACATCGCCATCGAGGACATGCGCGTGCACGGCCAGCTGCGCCCCAAGCCGTCCAAACTGATGTTGCGCCGCCTGCTGCGCAAGCACGGCCTGGCGCCGCGGCGCTGCATCCTGGTCGAGGACACGCTGGTCAACCTGCGCCACGCCAAGCAGCTCGGATTGCGTACCGCCTGGGTCACGCAATATCTACGCTATAGCGATCCGATCGGCAAGGCACCGTTGCCTAAAATCATCAAACGTCCCGCCTACGTCGATGTCAAAGTAAAATCGGTACTTCGACTGCCGGCACGCATGAACCGGCTGCGCTAAACGAACTCCAGTCCAAACCCACCTGAAAGACACATAACGACATGGCAAGCACCAAGCCAGGCCAGCGCAAGCTGCAGATCCTCCAGGCGCTGGCGGCGATGCTCGAGCACCCGAGGGGAGAGAAGATCACGACGGCGGCGCTGGCGGCCAAGCTGTCGGTCTCCGAAGCCGCGCTGTACCGCCATTTCGCCAGCAAGGCCCAGATGTTCGAGGGCCTGATCGACTTCATCGAATCGAGCGTGTTCGGCGTGATCAACCAGATCGCCGAGCGCGAGGAAGATGGCGTCGCGCAAGCGCACGCGATGCTGCAGATGCTGCTGGCCTTCTCCGCCAACAATCCCGGCATGACGCGCGTGCTGATCGGCGACGCCCTCGTCGGCGAGGACGAGCGCCTGCAACTGCGCATGAACCAGTTCTACGACAAGGTCGAACTGGCGTTCAAGCAGGCCTTGCGCCTGGCCGTCACCCAAGGCCACGGCCGCGAGGAAGACGTGGCCGCGCGCGCCGCCATGCTGGTGTCCTACGTGACGGGACGCTGGCATCGCTTCGCCAAGAGCGGCTTCAAGCAGCAGCCGGGAGAGAACAGCCCCGTGCAGCTGGCCTTGCTGCTTGCGGCTTGATGCCGGCTTGATTCCATGGACCTCGATCCCGGCACCCTGCCCGTCTTCGCCCTGCTCGACGATGCCAGCCCGGAAGGCCGGCGCCAGGCTCGTTCGCGCCTGTACGAAGGCCATGCCGGCATGCTCGCGTGCACGCGCATCGAAGACTGGCCGAAACTCCTGACCGGCCTGCAGGAAGCGCTGCGACGCGGCCTGCACGCAGTGCCCGTGCTGACCTACGAACTGGGAGAACAGCTGCTGGGCGTGGCCACGCACCCGCTCGAGGGCCAGGCGCCGTTGGCGCAGGTGCTGCTGTTCGAACGCGTGGCGATGCTCGACGGCGAACAGGTCCAGGAATGGCTGGCGCAGCGCGCGCAGGATGGCGCGGACGCCGGACCGGCCGGCATCGCCGCCGTGCATGCCAACGTCGACGAAGCGGCGTTTACGCGCGCGATCGATCGTATCCGCGCGTACATCGCCGCCGGCGACACCTACCAGGTGAACTACACCTATCGCCTGCGCTTCGACGCCTTCGGCTCGCCGTTCGCGCTGTATGCGCGTTTGCGTGCGCGCCAGCCGGTGCCCTACGGCGCGCTGATCGGGCTGCCCGACGGACGCACCGTGGCGTCGCTGTCGCCGGAACTGTTCATGCGCCACGACGCGGGACGCCTGCTGGCGCGGCCGATGAAGGGCACGGCGCCGGCGGCCGACGCGGCCGACGACCCCGGCCTGGACGAGGTACGCGCCCAGCAGCTGGCGGCCGATCCGAAGAACCGCGCCGAGAACCTGATGATCGTCGATCTGCTCCGCAACGACCTGGGACGCGTCGCGCGCACCGGCAGCGTCGGCGTGCCGGCGCTGTTCGAGGTGAAGCGCTACGGCAGCGTGCTGCAGATGACCTCCACCGTGCAGGCGCAGTTGCGCCAGGACGCGTCCCTGAACGACATCTTCGAGGCGCTGTACCCGTGCGGCTCGATCACCGGCGCCCCCAAGCGCCGCACGATGGAAATCATCCAGGAACTGGAGCCGGCCGCGCGCGGCGTGTACACGGGGGCGATCGGCTGGATCGATCCGCCGGCCGCGGGTGCCGCCGTCGGCGACTTCTGTCTCTCCGTGCCGATCCGCACGCTGGTGCTGCAGCCGGAACAGGCGGGCGTGCGGCGCGGCGAACTGGGCGTGGGCGCCGGCATCGTCCACGACAGCGTGGCCGCCGCCGAATATGCCGAGTGCCGCCTGAAGGCGCGCTTCCTGACGGGCCTGCCGAGCGAGTTCGAACTGTTCGAGACGATGCATGCCACACGCGAGGACGGCTGCCGCCACCTGGACCGCCACCTGGCGCGCCTGCGCGCGTCCAGCGCTTACTTCGGCTATCCGTTCGGCGAGGACCTCGTGCACGCCGGCGTGATCGCCGCCTGCGCCGTGCTGCCGCCCGGCGTGCCGCACCGCCTGCGCCTCGCGCTGCTGGCCAACGGCGAAGTGATCGTGCAGACGGGCGCGCTGGCGCCGCTGGGCGATTCCGGCGAACCGGTACGCCTGATGCTGGCGGACGACCCGGTTCGCTCGAGCGACCTGTTCCTGCGTCACAAGACCAGCGTGCGTGCGCGCTACGACGCCGGCTGGCGCGCGGCCGAGGCGCAGGGCGCCTTCGACACGCTGTTCTTCAACGAACGCGGCGAGCTCACCGAGGGCGGACGCAGCAACGTGTTCGTGCGCGTGGCCGGACGCTGGGTCACGCCGCCGCTATCGGCCGGCCTGCTGCCCGGCGTGATGCGCGCGCTGCTGCTGGAAGACCCGGCCTGGAATGCGATCGAGGTGCCGATCACGCGCGAGACCCTGGAACGTGCGCAGGAGATCGTCGTGTGCAATGCGCTGCGCGGTCCCTTGAAGGCCGTGCTGGTGCGCTGAGCAAAAAAAAAACCGGCGCGAGGCCGGTTGTAAAGCCGGCGGATAGGTTGAACAATACGCCGGCACGCTTTTGGAGAAAGCGGCATTCAGGGGACCATCAGGAGTGCATCAGAAGCGGTAGCCGACGCCCACGCCGAACAGCACCGGATCGACCTTCACGCGGCTGGCCTTGGCGCCGCCGATCATCACGTCGCTGCGGATCTGGGCTTTCTTGACGTCGACGTTGAACGACCATTGCTTGTCGATCTTGAAGTCGATGCCGGCCTGGATGGCGCCGCCGACGCTGTCGTGTTCGAGGCTGCCGGCACCGTTCAGCAGGTGCACCTTGGACAGCAGCGTGTAGTTGATACCGGCGCCGACGTACGGGTCGATGGTAGCGCCCGGCAGGAAGTGGTACTGCAGCGTCAGCGTCGGCGGCAGGTGCTTGAAGCTGCCGATGCTGGCACCGTCCAGCGTGACGGTGTGCTTCTGCGGATAAGTCAGGATCAGTTCGGCCGCCCAGTTCGGGGTGAAGAAGTACGAGATGTCGACTTCCGGAATCCATTTGTCTTCGACGTGGATGCGGTCGCTGGCGCCGACGCCGCCGACCGGATCGGACTTGTCGGCCGGATCGATGTGCACCGCGCGCGCTCGCACCAGCCACGGCGATTCCTGCGCCATGACGGGCGCGGCGACAGCGCCCAGGCCCAGTGCGGCAATCATCAGTTTCAGCATCGACTTGTTCATGGTGTTACCTTTCTTCGCGTTGTGTTGTTCAGCGAAGAGAAGTCTATTGATTGGCAACAACAAAATCGTTGATGTGCATCAAAATCGACCAGAACCATAAACGCGTCGTCCCTGCGAAGGCAGGGACCCAATTTCGTCATCGAAGTCAGCTCGTTTGAATGACCGACTTCGGATGCACACCTTGGGTCCCTGCCTGCACAGGGACGACGTTGTGTGACGTTACTTGAGTAGCGCGGATCAGCTGCCCAGCGCCTTCTCGATCTTGCCCACCAGCGCCGGATCCTCCGGCGTCACCTTGCTGGGGAAGTAGTCCGTGACCTTGCCGTCGCGCCCGATCAGGTATTTGTTGAAGTTCCACTTGGGCTGGTTGCCCGTCGCCTTGATCAGTTCCGTGTACAGCGGGTTCGCCTTGTCCCCGGAGACCACGGTGCTGGCGAACATCGGGAACTTCACGCCGTAGGTGTTGTAGCAGAGGTCGGCGATCTTCTTGGCGTCGGCGTCTTCCTGCTTGAAATCGTTGGACGGGAAGCCCAGCACCACCAGGCCGCGCGGCGCGTATTTCGAATACAGTTTTTCCAGGCCCTCGTACTGCTTGGTGTAGCCGCAATAGCTGGCCGTGTTCACCACCAGTACCACCTTGCCGGCATACTGGCACAGGTCCTGCGGCACCTCGTCCTGCAGGCGCTTGAAGCTGTGGTGCAGCACGGCGGGGCAGCTGGCGGCTGCAGCTGGCGACGCGGACGCAGGCTGGGCCGGGGCGCTCGATTGCGCCTGCGCGGGCGCGGTGGCGACGGCGGCAACGGCGGCGCCGGCGGAAAACAGCAGGGCGAGGGTCTTGGACATGGAAGCGCTCGAACGAGGTTGAAAGAACTTCATTCTATGCCAAGACGTGGGCATGTAGGGTGGGCGCCCCGCGCCCACGCGAACGTTCAGTCGATGCGCACCTTGGCCAGGTCGGCCTTCGGTTCCGGCCATTCCAGCTGCATGCCCTGCATCGTCTCCAGCATCAGGTGCGCGATGATCAGGTTGCGATGGGTCTTGGAATCGGCCGGCACCACGTACCAGGGCGCGTGGTCGCGATCGGTGGCATTGATCGCATCCGCATAGGCCTTCTGGTAATCGTCCCACTTCGCGCGCGCGACGAGGTCGGCCGGGTCGAACTTCCAGTGCTTCTCCGGGTCGTCCAGGCGCTCCTGCAGGCGCTGCTTCTGCTCCTCCTTCGACAGGTGCAGGAAAACCTTCACGATGGTGGTGCCGGATTCCGACAGCAGGCGTTCGAAGTCGCGGATCTGGGCGTAGCGGCGCTCGCACTCGTCGCCATCGATCTGGCCCATGACGCGCGGCACCAGCACGTCCTCGTAGTGGCTGCGGTTGAAGATCGCGATCTCGCCCTTGCCCGGCACGTGCGGGTGGATGCGCCACAGGAAATCGTGGGCCTGCTCGCGCGCCGTGGGCGCCGTGAAGGCCGTCGACGACAGGCCCATCGGATTGATCTGGGAGAACAGCGCGCTGACGGTGCCGTCCTTGCCCGAGGTATCCATCCCCTGCAGCACCAGCAGCAGCTTCTTCTCGCGCGCCGCGTACAGCTTTTCCTGCAGCTTGGCGACCTGGCCCGTCAGTTCGGCAGTAAGCGCTCGCTCGCGCTCCTTGATCTCGGCCTTGCCGTTGCCTTTACCGTTGCCGTTCTTGCGCAGCGGGGTCTCGCTGGCCGTCTTGTCGTCGAGTTTCAGGTCCTTGGGTGCGCGGAAGCGTTCGAGCGCCGTCTTCATGCGCCGGCCGCCATCTTGCGGTGCTCGATCAGCATGCAGTGGTTCATGACCACGTCCAGGCCCGCGGCGCGCGCGAGGTCGGCCGCCACCTGGTTCTCGATGCCGAGCTGCATCCACAGGGCGCCGGCACGCACGTCGATCGCGTCCTTGGCGATGGGCGGCACCTCTTCCGGCTTGCGGAAGACGTCGACCACGTCGATGTGCTGGCCGTCCTGCGCCAGCATGTCGGCCGCTTCCTGCAGCGTGGCGTGGACTTTTTCGCCGAGCAGCTCCTGGCCGGCATAGGCGGGATTGACGGGGAGGATGCGGTAGCCCTGCTGCTGCAGGTAGCTGGCCACTTCGTGGCTGGCGCGTTCCGGCTTGTTGGACAAGCCGACGACGGCAATGTTCTTGGCGGCGTGCAGGATCTGTTCGATGGTTCGCATGACGGTTCTTGGCGTAGTGTTGTCGTTATCGCCAGCTTATCAGGTTCGCCCGCCATCCCGGCGCATCCCTGCAAGTGTTGCCCGTCCCGCATGAATATGGAAAGATGGCGGCATGTCCTTGCGCCCCGCCCTCGCCTTCCCGCGTTCGCTCCTGTCGCTCCTGTGCTGCCTGCTGGCGCTTGCCTGCGGCGCGTCCGTGCGCGCGCAGGCGCTGGCCGACGTCGAACGCGCCATCGTGCCCGTGCAGGACTGGGGCGGCACGCCGGCAGACGCCGCGCGGGCGAGAACGCAGGTGATCACTCACATCACCCTGCACCACCAGGGCGAACCGTTCGCGCCCGGCACCGATCCGCGCCGCTACCTGCGCAATCTGCAGGCATGGTCGCGCACGACCAAGGGCTGGCTCGACATCCCCTACCACTACATCATCGACCTCGACGGCCGCATCTACGCGGGCCGCGACATCGCCTACGCGGGCGACACGAACACGGAATACGACCCCACCGGCCATGCGCTGATCGAGGTGGTGGGGAATTTCGAGGAGGTCGAGCCGAACCGGCAGCAGCTCGATGCCGTCGTCGCGCTGATGGCGCTGCTGGCCGCCAAATACCACGTGGGGCTGGACGGCATCCGCACGCACCGCGACTACTCCAGCCGCACCGTGTGCCCCGGCGCGAACCTGTACCGCTATGTGCAGGAAGGGTATTTCCGGCACAAGGTGGCGCTCAGGCTGGCGCAGGAACGGGTCCGGCAGGACGAACACGTACGCTGACCAGCGTCGTCCCTGCGAAGGCAGGGACCCAATGTTGTTCACGTTTCGATAGCGCGCGCAAAACTTGGGTCCCTGCCTGCACAGGGACGACGTTCATCAAGCGTCGCCGCTGCGCTGATGTACCTGATCCTCGTCCGGCTGATGCAGGATCATGCCGGACGCCTTGCCGTCGGCACCGGGCGTCACTTCCAGCCAGGTCAGCGAGCCGGGAATGAAGAAGCCCGTCTCGGAAAAGGCCTGCAGCGTGACGGCCGGCCGTCCCTCGCGCTGCATGACGAAGCGGTCCCCCTCGCGGCGCAAGGTGCGCTTGACGCCGTCCTCGTTGCGGTAGGTGCCGCTGGCCGCATCGAGCGCCCTGGCCGGCAGCGTCACCGCCTGGTAGTCCGGGAACGGCTTGTCCATGGCGATGGCGGCGGCGCGGAAGGCGGCGTCGGAAGCGGGCGTGGTGCCGGAATCCGTATTGCTCAACACGGCGACGTACAGCTTCTCCGACGGCAGGCGCAGCGCAAAGGTATTGAAGCCGTTGATGCCGCCGCCATGGCCGACCATCGGCACGCCGCGCAGCCTGCCGACCTGCCAGCCGTAGCCATACCCCGTCGCCTTGCCGCCCGCGAGCGTGTACGACGTGAAGGCGCGTTGCCAGCTTGCGCCCTTGAGCAGCTTGCCGCTGGAGACGGCGGCATCCCACTTCGCCAGGTCGTCGACGGTGGAGACGATGGAGCCGGCGGCGTACGGCTGCGTCATGCTCAGCGCCGCGCTGGGCGCGAACGCGCCATCCTTGCCGCTGTAGCCGATAGCGCGCACATACTTCGCGCGCTCGTGGCCCTCGTAGGCCGTGCGCGTCATCCCCAGCGGCACGAAGATCCGCTGCGCGACGAATTCGTCGTAACGCATGCCGGACACCTTCTCGACGATGGCGCCGAGCAGGAAGTAGCCCGAGTTGTTGTACTTGTAGCGCGTGCCGGGATCGAATTCGAGCGGATCGTTTTTGAAGGTGTCGATCATGCCGGCGACGGTGACGTCCTTGTCCATGTTCGCCACATAGCCCGGTTTGCCCGTGTAGCTGGGGATGCCCGACGTGTGCGTGAGCAGGTGCTCGACGGTGATCTTCTTGCCGTGCGCGGGATAGTCCGGCAGGTAGACGGTAATGTCGTCGTCCAGTTTCACTTTGCCCTCGTCGACGAGCATCAGGATCGCGGTGGACGTGAACTGCTTAGTGATGGAACCCAGGCGCATGGGCGTGTCCGGCGCCAGCGCGACCTTGCCCGCCGTATCGGCCATGCCGTAGGCCTTGCGCAGCACGGTCTTGCCGTCCTTGACCACGATGACGGTGGCGCCGGGCTGGTCGGGCTTGTAGGCGGCGGCCAGGGTGGCATCGATGCGGGCAGCCGCATCCTGGGCAAAGGCGGAGGTGAAAGGCATGGCAAGCGCCAGTGCGGCGCAGACGGCATACGGCTTGGACATCGCGGCTCCCTCGTGGTGGTGGTAGTCGGACGAGCTTAGGATGGCGTGGCTGCGACGGCAACGTCGATGCGACAGCCGGCACGGGATCGCGACGAACGGCAGGATGGCCGGAACAGTCGGCAGGCGTACAAATAAAAAAAGGCAGCCCGCAGGCTGCCTTTCATGACGCTGGACCAGCGTATCAGCGACCGCGCGAGCGCAGTTTCTGAATGGCGGCCAGCTGCGCGATCGCCGCGGCCAGTTCGGCTTGCGCCTTGGCGTAGTCGATCTGCGTATCCTTGTTCAGCATCAGCTCTTCGGCCATGCGCTTGGCTTCCTGGGCTTTCGCTTCGTCCAGGTCGGCGCCGCGGATCGCGGTGTCGGCCAGCACGGTCACGCCTTTCGGCTGGACTTCCAGGATGCCGCCGGCGACGAACACGAACTCTTCGTCGCTGCGGCCTGCCACCTTGATGCGCACGGCACCCGGACGGATGCGCGTGATCAGGGGAGTGTGCATCGGGTAGATGCCCAGCTCGCCCGCTTCACCCGGCAACGCGACGAATTCGGCTTCGCCCGAGAAGATCTGCTCTTCGGCGGAGACGACGTCAACGTGAATGGTATTTGCCATGTGTGTCCTTTGAAGAGGCGTGGATTACGACGCCAGCTTCTTGCCTTTTTCGATCGCTTCTTCGATGGTGCCGACCATGTAGAACGCCTGCTCCGGCAGGTGATCCAGTTCGCCCGACGCGATCATCTTGAAGCCCTTGATCGTGTCCTTCAGCGAAACGTACTTGCCCGGTGCGCCGGTGAAGACTTCGGCGACGTGGAACGGCTGCGACAGGAAACGCTGCATCTTGCGAGCGCGTGCGACGACCAGCTTGTCTTCCGGTG